>NZ_JBELQA010000005.1:0-391248 GCF_046000495.1 Flavobacterium plantiphilum
ACGTTGATAGGCTATAGATGTAAAGGCAGTAATGTCATAGTCGAGTAGTACTAATAACCTGTAAGCTTATGTACAAACTTTTCCCCACACTAGGGTGTGGGGGAGAAACTTTCTAATACTAAAAATACTTTCTTTATCTCAGTATGTTAAGATATTGTTTTTAATTATGAATTATCAATTGTTAATTATTAATTAAAAAAGATTGCCCAAAGCAATTATAACTTCTTAAGGTGGTTATTGCGGCGGGGCTCACCTCTTCCCATCCCGAACAGAGTAGTTAAGCCCGCCTGCGCAGATGGTACTGCAGTTTTGTGGGAGAGTATGTCGTCGCCTTTCTTTATTGAGCCCCAACCTGAAAAGGTTGGGGCTCTTTTTTTTATAGGTACGACCTGTTCGCCTAACGGCTCGGTTCGTCGCCTTTCTTTAATCTGAACTTGTTTCATTCTATAAACCCTGTTTCGATAGAAACGGGATTTTTTGTTTTGGACTATTTTTGTAAAGAATATTATAAAAGGGAAAATTCAGAGTAAGATTGATTTTTATATTTTTTTTATCACATAAGTTACAATTCCCCAAATTATAAATTCATTCTCTTCGGAGACTTTTACAGGACTATAATTGCTATTTTCAGGCATTAAATAAAGGCAATCTTTCTGTAGTTTAATACGTTTTACTGTAAATTCTCCATCAATAAAACAAATCGCAATTTTATTATCCCGTGGTTCAATACTTCGATCGACAATGAGTACATCCTGATCTTCAATTCCTGCATCAATCATTGAATTTCCTTTGACCTTAATGTAAAAAGTTGCTAGTGGATTTTCACTCAGTTCTTTATTTAAATCAATATTATTTTCCATAAAATCAGCAGCTGGTGAAGGAAACCCTGCTGATACACCATCAGGAATAAAAGGAATCCGCACTTCACTTTTATAATTCGGTTTATAGAAACAGAGTTTTTTATTCTTTTTCATTCGCATCGTATTTCAAGGATCTGGTCGAATTTAGTGGTATACTTTTTAGATAAAAGTTTTTGATTCATGTCCCAGGTCACTTTTATATTTTGGCTTGCCAGTTTTATTTTGGTATCACCAATTTTAGCATTGAGATGATCTATCACTCTCATTAATGCTAAATGTTTGGGATTTTCTTCTTCGAAAAGTTGGAATTGCTTTTGGCTTTCTCCAATAAGTTCACTAACAATTACACCTGCTTTTTTAAATTTCAAATGTTCATTTCCCTGATGTAACTGCTTAAATAATTCAATAGCGGTATTTGAGATTGTTAAAGTAGAATTTGTCGCATAAGGTAAAGTGATAGCTTTGTTAAAATAATATTTCGATGTTTTTAAAGTATGTTTGTCAATAACAAGCATTACTATTATGGTATGACAGCATGATTGCTGTTTGCGTAATTTCTCTGCACATACAGCTGCAAAAGTGGTTATACGTTCCCGAAGTAAGTCAAAATCGGAGATTTGTTTGGGAAAGCTCCTGGTTATAGCAATACTTTTCTTTTGTTGGACAACCGGTTCTAAATCTAATACTGATTTTCCTTCCAATTCGGCTTTTAAACGAAGCCCAACAACGCCCATTTCTCTTCTTATCCACGTTTCATGTTCTGGTTGTATGAAATCCAGGGCTGTATTAATGTTTCTTATTTTTGCTTTTTTATACATTCTATATCCGATACCCCAGACATCTTCAATTTTAGTCCATTTTAAAGCTTTGATGCGTTTTTCTTCCGAATCGATAACATAGACACCTTGGGTTCTATCCTGAAATTCTTTTGCAATTTTGTTGGCTACTTTAGATAAGGCTTTGGTTTCTGCTAATCCGATGCATATTGGGATTCCAATCCATTTTCGGACACGATTTTTCATCTGTAGACCGTAGTCATGATAATCCGTAATATTTAATCCGTCGAAGTTTAGAAAGGCCTCATCGATACTATAAATTTCAATATTAGGTGTAAATTGATTGAGAATGGCCATGACACGGCGGCTTAAATCACCATAAAGTGCATAATTTGATGAAAAGAGTTTTACATTCTTTTCTTTGACTAAATCTTTAATCTTAAATGCCGGAGCAGCCATAGGGATGCCGGCGGCTTTCGCTTCATAGCTTCTGGATATTACACAGCCGTCATTGTTAGATAATATCGCAATGGCTTTACCATTGAGTTCCGGTTGGAAAACACGTTCGCAGGAGGCGTAGAAATTATTACAATCGACTAAAGCATACATAATACAAAATTACGCAATAGCACTGTTGTTAAATACTGTTATAAAGTTAATTTTTTAGAATTTGATAATGATTTTTATTTTATTTAAAATGATGAGAAAGTTATCCGGATACTAAATAACTATGCTATTTTACCTATTAACTGTGCTATATTGTTATATTTTAACTAAAACGTTTTCGTAAAAGGTAATATAGCATATAAATATGAAAAACTACTGTAGTTTAAATCTGTATTCGAAAACTATCTTTGTACCAGTTAAAAGAAATATAAATCTAAAATTTCTAATTATGAAAAAGATTTTAAAACTAAGTTTAGTATTAATAGTTGTTTTAATCGCTATAAATACTCGTGCAACTGATGTTAGATTTCCTAAAGTTGAAAAAGCAAATCCAAAGAAAATGGTAACATTTGCCTTGAATGATGTAAATAAAGCTAATGTATCTCTTTATGATTCAAATGATCAGTTGTTGCATACAGAAAAATTGTACACATTGAATTTGAATCCTCTTAAATCAAATGACAAAATCGTTAAAACATACGATTTGAATCCTTTAGCTGACGGGATTTATTATCTGGTGGCTGAGTCAAAAACGAAAGTTGTGAAGTATGAAATTATTGTTGCTAATAAAACTGCAACAATTATGTCAGATCCTTATTCAGAAGTGTACAAAACGGTTGCGGTTAAATAATTAACTTTGGTTAGGTTAGTAGTAAAAGACTCCTTTTTAGGAGTCTTTTTTTGTTTTACTCTAAAAATGATTTTAATTCATGCCGGTATTCCGAAGCATTTTTACCGGTGAACTCTTTGAAAGATTTGTTAAAATGACTAAAATTATTAAAGCCACTTTCAAAAGCTATGGACGAAATGCTGATGGGTTTTTCGGCTAATAATTTACAGGCATGCACTAATCTGTAATCATTAACAAATTTGGTAAAAGTTTTATGGGTTATTTTCTTAAAATAACGACAGAATGAAGGTACGGTCATACTCACTTTCTCTGCAATTTCTTCTAAACGAATTGGTTCTTTAAAATGATCTTTTACATAATTGAAAATAGAATTGATTCTTTCATTGTCCTGAACATGCATTTCCATACGGAAACCTTCGGCGTTTAAAACAGTTGCATCTTCCGTTGCTAATTCTAATTCATTCAAGATTTCGATGAGACTTAATAAGCGTTCAAAAGGAGTTTTATCTTCCATTTTTCCAATTTTCTTCCCGATTTTTCTTTTAGTTTTTCCACCAAAAGTAATTCCTGACTTAGCTTGCTGTAATAGGTTTTTGATGTTTACCATTTCCGGAATCTCAAAAAAATGTTCTCCTAAAAATTCAGGTTTCATTTGGATAACAATTTCGTTTTTATTTCCTGTTAGTTCATCAGTAAAACCGCAATGGGGTAGATTACTCCCTATTAAGGTCAGATCACCATTGGTATAATAGGAAATGTGGCTTCCTACCTGGCGTTTTCCCGCTCCACCATTTACATAAATTAATTCAATTTCCGGATGATAATGCCAAAAATGAGAGTTATAATTGATATTATATTTTGTCAATGTAAAAGAGCTGCCAAAAGAGGGCTCAATAATTTTGAGTGTTGGTAAGGTTGATTTCATTTTTTTTTCAATTTGGTTGGCTATACTAAATTAACAAAAAAATATGTAATATTAACTAAACCAAGCGATAACGTTTTAGTAGATGGTAAAATAACATAGCAACTGGAAAATCTACTGTCTTTTTGTAGAGTCTGCTTATAATAACTTTACATTATTAAATGAGTATAAATCTTAAAAGTAGGTATTATGAAAAAGATTTTAAAAATCAGTTTGGTAACAGGAATAGTTTTAATAGCTATGAATGTGTATGCGGTGGCGATCAATTTTTCAGCACGCAATGAATTTCGCCAGGAAAAGATGATTTCATTTGGTTTAAACGATACAGATCAGGTTAGAATAAGTATTTATAATGCTGATGAAAAATTAATCCATTATGAAAGTCTGATGGTGAATGGGAAAATTGTCAGAAGTTATGATTTAAATAACTTTGATAAAGGCATTTATTACTTAGTTGAAGAGTCTCCATCTAAAATTATAAAATATGAAGTTTTAGTTTTAGACGATTCAGCAACGATTATGACGGATCCGATTTCAGAGATTGTTAAGCCTGTTTTGTAAAATATTTAAAATTAAAACGACTAAAAACATTTTTTGGCACGAATTATGATAATCAAATTGTGGTTAGAAATTTTGCTATTTGTTAGTAATTAATTAGTTTGTGTAGTTAAAAAGAAAGCTTCAATTATGAAGCTTTTTTTTATTTATAATGTACCTGTAATTCTATCCATGACCCAACTGGTATGCGTTGCTGTTTTTCCAGTTGAGGGATGCCTTTCGGTTCCAAACAGCTGCTCTCTCATATCTTCCACATGATGAAGCTGAACATTTTCCGGATGGTCGATAACCATTGGAAGGATTCCGTTTTCATTAGTCAGGATTACAGGATGCTCATCGAAAATAGAAAATTCAATTGTTCCCTGACTTCCATAAATAAAGACTTTATCTTCTCTGGTTGCCGTACCAAAGTTCCAGCTTCCGGTTCCTGTAATGCCATTTTCATGAATCCAGCAGGCTACAAGAGCATCTTTGGCTGAATATAAATTTTGTTGATTTAAACTCATACCTGAAACTTCTTTAATATCCCCCAGAAGATAGTTGAATAAATCCAGCCCATGACTGGCTAGATCATCAAAATAACCTCCTTTGGCCACTTTAGCATCCGTACGCCAATTGTACAAACCTGATAAATCCTGTGGTGAAGCGGGCTTGCTTAAATGCCAGTTAATATGTCTGATCTGCCCAATGCTGTTAGCATCCAGCCATTTTTTAATTTGCTTAAAACGAGGTAAAGAACGTCTGTAATAAGCTGTAAAAAGAGGAATGTTTTTGCTTTCAAAGGCTTCAGATATGGCTTTGCTGTCTTCGTAGCTTGGCGCCAATGGTTTTTCAATGCAACATATTTTTCCTGCTTCGGCTACTTTTAAGCCGTATAATTTATGCGAATCGGGTGGAGTAGCAATATAAACGGCATCGACTTCAGGATCATTAATCAAAGCGTCAGCATCCGAATAATACTTTTTGATGTTATGTCTCTTAGCATAATCAGCTGCTTTATCGTCATCTCTGCGCATTACGGCAACAATTTCAAATCCCGTCGTTTTTTGGTAAGCAGGTCCACTTTTCTTTTCGGTTACATTTCCACATCCGATGATTCCCCAACGAATTGTTTTTTCATTATTTATAGCACTCATTTTAATCAATTTAATTGCATCCATCTATGCCACAGCTGTCGGCATCAGGAGTGTTCAAGATAGTAATTTTTGATTCAAATTGACCTTCTTCCCAAACTTTTTCTAATGTTTTTACAAATGTCTCTTCGTGTTGTGCACCTGAAATTGCATATTCATTATCGAATACAAAAAATGGGACACCTTGAATTCCTATTTTTTGTGCCATTGTGATATCTTCTTGTACTTTATCAGCAAAGGCATCTGAGTTTAAAACTTCCGTAACGGTTTTTTCATCAAGTCCTACTTGTATTGCCAGTTTGGTTAAGGTGTGTTTGTTATTTACATCTTTTCCGTCTGTTAGATAGGCTTTAAAGAGCAGTTCTTTAAGCTCATTACCTAGTTGATGTTCTTTGGCTAAATGCAGTAAACGATGGGCATGAAATGAATTAGCCATAATAGCTTTTCCGAAATGAAATTCTAATCCTGAATTAGCTGCATTTTGGGTCATGTTTTCTAATGATTCAAGAGCCCAGTCTCTGTCTTTTCGGTATTTTTCGGCCAGATGGTCGGCTAAATTATCTTCTTCAGAAGCTATAAAGTTTGGATCTAACTGGAAACTTTTCCATTCAATCTCAATAGCATCCTGATTACCAAATTTTTCGATTGCATGCTCTAATCTTCTTTTACCTATGTAGCAGAAAGGACACATGATATCCGACCAGATTTGTATTTTAAGTTTATTTTCCATTTTAAATAAAATTATTTGTATATACAAATGTGCTAAAAACCTTTTTTAACCATTTCTATTTTATGCTTTTATTAGGAATTGTGATTTAGGTTCTGAGTTGTTTAAAAACAAAAAAACCATCAAAATGTACTTTGATGGTTTCCTATTTGAGATGTAAAATGATATTACAATAAGTCTAAAACAAAAGAGGGGAAGAAACCTAAAGCAATATTCATTATAATCGAAATAACCGCTACAGCATAATAAATTTTTGAAGTTTGAATTTTAGCTTCATTGGGTTCTTTAGTGTACATGGCTAATATTAATTTGAAATAATATCCTACACTAATGATAGAATTGATTACTGCTATTACAACTAAGACAATAAATCCGGCCTGAATGGTTTGAGTGAATAAGAATAATTTAGCAAAGAAACCTCCAAAGATTGGAATTCCGGCCATAGACAATAAAGAAGCCGTTAGTATTGCTGCCATTAAAGGGTTGTTTTTTCCTAAGCCATGAAAATTAGTAATGTCTTCATTTTCTCTGGTTTTGCAAACATATAAAATTACCGTAAAAGCTGCGATTCCTGCCAGTGCATAAGCCGAGGTATAATACAATAAAGTTCCCGATGATTTCTCGGTACTTAATAAAGTCATTAACATAAAACCGGCATGGGAAATACCTGAAAAAGCTAATATACGCTTTACATTGATTTGGCGTAAAGCCATAATATTACCAACAGTCATCGAAGCAATCGATACAATTACAATAATCAATTGGAATGCCGGAGAAATATCAGCATTCATGGTTTTTACTAATTTGTATAATGTGGCAATAGCAACTACTTTAGCCAAAGTACTCATTAATGCGGTAGTCAGAGCAGGAGAACCTTCGTATACATCCGGTGCCCAGAAATGGAACGGAACAGCGGCAATTTTGAAAAGCATTCCAATAAAAATTAAAACAATTCCTATTGGAAACCAAATTGGTAATTCGGCAGAGCGGGATAATTCACTAATTTCGGCAATGTCAAAACTTCCCATTGCACCGTAAATCAAACAGATACCAAAAAGGAGAATTCCAGATGCAAAGGATCCCATTAAGAAATATTTCAAACCGGCTTCATTACTTTTAATGCTTAATCGGTTGCTTGACGCCAAAACGTACAAAGCGATAGATAAAACCTCAATTCCTAAAAAGAACATCGCCAAGTTTCCAAAAGAAACCATAGCAACTGCTCCAGCTAACAGGAATATTTTTATGGCAATAAAATCGGAAATTTTAGTTTGATTTCCTTCATAAAATTTATGTCCTAAACTCACTAAGAAAACTGTAAGGATGATAAATAATCCTGAAAACGCCGAAGAAAATTTACTGACAACAATCATGTTGTTGTAGTAAAATTGCGGAGCAGCATTATAGTCAGAGATGTCTAATCCAAGAACGGCCAATAATCCGAGTACGACTACCGGAATGATGGCTTTTCTGGCATCAAAAATTTCAAATATAAGGCATAAAATACCTAATCCTATTATTGCTATTAATGTATTCATATATTATTTTGTGATTCAGGATTGGCACCTGATATTAAAAATAGTCGGTTTATTATTGAATTTTATATAATGTTCTTAAAATCTGATCCAAACTAGGAGTAATGAGTTCATTGATAGGTCTTGGGTACATTCCGAAAAAGAAAATAACCGCAATGATAATCACTAAAACAAATGTCTCATGGAAAGTAACATCAGCAAAAACTTTAGTATTAGTTTCTCCCAGCATTACCTGTTGGTACATTTTTAACATATAATAAGCTCCTAATATAATTGTAGTTCCGCCTAACACTGCAAACCATACATTAATTTGATACAAACTATACAAAACCGTAAATTCTCCCACAAAGTTAAAAGTAGTAGGTAATGCTACCGAAGCCAAAACCAATATCATAAACAATGAAGCAAATTTTGGTGCCTGAGAACGGATTCCTCCCATTTCAGCAATTACTCTGGTGTCAAATCTTCTGTAAATGATTTCTGCCGCAAAGAATAATCCCACTACAACAAAACCATGCGAGATCATTTGTAAAACGGCTCCACGCAATCCGTCAATGTTTAACGTGTAACATCCGGCAGCAATTAGTCCCACGTGTGCCAAGGAAGAATATGCCAATAATTTTTTCAGATCTTTTTGTCTTAAAGCAACAATCGAACCGTAGATTACACCAGCAATTCCTAAACCGATTAATATTGGTAAATAGGTTGTTGATGCAATTGGTGTAATTGGCAATTGCCAACGCAATACACTATATAATCCCATTTTTAACATGATACCTGATAAAAGCATGGTTCCCACTGTAGGTGCTTTTTGGTACACTTTTGCCTGCCAAGTATGGAAAGGAATAATTGGAATTTTGATGGCATAAGCTAAAAAGAATGCCCAGAAAATCCAGAATTGCTCTACTTGACTCAGGTCAACTTTGTATAAATCCTGTAACAGGAAGCTGCCAGCTTTTTGATATAAATAAACAAAGGCAATTAACATAAATAAAGATCCGGCAAGCGTATAAATAAAGAATTTTACCACTGCTTTTTTGCGTTCTTCAACGTCTCCGTTACCCCAAATTAAAGCAATAAAATAAATTGGGATTAATGCTAATTCCCAGAAGATATAGTATAAAAGTCCATCCGAAGCTAAGAAAGTTCCTGTCATAGCAAATGACATAAACAAGATCAGTCCATAGAATGATTTAGCATTTTTATATTCATTTCCAAAAGAAGAATAGATAATCAAAGGTGTCAATGCCGTAGTCAGTAATAACATGATTAGAGATAATCCATCGGCAGTTAAGGAATACGAAACTACAGGTTTGTTAATCCAAAATTTAAAAAAACTAATATTTTCTCCTGAATTATAAGCATTCAACAAAGCAATTGATATTCCTAAAGCAACTAAGCTGAATAATAATGCCACTTTTGAAGCCAGTTTATCGCCGGCAAAATAAGTAGCAAATGCACCAACAAGAAGTATAATTAATAGTAGTGATACGTTCATGATATAAAATTATTGAGCTAAAAATAAATAAGTTAGTATGGCACTAAGTCCTAAAACAAATACAAACAAGTAAAAACCAATACTTCCTGTTTGTAATTTCTTCCCTTGGTAACTTAATTCGTTGGTTACTTTCCCTAATCCAAAAACTGCAGCAGCTAAAGAGGTTTCGATATAATCTCTAGAAAATTTGGACAAGCTGTTGATTGAATTTACAAAGATGAAATTGTAAATTTCATCCACATAATATTTGTTATACAATACTTTTGAAAACCCTGTGATTCCAGCATCTTCTGGCGGAACCTGATTTTGTTTGATGTATTTTACAAAAGCAATTGCAATTCCGATAATTCCTCCAACAATAGCTATAGCCATTAACGTGTATTCTGTTGTTCCAAAATGATGGGCTTCGTGCGCTTCTTTCGAAAATAAAGGCGCTAAGTAACCATTCAGCCAGCTATTTGTTGGTAAACTAATTAAACCGCCAATAGTTGCTAAAATTGCTAATACAATAAGTGGAAATGTAATTAATCCCGGACTTTCATGTAAATGAGATTTTTGGTGTTCAGTTCCTCTGAATTCTTTAAAGAATGTCAGATATAACAAACGGAACATATAAAAAGCAGTCATTAAAGAAGCTAAAGATGCAATAACCCAAAGCACTATATTGTTATGATAAGCAGTCATTAAGATTTCATCTTTCGAGAAAAATCCTGAAAAAGGAGGAATTCCTGAAATAGCTAATGACGAAAGTAAAAACGTAATAAACGTGATTCCCATTACTTTTTTCAATCCACCCATTTTGCGCATATCCTGTTCTCCGTGTAAAGCATGAATTACTGATCCTGAACCTAAGAACAAACAAGCTTTAAAGAAAGCATGTGTGATTACGTGAAAAACCGCAATTTCGTAAGCTCCAAAACCTAAAGCTAAGAACATTAATCCCAATTGAGAAACCGTAGAATAAGCCAATACTTTTTTGATATCGGTTTGAACTAAAGCAATTGTTGCAGCAACTAAAGACGTTACAGCACCTACAATAGAAATGATGTTTTGTACTTCAGGAGCTAAATCAAATACATAATTCAGTCTTGTAATCATGAAAATACCTGCAGTAACCATTGTTGCAGCGTGAATCAAAGCCGAAACTGGTGTTGGTCCGGCCATCGCATCAGGCAACCAGGTGTATAGTGGAATTTGCGCTGATTTTCCACAAGCTCCAATAAATAGTGCAAAGGCAGCAATTGAAATCATCGTAATATCTAAATTACCGGAAGTAGCAATAGCCGTTTTTAATGTAGTATAATCTAAAGTATTGAACAAAGAACCAATTATGAAAATACCAATCAATAATCCTAAATCTCCAATTCGGTTCATGATGAAAGCTTTTTTAGCCGCATCATTGTATTCCTGATTTTTGTGCCAAAATCCAATAAGCAGGTAAGAACAAAGTCCAACGCCTTCCCATCCGATGAATAATACCAATAAGTTGCTTCCGATAACTAACGTAATCATGAAGAAGATAAACAAATTCAAATACGCAAAAAACTTGTGCATATTCTCATCATCATGCATGTAGCTGATAGAGTAGAGGTGAATTAATGAACCGATTCCGGTTACAAATAATAACCACAAGATTGATAATTGGTCTAGCAGAAAACCAAAATTCACACGAAAATTATGAGTCCGAATCCAATTGAATAATTCAATTTGAACCGGTTGTTTGCTTTCGTTAATTTGCAGAAAAAAAACAAGAGTTGCAACAAATGAAATGAGAACAGTCAAAGTTCCAATACTTCCGGAAGCCGATTTGCTAATTTTTTTTCCAAAGAAAATATTAAATAAAAATCCTAAAAAAGGAGCTAATAATAAGAGTAAAGCTAAATTCGTATTCATTATCGTTTATCCTTTTAAGTTTTTTAAATTATTAATATCAATCGAACCTAAATTTCTAAAAATCGATACCAAAATCGCTAAACCTACAGCAACTTCTGCCGCAGCTACAGCCATAGAGAAAAACACAAATATTTGCCCTTGTGCATCCTGATGATAGGTCGAAAATGCTACGAATAATAGATTTACCGCGTTTAGCATAATCTCAATAGACATAAATACGATGATGGCATTTCGTCTGTATAATACTCCAAATACTCCAATACAAAAAAGTATTACACAAAGGAAGATATAGTTTTCAATGCCTATTTCATTTAAAATATTAGTCATTTTATTTCTCCGTTTTTTCTTTTTTAGACAATAATACAACTCCTATCATAGCTGTTAAAAGCAAGACAGAAGCAAATTCAAAAGGAACCATGTACTCGTTCAGTAAAACACGTCCTAAAACCTTTATAGATTGGTAATCTTCTCCGGTAGCAATATATTCTCCTTCAATAGGTTTTGAATTGATAAATATCAAAATCAGCACCACACAGATTAAACAAAAAGAAACAATAGCTCCTAGTCTGGTAATACGGGGTTTGTGAACCTCATTTTGCTTATTCAGATTCATAAGCATGATCGTAAACAGGAACAAAATCATAATGGCTCCCGAATAAACTATGACATGAACAATTGCCAGAAACTGAGAATTCAATAGTAAATAATGTCCTGCTATAGTAAAAAAGCAAATCACTAAGTAAAGTGCACTATGAATAGGATTTCTGCTAAATATGGCCAGAAAAGCGGTGATTAACGTAATAAACGATAAGAAACAAAATATAATTTGTACAGGAGTTGCGTTAGCAAAATCAGGAATATGTATCATTTAGTTAGCGTTATTAAATTGAGTGTTCTTGATTGCCATATCTAGCGGCATCACTAATCTGTCTTTGCCAAAAATAAAATTTTCTCTTTCATAATTCGAAGGAACTAATACTTTTGAAGTAGTCAGATAAATAGCATCTTTAGGACAGGCTTCTTCGCACAATCCGCAAAAAATACAACGCAACATATTAATCTCATATATTTCGGCATATTTTTCTTCTCTGTATAAATGTTTTTCGTTCGCTTTACGTTCAGCAGCTTTCATAGTAATGGCTTCTGCAGGACAAGATAAAGCACACAATCCGCAAGCCGTACAATTTTCTCTTCCCTGTTCATCACGTTTCAACATGTGCTGACCGCGATATACCGGACTCATAGTACGCACCTGCTCCGGATACTGAATAGTAACCTTTCTGGAAAACAAGTGTTTCAGTGTGATAAATAATCCTTTTACAATTGCAACAAGATACAAACGTTCTAAAAAAGTCATCTCTTTATTAGAGACTTGTACTTTCCTTCCCGATAAGGATATGGTTTCTATTGACATCTTTATTTTATTTTTTTATTTGAAGCTAATCCTGCTTTCCGCTATATCTTTAATTTTTTAAAGAAAAAAATTAAAGGATGCCGCTTCAATCAGGGCTAGTGCTACTCTTTGCTATAATTTAAAATCCTAAAAATACGGCTAATTCGTGTCTCAAAATTACGATTCCTGTAATCACAATATTGATAATCGATAACGGAATTAATATTTTCCATCCTAAATTCATCAATTGATCGTATCTGAATCTTGGAATAGTCCATCTTACCCACATATAGAAAAAGATGAAGAAACATATTTTTGCAAATAATACTGCAATTCCTATTAGGTTTGCTAAATTGACTCCCCAATTTTCTACCGCCCAGCTCATTCCCGGATAGTTATAACCTCCAAAGAATAATACAGCAAGAATAGTAGATGAGATAAACATACTCGCATATTCAGCAAATAAGTAGAATCCCATTTTCATAGATGAATATTCAGTATGATAACCACCAATTAATTCACTTTCGCATTCCGCTAAGTCAAAAGGAGTTCTGTTTGTTTCTGCAAAAGAACAAATCAGAAAGATTAAGAAGGAAAGCGGTTGGTAAAATACATTCCAGCTCATTCCCGATTGCTGTAAACTAATTTCTCTTAAGCTTAATGTTCCTGTCATCATTAATAATGCAATCATGGATAAGCCCATGGCAATTTCATAAGAAACCATTTGAGATCCCGCACGAACCGCTCCCATTAAAGAGAACTTGTTATTAGATGCCCATCCACCAATCATGATGCCGTAAACACCAATAGAAAGTATAGCAAAAATGTATAACAAAGCATTGTCAATGTCAGAAGCCTGAAGGATAATATCTCTTCCAAAAAGATGGAAATGATCTCCCCATGGTATTACGGCACTGGTCATTAAAGCTGTACTCATTGCTACTGCCGGACCTACAAAAAACAGGAATCTGTTTGGAGTATCAGGTTCAAATTCCTCTTTTGAAAATAATTTTAAACCATCTGCAAGTGGTTGTAGTATACCGCCTTTTCCAGCTCTGTTAGGACCAATACGATCCTGCAACCAGGCTGCAACTTTTCTTTCTGCAAGTGTAGAATACATTGCCATAACCATCGTGATGGCAAAGACAACCAGAATGATAACACTTTTTTCTATAATAATTGTACTGTCCATTTTTTACAGATTACCATTTTTAAATTCTTCCTGCTCTTCTTTATCTAAAGGTATAGCAGTCATACTGATTTTTTTACGGTCTTGCTCTCTTCCTTTCAGAATTCCTTCTTCGGTAGCTATACGAACGGTATCTAATTTTTGAGTATAATTATTCTGATTAATTACCGAATCTTTATCAAATTTTCTTGGTCCTTCAATTACCCAGTCAGCAGGGTCTTTGTGGTCAAAACGACATTCGTTACAGATAAAATCCTCTACTTCATGGTATTGATCTTTACGCCCCGTAACTCTTTGAATTTCGTCTCCAAACATCCAAACCGTAGTTTTTCCACAACAACCCGGAGTTGTACATTCTCTATGAGCGTTGTACGGTTTGTTGAACCAGACTCTTGATTTGAATCGGAACGTTTTATCCGTCAATGCACCTACAGGGCATACATCAATCATATTTCCTGAAAATTCATTGTCAATAGCCTTAGAAATACAAGTCGAAATATTAGCATGATCGCCACGGTCTAAAACTCCATGAACTCTGTTATCTGTCAATTGATCCGCTACTTGCACACAACGCTGACATAATATGCAGCGGTTCATATGAAGCTGAATGTTTGGACCGATATCTTCCGGTTCAAATGTTCTTTTTTCTTCAATAAAACGAGTCTTCGATTTTCCGTGCTCAAAGCTTAAATCCTGTAAGTCACACTCTCCGGCCTGATCACAAATTGGACAATCCAAAGGGTGATTGATTAATAAAAATTCTGTCACCGACTGACGTGCTTCACGCACCCGATCCGAATTTTTACTATTCACTTCCATACCGTCCATACATCCTGTTACACAAGATGCCATTAATTTAGGCATTGGTCTTGGATCAGCATCACTACCTTTGGCAACTTCGACTAAACAACAACGGCATTTTCCGCCGCTCCCTTTTAGTTTCGAATAATAGCACATAGCAGGTGGAACTGATTCTCCTCCTATCATACGAGCCGCCTGCAAGATGGTTGTTCCTGCTTCAACTTCAATTTCTTGACCGTCTATTGTTACTTTCATTTTTATTTTGTTTAAAGTTTCAGATTTAAAGTTCTAAGTTGTTTGACTTCAAAATTTATCTGAAAATTTTTGCAATTTTTATTTTTCAAAATGTTGATTGTATAATTTTACAACTTCTTCAAATTGATTTAATCTATAATATTTATTTGAATCCATCCATTTTTGATATAATTCTGGATAATCTTCTATTTGTTTACCTAATCCTTTTCTTAAATTTAAAGGATTTATTTGAACAAGTTTTTCATCTTTTAATAAATAATACTCTTCAGATGCTAAAGCCCCTAGAGCACCACCTGAATTATGTCTATATACTTTATAAAAAGATAATTTTCCATTCACTAATTCGTGATAAAAAAATTTATTACCTGATAAACTTACAAATTTATAATCTCCAGTTTTTGTCCCTTTTATAAAGAAAGATTGAATTTCATTCGGTTTAAAAAGTATCTTTTGTCCTTCATTATTTAATATTTTCACTTTATTTTTAACGGAGTATCTTTCAAAATCTTTACGGTCAAAAATATTTACTTCAACATCAAAACTACATTGAATAGTGTCACTACTGTTTGTTATATAGTATCCCTTAAATTTTTGAGCAAATACCTGAAAATTTAAAAAGTAAACAAATAAAACAAAAAATAATTTCTTCATGATTACAAACTTTTATACTGTTTGTTTACTAACCAAATGTTTTACTTTTTCAAAAGGCTCAGCAACAAAATGATTTCTGTTCTTTATTCTTTCCGGAAAACGAACATGATATTCAAATTCGTCTCTAAAATGACGAATGGCTGCCGCTACCGGCCATGAAGCCGCGTCACCTAATGGGCAAATTGTGTTTCCTTCAATTTTAGATTGAATACTCCATAACAAATCAATATCTTCTTCGCGACCCTGACCGTTTTCAATACGCCACAATACTTTTTCTAACCATCCAGTTCCTTCACGGCAAGGCGTACATTGTCCGCAAGATTCATGGTGGTAAAAACGAGAGAAATTCCAAGTGTTGCGTACAATACAAGCCGTATCATCATAAACAATGAATCCACCAGAACCTAACATAGATCCTGTAGCAAAACCTCCGTCACTCAAGGATTCGTAAGTCATTAAGCGATCTTCACCGTTGGCTGTTTTGAAAATCAAATCGGCTGGTAAAATTGGCACTGATGAACCTCCCGGAACTAAAGCTTTCAAAGGTCTGTTCGAACTCATTCCGCCTAAATATTCGTCAGAATTCATGAATTCATCAACGCTTAATCCTAATTCTATTTCGTAAACTCCAGGGTTTTTAACATGTCCGGAAGCTGATATTAATTTAGTTCCTGTAGATCTTCCAATTCCAATTTTAGCATAATCATCACCAGAATTGTTTACAATCCATGGTACTGCTGCAATCGTTTCTACGTTGTTCACCACTGTTGGATTTGCCCAAAGTCCGGAAACAGCCGGGAATGGTGGTTTGATACGTGGATTACCTCTTTTACCTTCTAAAGATTCAATCAAAGCAGTTTCTTCTCCACAGATATAAGCTCCAGCTCCGCAGTGAACATGTAATTCTAAATCGTAACCTGTTCCTAAAATATTTTTCCCTAACCAGCCTGCAGCTTTCGCTTCGGCAATGGCTCTTTCTAATATTTTAAAAATCCACATGTACTCTCCGCGAATGTAGATATAAGAACGGTTTGCACCCAATGCAAAACTGGAAGTAATCATTCCTTCAATCAATAAGTGAGGAATAAATTCCATCAAATAGCGATCTTTGAATGTTCCTGGTTCTGACTCATCGGCATTACACACCAGATGTCTTGGTTTTCCTGATTTTTTATCAATAAAACTCCATTTCATTCCGGCTGGGAAACCCGCTCCACCACGACCACGAAGTCCTGATTTTTTCACTTCCTCAACCACTTCGTCAGGAGTCATTGATTTCATAGCTTTTTCTACAGAAGCATAACCTCCGTGCTGGCGGTAAACTTCGTAGGTTTTAATCCCCGGAATGTTGATTTTGTCTAATAATATTTTTTTTGACATCTTATTTATCGTGTAATATTATTTTATTATCTCGGCAATCAGCAATAATCTGATCGATTTTTTCTCTGGTTAAGTGTTCTTTATAGAAATCCCCCAATTGCATCATTGGAGCATAGCCACAAGCACCCAGACATTCTACACCTCTTACTTCAAAAAGTCCGTCAGCAGTAGTTTCGCCAATGCCCACGCCTAGCTTTTCGCAGGTATAATCCATTAAATCTTCGGTTCCTCTCAGGCAGCAGCAGGATGTCTGGCAAAATTCAAACATGTATTTCCCAATCGGTTTCAGGTTGTACATGGTATAGAAAGTAGCTACTTCGTAAACTTCAATAGGTAATATTTCAAGAATTTCAGCAACCTTATCCATCAATTCAATGCTCAGCCAGTTGTCATGTGCATCTTGTACTTCATGTAAAACAGGCAACAAAGCCGATTTTTTCTTATCTTCAGGATAATGACTTAGTAATTCACTGATGCGAGTCATCAATGATTCCGTCATGTTTATTTCTTGTTTGTAATGTGTACGTTCCATAATTTATGCGTCTAATTCTCCGGCTATTACATTTAAACTGGATAAAATAACAATGGCATCTGATAATAATGCGCCTTTAATCATTTCGGGATATGCCTGGTAATAAATGAAACAAGGTCTTCTAAAATGCAATCTGTATGGAGTACGACTACCATCAGTTACTAAATAGAAACCTAATTCTCCATTTCCTCCTTCTACCGGATGATAAATTTCGGCGACGGGAACTGGAACTTCACCCATTACAATTTTGAAATGATAGATTAAAGATTCCATATTGTTGTAAACATCTTCTTTAGGAGGCAAGTAGTAATCAGGAACTTCGGCGTGGTATTCATTTCCTTCCGGCATTTTATCCAATGCCTGACGAATGATACTCAAACTTTCCCAAACTTCGGCATTACGAACACAAAAACGATCGTAAGTATCACCTGATTTTCCTACTGGGACTTTAAAATCAAAATCTTCGTAAGAACTATATGGTTGTGCAACACGTACATCATAATCAACACCTGCAGCACGTAAGTTAGGTCCTGTAAATCCGTAAGCCATTGCTTTTTCGGCTGAAATTGCACCTACATTTACAGTACGGTCTATAAAAATTCTGTTTCTTTCAAACAGATTCTCAAATTCCTTCCAGGCAACTGGAAATTCTTCCAGAAAAGTATTTAATAATTCAAAAGCTTTAGGAGACCAGTCTCTTTCAAAACCACCAATTCTCCCCATATTAGTAGTTAAACGGGCACCGCAAATTTCTTCATATATTTCGTATACTTTTTCTCTAAACTGGAAAACATAAAGAAAGCCTGTATATGCACCGGTATCTACTCCCAAAATCGAATTACAAATCAGGTGATCAGTAATTCTGGCTAATTCCATTACGATAACTCTTAGATATTGTGCTCTTTTAGGAACTTCAACACCCAATAATTTTTCTAATGTCATCCACCATCCCATGTTGTTGATAGGAGAAGAGCAATAGTTCATTCGGTCAGTAAGAGGAGTAATTTGGTAAAACGGACGATTTTCGGCAATTTTCTCAAAAGCACGATGAATATAACCAATAGTTGGTTCAGCATCTAAAATTCGTTCTCCATCCATCAGCAGAATATTTTGGAAAATTCCGTGAGTGGCCGGGTGAGTCGGACCTAAATTCAGGATAGAAAGCTCGTTTCCGTCTTCGTTTAGTTGCTCTTTTATTATTTTAGCATAGCGATGCTCTGGTGGTAATAATAGTTCTGACATTTATAGAATGTGAAAAATTATATATTTTATTTTTAGCAATTGTCTATTGTTCTTCCGAAGAATCGGTCGTCTTTATCGGTTCTTCCACCATCTTCCATTGGAAATTCTTTACGCATTGGGAAAGAAATCATTTCATCCATGTTTAAAATACGTTTTAACTGAGGATGACCAATAAAGTTAATGCCGAAAAAATCATAAGTTTCTCTTTCCATCCAGTTAGCGGTTAAGAAAATATTAGAAACTGTTTTTATTTCAGGGTTTTCTGAGTTCAGAAAAGCTTTAATTCGGATTCGTTTATTTTCATACCAATTGTGCAAATGGTAAACTACTGCAAATTGCTTTTCAATCGGATTGTCAGGGTAATGAATACCGCATAAATCAGTTAAGAAATGAAAACGTAATTCGGGATCGTTTTTTAAAAATAAAATGATAGCGGTGTTAGTATTTGCATTCATTTCGAAAGAAAAAATATCTCTTTCCTGTTGGAAGTTAACTACATTCTCAGCGAAAGCAGTTACTAATTTTTCCTGAATAGCGGTGTTTTCTAATGCCATTTTATTTGATATTATAAGAAGCTAATAATTCTTGATACTCCGGCGAACTTCTTCTTCTTACAGATTCTGTTTTTACCAGTTCTTGCAATTTCATTACACCATCTACAATTTGTTCCGGTCTTGGAGGACAACCCGGAACATATACATCAACCGGAATTACTTTGTCAATTCCCTGAAGAACAGAGTATGTGTCAAATATTCCTCCTGAGGATGCACAAGCCCCAACGGCAATAACCCATCTGGGTTCAGACATTTGCTCGTAAACCTGACGCAAAATCGGAGCCATTTTTTTAGAAATTGTTCCCATCACTAATAACATATCAGCCTGGCGAGGAGAAAAACTTACACGCTCTGAACCAAATCGTGCCAGGTCATAATGAGATGCCATAGTAGCCATGAATTCAATACCGCAACAAGAAGTTGCAAAAGGTAATGGCCAAAGTGAATTAGCACGTGCCAATCCTACAACATCATTCAGTTTTGTAGCAAAAAAACCTTCACCAACAACACCTTCCGGAGGGGCAACCATATTTATCTTTGAATCGCTCATTTATTTTAGATTTTAGATTTCAGATTTGGAAAACCTTAAAAATGAAATCAATATTTAAAAATCAATATTATATTTTGAGAAATTTACTTTTCAAATCTAAAATTCTAAATCAAAAAAATCTAAAATCTACAATCTGAAATCTAATATTTCTTTATTCCCATTGTAAAGCTTTCTTTTTGATGATATAGAAAAAACCAACTAAAAGTAAAGCCATAAACACAATCATTTTTATCATTCCTTCTATTCCCAGTTCTTTGAAATTAATAGCCCAGGGATATAAGAAAATTACTTCAATATCAAATAGAACAAATAAAATAGCGACCAGGAAGTATTTTACTGAAAAAGGGATACGTGCATTTCCCACAGATTCAATTCCACACTCAAAATTTTTGTCTTTTATAACTGATTTTCTTTTAGGGCCTAATTTCCCGGAAATAAGGATGGTGGCTACTACGAAGCCCACAGCAAGTAAGGCTTGCATTAAAATAGGAAAATAATTGAACTGTTCTGATTGCATAATAAAATATTTGTGCTAAAATAAGTCACAAAGATATGCTTCAATGTTATAAATCACAAGCAGTGAATGTAAAATCATATTGGTTTTGAAGGAGTTTTTCGGTAGTTTTTAATGATTATAAATAAGGATTTCTGTGTTTCTTAAAAAAAACTAAAAATTTAACTTTTAATTATAAAAAAAAGCGTCCCGATATTATCGGGACGCTTTGAGCATTCGTAACAAAAAAATATTTTGTTTAGATTACTGCAACTTTAGCAGCAACTTTTCCTTTTCTTCCTTCTTCTTCTTCGTAGCTAACTCTGTCACCTTCGCGTAATTCTTCCGCGTTGATTCCTGAAGCGTGAACAAAAATGTCTTTTCCTGTTTCTTCGTCTGTAATGAATCCGTAACCTTTTGATTCATTGAAAAATTTAACTGTACCTGTACGCATTGTAATAGTAATAATAATTTATAATAAGGCAAATGTAATGTTTAATACAATACGAAAATGATTAATATCAATTTTTTTAATAAAATAATTGATATTCAGCCTATTCAGTGCGTTTCGAAAGATATTTATTATAAATCCAATTGAATGCGTAATTCCTTTAATTGTGTGCTGTCAATGGCTGAAGGCGCATCAATCATTACATCTCTTCCGGAGTTGTTTTTTGGGAAAGCAATAAAGTCGCGAATAGTTTCCTGTCCACCTAAAATAGCCACTAAGCGATCCAATCCAAAAGCAAGTCCTCCGTGTGGTGGTGCTCCAAACTGGAAAGCATCCATCAGGAAGCCAAATTGTGCTTTTGCTTCTTCATCGGAGAATCCTAAATATTTAAACATCAATTGTTGCGTAGCTTTATCGTGAATACGAATTGATCCACCACCAATTTCGTTTCCGTTTAAAACCATGTCGTATGCATTGGCACGAACTTTTCCGGGCTCGGTTTCTAATAAAGTAATATCTTCCGGTTTGGGAGAAGTGAAGGGGTGGTGCATCGCATGATAACGACCGCTTTCTTCATCAAACTCTAATAAAGGGAAATCAACAACCCAAAGTGGTGCAAAAACATCCGGATTGCGTAATCCTAAACGAGTAGCTAATTCCATTCTCAAAGCACTTAATTGTGCTCTGGTTTTGTTAGCAGGTCCTGAAAGTACAAAAATCATGTCTCCGGCTTTTGCACCAGTAACTTTTGCCCAATTTCCTAAATCTTCTTGATCATAGAATTTATCTACAGATGATTTAAAGCTTCCGTCTTCATTACATTTTACATACACCATTCCGCTTGCACCGACCTGAGGACGTTTTACCCAGTCAATTAAGGCGTCAATTTCTTTTCTGGTGTAACTTCCTGCTCCCGGAACTGCAATTCCTACTACTAATTCGGCAGTATTGAAAACTGGGAATTCTTTGTGTTGTGCAAATTCGTTCAATTCACCAAATTCCATCCCAAAACGGATATCCGGTTTGTCGTTTCCATAAGTTTTCATCGCATGTTCATAGGTCATACGAGGGAATTTGTCCACTTCAACTCCTTTTATTTCTTTTAGCAAATGACGTGTTAGCCCTTCGAAAATATTTAAAATGTCTTCTTGTTCCACAAATGCCATTTCGCAGTCAATTTGAGTAAACTCAGGTTGACGGTCGGCACGCAAATCTTCGTCACGGAAACATTTCACAATCTGGAAATATTTATCCATTCCACCTACCATCAATAATTGTTTGAAGGTTTGTGGGGATTGTGGTAAAGCGTAAAATTGTCCTTCATTCATGCGGGAAGGTACTACAAAATCTCGAGCTCCTTCCGGAGTCGATTTAATTAAATAAGGCGTTTCTACTTCGCAGAAATCCAAATCAGATAAATATTTACGCACTTCCATCGCTACTTTGTGACGGAATAATAAACTGTTTTTTACCGGATTTCTTCTGATATCAAGGTAGCGGTATTTCATTCGGATGTCTTCCCCACCATCTGTTTCATCTTCAATTGTAAAAGGAGGTGTTAAAGCGCTGTTTAGAATGTTTAACTCAGAAACTAAAATTTCGATTTCACCCGTTGGGATATTTTTATTTTTAGCTTCACGCTCAATAACAGTTCCTTTTACCTGAATTACAAATTCTCTTCCAAGAGTTTTTGCTAATTCAAATACTGTTTTTTCAGAACGACTTTCGTCGAAAATTAATTGTGTTATTCCATAACGGTCTCTTAAATCTACCCAATTCATGAATCCTTTATCACGTGATTTCTGAACCCAACCCGCAAGTGTAACTTCGGTGTTTATATGTGAGGCGTTTAACTCGCCACAGTTATGACTTCTATACATTCTTGAAAAATTTAATTATTTGATTTGTAAGTCCGTTTAAAGACCGGCTGCAAATTTAGAACTAATTATGTACATTGAATTGAGAAAATTGATTTTTTAATAGCAGTTGGTAATAAGTAGTTTTAATTTCCAATGTTAAGTTTTTATCCAATGTTACTAAATTGTTACCAAATTGTTTTTTAAATGTAAATTAATATGTAATTTTGATAAAAGAAACCACGTAAAATTTTACATTATGAAAAAATATATAGTTATCGGAGCAATTTTAATTACAGGGATGATTTTTGCACAAGCACCTAAACCACAATTAGAAGCAGTAGGAAACAAAGTAAAAGCAACTTATTTTTATGAAAACGGACAAGTGCAGCAAACAGGTTTTTATAAAGACGGAAAATTAGACGGAAAATGGGTTTCCTATGATAAAGAAGGAAACAAATTAGCTATTGCTGAGTACAAAAAAGGAGAAAAAGTGGGGAAATGGTTCCACTGGAATGCTTCAACTCTAAGCGAAGTGGATTATGCTGATAATAAAATTGCCTCTGTAAAAAACTGGAAAAAAGAAGCAATAGTGAACATTGATTAAATGTGCAATTGTTGATTCAAAAAAAGGCTTTTCCTGAATTTAGGAAAAGCCTTTTTTTTAGCTTCATTATTTTTTTTCTTTATTACTTTTTAATTTAAAGCTGGCATATAAAGTTATTGTCGAGAGTATAATCCAGAAAACATCTATAAAAAACGTTTGAAATTGATTGTTGTTATAAGCTATCCAAAACCAGTTTCCTGTTTTGATACCATTTACAACAGGAATCATAAAACCCAGTATACTTCCCGAAATTAAACAAAACTGATTAGTAAAACGATTGTTTTTCTTTAGAATAAAAAAGATGCTTAAAAGTAACCAGCTGATAAAATATACTGAATACGTATTGTCTCTGCCTAGAGGATAATACATTTTAGCAATAATAAAGGTAAATGCGGTAACCGGCAGCATGCTCAGGCAAATCGCCAAATAAATGCGGACTACAACTTCATTGAAACGTCTTTTTTTCTCAGGGATACTTTTCTTATTTCTTGCAACCAACCAAATCATAACTCCTGAAATGATTACAAAACAGGATAAAATTCCCAATAAAAAACTGATTATTTTTAAACCATAACCGCCATAGTCGCCAAAATGAATGCGATACAAAATGTTTTTTACACAATCTAAATAGGTGGTTTGTGTCAGAGGATTTTTTTTAGATACGATCTCCCCGGTGGCAACTTTATAAACTACTTCACCAGCACCGGTAAATTTTTTATCATATTCGATTTCTCCTTTTACAGTTACGTGCATGTTAGCATCCCCATAGTTTTGAATTTCTACACGGGTAATATTAAAATCATCCCAGTTTTTCTTAGTATTTACAACCATTTCCTTGATACTGAACGGTTTGGTTAATGCTTTGTGTTCAAATGGATAATCAGTGCCGGAATATTGTAATTCTGTATATAATTTTTTCTGATCTCCCTGATAAAGCAATTGAACGCTGGGAGCTACAATGACTAATTTTATCATAAAAAAAGCACCCGTTACTGCATATACAAACTGGAATGGTAAACCCAGCATTCCCAGAGAAGTATGTGCGTCGGTCCACCAGGTTTTTAATTTTTCTTTTGGACGAAAAACATAAAAGCTGGAAATAATTTTTTTCCAATGTAATAAAACTCCGGTGACAATGGCAAAAAGAAAAAACAGAGCAATAAATCCGGACAGATAATAACCTACAGGATAGGGAATTTGTGCCAGAAAATGCAAACGATAAATAAACTCGCCCAGATTGTATGATTCCTCATAGGTCGATGTTTGATAAGTCTTATTGTTTAAGATAAGGTATTTTGATTCTTTTGCCTTATCAGAAGCCAGGCTGTCTTTTGATGCTTCAAGTGAAATTCCTGTGCTATGCTTATTCTGAGGTTGATAAAAACTGATGTTTCTGCCCTGTAAATCATAAGCCGAATCTAATTTTTTCAGAGCCTCATCAAAATTTAATTGTATCGTTTGACTTGCTGAAGTGGGTGTTCCTTTTTCCCAGCTTGCAATATCTTCTTTAAAAAATGAAAATGAACCTGCAAAAAAGATTACGTATAAAACGACGCTGATTACAATTCCACTGACAGTGTGGGTATGAAAAAAGATGTTGTAATTTCTATTATTCATAATTATTGTGCTATCGGATTATAATTTTGCCCTAAGTATAGTATTGCTGAAAAGAGCAGGCTTAATGCTAAGTAAATCAGCCAGATTTTCCATCCATTCTTAGCTAAGAATGCCACTACCATCAATGCCACCCAAAGGATAAAACCACTAAAAGCCATTGTTATAATAATGTTGGCTCGGTTAAACCAGCTGGCTAAAGCTAAATGGAAGCTGATAGAGACCAGATAACCGCCTAAAATCGCTGCAGTTATTTTAGCAAAACGCTGCCATTTGGATTGTGTTAAATATTTTGGATTTGCTGGCATGGTTAATTAGTTATAACATTTCGATTAAAGTGGCCGTTGTAAAAAGTAGAATGACAAATGACGGTTTTATAATCTTTAAGGGACTTATAATGATAATCAGGCTTCCGATAGTCATTAATAGTATGAAGTAAATCAGCGTTCCTGAACCTAATGCTTTTTCGAGTAATAAAACAAAAAAAGCACTCAGCAACAATACTAAACCTACATATTTAGTGGGTCTGGTATTTTTTTTAATCCATTGCTCATATGGCCTGTCATACGAAACATAGGTTTTTTGCGAAGTATAATAAAGTGCATAAAAGCCCATGAAGATTAGAAAACTTACAACTGAAATCATAACTTAATATATTAGAATCAGCTTAGCTGAAAATAGACTGGCTAAGCTGATTTGTTTTTATACTATTAAAATTTATAAGAGAAACTGGCTGACGCGCTTCTCATGTTTCTGGGATGAATCGTTGACCATCCGTCGTAGGTATCTACGTTAGCAATGTTATCAATTTTTAATGTTAAATTGAATTTGTCATTTCCATAGAACACAGAAGAGTTCAGAACCGTATATTCAGGTATGGTAAATGTTCCGGTAACCAGACCGTGAGTAATTTTGTTTTCACCGGAATAGTTTCCTCCAAATCCTAAACCAAATCCTTTTAATGTATTATTTTGGAATCTGTAACTTGCCCATAAATTAGCTGTATTATAAGCACCAGCACTTGTTGGTCTGTATCCCACAGTATTAATATCTCCTTTAGTTACTCCGGCATCTACATAGCTGTAACCTGCAACAATGTTGAATCCCTGAATTGGGTTGGCAATAATTTCGGCTTCAAAGCCTTCATTTCTTTGAGCTCCATTCTGAAAGTATGTAATATCAGTTGCTGAGTTACGAATGTTATAAACACGGTCAGTAACTTTAATGTTATAGTAACTGATTGTTGTGTATAATTTATCTTCAAATAAATTCAGTTTTGTTCCAAATTCTAATTGGTCTGCGTGTTCAGGATCAAAAACTCTTGGTGTTCTGGTGGATCCGTTAATGTCTTCGGCAGGGGCAACATTTGTAAATCCGTTCATATAGTTGGCAAAAAGGGATACTTTATCTAAAACAGGCTGGAAAACTACTCCAAATTTCGGAGAAAGTGCTGTTTGATTGTAACTTCCGTTTTGAGCATTCATAAATCGGTCTACGCGCAAACTCGCCATAGCAGATAAATTAGGCAAAAAGTTGATTACATCTGATACATAAGCACTGTATACTTCCTGTTTTTGTTTGGAATTATTAACAGTTGCTCCGGCTAATAAGGCATCTGTGGCATTTTTACTCAATTTACCGTTATCTCCTGTTCTTATATATTGAGCCGGATTAGTGATTTTAAAAACGGATTGATTAACCGTTTGTAAATTATCATCTCCAATATAAACTGCACCATTTTGTACATATCCTGTACCATTATCAATAATTTGACGATTGAAATAATCTAAACCGGCAACAATGCGGTTTCTCATGTTTCCTATTTTGAAATCACCAATAAAATTTTGTTGAATATCGGTTGCTAAAGTTGTTGAGTTTTGATAATTTAAAAGTCTTTCAAATACAAGACCATTGTCAATTCCTTCATATTTTCGTTCATTTGAATTGGGTAACAGGGCGTCTGTACTATCAAATAAATAGTTGTAATAGCCTTCTGATTTTGCCGATGTTCTGGAAACAGCGGTTTGTGAAGTCCAGGAATCATTTATTTTATAAAACATTTGCCCTTGTAAATTGAAAGAAGGAGTTTTAATTGATAATTGATTACTGGTGTAAGAGCGCTTGTTGTCGTATCCTAATTCATCCATGTTCTTGACTCTTAGTGGAGTAGAACGGGTCAGGAACAACATTGTTGCATTCGTCGCTTCATTGCTTAAAAATTCAGTATTAATTAAGAATGAAAGTCTGTCAGACGCTTTATAAGATAATGATGGAGCTACAAATAGTGCTTTTCTGAATCCTGCATCCTGAAAACTATTTTCGTTGTGATAGGCAGTATTTATTCTGAAATTAACTGTTTTTTCTTCGTTAAGAGGCGTGTTAATGTCAGCTGTCACACGGTTTAATCCGTAGGAGCCTGCAGTATAATTTACTTCTCCGCCAAAACGGTCGTATGGAGTCTTAGTAGTAATATTGATTAATCCTCCGTACGAAACTAAAGTACTTCCAAATAAGGTTCCAGAGGGTCCTTTGATAACTTCAATCTTGTCTATGTTTGCCGGATCAAGACTTCCGTTAGACAATCCCGGTAAGCCATTTAGAGCTCTTGGCTGAACTGCAAAACCACGTAGAGAAAAATAACCCGCACCGTCTGAACCTCTTCCCGTTGATGTCCAAAGTGGCTGTATGCCAGGAGCATTTTTTAAGGCGTCGTCAATATTAGTAACTACCTGGTCTTTTAATAATTCTGAAGTGATGGTGGTATAAACCTGAGGATTTTCAAGATTTTTCAGAGGTAATCGTGATACCTGAACATTTTCTTTTCTGGCAAAATTGTTCTTTTTATTACTATTAACGGTTACTCCTGAAAGTTCTTCTGAATTAACATTGATTTCAGCATTTTGAATTAATTCCTGACCTGAAGACAAGATTATTTTAAATTCTTTGGCGATGTATCCAATAGCCGAAATTTTTAAAGTATAACTTCCGGGCTTTACATTTTTAATTTTATAATTGCCATTTGCGTCTGTAATGGTACCCCATCTGGTTCCTTTCAGAATAACAGAAATGTTTTCAGGAGACTGTTTGTCATTTAAGCTCACTTGTCCTGTTATTGTCCCTTTTTCCTGTGCCCAGCTTGGATTAGAAAATAAGAGAATAAATAATGAAGTTAAAATAATCAGCGTAGCCTTTGTTTTCATTTTATTTAGAATTGTTTTTGATAGCGCAAAAGTAAAGAGTGAAATGCGAAAAACCAAATAATTTTAATTTATTCTAAATAAGATACGAAAAACTGATGTTGCTGAAGGAAGTATTATTACAAAACTAATAAAGCCTGTACGATAGTTTGTACAGGCTTTATTAGTTTTGTCTTTGAATGTAAAAATTAAACTGTATGTTTTGGGGTAAAACCGTCTTCGCTTAATTCTTTATGGTCATAATCCGCCACCATTTCGGCATCGTAATCTACTTTTTCATCTTTGCCCATTCTCCTTAAGATAGAGTCAAATAATGAATATACTACTGGAACGATAATCAAAGTCAGAAATAATGATGATGTCAAACCACCAATAATTACCCAAGCCAAACCGTTATTCATTTCTGCTCCGGCTCCTTTTGCAATTGCAATCGGAATCATACCAAAGATCATCGCAATGGTAGTCATCAAAATCGGACGAAGACGCGCATGATTGGCCTGAATCAATGCATCATGAGTAGTTTCTCCTTCAGCTTTTCGCATATTCGCAAAATCGACAATCATAATTGCATTCTTGGCTACCAGACCGATTAACATAATCATACCAAGCATCGTAAAGATATTTAATGAATTTGCTGTTAATGCCAGAATTACCATTACTCCAATCAATGCTAACGGAATTGAAAACAATACCACAAACGGATATACAAACGAGTCATATAACGATACCATAACCAAATAAACTAATATGATAGCCGCTAATAACGCAATTCCTAAGGTACCCATACCTTCAGTTTGGTTTTCCATATCTCCGCTCCAAATGTAATTTACACCAGCTGGTTTCGTTTTTTCGTTATCCATAAACTGGGCTGCCCATTCATTAGCAACGTCACCTATTGGACGACCTACTACTTTTGATTTAACCTTTACAGATGGTGATTTGTCTCTACGCTCTAACAAACTTGGTCCAGAACCCATTTTTACATCAGCAAACTGACTTAATCTAATTTGTTGTCCTTGTGGATTTGTAAACATTAAGTTTCTAACATCTTCAATTGATTGTCTGTTAGCATCACCAAAACGAATATTGATGTCATATTCATATTCTCCTGCTCTGAATTTTCCATCGGTATTTCCGCTGAAAGCCGTTTGCATGGTTTGTCCTATACTTGCTAAGTTTAAACCTAAGGATGCCATTTTATCTCTGTCAATATTTACCTGAACTTCCGGACTACCGCCATCTGATGATAATTCAGCATCTACTGATCCGGGTACTTTTTTAAGCAATTCAAGAATTCGATTTGCTTCTTTATTGGCTGTTGCATTATCCGGACCTGTAACTACCATTTCAATTGGTGCAGCATCTGCACCCATTAATCCTATAGGAGCGGTTTTAAATTCAACTCCCGTGAATTTTTCTTCTAATGCTCTTTTTACCTTAGCCGATTTAATATCTGTGCTTTCGGAACGTAATGATTTGTCTACTAGATTTACCTGAATTTCAGACTGATATAAAGTAGCCTGTGCAGCACCAAAACCGGTGGATTGTTGTCCCACGGTAGTAATCATATCTACTACTTCTTTATCATTTCTAAGAAATTTTTCAACCTGTAAAGTTAATTGATTTGTTTTTTCTACCGAAGCATCCTTGGTTAATTCCATTTGAACTAAAAATTGGCCTCTATCGGTTTTAGGGAAGAATTCTCCACCAATAAATCCACCTCCAAGTAATCCCATTGTAGTTACAATTAAAAGGACAAATGTTAAAAACACAGTAAGGAATCTTCTTAAAGTTGTTTTTAGACACCACTCTAAAATTCCTGAAATCCAGTGTGTGAATTTATCTAATTGTTTTTCAAAACTAAGAATAAATCTTTCGAAAATATTTTTTCCAGTAAGGTGAACTAATTTACCGTATCTTGAGGATAACCATGGAATAATGGTGAAAGAAGCCAGTAAAGAGAACATTGTTGCGATTACTACAGTCACACAAAATTGAGCTAATATATCCGCTACTAATCCGGAACTCATCGCAATTGGTAAGAACACCACTACGATTACCAATGTAATAGCGGTTACCGTAAATCCAATTTCTGAAGCACCGTCATAAGCAGCGCGAATTCGGCTTTTACCCATTTCCATATGACGATATACGTTTTCTAAAACCACAATCGCATCATCCACAAGAATACCAACTACTAATGAAAGTCCTAATAAACTCATTAGGTTTAAGGTGTATCCCATTAAGTACATCCCGATTACAGTTGCGATTAACGAAACTGGAATAGAAACCATTACAATAAAGGCATTTCGGATATTGTGAAGAAATAGTAACATCACAATTGCAACCAAAATAATTGCTAAGAACAAATCGAAGATTACGTGATCTGCTGCTTCTAATGTAAAATCGGTAGTGTTATCTACAATTTTTACTTTTACCGCTTGTGTTTTATAATCCGTTTCTACCTGAGCAACTGTTTTTTCTATTAATTCAGAAACCGTTACTGCATTGGCATCCGATTGTTTCTTAACCTGCATTAAAATAGTTGGTAACTGATTGTATCTTGCTACTTTTTCAGTATCTTTTTGAGAATCAAAAACGCTTGCAATATCAGAAAGTCTTATCTGTGCTCCGTTTCTATTAGAAACCACAAGATTATTCATTTCGGCAATGTTTTGGTACTTTCCGGAAAGTCGGATAGTTGCTCTTGATGTTCTTGTTTTTAGAGCACCGGTTGGGAAATCAAGGTTAGATGTTAAAATTGCCTGTTGTACATCACCTATAGAAAGGCCGTATCCTTGCATTTTCTTTTCATCTAAATTAACCTGAATTTCTCTTTCCTGACCACCTACAAGATCAACTTGAGCTACTCCGTTTACACGTGAGAATATTGGTTCGATTTTTTTATCTAAAAGATCGTATAATTCTTTATTATTCAGTTTATCACTGGAAACACTCATGGTGATAATAGGAAGATCATCTAATGAGAATTTTTGAAGAGATGGAGCATCTACATCTTCAGGAAGATCTCCCAAGATTGCATTTACTTTTCTTTGCGCGTCATTCATAGCGTAGTTTACATCGGCACCAGTGTTTAGCTGAACCATTACAACTGATAAACTTTCGTATGATGAAGCTTCTACTTTTTTTACGTTTTCCAGAGCACCAACGGCATCTTCAATCTTTCGGGTTACCGAAGTTTCTACCTCACTTGGCGAAGCTCCCGGATACACCGTAGAAATAGTTACCATATTAGTTTCAAACTTCGGGATTAACTCATACCCCATTAAGGAGTAGCTTAACAAACCTCCTAAGGTAAGTATCGTAAATAGTACGATTACCAGGGATGGTCTTTTAATAGATATTTCTGCTAACTTCATTTTTATTTTACTTTATGATGTTAATTTTAGAACCGTTGTCCAGGTTGATTTGTCCAGAAGTAACTACTTGTTCTCCCTCATTTAATCCGTCTAAGATTTGAACTTTATCACCGTATACTTTTCCGGTTTGTACCTTAATTAATTTTGCAGTTCCATTGTTTATTACAAACAATTGCCCTGAACTTACTCCGTTTACAAATGCTGTTGCAGGAACGGTTATCATATTTTGAGTTTCAGCTCCGCTATTAGTTTTAAAATTAGCTGTAGCATACATACCTGCTTTTAAATTTCCACTGTTTTGAACTTCAATTTCAACTGGAAAATTTAATGAAGCATCACTTTTAGGGGCAATAAAAGTAATTTTTCCGCTGAAGTTTTCGTTAGCTAAAACATTAACATTTATTGATACTTTTTGACCTATTGAAATTTTCCCTATTTGACTTTCATCCACTAAAACAGAAAGTTTTAAAGAGTTAATATTAACGATTTCGAACAAAGCGGTACCAGGCGAAACTACCATTCCTGGTTCAACCATCTTTTTATTAATGGTACCACTAATTCCGGCTTTGATTCGGGTGTCGTTTACTTTTACATTTTGTGATTTTAAAGCAGCCTGAGCATTTTTCAACTGTAATCTTGAATTGTCAAGCTGTTGTTTTGTGACACCACCGGTTTTATAGGCGTTTTCATAACGCTCATTATCGGCAATGGCATTTTGTAAATTGTTTTGTGCCTGAGTTACTTCAACTTCAATAGCGTCCCTTTTGATAGTAGCCAGGGTTTGTCCGGCACTAACTTTCGATCCTTCTTTTACAAGAACACTTAGAATGCGACCTGAAATTTCTGCGGCTTGATTAATTTCTTGTTTTGGAAGAAAAGTACCATTGGCAACATAAGCGGTATTAATATTTTCTCTGGAAACAGTAATGGTATTTACGTTGATTTTATCTACTTGTTTAGCAACTTCGGCTACTTCTTGTTGTTGCTTTTCTTTATTATTTCCAATTTTGTAAGCTGCCAGTCCTATTAAAACAGCTGCTACGATGGCATATATTATGTTTTTTTTCATTTTAGTTATTTATTAAGTTTTTAAGTTCTCCTTTTGATTTTATTAGTTTAATTTCTGCCAGTTTATAATCTAGAATTGCAGCAGTATAATTGTTCTGTGCTTCGGTAGAAGCATTTTCTGCATCGAGTAAGTCTGTTAAAGAGGCTAAACCCTGCTGATAGTTATTGTTGATGTTTTTCAGAATTTCATCCGCTAAACTCATGTTTTCTTTTTGATTTTGCAGCGTGATGATGCTGTTCTCAATTTGCGTTTTTGCGTTTTTGTAATCTAAATCTAAAGATAACTGCGTGTCTTTAATATCTTCCTGAATCGTTCTTAGTTCAATATCAGCTTGTCTTATTTTAGCTCTTGTCCCAAAACCTGAGAAAATAGGAACTCTCAGATTCATTCCAATGGTCGAAAAATCTGACCAGTAAACACCGTCAGATGGTTTTGCAAACAATGGCATCTCAGGACCCTGACCAATGTAATTGTAGCTTGCTGAAAGAGATAGTGTTGGGTAATAGCCTGCAATTATTGATTTTTTTTGCAGTACTAATAATTCTTCCTGTTTTTTGAGCAGTAAATATTCAGAACGATTATTGGTATTTGGAGCATCTGTAAAAGCAGCAGGAGTTATTTCAAATTCTGTTTGCGGGATTTCGATTTGTGCATCCATTGGCATTCCCATATAAAACTTCAACGCATTTTCCTGTAACTGCAGCGAGTTAATAATTTGTTGTTTTTGAGTATTGATATTAGAAAGATTTACCGTCATTCTGTCTAAATCAATTCTTTTGGCTAATCCGTTATCAAATTGTCCTTTTACAATATCGCGAACTTTAGTAGTTGTTTTTAAATTACTTTCAGCAAGCGCCAGCTTTTGACGTAAAACATATACCTGATAATAATTATTAGCCACTCTTTCAATAACCTGTTCTTCGGTTAGCTGATTGTTGATCTGATAAAATTCACGGGTCGTTCTTGCTGCTTTCAAACCTGTAAAAACAGATTGATCAAATAACGCCTGTGTTAAAGATACACCTGCTGTAGAAGTCCATTTTTGTCCTAATGGTGCTAAAATTGTCGTTCCCGGTGTGCCGAAAAAATCGCCCGGTAAAGCATTCAACTGCAAAATAGGATTATAAGTCAAATTTCCGTTTGCCGAAATTTGAGGTAAAGCTCTGGAGCGAACTTCCTGAATCTGATATTCGCTGTTTTCAATTTGTAATTGCGCTTTTTTAGCATCTGCTTTATTTTCCAGTGCATACTGAATCGCTTCTTTGAGTGTTAGTGATTTAATTTCCTGCGCTTCGATGGAAACGGCTAGAAATAATATGGTGATTAAAATTATTCTCTTCATTGATTATTAATTATATTAAGATTTGATAATTGTTTATTTAATTCAGTAATTCCTTTTTCTGTAGCCATAGCTCTGGTGTGGTATTCTAAAGCTTCAAGTTCTATTCTTTTAGCTTCGCGTTCAGAACTGGTATTTTCATTGATATGAAAAATCAGGATGTAATAAAACTTTACATAAGTTTCAACATCGAGATCGTTTCGGTATAAGCCTTCCTGAATTCCTTTGGTGATGTTTTGTCTGAAACAGTGTTCGCATTGGTTTACTTCCTGTTCTAGAACCCGCTGGTATATTTCAGGATAATGTTTTTTTAACTGATAAATAGGAGAGTTGTCCAGGCTGCTGTTAAAAAGTTCTCCAAACATTTTTCTGATTTCAAAATTCTCCTGGATGGCATTGTAGTTCTTCGCTACAACACTGTCAATTAATTCATGCACCTGTTTGTGAACCAGTTCGGTGCTTTCCTGAATTAATACTTCTTTGTTGCAGAAATATTTATAAATGGTTTTTTTAGAAATACACATTTCACCTGCTATGTCGTCCATGGTGATGCTTTTAAAACCTAATTTTAAAAACATTTCGCTTGCCTTGGAAATAATCTTCTCTTTCATTGTTGTCTTACTTTCATTATTGATTACATACTAAACTCTACGTTAGCCACAAGTTTAATATCCTGTCCGGTTGTTAAACCGTTATTAGTGTGAAAAGAATTAGAGGCTAATCCAAAATCTTTTCGGTTAATAGCTGCCGTGAGTTCAAAAGCTATTTTTTTTTCTCCGTCTAAATAGTCATTTTCTATCAGTTCAACATCAAGTTCTACTGTTTTAGTAATGTTTTTGATGGTTAAATCTCCTTTTATAAAATTAATGTTTTTGTTAATTTTTTGAAAAGATGTGGATTTAAAGCTGATAGTGGGGTATTGATTTACGTCGAAAAAATCATTCAGTTTTAAGTAATTACTAAACTGTTCCAGCTTTGATTCCCTGTTTTTAACATCTAATGAAAAAGCTATTGTGGCGTCTTCAATCTCATTGTTGTCAAAATCAGCATAGCCTTGAAAACTGTTGAATGTGCCTCCTAAATAGGCAATTATTGAATGTCTCATTCTGATTAAAACATCCGATTCATTTGAATTAACTTTCCATTTTGTCTTCATGATGCCATAGGTTTTTTACAATTTCTTCCGATGATATAAAGTTTTTCCTGATTAGAAGCGCTTCGGAATTTAATTGTTAAATATGGCGCAAATATAGAACGGAAACTTTAAAAACCAAAATAGTTTCCATTGTATTTAAAATAATTTAACATTTCATTGATAACCGAAGTTTGTAATCCAGTGTGAATGCTGTAAATTAGCCCAAAATTATGTTTATGCACGCCTTAAGTCAATATCAGGAATTCGTAACAGAATATCTTAAATCGCAGTTAGAAGTAAAAGAACCTAAAAATTTATACGAACCCATACATTATATATTGCATCTTGGCGGGAAAAGAATTCGTCCTGTTTTAACGGTGATGAGTGCGGAAATTTTTGATGTTTCCTATGAAAAAGCATTACCGGCTGCTTTAGCTGTTGAGGTTTTTCATAATTTTTCATTGGTGCATGATGATATTATGGACGATGCGCCGCTGAGAAGAGGGAATGTCACTGTGCATGAAAAATGGGATACTAATACCGCTATTTTGTCCGGAGACGCAATGCTGATTCTGGCTTATCAGTATTTTGAAAAATATGAACCTGTAATTTTTCAGGCGTTAGCTAAGTTATTCAGTAAAACAGCGCTGGAGGTTTGCGAAGGTCAGCAATGGGATGTGGACTTTGAAACTCGAAATGACGTTACCATTCCGGAATATTTAAAAATGATTGAATATAAAACTGCTGTTCTTGTGGCTGCGGCAATGAAAATGGGAGCTATTATAGCTCAGACTTCTGATGAAAATGCTGATTTAATTTATGAATTTGGTTTGAATTTAGGATTAGCGTTTCAGTTGCAGGATGATTATCTGGATGCTTTTGGCAATCCGGAAACATTTGGAAAGCAGGTGGGTGGTGATATTATTGAGAATAAAAAAACCTATTTGTATCTAAAAGCAATGGAATTTGCTAACGCGATGGACAGGCAGGAACTGGCTGATTTGTTTTCGATTCAAATGGAAGAAAATGAAGCTAAGATTGTTCAGGTAAAAGAAATATTTATCAATTCAGGAGCTTCGGCTGCAACTAAGAAAGCGATTGAAGTCTATACTTTTAAAGCTTTTGATACTTTAGATAAGATGGATGTTGAGGCGGAGAAAAAACAAATTCTCCGTTCTTTTGGCGAGAATCTGATGGGGCGTAAAGTTTAAAAATGATAAACAGGATTCTATTTCTTCCCGAAAAACCAAATGCCGGAATGCAATTGTTATTGGCGTTTTTGTTTCCTGTTTTTACTTTTACGGCACTCGGAATTGATTCTGTCTTTTTTGCCGGACGTTATTTTGACGGAAGGCAAATAACTAATTTTATTTCGATAGTTTATTTCCTGATTTTCTTTTTTGCGTCTGATTCCTATTTGAGGAAATTAATGTTTATCATGGTCTTTTTGTCTTATTTAGGTGAAATTATCTTTTGTAAATGTTTAGAAATGTATCATTATCGAAATGAAGCTATACCTTTATATGTTCCTTTTGGTCACGCAATAGTGTATGCCTCAGGTTATGTTTTTGCACATACAAAATGGGCAATCAGGCAAGAACGAAAATTAAAAGTGTTTTTTCCAATATTGTTTATCTTGCTGTTTCTTTTTGTGGGTCTTTTTTTAAATGATATTTTTTCTTTAATTTTCGGTATTTGCTTTTTTTTACTTTTAAAAAGAAAGCGTTGGGAAAATCTCTATTTTTTTATTGCTCTTTGTGTTGTTTTTATAGAATTAGTGGGTACTTTTTTTCAATGCTGGACTTGGGAACCTGAAATTTTCGGAATAATACCTACAGTAAATCCGCCTCTTGGAGCAGTTTTCGTTTATGCCGGCGGAGATGTGCTTTTAGTTAAGATTGTTGAACTTTTGGAAAGGCAAAAAAGAATATTAACCTGTTGATTACTGTTATGAATTTTATTAGTCCTGTAAATACTGATTTGTTGTTTGAAGAAGCGCAAAAAGATGCTTTGTATTTGAAGTTAGTCGAGCAATTAAACAAAGATTTCAATCTGGCTAATGAAGGTGTGGATTTTCCTATGAGTATTTCTCCGGAAGAGCTAAAGATTCAATTGCATGAGAAAGTCTATCGGTTAATCCAGTATAAGTTTGCTGAATATTTGAATTTGCTTTATGTAATTGATGTCTCTGAAGATGAAATCAAAAAGTTGGATGGCTCTGATTTAGTTGTCTTAGCAGAACAAGTTGCTTTTTTAATTTTAAAAAGAGAATGGCAAAAAGTTTGGTTCAGAAATAAGTTTAAATGAGTTGCTGAGAAGCTAAGATTCTGAGTTGTTAAGTTATATTTCGCTCCAGTAATAAAATTTCGTATTTTCTTTAGTTTTTAAAATGGAGTCGTAATTATTTTTCTCAATAGGAATGTATTGGTCGTTTTCTAAAATAAAAACTTGTTGATTTTTTAAAATGGCATCAATATTTTTTGACATTTCTTTTAATTCTTTGGTTTGGTGATTTCCTTGAGATGCACCCTATGTGAAAATGCCAATCACATTTTTTTTCAGTATTTTCAAACCGATTGTTATTTCACAATCATAAGTTGCAATCCATAAAAAACTATTCCCATTTTGCTTTTTATCGAACAGTCGAATGATTGATCTTTTTTGAAATTAACAGTTTTTAAAAATCAGGATGATTTTCTTTTAAATATTTTAATGTTGTATCTGAAAATAAAGCTTGATTCATTTACTGTTTTTTTGATCTTAGAAAATTAGCTACTTAGGATCTCAGCAACTTTGATCAAAAATAAAACCGTACAAAAGGCATAAACGCATCGCTGTAAGCACTTTTGTTGTCGTCATGTAAAACATTGTACCGGGCGCCAATAGTTACATTTCCACTGCGGTAACCGGCGCCTAGGAACAAGCCAGTGTTCCAGAAATTATTGCTAAAACCATCATTGTCGCCAATTCCTTTGACATTGACTCTTAATTGTTCCAGTTCGGCTGAAAGCTGAATTTCAGGAATAGGATTGAAAAGGGTGATTAAGCTTCCGCCATAAAGGTTTGAATTGTAAAGATCTTTTTGTTTTACATAGGTATATTGTGCGCCAAGACCTACTGCAAAATATTCATTTACATTATAAATCGCACTTGGAGAAACGGAAATATCAGTGTATCTGTTGCCAAAACTTAAGCCTAATCCGCCTCCAAATTGTACTTTCTGCCAAAAATTATTACCGGATTTAAAGTTGGAACTCTGATTTTGAGCTGATAATTGAGCTGAAAAAAATCCGATTAAGACGGTCAAAATTAAATTTGATACGCCTAAGACATGTTTTTTTGTCATAAGTAGTAAGGTATTTAACATTTTAATAGTTAAAAGTGTTTTAATTTACAGGTAAATTTAGTTGATTATTGTACTTTTGCCAAACTATTTTAACAAAAAGTATATTCACAATATTATGGATAGGTTTTCATTTTTAAATGCAGCGCATACCGAATTTTTCGCTCAATTATACGATCAATATTTAGAAAATCCAGATAGCGTTGAGCCTAGCTGGAGAAGTTTTTTCCAGGGTTTCGATTTTGGAATGGAAACTTACAATGAGGAGAATCCAGTTCAATACAGCAGAGAAGTTGCTTCAGCTTCAGTGTCTCCGGCAGCTGTTGATAACAGCAAGATTTCAGAACAACTTCAAAAAGAATTTAAAGTTGTAAAATTAATTGAAGGATACCGTACCAGAGGACATTTATTTACTAAGACAAATCCTGTAAGAGAACGCAGGACTTTTTCTCCTAGTCTGGATTTAGAGAATTTTGGTCTGTCGTCTGCTGATTTAGCTACTGTTTTTGATGCGGCTAAATTATTAGGCCTGCAACCTTCTTCTTTGTCTCAGATTATTGACCATCTTACAGCGGTTTATTGTCAGCATATCGGTATTGAATACATGTACATCCGAAGACCTGAAATTGTAGAGTGGATTCAGGAGAAATTAAATATCAATGAAAACCGCCCTACTTTTTCTGCTGAAGAAAAGAAGGGAATTTTAAATAAATTAAATCAGGCAGTTTCTTTTGAGAACTTCCTGCATACTAAATATGTAGGTCAAAAACGTTTTTCTCTTGAAGGAGGAGAAACAATTATTCCTGCACTGGATGCCTTAATTGAGAGAGCAGCCGAAAAAGGAGTAGAGCAATTTGTTATGGGGATGGCTCACCGTGGTCGTCTGAACGTTTTGGCTAATATCTTTGGTAAATCTACTCAGGATATCTTTTCTGAATTTGACGGAAAAGATTATGATCAGGAATATTTTGATGGTGACGTAAAATACCATTTAGGTCTTACGGCTGATAAAATTACCAAGTCAGGTAAGAAAATCAACATTAACTTAGCTCCAAATCCTTCGCACCTTGAAACTGTAGGTGCAGTTATTGAAGGTATTACAAGAGCAAAACAGGATAAATATTTTGCAAATGATTTTTCTAAAGTATTGCCTATCGCCGTTCACGGTGATGCTGCAATTGCAGGACAGGGAATTCTTTATGAAATTATTCAAATGGCACAATTAGATGGTTACAAAACAGGAGGAACCATTCATATTGTAATCAATAATCAGGTTGGTTTTACAACGAATTACTTAGATGCACGTTCATCGACATATTGTACGGATGTGGCTAAAGTGACTTTGTCTCCGGTATTGCACGTGAATGCTGATGATGCTGAGTCTGTAGTTCACGCCATGCAATTTGCATTGGATTTCCGTATGCAATTTGGACGTGACGTATTTATTGATTTATTAGGATATAGAAAATATGGTCATAACGAAGGTGATGAACCTCGTTTTACACAGCCAGTATTGTATAAACTGATTGCAAAGCACAGAAATCCAAGAGATATTTATGCTGAAAAATTATTGTCTGAAGGTGTAATCGATGCTAATTTGGTTAAAACTTTAGAAAAAGAATACAAAGACGATTTAGATCATAATCTGGAAGCCTCACGTAAAAAAGATTTAACTGTAATTACTCCGTTTATGCAAAATGAATGGAAAGGATTTGAACAGGTTTCCGATGATGTAATGCTGCAAAAAGTAGAAACTAAAGTTGAAAAAACAACTTTGGATTCAATTATTAAAACAGTTTCTATGTTACCGTCTGATAAAAAATTCATCAATAAAATTACAAAAATCGTTACCGACAGAAAAGCGGGTTACGACAACAATACTATCGATTGGGGTACTGCTGAGACTTTGGCTTATGGTACTTTATTGACCGAAGGCTTTGATATCCGTATCTCAGGTCAGGATGTAGAGCGTGGTACTTTCTCTCATCGTCATGCAGTAGTAAAAGTAGAAGATTCTGAAGAAGAAGTAGTTTTATTAGACCACATCGAAAACAAAAAAGGAAACTTCCGCATCTTCAACTCTTTCTTGTCTGAATACGGAGTTTTAGGATTTGATTATGGATATGCTTTGGCTAATCCAAACTCACTGACTATTTGGGAAGCACAATTTGGGGATTTCTCTAACGGAGCTCAAATCATGATTGACCAATACATTTCTTGTGGAGAAGACAAGTGGAACAATCAAAACGGATTAGTAATGTTATTGCCTCACGGATACGAAGGTCAGGGAGCTGAACACTCTTCTGCACGTATGGAGCGTTATTTACAATTATGTGCCCGTCACAATATGTATGTAGCAGACTGTACAACGCCGGCTAACTTCTTCCATTTGTTGAGAAGACAAATGAAAACTAAATTCCGTAAGCCATTAGTTGTTTTCTCTCCAAAAAGTTTATTGCGTGATCCAAGATGTGTTTCTACAGTGGAAGAATTAGCCAATGGTGAATTCCAGGAAACTATTGACGATACTACTGTAAACAAAGTCGATGTGAAAACATTAGTTTTCTGTACGGGTAAATTCTACTATGATATTGTAGCCGAAAGAGAAAATAATGGACGTAATGATGTAGCGGTGGTTCGTATCGAGCAATTGTTCCCATTACCGGTAGAACAATTAAAAGCAATTATCGCTCAATATCCAAATGCGGATGATTATGTTTGGGCACAGGAAGAACCTAAAAACATGGGAGCTTACACGTATATGTTGGCTAACTTTGATTTGGTTAAATGGAGATTGGCTTCGTTAAAAGCATACTCGGCACCAGCTGCAGGAAGTTATACAAGAGCAAAACGCCGTCATGCAGATGCTATCAGAATGGTATTTGATAAAAATTTATTTAGATAGTCATTGCGAAAAATGAAGCAATCTCATTAAAATATTTTTTTTCAGAAGCTATTTCCTGCTGTCCGCTGTATCTTTTTCTTTTTAAAGAAAAAAAGAAAAAGGATGCCGCTACCATCAGGGCTAGAAACAAACACAAAAGAATAACGATTCATACATTAAAAAATAAAATTCATAATTTAAAATATTAGGACATGATTTTAGAAATGAAAGTTCCATCACCAGGGGAATCTATTAAAGAAGTTGAAATCGCCACTTGGTTAGTAAAAGATGGGGATTATGTTGAAAAAGATCAGGCAATTGCTGAAGTAGATTCAGACAAAGCTACATTAGAATTACCAGCTGAAGCGAGTGGTATTATTACCCTAAAAGCAGAAGAAGGTGATGCAGTAGCAGTAGGAGCAGTAGTTTGCCATATTGATACTGCAGCGGCTAAACCGGAAGGATCAGCACCGGCAGCAGCACCTGTTGCAGAGGCTCCAAAAGCAGCACCTGCATCAGCGGCTCCGGCAGCACCAGCAGCTACTTATGCAACGGGAACTCCATCTCCGGCAGCTAAAAAAATATTAGACGAAAAAAATATCGAGCCTGCTTCAGTTTCTGGAACTGGAAAAGGAGGAAGAATAACTAAAGATGATGCCGTAAATGCAGTACCGTCAATGGGAACTCCTACAGGAGGAAACCGTGGTGCTGAGCGTACTAAATTATCCATGTTGCGTCGTAAAGTAGCCGAAAGATTAGTGGCTGCTAAAAACGAAACAGCTATGTTGACTACTTTCAACGAAGTAAACATGACACCAATTAATCAATTGCGTAATGAATACAAAGATGCTTTCAAAGCAAAACATGGTGGTGTTGGTTTAGGATATATGTCATTCTTTACAAAAGCGGTAACAAGAGCTTTAGAATTGTTCCCTGATGTAAACTCAATGATGGACGGTGATTATAAGGTAGCTTATGATTTTGCTGATATCTCTATCGCAGTTTCCGGCCCTAAAGGATTAATGGTTCCTGTAGTTCGTAATGCTGAAAACCTGACGTTCCGTGGAATTGAAGCTGAAATCAAAAGATTAGCTATCAAAGCGCGTGATGGTCAAATTACTGTTGATGATATGACTGGTGGTACTTTTACAATCACTAACGGTGGTGTATTTGGTTCTATGTTGTCTACTCCAATTATCAATCCTCCACAATCAGGAATTTTAGGAATGCACAACATTATTGAGCGTCCAATTGCGGTAAACGGTAAGGTTGAAATTCACCCAATGATGTATGTGGCTTTATCTTATGACCACAGAATTATTGATGGTCGTGAGTCTGTTGGTTTCTTAGTTGCTGTAAAAGAAGCTTTAGAAAATCCGGTAGAATTGCTTTGCGGTGGAAATCCTAAAAAAGCATTTGAATTGTAGACTTCGACAAGCTCAGTCTGACAAACATATAAATCCCAAAGTTCATTTAAGGACTTTGGGATTTTCTTTTTATATTCGAGAAATAAATTGAGGAATTATGAAAACCAAATTACTGTTGCTTACTATTGTTTTTAGCTTAAGTTCTGTTTTTGCAAATCCACCTGCTAAAAAACGCATTTTAGTGTATACCAAAAACGGAAAAGGCTATGTGCATAAAAATATTGCTTCAAGTGTGGGAGCCTGGAAAAAAATTGGTGAAATAAACAATCTAATTGTTGACGTTTCAGATGATCCGGCAGTTATGAATACTGCTAATTTAGCAAAGTACAGCTGTCTGGTGTTTTCGAATACCTGCAATGATATCTTTGATACTGAGGAACAAAAACAGGCTCTTGTCGATTATATTCATGCTGGTGGTGCTTATGTTGGAGTTCATAGTGCATCAGATTCTGAAAAAGACTGGTCTTGGTATGCTGAAATGGTAGGAGGGAAGTTTAAAAGGCATCCGGCTTTTCAGGAATTTGAAATAAAAGTAATTGATAAAAATCATCCGGCTACTTCAATGTTAGGAGAAAAATGGACAAAAGAAGATGAGTGTTATTATATGAACGAATTCAATCCTAATAACCATGTTCTTCTGGCTGCCGATATGCGAACAGTGAAAGATAAAGAAAAAGAAATCTATCCAAGGCGTACTTTTGGGGATTATTTACCTTTGACCTGGTGTCATGAGTTTGAAGGAGGCAGAGTGTTTTATACCGCTTTAGGTCACGATAGTAAAGATTATGTTGATCCCGTATTTTTAAAACATCTTGAAGGTGGACTTCTGTGGGCTTTGGGTAAGAAGCCAAAAGAGTTTCATTTGAAGAAAAAATAAAATAAATAGTGCATACAAAAAAGCCTTCTTTTTAAACTGAAAGAAGGCGTTGGGTTTTTTGATTCTATTTAAAAATTATAAGTTATCATTCCTTTTAAGAAGAATGGTGTTCCGGGTGTAAAATGAATTTCTTCTACAGGAGTTGATTCGTTTTGTAGTCTGGATTCGGTTGCAAATTGAGTTTCATTCCATTGGGTGTTGAATAAATTTTGAACTGAAATACCAAATATTAATTTCTTGTAGGTATAATTTAAATTGCAATCTGCTACAAAATATCCTTTAGCTACAATTGACTTATCCTCGTTTGCAGGTCTGTCATCCATGTAACGATAGCGAATTCCACCTGAAAAATTTTTCCAATTTTGTAAACTGATTCCAGCAGTATTTGTAAAAGCGGGAGCTAACGGAATATAATCTTCTCCTTTTGCTTCCTCTATGCTTCTCGCATGAGTGTAATTCCCATCAAAATCAAAAAATAAAAAATCATTCAATTGATAGCGTAAGCCTAAATCAATTCCCATTCTTTTGGTCTTTCCACTGGGTTCAACAATTCCTGCGTCACCTACATAGACAAATTCTTGTTGCAAATACAAATACCATAAAGCAGAATTGACAATTAATCTTGGAAAAGGTTTCCAAATCGTTCCTATATCGGTTCCAATAGCAGTAGGCAAAATCTTTTCTCCATTATTTGCTACTACAACTCTAGTGTCATTGGAATGGAATCCCATTCCTGATTTTATAAAGAATTGTAAATTGGCATTTTCAGAATAAATAAAATTCAATTTTGGAGAAATTTTTACTTTGTCTTCCGTTTGAGTTTTATAAGCTATTTGCAATTTGTCCTGATAATTGAATTTAAAATAGTCTAATCGAAGTCCGGGATTGATTGTCAGTTTTCCTAATGTAATTTCAGTATTTAAATAAGTAAACAAGTTAGACTGATTAATATCACCTAATTTAATTTGTTCCAGAGTAGTATTTCGGTTTATGGTATGGGATAATTCAGTGTCTGTTGTCTGATCATTGCGAACACCAACTCCCAATTGGTATAAAACATCAGTTGCTCCATAATGATGTTTGTTATTTAGTTCGGCGTTAATACCATAAATGTTTCTGTTTTCTTTTTGTTTGATTTGATCTCCATTTATTGGATCTTCCAAGAAAAAGGTAAAATTAGAATACAATTCAAATTGATAATTACTGTAAAAAGCATTAGTTTTTAAAAAGGTGTCTTCGTCAATATGTTTGTTCATCATAACATTGAAATTGGATCTTGAAGTAGTTCCTCCTTCGGTATCATCAACAGCACCAAATCTTGAAATAGTTCCAGTATCTACCAGTCTTTGTGGAATTTGTCCTGAAGCATCCCAATTGCTGGTAAAATGAGAGCCTGAAACAGAAATCGAGCTATTATCGTCCAAAATTGTCGAATATTTACCTAATATATTAATGCGATTGAAGTTTTGTGGAGAATCAAAAGGACCGTTTGTCATAATGTATTCGGTTGCCAAATAAGCACTCTGCTTTTTTTGGTTACCTAATAAATCAAATAAACCAATGGTTCTAAAAGTATCAAACTGTCCAACTTCAACTCCGATAGTACTTTTTTCGAGTTTATCTTTCGTTTTAAAATCAACATAGCCAGCAGTATTAAAGTCCCCTTTATTGGTATAATAAGTTCCTTTTCCAAAATCTATTTTATCAACCGTTTCAGGAATCACAAAATGTAAATCAGAATACCCTTGTCCGTGAGCATGAGAAACCATATTTACAGGCATTCCATCAACCGAAAGTGCTACATCTGTACCGTGATCGACATCAAATCCTCTCAAAAACATTTGTTCTGCTTTACCGCCACCAGCATGTTGTCCGATGAATAAACCAGGTACTTTACGCAATATTTCTTGAGTAGAATTTACAGGAGATGTTTCTAAATCAATTTTAGTAATTACGTTCATTGCCGATAATGTAGGTTGAATAACTACTTCTGATAATTGGAAAGTAGCGGGTTCAAGTGTAATTAAAATTACGCTATCACTAACAGTAAATTCGGTTTTTTTGAATCCTAAAGCGCTTATTCTTAATAGCGTATTTGTTGTGGTTTTATCCATACTAAAAATGCCTAATTCATTACTATGCGCATGATTATTAGTTATGGTGTTTAAAATATAGGCGTTTTCAATTGGATGTCCGTAATGATCTATAATTTTTCCTTTTATATTTTGGGCATTACAAATACAGTTTGTTAGTATTAATAGCAATGCTAATATTTTATTCATTTTTATTTTATTCATTTTAATTCTAAGCCACACTCCATACCGTTTTTTTTTTAATGGCTAATTTAAATTTTACAATTTAATACTATCAATGATTTGTGTTCTGTTCTCATTTGTAATGATGCCTCCATTGGTTATTTGCCCCCCTTGAAGGAAGTAATAAGAATGAGACAATTCGAGTGCAAAGCCTACAAATTGCTCTACTAAAAGAACCGAAACATTTAGCTCTGAAGTGATTTTTGTTAGTATACGGCCTATTTCCTGAACCACATTGGGCTGTATTCCTTCAGCGGGTTCGTCTAGTATAATCAGTTTTGGGTCTATAACGAGCATTCTGGCAATGGCTAATTGTTGTTGTTGACCACCGCTTAGCATTCCGCCTTTTCGTTTGTTTATTCCTTTTAAATCAGGGAAATAATCGTAGCCTACTTCAAGTGCCTTTTTTAAATTCATTTTTCGAACTTCGCAGCCCAACAATAGATTTTCTTCTACTGTCAGATAAGGGAAAATCATTCGTCCTTGAGGCACATAGCCAATTCCCATTTGAGAAATTGTTTCTGAATCTAATTTAGAGATTTCTTGTCCGTCAAAAATAATTTCACCATTAGAAGAAGGTAGTAAGCCCATGATGGATTTTAACAGCGTTGTTTTTCCGGCTCCGTTACTTCCAATAATAGAACAAACTTCATTTTTGGGTACCTGAATGTTGATGTCGTGAATGGCTGCGGTTTCGTCTGAATATCCGGCGGTCAAATTTTTTATTTCTAACATTTTTATTTTGATTAGGATGGTGTGAATTACTGGAGAGACTTTAACTTGAGAGTTATTTCTGTCTTCCCAGATAAATTTCAATCACCTGTTGGTTGTTTACAATCTGGTCAAAAGTACCTCGGTCTATAATCCGTCCTTCATGCATAACAAGTACGGAAGTTGAAAAGTTACTTACAAATTTCATGTCGTGTTCTACAACAAAAACAGTTCGGTCTTGGGCAATTTGTGTCAGTAATTCTCCGGTCTTATCTCGTTCGTTTGGCGACATTCCGGCAATGGGTTCGTCTACCAATAGCAACTCGGGTTGGTTGATGATAGACATGGCGATTTCTAGCCATTGTTTTTGGCCATGTGATAAAGAACCACTAACAGCATGTTTGAATGCTAATAAGTTTAATTTTTCTAAAGTTTCATCAATTATGACTTCTTGTTCTGTAGTGATTTTATAATTGAAAAGATACCAAATTGTTGCCTTTCCTGAAATTAAAGCCAGCTTCATATTTTCATAAACGGTTTGTGTATTGAAAATAGTGGGATTTTGAAATTTTCGGCTAATTCCAAGATGAACAATTTTTTCAGGTTTCTTGTTTTGAATTTCAGTATCAAATTTATAAGTAATACTCCCTTTTGAGGTTTTAACACGTCCACAAATAGCATCTAAAATTGTTGTTTTTCCGGCTCCGTTAGGACCTATTATAAATTGCACTCCTTTGTGCGGAAAATCAATGGTTATTTTATTTAATGCTTTGTATCCGTCAAAATCTACCTCAACATCACGTAAACTAATAATGGGATTTGGTACTAACTGATGTAATTTACTCATTTTTAATTTTGTTTAATGCATTGATAAACCATTTTTTTTCTAATAAACTTCCAACAATTCCTTTAGGAACAATTATAGTGGCAGCTATAAATAAGAAACCATAAAAATACCACCAGTATTCGGGCATGGATTCTGAAAAACTGGTTTTAGCATAATTGATGACCAAAGCTCCAATGATGGGGCCTAATAACGTGGCTCTACCGCCAATAGCTACCCAAATCACAAATTCAGTTGACATTAAAATACTCATTATTGACGGAGATATGATGCCGACAATTGGTACAAATAAAGCACCTGCAACTCCTGCAATTGCTGCCGAGGTAGCTAGAGTAAGTATTTTGAAAGAATCTGTTTTATAACCTAAAAAACGAAGTCTTGTTTCTCTGTCTCTAATAGCTCTAATAATAATTCCACCATGAGTATTCAACATAAATCTGACTATAAAATAGATGGCTACCAAAATCAATACTGCCATGAGGTATAATATTTTAATTAAATTGGGATCGCTCAAAGAATAGCCAAATAGACCGTCAAAACCAGTAATCCCGTTTGAACCTCCGGTAAATCCTTGTTGTCCAACAAAAAGAATAGACATGATTAATGTTATTGCCTGACTAATAATAGTAAAGTAAACACCTTTAGTTCCGGATTTGAAAAGAGGAATACCTACTAATAAAGCTAATGTCACAGGTAACAATATTACCATTGCTAATGCAAAGGGTAAGTGTTGAAAGGGTTTCCAAAACCATGGTAAAGTTTCAATTCCGGACCATTCCATGAAATCAGGAAGTGGTTGTGATTGAAGTTTTAAATACATAGCCATAGAATAGCCGCCAAGTGCAAAATAAACGCCATGTCCTAAACTTAGAATTCCGGTGTATCCCCATAGTAAATTGATAGAGATTGCTACAATAGAAAACACTAAAAATTTACTTAATAATGAAAGACGGAAATCCGACAGTGCAAAAATGGGAACAATTATGAGTATTGTAATTAATATTATATATATTATTTTTTGTTTCATTTTTTATAATTCAAAAGATTAGTCAATAGTTCTGTCCTTCATTGGAGATAAACCTTGAGGTTTATATTGTAAAGTGATAAGTACCAGGCATAGTATAATCACTTTTGCCATGCTTGATGTAGTAAAATTTTCTATAAACGGACTGCTGATACCAATTAGTAAAGCTCCTAAAATAGATCCTCTTAAGCCTCCAATTCCTCCTAAGATAACAACCAAAAAGGTGTCAATAATGTAATTTTGACCAGTAGACGGGCCGATTGAACCTAACATTGAAATACAAATTCCGGCGATTCCGGCCAAGCCGCAACCAAATGAAAAAGTAAATGCATCTGCTTTCTTTGTATTGATACCGATACAGGCTGCCATGGAACGGTTTTGCATTACCGATTGTAAAATTCTTCCCTTCGGAGTTTTATACATGAAATAATAAACAAAAAGACAAACCAAAATAGAGATCAGAATAATAAAAAGCCTGTTATAAGGTAAAGTAATGTCTTCTGAAATTTTCCATCCGTTATTTAATATTTTAGGCATCGGTGCATTCACATTATTAGAGCCAAAAATATTCCGTGCAACCTGTTGTAATATTAAACTAACTCCCCATGTGGCCAGAATGCTGTCTAAAGGTCTGGCGTATAGTCGTTTTATAATAAATTTTTCGACCAGAAATCCAATACTAAACGAGAGTATGAATGAAAGGAAAAATGCTATAATTAAAGTGAGCCACGTACCTTCTCCTCCCATTACCAGACTTACAATGTAGGTGCTGTAACAGCCTATCATTATAAATTCACCATGTGCGAAATTAATGACTCCCATCATTCCAAAAACAATACTCAATCCAATTGCTGTGAGCAGAAGTATGGAGCTGATACTTAATCCGTTAAATAAAAATGGTAGAAATTCTTCCATGAGTTTTTTGTTATAAAAGCAAACGGATTACATGAATTAATAATACTCATGCAATCCATAAGCTGAAAATTAATTTTTAAAATAAAGTAACACCAAGTAAACCTGTCATTGTATGATTTACAGGACTGGCAACTGCACCAGCGCTCGCTTTTATACTATAGTTATCAGTAATTTTTATTGGCTTACTAATGTTGATTCCAATTTCATTAAATCCCGAACTTTTAGCGTCAGCAACGGCTTTGTCTGTCCATTGCCAAAACGTATCTCCTTCATCACTATTCAATGCAAACCCATAAGAGATATAAGGACTAACTGTTATGCTGTTTTCAAAACTAAAGTCGTATGAAGCTTTGAAATAAGAAGACAGTCGTTGCGAATCATCAGTATTTTTATCTCTTCCTGCTACTATTGTAGCCAGAAATAAATTGAGGTTTGTTTTTGGAATAGTGTAGGCTAAAGACAAATCAAAGAAATGTCTGGTTCCATCTCCATAATTAAAATAATTAGATTGTGAGTGATTTCCATAAGCCGCATACGCTGGAGAAGCGGTGTAATCACTGTAATTATAAATATCCCACAGTGCTATGCTTAATCCGAATTTAGTGGTATAGGAAACATACAAATCAACATCCTTCCAGATTCCGGCTAAACCATATCCGTTCCAGGTACCTACTTCTAAACCTTTGTATTTAAAACTAGCCTGAGCAGCCACAATGGGATCCGGTCCTACTGCATAGCCTCTCCAGTACCATTGATTATGGAATGATCCGGTTAAATTGAATTCTCCTTTATCTTGGGCAAAAAAAACGGAAGTACATAAAAGAGCAACGAGTGTCAATAAAATTTTTTTCATAAATGGCTATTATTTGGGATTGTTATAAAATGGTTTTGGTTATTGGATGTTTCCCGGGGCAATTACTTTTTTGTTAGTAGCAATACTCGGGAAAGGATCGGCTTTAATCATTTCTGGAGATTGGTACATAATATCAAATTGTCCTTTGTCATTGGCTTTACCAACCATAAAGTTTTTAATAGTGTGATTTGTTACCGGGTCAATTGAAACTTTTCCTTCCGGAGCGTCAAAACTAACACCGCCAATTGCTTTTTGTACATCTGCCGGTTCAAATGAATTTGCTTTTTTAACAGCTTCAGCCCAAATGTATACTCCAAAATAAGCTGCCTCAATTGGGTCATCAGTAACTTTATCAGTGCCATATTTTGCTTGATATGCTTTGATGAATTTTTCGTTAGCTTCTCCTTTCATGCTCATAAAGTAATTCCAGGCCGTTAATTGGTCTTTCATAATGTCAATTCCAATTCCTTTTAACTCCACTTCAGCAATAGAAAACGACATACATGTTACTGCTGGAGCAACTAATCCGTTTGATTTTATTTGTTTAAAGAATCCAATGTTGCTGTCTCCATTTATGGTATTTAATACAGCGTCAGCTCCTGAACTTTTTATTTTTTGAACAATAGATGTAAAGTCAGTATGACCTAGTGGAGCATATTCTTCACCTACCACTTCATAACCTTCTGCCTTTAATTTAGCTTTAATGATTTTATTAGCTGTTCTTGGAAAAACATAATCAGAACCCACTAAGAAGAATTTTTTCTTTCCTTCTTTAATTAAGTAGTCAACAGCAGGAAGGATTTGTTGGTTAGGAGCTGCTCCGGTATAAATTACGTTTTTAGAAGCTTCCATTCCTTCATATTGTACTGGATAGAATAACAAGTTGTTTTTAGATTCAAAAACAGGTAAAACAGCTTTTCTACTTGATGAAGTCCAGCATCCAAAAACTGCTTTTACATTATCTTGGTCAATTAATTTAGTTGCTTTTTCAGTAAATGTCGGCCAATCAGATGCGCCGTCTTCTACAATAGGTTCAATTTTTTTTCCTAAAACTCCGCCAGCGGCATTTATTTCTTCAATAGCTAAAAGAGTAGCGTTTTTGCAATCTGTTTCGGAGATAGCCATTGTTCCTGATAATGAATGTAATACTCCTATTTTTACTGTTTCGGCATCTTCTTTGCCTTCAGTAGAGGTCGTTTTTTTGCATGATGCAAATAATGCTAAACTTGTAAGTGCTAAAATGATTTTTTTCATAATGCTTGATTTTTATTTTTGGTTTCTACTGAGGTAAAATTATAATTATTTTTGTAAGACCCCCTGAAAAATAGGGGGTGTATTGTAATAATTATTATATTTTAGATTTATCACCCCTATTTTTTTGTATTTTATTTTTACAATTAGTTTTTTTGAGAAATAAGTATTTTGGGGTATTTTATTTAAAATGTTCCGTTGTAGATTCGGATTTCAATAAAAAATAATGATATTTTTGTAACAATAAGTTCAAATAATATATCATGCACCTAACTCCAAAAGAAATAGAAAAATTACTCTTGCATACTGCTGGAGAAGTCGCCCATAAAAGAAAAAAAAGAGGTCTTAAGTTAAATTACCCAGAAGCAATTGCTCTAATTAGTTCGGAACTTTTAGAAGCAGTTAGAGATGGAAAAACAGTTGCAGAACTCATGCATTATGGAACAACAATTCTGAGTCGAGAAGATGTAATGGAAGGAGTTCCTGAAATGATACACGATATCCAAATTGAGGCTACCTTTCCAGATGGAACTAAATTAGTAACCGTTCATAATCCAATCAAATGATACCAGGAGAATATATTTTAAAAGAGGAACCCATTCAAATTAATGTTGGTAAGCGAACCGTTGCTATTGAAGTAACCAATACTGGAGATCGTCCAATTCAAATTGGTTCTCATTTTCATTTTTTTGAAGTTAATAAAAAAATGGATTTTGATCGAATGAAAACTCTTGGAATGCGATTGAATATTGCATCAGGAACTGCGGTGCGTTTTGAGCCAGGAGAAGCAAAAGAAGTGGAGTTAGTTGAAATAAGTGGCGATAAAACTATTTATGGATTCAATAATTTGATAGATTCCAATGTCAATATTTTAGACAAAGAAAGCATTCAGGAAAAATTAAACAAATTTCTAAAACCATAATATGCGATGAGTATAGAAATAAATAGAATAAAATATGCCAATATGTTTGGGCCAACAGTTGGTGACAAAATACGATTGGCTGATACAGAATTGTTTATCGAAATTGAAAAAGATTTTTCGGTTTATGGTGAAGAAGCCAAATTTGGTGGAGGAAAAACCATTCGCGATGGAATGGCACAATCCGCTAGAGCCACCAGAGATGAAGGTGTACTTGATTTTGTGATTACCAATGCCATGATTATTGATCATTGGGGAATTGTGAAAGGTGACATTGGTATTAAAGACGGAAAAATTGTTGCCGTTGGAAAAGCAGGAAATCCAGACACTATGGATGGCATTACCGAAAATATGATTATTGGTGCCTCAACCGAAGTGCATTCGGGAGCAGGATTAATTGTTACCGCTGGAGGAATTGATACGCATATTCATTTTATTTGTCCGCAACAAATAGACCACGCTTTATATAGTGGAGTGACCACTATGATTGGTGGCGGAACAGGTCCAGCTGATGGAACCAATGCTACTACGGTAACTCCGGGAGCTTGGAATATTCAAAAAATGCTCGAAAGTGCAGAAGCTTTTCCGATGAACTTAGGCTTTTTTGGAAAAGGAAACTGTTCTACATTGGATCCACTTGTAGAACAAATTGAAGCAGGAGCTTTAGGATTAAAAATTCACGAAGACTGGGGAGCTACTCCGGCTACTATTGATGCTTCCTTAACTATTGCTGATAAATACGATATTCAGGTTGCTATCCATACGGATACACTTAACGAAAGTGGTTTTCTGGAAGATACTGTTGAGGCGATTGATGGCAGAGTAATTCATACTTTCCATACCGAAGGAGCAGGAGGAGGTCATGCACCTGATATTATTAAGGCAGCCATGTATCCAAATGTTTTGCCATCCAGTACCAATCCAACGCGTCCTTTTACTATTAATACTATTGATGAACATTTAGATATGTTGATGGTTTGTCATCACTTGGACAAATCCGTACCTGAGGATGTATCTTTTGCTGATTCCAGAATTCGTCCAGAAACCATTGCTGCCGAAGATATTTTACACGATTTAGGTATTTTTAGTATGATGAGTAGTGATTCACAAGCCATGGGAAGAGTGAGTGAAGTTGTAATCAGAACTTGGCAAACCGCTCATAAAATGAAAATCCAAAGAGGCTTTTTACCCGAAGATGAAGCCAATAGCAATGACAACTTTAGAGTAAAAAGATATATTGCCAAATACACGATAAATCCTGCCATTTCTCACGGAATTTCAAAACATGTAGGTTCTATTGAACCTGGAAAACTAGCCGATTTAGTGTTGTGGAAACCAGCTATGTTTGGCGTAAAACCCGAATTGATTATTAAAGGCGGAATGATTATCGCAGGACGAATGGGAGATCCTAATGCTTCTATTCCTACCCCGCAACCTGTAATGTACCGTCCTATGTTTGGGGCTTATGGAAAAGCTTTGCATAAAACCTGTGTTACTTTTGTTTCCAAAATTTCGATTGAAAACAAAACGATTGAAAAATACGAATTAAACAAAATTATCCTTCCGGTAGAAAATTGCCGAAACATAGGGAAGAAAGATTTAATTCACAATGATAAAACGCCAAATATAGAAGTCAATCCAGAGAATTATCAAGTAAGAGTAGATGGAGAGCATATTACTTGCGAACCTTTGAAAGAAGTACCAATGGCGCAAAGATATTTTTTATTTTAAATGATTATTACCACTAAAATTCAACCCGAATCGCTTTGTCTTAAACCGAGAACTGAAATCTTAATTGATTTTGAATGGTTTGAAACCAATAAGCGTATCCAACATAAAACAGCAAGGGATGGTAAAGATTTCCGATTGAAATTTTTAAACGAAAATCCTAATTTAGAACAAGGAGAAATCTTAAGTCAGGAAGGAGATAAGAATTACGTAGTGAATATTCTTCCTTGTGATTGCTTGGTTATTATTCCCAAAAATAATTTTGAAACGGCCTCTATTTGTTATGAAATAGGAAACAAACATTTGCCCTTGTTTTATGAAGAAGAAGCGCTATTAGTCCCTTTAGAAAAACCGCTTTTTCGCCAATTGTCAGCGATGGGTTTTGAAGTCTATGAGCAAACAAGACAGTTGTTAACTCCTTTAAGAACTTCAGTGGCGCCACATGGAGAAAGTGGTACTTTGTTTTCGAAAATTATGAATCTAACCCAAAAATAATGAAAAGTTCATTGCTGCATTTATTGCATCTTTCTGATCCTACTTTACCTATTGGGGGATTTTCACATTCTTATGGATTGGAAACATATACTCAAAAAGAAATAGTAAAATCGGTAGAAAGTGTACGAGTTTTTTTGACCGAAATATTGACTCATAGCATTTTGCCTAATGAAGCTTCTTTTATTAGTTTGGTTTATGATGCTTGTGAGCAAAAAGATTGGGACAAAATTATAGAACTTGATGGTTTGTGTCATGCGTCAAAATTGCCCAAAGAAATTAGAACCGCTAGTCAGAAACTAGGGATTCGGTTAACGAAAATTTTCAATCCTTTAATTGAAACCGAATTAATCCAAGAATTAAAATTGGCACTAAAAAACAAAAGTATAAATGGACATTATTGTATTTTATATGCCATTTATGCGCACGAATTAAAAATAGTAAAACAAGAAGCTTTAGAAGGATTCTTTTATAATACAACCATTGGTTACATCACCAATGCTGTCAAATTAATTCCTTTGAGTCAGGATTCCGGACAAGTAATGCTGTTTGAATTATTGCCTGTTTTAGAAAAATTGACTCAAAAAGCACTACAGCCCAATCTTGACGTATTAGGAATGAGTGCCACCGCATTTGACATTCGAGCGATGGAACATGAAAATTTATACTCCAGATTGTACATGTCTTAAAAATAAAAAATGGAAAGAAATTATATAAAAATAGGAATTGCTGGACCAGTAGGTTCAGGAAAAACAGCTTTGATTGAAGCTTTAACACGCGAATTAGCCTCTAAATATTCACTGGGTGTGATTACCAATGATATTTATACGCAGGAAGATGCCGACTTTTTAACAAAAAACAGTTTGTTGCCAGCGGATAGAATTATAGGCGTGGAAACAGGAGGTTGTCCTCATACTGCTATTCGCGAAGACGCCAGTATGAACCTTGAAGCAGTGGATGAATTGATAGAACGATTTCCAGATATCGAATTGGTTTTTATCGAAAGTGGAGGCGATAATCTATCGGCGACTTTTAGTCCTGATTTAGCGGACTTAACCATCTTTGTAATTGATGTTGCCGAAGGAGATAAAATCCCAAGAAAAGGTGGTCCAGGAATCACACGTAGCGATTTGTTGATGATTAATAAGATTGATTTAGCTCCTTATGTCAATGCCGATTTGGGTGTAATGGAACGCGATGCCCGAAAAATGCGAAATGGAAAACCTTTTGTTTTTACCAATTTAATGAAGAAAGAAGGCTTGTATGATGTGATTGGTTGGATTCAAAAATATGCCTTGTTAGAAGCTGTAGACGAACCTAATTTAGTTAGATGATTTCAAAAGTAAGCATAGAAGCTGAAGTGAAAAATGGGCTTACCCAATTGAAATCGGCTTTTTTTAATACCCCATTTAAAGTAGTTGACATTCGGGAAGATAAAAAAAATCCCTTGCTGGAACTTATTTTGATGAGTTCTTCACCTGGAGTTTTGGACGAGGATGAATTGTATTTTGATTTTACTTTGCATGAAAATAGTCAAATGGAGTTTACTACTCAATCTTTTCAACGCTTGTTTATCATGGAAAAGAGCGCTTTTCAAGAAACAAATGTGACTTTGAAAACCAACTCTTTTTTATGCTATTTGCCACATCCTTGTGTACCTCATAAAGATTCTAGTTTTAAGAGTAGCAATACGATTTATTTAGAAAAAAATGCTTCGGTACTCTGGGGTGAAATTTTTACTTGTGGAAGAAAACTAAAAGAAGAAGTTTTTGAATTCAAGCAGTTTCAATCGGTGACAAAGATTTATCAGGAAAATAGATTAGTGTTTTTTGAAAATTTATATTTAAAACCATCGGAATCTAATCCGATGAATTTAGGACAGTATGAGGGTTTTACACATCAGTTGAGTTTGGCTTTTTTGAACGAATCTTGCGATGTAAAGAACTTAAAGAAGCAATTGGACACTTATTTAGAGGATAAAAACTGTGTGTTCGGAATTTCAGAAACGCCAACAAATGGCTTGGTTGTTAAAATTTTGCATGACAAAGCCGAAAAACTATTATTCTGGATGAGAGAAATGACTAAAATAATCAAACAAAATGGATTTTAATATACTTTGCTTAACGGTAATTTCCATTAGTGCCTTACATACTTTTAGTGGGCCGGATCATTATTTACCGTTTATTGTTTTATCGCGTTCTAAAAAATGGAGCTTAAAGAAAACAATACTTTGGACTTCCTTATGTGGGCTGGCTCATGTTTTAAGTTCCGTATTATTAGGGGTTGTGGGAATAGTTTTAGGCTGGACTTTGGCCAAAACTTTTAACATAGAATCCATTCGTGGTGGATTTGCTTCCTGGATGTTGTTCCTTTTTGGATTAGTATATGTATTGTACGCTCTTTATAATATGAATAAAAATAAAATTCACAAACATTTTGATACTTCCGAGGAAGGAGAGATTTATGTTTTTGAACACCAACATGGACAAACGGTAGCACCAAACCAACGTTTTAAAGTAACGCCTTGGGTGATGTTCTTCATTTTTGCATCTGGTCCAAGTGAACCCATGATTCCACTTATTATTTATCCCGCTATTGATTATTCATTAACTGAGGTTGGAATCCTAATTGTAGTCTATACGCTAGCAACCATTTTAACCATGCTGTCCATGGTTTTAATTGGTTTTTTTGGTGCTAATTCCATCAACTATAAAGGATTTGAAAAGTTTATTGAGTTAATTAGCGGTTCCATAATCTTAGTGTGCGGAATTGGAATGATTTGGCTCGGATGGTAAATAAAAAATCCTTCTTTTAATTCCAAAAGAAGGATTATTTATTTTATTTGAATTCTACCCAGTCAAACAAACCATAATTCTGTGTCGTTGGAATATGATCGCCAATGAAACTGAGGTTTTCGACACTACAGAAGATTTTAAACTTTTTCTGAGTACCATAAGTAAGTGTTTTTGTAGTTAAGATCCGGTTGTCGATTTTCCAGGTAGCAACATATTTTTTCTTGTTGTTTAAGGCTAATGTAATCGAAAGGGTGTACCATTGTTCCCGTTTGATTTTTGTTGGAAAAGAATGATAAGGATTTGCCTGAGAAGTTGCATAAACAATGAGATCATCTGCAACGGCATTTAATTCTTGACGAGCGCTTTCTTTCCCATAACCTATTTCAAAATCGAGTTCATGCGTGTCATCATTGTATAAAAATGCACCAATGCTGGCGCAGTCGCCAACACCCATTGTGGGTACATAAACACGCCAGGAATAGGTTCCCGAAGTATAAGTAGCTACCGATTTAACTTTAGTTCTGTCCCAGGTGTTTGCATTGGTAAACATGCGTAAAATTCCATTTTCGATGTAATAATTAGGAACACCTGCCTGTGTAGCATCTTCCCATTCGTTTAAATCATTAAAATCCCATGTTAGAATATTTACAGGAGTTTTTATTGGAGTCTTTTTAGACATTTCAAGTGTGTTATTGATGCCAACTGTAGCGGTTTGCGTTGATGTTTCTTCCATCATGTCTTCACTGGCACAGGAAAACAAGAGCATTCCAATTGCTAAACAAGCTGCTTTATAGTAATTTTTAGTCATATATCTTGGTGTTGGTTGGTTAGCGTAAATATAAATAATTATTATAATAATCGATAATTGCTTTTCCCTTCAATAATACATCAGCACCAATGATACCGTCAACAGTTTTTGATTTGTAGGCTGTCAAGGCTTCATTGACATGAGATAAATCAAAAATAACCAAATCAAAACTGTGATTTTTCCAGGAACCTAACTGTAATTTATTTTCTGAAGCGGTCTGAGTAAGCATTCCTGTTGCTCCTGCACCCGAGGCTCTGGTTATTGAGTCTTCGGCATTTAAATTAAATAAAGCAATATGTTCAAAACCTACACAGCTGGTAGAGGCTCCAGTATCTAAAATGAAGTTGCCTCTGACGCCATTGATCTTGGCTTTTATCAGTAAATGTTGCGTCCTGGTAATTTTGAATTTTACTTTTTTATATTTTTCCTTTTTAAGGATTTCGTGCAGGTTTTTCATTTTTTAAATCGGATAAACAGCCAAATTAATGCAATTGCGAGTACAATTCCCAAAATAATATAAATATAATTAAATGGAGCTTTATTTTTTTCTAAATCACCATAATAGACAAAAGCACTCCAGTAATAAGGCGATTTTTTAGCATTGGAAATATTAGGGTTTTTCAGGAAATCACGTTTGGCATTTGCATTTGCTTCTAGATAAGATTGACCTTTTTTTATATTGTGGTAAAAAGAATCCATAAAAACCGAAGTGGTGTAATCATTGACTTTCCACAGCGAAAATAATAAGTTTTGCGCTCCCGCCAATTGAAATCCGCGGGCAATACTCATGGCTCCTTCGGCTTTAAAGAGTTTGCCTATACCCGTTTCGCAGGCACTTAATACTACTAAATCCGGATTAATATTTAGATTGTAAAGTTCCGAATATAAAATTTCCTGATCATAAAATTTAATGCTTGCCGGTGTGTCAATGTCCCCCGATGAAGCGTGCGTAGATAAATGCAAAATAGAATAATTAACGGCATTATTTTTAAAATTATCGAAAGTAGCTTCGGCATTTTGAAAATACTTTCCTTCGAATTTTTTTTGAATCGAATTCATTTCGTTTTTAGAATAAGACAAAGTGAAAGCTGTATTTTCGAAAACAGGGAAAATGCCTAAAACTGTTTTGTCCTGCATTTTTTTATTTGGGTCGAAAGACAAATAAAACTGAGCTGAATTCTCATAACCTATGTTGTAATCATTCAATAAATAATGCATTTGGGCAAAATTAGTAGTGTTCGATTCTTGAGTGATTAAGGCTTCAAAAGGAAGGAAGTTTAAAATTCCGTCAGGGATGATTATCCAGTTGTTATAATTGGTTTTTTTTGGTAAACGCAAAACATCATAGGCTATTTTTCCATAATGATTATAGCTTTTGATGTTGTTTATGATAGCATTTGGATTATTGAAATAGTCAATAAATTGGAGAATTTTTACAGAAGTATGTGTATTATTACTCAATTGGTTTAAAGATATTTTTTTGTTAGCCAAGGTGAAAAAATACATTTTTTCATATCCAGAAAAATACTCAATCATCATGGCTTTGTCTTTTTCTAATTTGGTATACAAAGCTTTCAAGTCGATAGTTTGTTTTTCGGAAGCGGTGTTTTCAGAACGAATTTTTTTTAGAGAAAGCATCAGCCCATTTTGTTTTTCGATGGCTTCATTTATTTTGGCAATGTCTGCCAAATCTCCTTTTTGTTGTTCTTTTAGGATAACATTACTCCAGTTTTGCAATTGTTCGATGTGGAGTTTTTCTTTTCTGGAAGCTGTTTTATTTTGGGATAAATAACTTTTTAAAACACCCGATTTGCTTTGCTCCGCTAATTGAAAAGCGGCTTCAATATAACTTTGTTTTTGCTCTTTTTGGTACAACAAATCATAAATAGCAATGCATTTTTCGGTACGGTTTCTTACTCGGGTTTGATTGATGATTTTAGAATTTTCATACACCATTAAACTAGCAAACAATTCATCTATGTGGAATGCCAAAGCATAGCTTTCTAGTGCTTTTTTAGGTTGGTTTTGTTTGTTGAAAATGGCTGCTTGTAAATCTAAAGCATCTAACAAAGTCGTTTCGGTATAAAGTGAATTTTGTTCCGGTAAAGAATTGTTTTTACCAGAATAATTCGGAATTAACAATTTGAATACAGCAGTAATGGCGGCAGTAGATTCGTTTAGTTTTTGTTGCTGAAACAACAAAGAAGCTTCCTCATATTTGAATTGCGCTGTTTTTCGGGTAGAAAGATTGGGTGTGGTATAAAAATAGTTTTTGGCTTTTTCAAAATAGGAATTGGCTAGGTCATATTTTTGCCATTGGGAATTAAGGAAAGCTAAATTTCGATAACAATTGGCCAGCGTTTCTGTTTGGGTTTTATCCGATTGTAATAATTTGATGGCATCAAGGTATGAACCTTCAAGATTTTCGAAAAAATGTTCTCTAATTGGAGGAGTAGGAGGAGTTGGTTTTCTATAAAACAAAACATAGCTATTCCCCAAATTATTCAACAAAATTCCTTTTTGGGTTTTAGATAATTTCTTGCTTCGGATGGTTTTTTCCAGTAAGTCAATAGCCAAATCAATCTTACCCGAGTTTTGGTATACATTCGATAAATTGAGTATTGCCGCTATTTTTTTCTCTTGATTTTTTTCTTGGTTCGCAATATAATAATACTGTTTGATGGTGTTTTCGGCATTGTCGTAATCACCAATAATACTGTACAGATTTCCTAAGGGTTTTAAGCAAAATTCTACAATGTCATAATTGCTGAGATTATATTTTTTGTATATTTTCCAGGCATTTTCGTAACTGTTAATTGCATCCTGAGTACGATTGAATTGGTTTTCGTAATAGGCTTTGTTGCAATTTAAAATGACAATCGCCAGGAGTTCCGGTTTTGTTTTAGGTTTTGGATTTTTCCAAAAAGCATTTTCGGTAATACTGAGGTCGTGTAATTTTTCTTCAGTTGGATTAGCTACAAAATGATCAATGGCATTGTAGATTTTATCTTCTTGGGCAGGCGGATTTTGTCCGAATATAATCGGAGAGCAAAATAGGAAAAGATAGAGAATAAATGTTTTCATAAACAGCTGTTTCACAAAGATACGCAAAGTAAATCAACGATATTCACGAAAGGATTTTGAAAAACTTTTGTGACTTATGTGGTTTAAAATATAAAACTAAAACTTCCATATTCCATACACTTGGAAATAGTTGAAATTTTCTTTGAAATTCATCACATAACGTACACCTAAACTTGGCCCAATCCGAGCGGCACCAACTGTTAAATCGAATAATAAACCTGATTTGAAATTGGTAAATGTCTTACTGGTGTTCTCACTGTTTTCTTGGGTGTCAATGATGTTGGTGTCTGGTTTTTCTGTTTCAAAAGTCTCTATTTTGGTATAGCGTTCTTCTTTTTGCGAAGCATTGATATTGGCCTGTACACCCGCTCCAATTCCGATGTAATTGTTGATGTTGTAGCGAATAAGTAAAGGAATTTCGTTGTTGAAATTAGAATAACTTGTCGTAGAAGTAGTTCTGGTAGCTTGACGAACGCCATTGGCAGAAGAGATTATACTATTGCTAACGGTAGTTTCTGAATTAAAATCATGTTTGCTATTGATTAATTCTGCTTGCCAATAGAAACGATAGGATTTGTACGGCGAAATAGTAGCACCCACAAAATAACTTCTGGACTTATCTAAGTCTGGGTAATAATTATAACCTGCTTTAGCACCAATAGAAATTCCGGGTAGGAATCGGGTAGTGGCGTAGTTAGTGATAATAGGTTCGTTTTTGTCAAAAATAATTGCTGTTCTGCTTTTGGTATTTACTTTGTGGAAATCCTTGTTGAATTTCATCGAGTATTTTACAAAGCCTTTAGTACTGTCTTTTTCTTTTACATTTTTTTGTTCGCTTCCAGGCAAATAAATGTTTTTGAAAGTAAAGAAGATTTGCTTTTGCTTAATTATTGTGTCTAAACAACTTGTGGTTGGAATTTCGTCTTTCGGGCAAATGGGACATTTAGGGTACATGTCTTCAATTTGGAATGTTTTTTTGTCAAACATATCCGGAATATCGGTTTCCAGACGAATCATTCTGGCAGGACCTTCGCCGTTGTTTTGAAAACGGGTTTTGAAATTCACTCTTTTATAACGAACGAATCTGTAATTCATAAAGCTTCCGTTAGATCCCATTTTGTTAGGGTCATGAGAAGTTACAATTTCCATTTCTAGGTTTTTTATTTTATGGTTTTTATAACTGCGGTTGGGAACATAAATACCACGCATGGTTATGGTGGCGCTAGTGTCTTTTAGCATTTCGGGAGTGGTCTTGAAAGTGTAAAAAACATTGCGTGTTTCCTGCGGATTAGCGTCGTCAAATTCTAAGATAGAAACATTTTTAAAGGTTTTATGTGCTTCGGCAAGTGTAGCGTCTAAGTCTTCTTCGGTAGTGGTATTTTCGTATTTGTTAATGGGCAAATAATTGTTGGTTGACGCCAAATATAAATTGGATTGATTAATGTCGTTGCTGACAGCAAAAGTATTTTCTTTGACTTCTCTTTCGCCTGCATAGGTTCGAAAATCAGTCAATTCGAAGTTATTGTCTTTAAATTGCGTTTCGTTATAAAACAGATAGATTTTGCCATTAGCTACATAATTTTCCAGGTTTTGATAACTCAGGATAACTTCCATTTGTTGGTCGGGAATAGGGTCGCAATTTTTTTGTAAGGTAAAACCATTTTGGTCTGCAACTGATGCGATTTCGTTAAAATTTTTATCTGTGATTTCATTAATAACCACTTTTTTGGGACGGGTTGCTGGAGGTTTTCCGTTGTCATAATTATTGGTTACGGTGAGTCGGGTGGTGTAAGTTCCTTTGTTTTTATAGGTGTGTTTGGGTTCGGCTTGTTTGCTGTAAGCGCCATCGCCAAATTCCCATAAATAAGAAAAACTAGGTTTAGGTGCGCCTGCAATAGGAATTAATGGTGGTGTTTCGGGTTTGTAGCTAAGCACATTTGCATTTTGAATGTAGTTTATTGCAGCTCTTCGGGTTATGGTGTCTTTGACTTTTTTTTGTGAAAACAAGAGTAATGAACAAAGAAGACAGAGAAAAGATAGATAGTATTTCATAATCAAATCTGGTTTTAGCCCTGATGGCAGCGGCATCCTTTTATGGCTTTCTTTAAGACATAAAAGATACAGCGAACAGCAGGAATAAGCTACTAATTCTTGGTTGGTTAGCGGTTAAAATCTTTTAAAAATAGAAAAAAGTGATGAGTAAATCACCACTTTTTTCAGAAATTAAATTTGGAGTTCTTTATTGAATCGCATTGATTGCGGCAATTAATTGGGCTTCGGTTCCTACAGTTGTTTCTCCCATTGTGAAAGTGTAAACGTCATTAGCCTGAACAGTTACACCTTTGATAGCATATCTCCACATTCCATTGTCTTCTGTTACAAAAATCACGTGACATTCAAGACCCACGGGAATTTGACCGTAGTGTTCGCTGAATAATCCTTCGGCAGTATGAGTATCTAATTTTGCTAAAGCGTTATTTCCTTCGCCATCATAAGATAAATAAATGGAACTGTTTATGTTGTCATAACCTTCAGGAGCATCGGCAAGGATGGTAGTTTTAGGTCTTGGATCGCTGTAAAAACGGTCCACGTTAGTCCATCCAAAGTTTCCAAAACTTACATAATAAGTATTTTGTCCTGCTTCTACACCGCCTTTTCCGCCATTTCCATCGGCTTTACGAGCGTCTTCCCACGCCAGATTTCCTTCGTCGTCAATGATTCCGTTCCATAAAGTCATAGTGTTGTCAACTCCACCGGTTAAATCAGTAGGAACTTGTAAACTGATGTTGCAGGTTGTGGCTAATTCTTTGCCGTTTTGAGAGGCTTTGATGAAGAATTCTCCTCCTGAGATTAATAAATTTCGTTTTCCATCAGGCATAATTCCCATAGTTGGTTTGTTAGTTACCAACATATTTCCTTTATTGAAGATTTCTACGTATTCGATTTTTACTGCTCCGGTTACAGGATTTCCGTCTTTAGTCAAACAATTTCCATTTAAGGTAATTTTTACTCCGTTTTCGGATGTTAGTGTGGTAGCACCGTCTTCGGCATTGATAGTAAATTCTTGTACCATTTTGTCTAAGGCCGCTTGTCTTACGTTTGCAAATTCTGCTGCTGTTGCAGGCATTTGTTGGTTGTCATCACTATCGTCGCAACTTATAAATGAAATGGCTGCTAAAAATAAAATTCCGATGGTTTTAAGATTTTTCATGATTTCTTGATTTTAATTATGGTTAAAATGATTTTACTTGTTTTATACCGTTATATCAATTGGGGTTTACAATTGTTACCCCGGTATTTGATTTTTTTTTTTTTTTTTTTTAATTTTTTTTTCTGTGTTTCTGATTCTGTTGTTATATCAATTCTTGTTTTAATTTGTTACCCCTGTTTTTAATTTACTTTAAAGCCCAATGCAATATAGGGTTGAGCAAAATCAGGAATAGGTCCGCCTGTGCCGTAAAAGTTAGAACTTAAAAACACTACATTTCCCTGAGTAATTGGATAAGGAACGTCATTGTAATTAGAGGGTCTTAGCAATCGTCCAATAGTTTGATTTAACAGGGTATAGCCGGGAAGGATGGTTCTTTTTACATTGATAATATCTCCATTATTCACTAGTACAGGAGTAATAGATTGGTAATCTAATGTTGTTTGTGAAAAAGTATGAACTCCGGAATAGGAAGTGTTAGAGGTTGTATTAGTTATCGTCATGGTATAACCGCCTGTATAGGTTGATGGATTTTGATACCCTACACTACAAATTTCGCCATCTGCATTAATTTGAATGGTGTATTCATGGGTTTCTAAATCCATGGTTTCCATATCGTCATAACCATTTGCTGTAGAAAAAGCATTTGTAATTAAGGTAGAAACGTAGCCGGTATCACATACGTTATTTGTTGGGTCGTTGTCATTGTCGCAACTAATAATTGATGCGGCTGTAAAACAAAATAATAAGGTTTTAATTGCTTTCATGATTTCTTGATTTTTAATTATGATTAAAATGATTTTCCTTGTTTATACTGCTATATCAATTAGGTTTTAAAATTGTTACCCTTTTTTCTTAACTTATTTCAGATTTATATAAAACCTGTTTGAGAGTCATCAAAATTTTTACCCAACACTAAAGGACATCATTTTGATGATTTTAAATATTCAAACAGGCTTAATTGAGTAAACATCGTTCTTCAAATACATTTCCGTCTTCGTCAATGGCAATGAGGATTTCTTTTTTAGAAGTATGTGTTAATGTCAGATAAACCCAAACGAGAGACCAAATCCCGATGGTGAGGCAACAAAGTACCAAGTGTACATTGTGGTTGATGTTTTTTTGTTCTTTTGTCAAAACCACATAGGGTAATTTGGTGTTGTATTCGGTTATTTTAAAACCGGCTTTTATTTTATTCGAAAGCTTTTTAGAAAAGTTTTTAGTACTGTGTGCTTTATTTTTCATAGTTTCTAAATTGAAATTAGTCTTATGTTATTAGTCTTATATCCATTTGATTTTATAATTGTTACCCCTCAAGTCCGTTTTTATTTCAGATTCTTTTTTACATTAGCAGTTAAATTTTTTTCTATGTCCAAAAACTTATTGCATCCTGATCAGTATTTAATAGAAGGATTGGCGAATAACGATTCGGCGATAATCCAGTCTATTTATAAGAAGTTTGTTCCCAAGGTGGTTTCTTATATCAGAAACAATTCGGGCGATGAAGATCAGGCGCAAGATGTAATTCAGGATATCATGATTTTGTTGTTCAATCAGGCCAAAGCCAGGCAATTGCAATTGACTTGTCCCTTTGATGCTTACTTTTTTTTGTTGTGCAAAAGAAAATGGTTGAACGAACTCAAAAAATCGGCTAATAAAGGGGTAACAATTTCCGATGATTTTACATCTGTTAATGAACCCACAGAAGAAATGGTGGCACAAACAGAGGTGTTTGAAGAAAAGCAACAGCTTTTTGATACCATGTTTCAACGATTAGGTGAAAAATGTCAGGAAGTTTTAAAGTGGAGTTTTACTTTGAAATCAATGGAAGAAGTAGCCGAAAAACTGAATGTAACTTATGGTTATATTCGAAAGAAAAAATCGCTTTGTACAGGCCAACTCACGCAGTGGATTCAGGAAAATAGTCGTTTTAAATCATTAAAAAAACAGCAGCCATGAACGAGGACAAATACCTATTATTCGATCAATATCTTCAAGGCGAATTGTCAGACGAGGCCCAATTGGATTTTGAAAACCAACTTTTGGAAAATCCTGAATTGGCTTCAGAACTAAATAGTTTTAAAGAAGTGCAACTGCAATTAGAAAATAAATTTGCTTTTGCAAGCGAAAGAAATGCTTTTGAGGCTAATCTGAAAAATATTTCTGATGCACATTTTAAATCAGGAAAGTCCAAAGTGATTTCGTTAAAACCTTGGACGTATTTAGTTGCGGCATCAGTGGTTTTGCTATTGGGATTGTTTTTGTTTAATCCTTCCAAACCTGGTTTTGAGGATTACAATCAGTACGAAAACGCTTATTTAACCGAAAGAGGAGATGAAGTTGCGAATTTAAAACAAGCTGAAATAGCTTTTAATGCTAAGGATTATAAAACCGCTATTCCGCTTTTTGAAGCTATTTTGAAAGAAAAAAAATCGCCTGAAATTCAATATTTTTATGGGATTTCTTTATTAGAAAACGACCAAATTGAAAAAGCAGAAGTAGTTTTTAACGAAATAAAATCAGGAAATTCGGTTTACAAAAACAAAGCGATTTATGTTTTGGCTTTAGCCAAATTGAAACAAAAAGATTATAAAGGCTGTCAGGAAATTCTATTGACAATTCCTGCCGATTATGAAAATTACAATCAGGTTCAGGAGTTGTTGGATAGATTGGATTAGGTTTTTAAACACATAAGAAACAAAAGAAAACAAAAGGCACAAAGATTTTATACTTTGTGTCTTTGGTTTTAATGGGATTAAAATAAAACTTTTGTGTCTTTTGTGTTTAAATTTTAAAAAACTTTGCAATTTTGCATCCTTAAAACAGCAACATTGGAAACAAAACCCATAATTACCGATACCCATACGCATTTATACAGCGAAGATTTTAAAGAAGACAGAGACGAAATAATGCAACGTGCCTTAGCGGCTGGTGTGACTCGTTTTTTTATTCCAGCTATCGATTCGGCTTATACGGCTGCAATGTATGATTTGGAACAAAAATATCCGGAAAATGTTTTTTTAATGACTGGGGTACATCCTACGCATGTGAAAGATAATTATCTGGACGAATTAGCTCATGTGGAAGAAGAACTGAAAAAAAGAAAATTCTACGCTATTGGTGAAATTGGGATTGACTTGTATTGGGACAAAATCCATTTGAAAGAACAGCAAATCGCTTTTAAGAAACAAATCCAATTAGCCAAACAATACCAATTGCCAATTGTGATACATTGTCGTGAAGCTTTTGATGAAGTTTTTGCCGTTTTAGAAGAAGAAAAAACAGAAGGTTTATTTGGAATTTTTCATTGTTTTTCAGGAACTTATGAGCAGGCTTTACAGGCTTTGTCTTATAATATGAAATTAGGGATTGGCGGTGTAGTGACTTTTAAAAACGGAAAAATCGACCAGTTTTTGAATAAAATTGATTTGAAGCATATCGTTTTAGAAACCGATGCCCCTTATCTGGCTCCTGTTCCTTTCAGGGGCAAAAGAAATGAAAGCAGTTATCTTGTGAATGTAATTGATAAGTTATCACAGATTTACAATGTTTCTGCTGTTGAAATTGCGCAAAAAACGACTGAAAATTCAAAAGCAATTTTTGGGATTTAAAGTAGAATTCGCTAAAATTTAATATTTTTTTTGTTCATTTGTTTTTCTAATAGTACCAAAATGCAAAAGTTTGACGAGATTCGGCCGTATTATGATTCCGAAATAAATAAAGCGATAAAAAAAGTACTTCATCATCCGATGTTGAAGTCATTAATGAATTTCTCTTTCCCCAATGTGGATGATGAAGTATGGAAAGAGCAATTGATGAAAACGCATTCTATTCGTGATTTTCAATGTAATTTTATCTATCAATCCGTTCAAAAAGTATTAGAAAAAAGTTCTGAAGGCTTGTCAACTTCCGGATTTGAACATTTAGAACCTAATACTTCGTACTTATTTGTCTCTAATCACAGAGATATTTTACTCGATACCACCTTGCTTAACGCTACTTTATTTGAGCATGATTTAGTGATGACCGCTTCGGCCATTGGTGATAATTTAGTAAAACAGCCTTTTTTAAATGTATTAGCTAAACTAAATCGGAATTTTTTGGTACAGCGTGGCTTGCCACCAAGGGAGATGCTGCAAAGTTCCAAAACATTATCAGAATACATAAGTCATTTGTTGCAACATGAAAACCGTTCGGTTTGGATTGCACAACGCGAAGGACGAACAAAAGATGGTAATGACATGACTAATCCCGGGGTTTTAAAAATGCTGGGAATGGCAAATGACGAAGCCAATTTGATGGACTATTTCAAAAAAATCAAGATTGTCCCGGTTTCTATTTCGTATGAATACGATCCTACCGATGCTTTAAAAATGCCTCAATTATTGGCGGAAGCAAATAATGAAGTGTATGTAAAACAGGAAAACGAGGATTTTATGACTATCCTGAGCGGTGCTTTAGGTCCTAAAAAACGTATTTTTATTCATATCGGAAAAGTTCTGGATACTGAAATTGATACTATTATTGCTGAAAACGATAATGTAAATAAACAAATTCAGGCTTTGGCACAAGCCATAGATGATTCTATTTTGAGCAGTTATAAATTATGGCCTACTAATTATATTGCTTATGATATTTTAAATGAAACGGATAAATATTCGCATTTGTATACCGAAGATGAAAAAGCAGTTTTCAAGCGCAGGTTAGAAAAAAGAATTGATGCCGAAAATCCTATAGCATTACAGGGGATATTAGCCATGTATGCAAATCCGGTTGTCAATAAACTGAAATATACCCATGAACTCAAGGACTAAAATTCTTTTAATTTACACGGGCGGAACCATTGGTATGCAAAAGGACCTGAGTTCAGGAGCATTAAAAGCGTTCAACTTTAGTAAATTATTACAAAAAATTCCTGAGTTAAAACAATTGGATTGTGAGATAGAAACCCTTTCATTTGAAACACCAATTGATTCATCTGATATGAATCCTTCGCATTGGATTTCGATTGCCGGAATGATACAATCCCATTATGAAGCATTTGATGGTTTTGTGGTGCTTCATGGTTCTGATACCATGTCGTACACAGCATCGGCACTGAGTTTTATGCTCGAAAATTTAGCTAAGCCGGTAATTCTAACCGGTTCACAATTGCCTATTGGTGATTTGCGTACAGATGCTAAAGAAAATTTGATTACAGCCATTCAAATCGCCTCTTTACAGCAAAATAATAAAGCTGTTATTACTGAAGTTTGTCTTTATTTTGAATATAAATTGTATCGCGGCAACAGAACGACTAAAATTAATTCTGAAAATTTCAATGCTTTTTGTTCCCCTAATTATCCGGCCTTAGTAGAATCAGGAGTGCATCTGAATCTGAGATCGGATTTATTTTTAGAAAATGATGATTCTAAGAAGTTGATTGTTCATACTTCTTTTGACACCAATGTGGTTATTTTAAAAATGTTTCCCGGAATGAGCGAAAGTGTTTTTAGAGCCATTTTAAATATTCCAAATCTTAAAGGAATTGTGCTGGAAACCTATGGTGCCGGAAACGCTACCACCGATGAATGGTTTATCAAAGCCCTGACGCAGGCAATAGAAAGCGGAAAGCATATTGTGAATGTTACGCAATGCTTAACAGGTACAGTAAATATGGGACAATATGAAACGAGTTCCGTCTTGAAGCAAATAGGAGTAATTTCCGCTAAAGACAGTACTACCGAGACTGCAATTACTAAATTGATGTTCTTGTTGGGTCAAAAGACACCTCCAAACCATTTTAAAACAGTTTTTGAAACTTCTTTACGGGGAGAAATGACATAATATTTCAAAAAATATTTTTCTAAGTCAGATTTTTTCATGTTATTTGCAATCCCAAAAAGAGAGGTGTCCGAGTGGTTGAAGGAGCTAGCCTGGAAAGCTAGTATGTGGGTAACTGCATCGAGGGTTCGAATCCCTTCCTCTCTGCTGATTAAAATTCAAATGGAATAAAACCTCGAAAATCTTAGTTTTCGAGGTTTTTTGCTTTTAAAATGATTCCATGTTGAAATCTTCGAATGAACAGAGTCAGTTATTAGGTACAAAAATTTTATTCTGGAAAAAGATTCTAATAGGAGATGAATAAAGTATTAATCTTCAAAATTATTTAGTTTTAAAATAGCTTTTGAATATATTTACAGGAACAAAAACATATTTTAAAATAGTATTCCTCAGTTCAAGAATAACAATTTTCCTTGTTTTTCAACCGGTTTTATATTCATCAATTTTATGAAAATCACATGCTAAGAAAATTTAGTTGTCTCATCCTGATTGCTTATATCTGTTTATTTAATTCGTGTATTACAGATACTAAAGATAAAAATAGTATTAAGGTTGGTTTTTCGCAATGTATAAGTGGAGATGCATGGAGGGATGCCATGGAATATACAATGAAACTGGAAGCTTCATTAAATCCTAATGTAGAACTGACCGTTTTCAATGCAAATAGAGATGTAAATAAACAAATCAAACAAATCGAATCAATGATTGAGAAAGATTTGGATGTTATTATTATATCTCCATTTGATTCCAAATCATTGACCTCAGTATTGGATAAAGCATTTTCCAAAGGAATTCCTGTTATTTTGCTTGACAGAAAAGTAAACTCAACAAGTTATACAGCCTATATAGGTACTGACAATATTGAAGTGGGACAATTAGCAGGAAAGTATCTGGCGTCTTTATCTGAGGGGAAAGGGGTCGTATTAGAAGTAAGAGGAAATCCCAACACTTCTCCGGGACTTGAAAGAAGTATCGGTTTTCACAAAGTCCTTCATCAATTTCCAGCCATTAAAGTGATCAGTTTAGTTTCTAAAAATGATCAATTGCCTCAGGCTGAATTCAATAAAATTATTGAGCAAAATCCCAATATTAATTATGTGTTTGCTTATAATGATATCATAGCCTATCAGGTTTGGCAGGCGGCTAAGAAAAAAGAATTCGAAAACAAAATAAAAATTATCGGTGTCGATGGGCTCAATGGACCAAGTGGCGGAGTTCAATTAGTAAAAGACAAAATTATTACTGCTACTGTTCTATATCCAACAGGAGGCGCCGAAGCAATAAAATTAGCTTTACGAATTTGTAATAAGGAAATTGTACCTAAACATAACGAACTGAATACAGTATTAATTGATTCTATAAATGCAGATATATTAAGCAATCAGTTTGACAGGATAACTGTACAACAATCCAATATTGAATCACAACTGAATGTTATTAAAGGTCAGGAAGAGAGGTACATAACTTTATATAACCTAATAAAACTATTGAGTTTCTTTTTAGTAATTATTTTTTGTCTGGCTGTATTTAGTATTTACTCTGTTATAACAATTCGAAATAAGAAAAGACTTTTGGAGGTTAATAATTATAAAATCACAAGTCAAAAAAACGAAATAGAAAAATTTGTTGAAAAACTGAAAGAAAGTAACGAATCTAAAATTAATTTTTTTACCGGTATTTCGCATGAATTCAAAACTCCGCTGACTTTAATTTTAAGTTCAGTGGAATCATTACATGATGAATTTCAGAATAAGAGTAATACGGTCAAGAAAGATTTAGACATTATGTATAATAATTCCATGCGATTACTTCGACTGATTAATCAATTATTGGATTTTAGGAAAGTAGAGGATAAAAAATTCACGATTAAATTATCGCGGAACAATCTGTGGAAATTCTCGGTAAATATATTTAAAGAATTTAAAAGAGAAGCTAAAAAAAGAAACATTAATTATACCATTGAAACCGATAATGAAGAAATCGAAGTGTATTTTGATGTCAATTTAATGGATAAAGTCTACTATAATTTATTGTCAAACTGTTTTAAATTTACTCCTGACGGAGGTGAAATAGCAATAAGGATTAGACAAAACAGTAAGGATGGATTTGTAAAAATTAGCTTTAAGGATTCTGGAATTGGTATTCCTGAAAAAGAGATTAAACAAGTTTTTAGTCCGTTTTTTCAGGGAACAAATAATTATAGAAACGGTTCCGGAATTGGGCTTAATTTATCTAAAAGTTTTATAGACCTGCATCAGGGAATAATTGAGGTAAAATCAGTTAACGGAGCGGAGTTTTCTGTGTATTTGAAATTAGGTGAAAGCCATTTAAATAAAGCAGATATCGTTAATAGTTCCTATCATTCTTTTGTTACGGATGAAAATGAATATGAGTATTTAGAAAATGAATTTTCACAAAGTAGTGAATCGTTAATTGTTGAAAACAAACAATCCCTTTTAATTGTCGAAGATAATATTGATTTATTGGATTTTATGTATTCTAAATTAAAAGAGGACTATATTGTTACAAGATGTAATGGCTTAAAAGCTATTGAAAAAGCATTGGAATTGATGCCTGATATTGTCATTTGTGACTTGAATCTTCCGGAAAGAAACGGTTTTGAAATTTGTGAAACTTTAAAAAAGAATATGATCACTTCTCATATTCCCGTAATTATTCTCACTGCTATGGATGATAGTAGCACTTATTTGAAATCTTTAGAGGTGGGAGCTGATTTGTTTTTGACCAAACCATTTAATTTTAAAGTTTTAAAACAATCGATAAAAGGCTTATTGTTTAATAGAGAAAAACTACGGTACTATTATACTAACAATATTGATAAAATTGAAAGTGATAATTTGAGTTTAATTGAAAAGGAATTTTTAAATAAAATCAATATTATTTTGGAAAATAATATTGATAATTCTTCCTTTTCGGTCGAAGAACTGGCAAGCAGCCTGAATATTTCAAGAGTTCAGCTTTATAGAAAAGTAAAGGGAGTTTTAGGAATAGGTGTGGGCGATTATATCAATAATTTCAGATTGGACAAAGCCAAGATTTTATTGAGTACTACCACTATGAATATTTCCGAAATTGCCTATTCTTGTGGTTTTGCTTCACCCAATTACTTTTCGACTGCTTTTAAAACTAAATTTGGAGTAACGCCTAAAGATTATCGAAATAATTAATGACCTGAAAATACTCTCATTCCGTTTTCCTGAGTGATTTAATGGATTATAAGTTGGTTGCAATGCCATACTTATAATCCATTTTTTGTTTAGTTAGTGTAATGACCGGAATATCTTAAAATCTGACAGCATTAATAAGGAAATGCTATTCAGCAAAGAGGAATATGTTTTTACTTAGAAACAGAGGGCGCCTATTGAGATATAATTGTAAGAGAGAATATTTGTTAATTAATCTTCATTAAACAATCACATTTTATCGATTACTCCACTTTTTTTAACATTTAGAATTAATTCTGATGCTGAAAAATTAATATTTTGAGATAAAAAAAACAGAATGTGTATATAATCTTTCTCTTTTTTACAGATAGTCTTTTTTTTCGAATACAGTCATGTTTCGATATTGAAAGTAAATGTAACTTTTTCGAAACACTGATTAAAATATTTTTCAAAAAACAAATTTAAATTACTGAAAATCAATTAATTAATTAAATGAAACCATTTTAGAGTTAATAGATACATTATGAAAAGGTTGTGCGAATGTTAAATAATACATTTGGTACATACTTAATAACATAATCTGAGGAATACAATAGTAATCGGGTTTATTACAGCGGTATTTCTTTTTTGGTTTAATAAGGAATACTGTAAAAGATAAAGTGGTTACAACGGTTACAAAATTTAATTTAATAATTTTTGAAAATGAAAAAGATATTAATCTGGTCTATTACTGCAGCTTTAGCAGGTTTCTTATTTGGTTTTGATACTGTAGTAATATCAGGAGCCGAAAAAAAATTACAATTATTATGGAGTACTTCAGATGTGTTTCATGGTATTGTAGTGATAGGAATGGCGCTTTGGGGTACTGTTATTGGTGCTTTTTTTGGAGGAATCCCTACTAATAGAATAGGGCGTAAAAATACATTAATATGGATAGGAGTTTTATACACTATCTCTGCAATAGGTTCCGGATTAGCTAACGATCCCTGGACTTTTGCTTTTTTTAGATTCATAGGAGGTTTAGGAGTAGGGGCATCTACAATTGCGGCACCAGCATATATTTCAGAAATTGCACCAGCCAAAGACAGAGGTAAACTGGTAGGGCTTTACCAATTTAATATTGTATTTGGGATTTTAATTGCTTTTTTATCTAATTATCTTTTAAATGATATTGGAGAGAATGCCTGGCGCTGGATGGTGGGAATAGAAGCGATACCTGCTGCTATTTATACAGTTTTTGCATTTACAATCCCAAAAAGTCCACGATGGTTACTTACCAAATTCAGAAAAGATGAAGCCATAAAGATGCTGCAAAAAATCAATCCTGATCAGAATCCGGAAAAGCTAATGTTAGAGATTAAGCAGGAGATGGAAAACACGGTGTCTAACGAAAACATTTTTCTTAAGAAATATAGATTTCCTCTAATTCTGGCATTTTTAATTGCTTTTTTTAATCAGCTATCCGGTATTAATGCCTTATTATATTACGCTCCAAGAATTTTTCAGGAAGCTGGTCTGGGAGAGAGTACTGCTTTATTAAGCAGTATTGGTATAGGTGTGACCAATATGCTCTTTACACTATTAGGTGTTATTTTAATAGATAAATTAGGGAGAAAGCAATTAATGCTGATTTGTTCTTTTGGATATATTATCTCTTTAAGTCTGGTTTCTGCTACCTTCTTTTTTGGTTGGAACGGGGAACTAATGCCGGTATTCTTGTTTTTGTTTATTGCCGCTCATGCTATTGGACAAGGGACTGTGATTTGGGTATTTATTTCAGAAATATTTCCTAACCACTTACGAAGCACCGGACAATCATTTGGCAGTTCTGTTCATTGGGTGTTAGCAGCAGTTGTACCATCTTTAGTTCCTATATTGTTTTCAACCATAGGTGCCGGAATTGTGTTTTTGTTCTTTGCTGTCATGATGGTATTTCAATTACTGTTTGTGCTATTTATGATGCCCGAAACCAAGGGTATTTCGTTAGAAGAATTAAGTAAAAAACTAATTAACAAAAATATTAATAAAAATGAAATCAATGAAACATCTCCAGCTAATCTTTAGTAGTATTTTCTTGCTTTTAATAGTAGGTTGCAAACCTTTTTTGGCTATTGCACAAACGACCACTACTATATCATCTGTAGAAGAACAAATGTACCGCCCTAATTTTCATTATACTCCAAAGACAGGTTGGATGAATGATCCTAACGGAATGTTTTATGCTGATGGACAATATCATTTATACTATCAATATTATCCTGATGGAAATAAATGGGGACCAATGCACTGGGGACATGCCACTAGTAAAGACTTGATTAAATGGGAAGAACAGCCCATTGCAATTTACCCGGATAAAGACAAATACATTTTTTCAGGAAGTGCTGTAGTTGACATCAATAATACTTCAGAATTAGGTATTGGGAAATCAGCTCCCATTGTGGCTATTTATACTTTGCATGATATGACAAAGGAAAAAGAAAATAAGATTGATGTGGAGCAGCAGGATATCGCTTTTTCGAATGACAATGGTTTTACATGGCAGAAATTTGAGAAAGGAAATCCTGTCTTGAAAAATCCGGGAATTCGTGATTTTCGTGATCCAAAAGTAACCTGGGATGAAACCCACAAGCAATGGATTATGGCTCTGGCGGCACAGGACAGAACTCAGTTTTATTCTTCTGAAAATTTGAAGAGTTGGAAATATTTGTCTGAGTTTGGAAAAAATATTGGTGCTCATGGCGGAGTTTGGGAATGTCCTGATTTTTTTCAAATGGAAGTGGAAGGTTCAAATGAAACAAAATGGGTTTTAATTCAGAGCTTAAATCCAGGCGGGGCTAATGGAGGTTCCGGAACACAATATTTTATTGGAGATTTTGACGGAACGACTTTTACATTAGACTCAAATTTTGCTAAAAAAGTAGAACAGCAGAAAGCCGTTTGGATCGATTACGGAAAAGACAATTATGCTGGTGTAACATGGAATAATATTCCAAGTACGGACGGGCGGCGATTATTTATAGGATGGATGTCAAATTGGGATTATGCCCAAGATGTGCCTACTAATGCATGGAGAAGCAGCACCACAATTGCCCGTGCAATTCAATTGGTCAAAAAAGGAAATGAGTATAGTCTGGTTAGTAATCCGGTGAGAGAAATCGACAAATATATTTCTAAAACAATCAAGGTAAAAAGCTTAAATGGAAAAGGGAAACTTTCTATTCCAGAAGCAGGGAAAATTGATTTAACCCAGGCGATTATCAATTTCAATTTAAAAAATCTGCAACAACACACTTATACTTTTACGCTTTCAAACGCTGCTGGTGAGTCTTTGACTTTCGGAATTAATAATTCAGATCATTATTTGTTTTTAGATAGAACAAAATCCGGAAAAATTGATTTCTCCGAAAAATTTGCTGCTGCAATTACCAAAGCAATTTTAGACGGAAATCAAAAAGAAGCTGCTTTTAAAATTATTTTGGATAAAACATCTATTGAAATTTTCTATAACAATGGCGAAAAAGTAATTACGGAACTCTTTTTTCCTAATCAGCCATTTACAACACTTTCTGTTTCTTCAAATCAAGGAATAGAATTGAATAATCTTGTAATTAACCAATTAAATATAAACTAAAAACCAAAACTATTAACTTATGAAAAGTAAAATTATTTATTTTCTGTTTTTCTTCTTTCCAGTGTTGCTATTATCTGCTCAGGAAGGCGGAATCAAAGGAACGGTAATTTCGTCTGATGACGGAATGCCACTTCCAGGAGCCACTGTACTTATTTCTGGAACTTCCATAAGTACAACCACTGATCTGGATGGAGTATTTACATTATCAAAAGTAAATCCAGATGCAACAATTGTAGTTTCTTATGTAGGTTATGGATCTCAATCGATTTTAGTTAAAAATCAAAAAACATTCAATATAAGCTTGCAAGTAGATGATAATAAGCTAAACGAAGTTGTGGTTACCGGATACTCAAAACAAAAGAAGGCCGATATTACAGGAGCTGTTGCGGTTGTAGATATGAAAGAGGTTATGAAACAACCGGAACCTAACCCGATTAAAGCTTTACAAGGAAGAATTGCCGGGGTTAAAGTTTCATCGGACGGTTCTCCTAGTGGAGGAAACACTAGAGTAGTTATTCGTGGAGTAGGAACCCTGAATAATACCGATCCTCTTTATGTAATTGATGGAATGCCAACAAAATCGGGAATGCACGAATTGAATCCGAATGATATTGAAACGATTCAGGTTTTAAAAGATGCTTCATCAGCGAGTATTTATGGATCTCGAGCTTCAAATGGAGTAATAATCATTACAACCAAAAAAGGGAAAGCAGGTAAAATGAGAATTAATTTTAACGCTTATACTTCTTTTTCTGATTATTCCAGAAAACTGAATGTTCTGAATTCAAATCAATTTGGACAAGCCTTATGGCAAGCCAATATTAATGATGGATTAAACCCAAACAATAATAATTTACGATACCAGTTTGATTGGTCTGTAGTAGATAATAAACCACAATTAAATACGGTTTTGGTTCCAGAATATTTAGATGCAAATCAAACAATAAAAGCATCTAACACCAATTGGTATGATGAAGTTTCACAAACTGGTGTAGCCAATTCTTATGATTTATCGGTTTCAAACGCATCAGATAAAGGGAGTTATGTTTTTTCCTTAGGATATTATGGCAACCAGGGTGTTGTTAAAACTACCGATTTTGAAAGAATTACTGCCAGAATGAATGGTTCGTATAAATATTTTGATGGCAAATTAGTTATTGGCGAAAATTTTAGCTTCAATCGTACTAACGAAGTTACTGATCCTGGTGTTTTAGATCCTGCTCTTCGTGCTTTGCCAATTATTCCTGTTCGTACTGTTGACGGAAAAGGCTGGGGTGGACCAGTAGGTGGAATGAATGACAGACAAAATCCAGTGCGACTTTTAGAATACAATAAAGACAATAAATACGATTTTTTACGTCTTTTTGGAAACATGTATGCCGATTTAGAGCTAGTTAAAAACTTACACATCAAAACTAGTTTTGGTATTGATTATGGTTTTTTCAAAAAACGTACTTTACAAAGAAGTTACCAATCAGGTTATTTGCAAAATGACCAGACATCAGTAAGCATCGATCAATCCGTTAGTGATAAATGGACCTGGACAAATACCGCTATTTATAGTTTGAATTTTGGAAAAAGCAATTTGAATTTGATGGCAGGAACGGAAATGTACAAAGAAACATTTGACAATATAGGTTTGCGTAAAAATGATTTTTTAATTGAAACTCCTGATTATATGTATCCAGATGCCGGTACTGGAGAATCTTTTACCAGCGGAACTTCAACAGCTTATTCTCTATTGTCTTATTTCGGAAAAGCTGATTATGAGTTCGATAATCGTTATTTACTTTCGGCTACAATTCGTAGAGATGGCTCGTCTCGTTTTGGAAAAAACAATCAATTTGGAGTATTTCCAGCTGTTTCCGCAGGTTGGAGAATAAGTAATGAGAATTTTATCAAAAACAATGTTCCTGTTTTCTCTGATTTAAAATTAAGAGCAGGATGGGGACAAACAGGAAATCAGGAAATTAGTAATACTGCTGTTTACTCTCTTTATTTAGCTAGTTATGCTGGTGGAAGTCCTACATGGGCAACGTCTTTTGGAACGGCTTACGACATTGCCGGAAACGGAAATGGATTACTTCCTTCGGGTTTTATTGCAACTCAATCGGGAAATGACGATTTAAAATGGGAAACGACTACTCAAACTAACATTGGTTTAGATTTTGGATTATTCAATCAAAAATTAAGTGGTTCAGTTGATTATTACATCAAAAAAACAGAAGATATTTTGGTTCTGCCACCTTATTTAGGGGTAATTGGTGAAGGAGGAAATCGTTGGGTAAACGGAGCATCTATGGAAAATAAAGGATGGGAAGTTTCTTTAGGATATAATGATGAAACATCATTCGGATTGAAATATGACATCTCTGCTAATATTTCAGGTAATAAAAATAAAATCACACAATTGCCAACAGAAGTAAAGAATAATTATGGAGGAGACGGATTAGAAGACAATATTTTAGGACGTCCAATAAATTCCATGTACGGTTATGTTGCTGATGGTTTATTTAAAAGCCAGGATGAAGTTGATCTTTGGGCTGATCAGGAAGGGAAAGGTCTGGGACGTATTCGTTACAGAGATTTAAATGGAGACGGAGTGATTACAGATAAGGATCGTACTTGGATAGGAAATCCAAATCCAGGTTTGATTTATGGATTTAATTTAGGATTAGGTTATAAAAATTTTGATTTTTCTACTTTTTGGGAAGGAACGGCGAATGTTGATGTGATTAATAATACTAAATATCAAACTGATTTTTGGAGTGTAGATGATGTTGGATCAAACAAAGGAACCCGTTTGCTAAATGCTTGGTCTTTAGATAATCCAAATTCTACTATTCCGGCATTAACAACTGTAGATAGAAATGCCGAATCGAGATTCTCTACTTATTTTGTAGAGAATGGGAGTTATGTTAAACTGCGTGTTTTACAGTTTGGATATAGTTTTCCAAAAGGGTTATTGGAAAAATTAAGTTTAGAAACTTTTAGATTTTACATCAGTGGGCAAAATTTATTAATCCTTGATGCTAAAAACTTCACAGGTGTAGATCCTGAAAATGCCGGTTTTGGATATCCGCAGCCTACCACTTTTACAGCTGGTCTTAATTTTACATTTTAATAAAAAGATTAAATCGAAAAACATGAAAAAGATAGTATATATAATAGGAATTTTAGTGTTGGGAGTATTTGTTTCCTGCTCGGATTTTCTGGAAAACGACCCTCGTGGTGTATTGTCAGAAGCTGATATTGTAACACCAGAATCGGTAGAAGGTTTTATGAATGCGGCTTATGCACAATTAGGAAACGATCATTATGATTCACCTTATAGTTTGTGGCCTTTTGGAAATGTTCGCTCTGACGATGCTTACAAAGGAGGTAGTGGAACTAACGATATTCAGACTTTTCACTTTTTTGAAGTATCCAATAATATCCGGCCTGATTTTGGCGAATTGGACAATTTTTGGTACATCAGTTATGTTGGAGTCTCAAGAGCTAATAAAGCATTGAAAGCATTGGAACAAATTTCGGAAGCAGATTATCCATTGAAAAAAACACGTATGGCTGAGATGCGTTTTTTAAGAGGACATTTTTATTTTATGCTAAAAATTATGTTCCGAAACGTACCTTATATTACTGAAGATATTCCTGTAGAAAATTATAAAACCATTTCAAACAAAGAATTTTCAAACGAGGAACTTTGGAATAAAATTGCCGAAGATTTTCAAGCCGCAGCCAATGATTTACCGGAAACACAACCACAAGTGGGGCGTGCTACACAAAAAGCGGCTTATGCCTATTTAGCAAAAACACGTTTATATCAAGCCTATACTCAGGATGAAACCTATACCGTTACAGGAACAAATACACAACATTTAGAAGAAGTAATTGCAGCAACGGATAAGGTAATTGGAAAAGCAAGTTTAGAACCTGATTTTGCGAATAACTTTTTACCGGGAACATTTGAAAACGGTGCAGAATCTATTTTCTCCATTCAGTTTTCGGATAATGACGGTACCTTATACGGACGATTAAATTTCTCCGATGTATTATCGACTCCTCAGGGCTTAGGCTGTTGTGATTTTCACAAACCAAGTCAAAACTTAGTTAACGCTTTTAAAACCGGAGTTAATGGTTTGCCAGAGTTTGATACTTATAATGATGCCGATTTTGATTATAAAAATTTAGATGCTACTACTGTAGATCCAAGATTGTATCATACCGTTGCCATGCCGGGATTACCGTATAAATATGATCCGGAGTTTTTATATGTAGAAGCCTGGGTACGTTCTCCGGGAACTTACGGTTATTATGCTTCGTTAAAAGAAAATGTAGCACCCAATTGTAGCTGTGTAGTTAACATCGATCCTTTCTACGGAAATTCAAAAAACAGAATCCAAATTCGTTATGCAGATGTGATTCTGATGCGTGCTGAAGCCTTGATTGAATTAGGAAGACAATCAGAAGCTTTACCATTAATCAATGAGATTAGAGAAAGAGCGGCGCAAAGTACAGGAAGACTTCCGTATGTGAACAACTTTAAAATCAATACTTATGTAGATGGAACTAATTGCAACTGGACACAGGAATTTGCCCGTAAAGCCTTGCGTTGGGAACGTCGTTTAGAATTAGCGATGGAAGGAAGTCGTTTTTTTGATCTGGTTCGTTGGGGTGTTACTGATGAAGTGATGAATGCCTTTTATACTGAAGAAAAAACAAAAAGAGCTTATTACCAAGATGCTTTTTTTGATGCCAATAAGGAAGAATATTGCCCAATTCCGTTGAAGCAAATTAATTTCAGTCAGGGATTGTACAAACAAAATCTGGATTATTAATTTATTTACGAAAACCAACATGAAAAATTTTATATATAAAAACTGGACAAAATGGTCTTTGATACTGGCATTGATTTTTATGATTTCTGCCTGCGAAGATAATTTTGATAATAATGGTCTTGCTGTTGATTCACCTTCTAATGTAACTTCCTTTAAAATAAAGGGAGTTACCGGAACTATCGATCAAAAAACAGCTACAATTGCAGTAATATTGCCTTATGGTACCGATATTACAGCGGTAAATCCTGAAATTATTTTAGAGGAAGGAGCAACATCTAATTTAAATTTAAACTCGGCTATTAATTTTACAAATCCATTAAAATTTAGAGTTGTAAATGGTAATTTGTACAAAGATTATACTGTAAATGTTACAGTTTTAAGTCCGATAAAAAGCTTTAAAATCAATAATGTAGCGGCAACCATCAACGATATCAGTAAAACGATTACAATGACATTACCTGAAAATACAGATCTTACTGCGTTACAACCTGTTATAGAATTAACACAAGGCGTTTCTATTTCGCCACCATCAGGAACTACAATTGATTTTTCTAATACAGTAACTTTTGTAATTACAGCCAACGGAAAATCAGTAAACTATACTGCCAATGCCGGAGTCCCTAATAGTGGTTTGACTGTAGCTTTTTTAGGAACTGCTGCAACAAGATCAGCAATTACTAATATGGACGAAATTACCGCTGTCAACTGGCTGTTTGATAATTTTACCGGAGCCAGATACATCTCTTTTGGCAGTGTTTTAAATGGTACTGATTTAAGCAACGTGGATGTAATTTGGTGGCATTTTGATTCGGCAACAAACTTACCTGCTGTGGCTTTTAATCCAGCCGTAACAAATGCTTTAAAGAGTTTTAGAACAAATGGAGGAAACTTATTACTGACTTCTTTTGCCTCTCAATATGTAGATGCTTTAGGAATAGTTCCTGCGGGAAAAGGACCGAATAATGTTTTTGGAGATTTTCTTCCAAATGGATTTGTAGATGGAAATTCATGGGGAATGTCATTCGTAGGACATGAAAACCATCCTGTTTTTCAAGGCTTAGTTACTTATGAATCTGGAAAAGCTAATTTATTACAAAGTGATACTTTTAGATTAAATCATACCGCATGGTGGTTTCTGCCAGAATGGGGAGGCTACGGTAACGGAGAAGGTTGGAGAAATCAAACTGGCGGGACTAATTTAGCCAGTGAAGCTTGGGATAATTCGCTTGACGGAAGAGTAACAATTGCTGAATTTCCAAACACTGGAACCAATAAAAATGTAATAGTAATCTCGATGGGAGCTTATGATTGGTACAATGAAACTAACGGTAGCGGAGTTCCTAGTCAGGCCAATGAATTTATTGGTAATATTAAACTGTTGACACAAAACAGCATCAATTATTTAGCTGGAAATTAACTCCTTTAAAATCAAAAAAAATGAACTATAGAAATATAATTACAATAGCTTCCATTTTCTTTTCGTTATTGTCTTGTAGTCAGGATGATAGATACATTGGAGGTTCTGTTTCGGGTGGAGAATCGGAAATAGGCAATATTTTCCCAATACCGCCATCACTATGGATTGGAGGAGGAAGTGAACCCTATTACAGTGCAGGTTATACCGGTGATATCATGCCGTTTTTTGACAATGGAAAATTCCATATTTACTTTCTCCATGATGCCATAAATAAACCAACAGGAAAAGGATTCCATGATATTCATGAATTTCAAAGTACTGATTTGGCTCATTTCAGTTATGAAGGGCAAGTCATTCCTTATGGAACAACTACCGAAGCAGATTTTGCTGTAGGGACAGGTTCTGTTGTTAAAGTTGGTAATCTTTACTACTTTTATTATACGGGTCATAATGGAATCGCTTCTTTTCTACAATCAAACGCAAGAGAAAGTGTATTGTGTGCCACAAGTTCAGATTTAAAAACCTGGACAAAAATATCTTCTTTTAAAATTACGGCACTTGCTGGGTATTATGATTATGATTTTAGAGATCCGCATGTTTTTTACAATGAAGATATGGGTAAATATTCGATGTTAGTAAGTACACAAACGGAACCAGGCAGGAAAGCGGTATTGTTGCATTTTACAACTGCTAATCCAGCTTCAGGAATTTGGGATGTTCAGGCACCTATTTATACAACTACTCAAGAAGAAAATTATTTGATGATGGAATGTGCAGATGTTTTTAAAATGGGAGGTTATTGGTATTTAATGTTTTCTGAAAATTGGAGTTCTAACAAAGGGACACATTATAAAATGGCAACCTCTATTAATGGTCCTTGGACAACGCCACAAAATGACAGAATTGATGGGGAATATTTTTATGCCGGAAAAACAGCTTCAGATGGAAATAAAAGATATGTTTTTGGTTGGAATGCCAGAAAAACTCCAGAAACTGATTTAGGCAATAAAGATTGGGCCGGAAATATGGTAATCCATCAATTAACCCAAAATCCGGATGGAACTTTAGGTACTCAGGCACCTCAAGCAGTAAAAAGCTTCTTTTCTAAAAATACTAATGTTGAGGTCGATGCTACTTTAGGAGCTGTTACTGTAAATGATGGTAGTTATAATTTGAGTAGCACTACCAATAAAGCTATGGTAAGTTTTAAGCCTGTTGGTAAAAGAGCTAAAATAAATGCGGAACTTACTTTAACTAATACAAGTGGTAGTGTTGGATTTGTTTTTCATACAAATAATACAGGGAGTTATTATAAAATCGTTTTAGATGCTACAAAAAATGCTATCATTGGATATAATTCAGCTTCACAGGAAACAACCAGAATTCCATTTGGATGTCAAGTAAATGTCAAATATGATGTTGAAGTTGTTACAGAAGGCAGTGTAGTAGTGCTATATATTGATGGAAAAGTAGCTTTGACGAATCGTGTTTATGGAAGAGACAAGTATAAATGGGGAATTATTACTGAAGGACAAAATGCTACAATTAGTAATTTGAAGCTTAGCCAACCTAAATAATATTAAAAAACAGAATGGAAATGAACAACGGAAAAAAACTTAATGCAGTTTGTTTTGGAGAGGTGCTTTGGGATGTCTTCCCTACACACAAAAAAATTGGAGGAGCACCTTTGAATGTGGCGGTTCGATTGAATTCATTTGGCATTCAAACCACAATGATCAGTCGGGTGGGAGTAGATGAAAATGGTTCCGATATCAAAGAATTTATTCAAGACCATCAGAGCGATACTCAATTTATTCAGGAAGGAGCTGATTACAAAACCGGTGTGGTTAATGTCATGATTAACGAAAAAGGAAATGCCTCTTATGATATTATGTATCCTTCAGCTTGGGATAAAATCCAACTGACCGATGAAATGATAGAATTAGTTTCAAAAGCAGATGCATTCGTTTTTGGGAGTTTGATTTGCAGAGATGAAGTCTCAAGAACAACTTTGTATGCTCTGTTAGATGTTGCAAAATACAAAATACTGGATGCCAACCTGAGAGCTCCTTATTATACTACCGAAGTGCTTATCGAGCTAATGTCAAAAGCTGATTTTATCAAATTGAATGATGATGAATTACGAGAAATAAGTCGGGAACTAGATTCTCCATACAATTCTTTCGAACAAAATATTAAATTTATAGCTGAGAAAACAAAAGCCAGACACATTTGTGTAACCAAAGGAGAATTTGGAGCGGTATTGTATTATGATGCAAAGTTCTATTATAACAGTGGTTACTTTATAAAAGTGGTGGATACAGTAGGTGCCGGAGATTCTTTTTTAGCGTCATTAACTATGAAATTGCTCAAAGGGAAATCACCTCAAAAAGCATTAAACTATGCTTGTGCAGTAGGTGCTTTGGTTGCCGGACAGGAAGGTGCAAACCCTGAGATTTCAGATGTTGAAATCAGAAAATTCATGATGCTTAAAGAACCTAAAAGTAAATAATTTTCATCAGTTCTCTGTTTTTTCAAACCACTATTAAATAAAAAAGGTACTAAAACCTCGAAATGCGATAGGATTTCGAGGTTTTTTTAGCATAAAAAAACTTTAAATATTTTTTATTACAAAGAACTCCTCATAATCAGGCTGCTTTTATTCTCAATTTGTTCTTTGCTTTGTTTTAAGATCAATTCGGCCAGAACACATCCCATTTCTTTAAAATCAGTTGAAATAGTAGTTATTCCGTCGGCTACTACTTTTTTTAAAGGAGTATCGTTGTAGGAAATGATTCCCAAATCTTTGCCTATAACTAGTTTTTGCTCCTTGGCCTGCTCAATAACATTTACCAGATGACGGTCGTCAGGAATGAGGTAAAGATCGCCAGATTGTATTTCGTTTTGCTCAAAATTTGAAATGATATCGTAATGAAATTCATGTTTGTTGCAAAAATCGATGAATCCTTCTTTCATTCCTACAGGTTGTTTGTAACTGGAAAAAATCAAGATTAATTTTTGGTATTTTTTAATTTTATCTTTACCGGACTCCAGAGCATTAAAAGTGTCTTTAGCGTGATTTTGATGTATGGATGGATAGTTTTTTAATTCTGCATTAGTCTGATCCAGAATTAATACGTCTTGTGGAGGTAATGTTTTGATAATCGCAGCGGCATTAACTAAATTGGTAGGCATGATAATGTATTTAGAATAATTGCCATTGTTATCATGAATGAGTTTTTTAAAAACTTCCGGGTTGAAATAGTGGAAAAAAATATCAATTTGCGCATTTCTGTTGATGGTTTCCAGAAATGAATTGTAAAGGTCTTCTTTAAAGGCGTTCAATTCATCAAACAATAAAAAAATACGTTGCTCAAAACTAAAGTCCTCACTTTTTACATAATAGCCTTTGCCTAAAATAGCATAAATAATTCCTCTTTTTTTAAGTTCGTCATAAGCCAGTAAAACGGTATCTCTGGAAATTCCGAATTCCAGTGATACTTTGTTTACAGAAGGCAGTTTATCTCCTCTTTTTAGACGTTTTTCGGCTATTGATATTTCAATAGACAGGATAATTTGTTTGTATTTTGGTAAATTCTGCCTTTTATTGATAGATATTATTTTCATAATAAAAATGTGAGGGTATAAATATAAATAAATAACCGGTATGTAGTAGTATGGTTTTGAACTTCTTTTTTTATCAATACTTTTTTCAACAACTATTACTGTTTACATCTGGTAGATAAAATCATAAACTGGTAGGTGCTGGTTTGTTTTTGTTAGTGTTGTACATACATTTGTTATTTAGTCCATAAAAATAATATTGAAAAAAAATAGATTTGCTATTTTATTCTAAAATAGGGTTTTGGATATTGAAAATAAGATTTTCTAAAAAATAGAAATATGAAGATGTATTGTAATAAAGTAGCAGTCATTGTTAAGGGCTTACTTTTAGTGATTCTTTTTTTTCCTGCTGTAATTTTGGCGCAGATAAATACTAAAGTAAGCGACATTGGTTTGGGCTGGAGTAATAACTCTGTAAATACAGTGATTTTTAGAAATAAAGCACTCACTACTTTTAAAGGAATTCAATACACTGCTTATTACAATCCGGAAGGAAAAATGGTTCTGGCAAAGCGTAAACTGAATTCTCAAAAATGGGATGTAGTGGTTACTTCCTATGCTGGAAATGTAAAAGATGCGCATAATGATATAAGCATTGCTATAGATAGTAAAGGGTTTTTACATGTAAGCTGGGATCATCATGATACCCATTTGCGATATGCAAGAAGCACACAGCCGTATAGTCTCGAATTAGGAAAAGAATTGCCAATGACCGGAACGGATGAAGCTAAGGTAACCTATCCGGAATTCCATAATTTACCCAATGGGAAATTATTGTTTTGTTATCGTTCCGGAGCTTCGGGAAGAGGAAATATGATTATGAAAGTGTATGATGTTGAAACTCAAAAATGGACTGCGTTACAAAATAATTTAATTGATGGCGAAAATCAGCGTTCTGCTTATTGGCAAATTTGCGTAGGCGAAAAAGGGATTTATATTTCCTGGGTTTGGAGAGAAAGCTGGGATGTTTCGACAAATCACGATATTTGCTATGCTTTTTCAGCTGATGGCGGACACACCTGGCAAAAATCAACCGGAGAAAAATACCAATTACCAATAACCAAAGCTACTGCTGAAATTGCCTGGGAAGTATCTCCAAACAGTAGTTTAATCAATCAGACTTCAATGACTGTTGATGAAAATGGTAATGCTTATATTGCCAGTTATTGGGATAATGACGGGGTGCCACAATACAAAGTAGTGTATCTCAAAGAAGGAAAGTGGAATTTAATCAATACTGATTTTCATCATAAAAAATTTGCTTTAGGCGGAGGAGGAACGAAAAGAATCCCTATTTCCCGTCCGGAGATTTTAGTACATAAATCGATGTTGTATTTACTGTATCGGGATGAAGAAAGAGCCAATAAAATTACCTTGGCTTATGCCAATTTGAAACAGAAACAATGGCAATTAAAAGATATTAGCCCAAATTCGGTAGGACAATGGGAACCTAATTTTGATAAAGAACTTTGGGCAACCAAAAAACAATTACATATTTTTTCTCAAAACGTTACTCAAACCGACGGAGAAGGATTGGCAAAGGTAGCACCACAACCGGTTCAGGTTTTGGAATTAAAAAAAATGCCTTTAATTAGGAACAGATAATAATAAAAAGAACACTAAAAACCACTAAAAATAAGAGAATGAAAAGAAAAATTATGTTAGCGTTGCTGGTAGCTGTGCAGTTAGTTTCGGCACAACAGCAACAAAATGAATGGGAAAACCCAACTATCGTTGACAGAAACAAAGAAGCAGGGAGAGCTACTTTTGTTTTGTATCAAAATGAAGCTATGGCGACTAAAAATGAACCGGAAGCATCGGCTTATTATCAAAGTTTAAATGGCGATTGGAAGTTTAACATTGTTAAAAAACCAGCCGATCGTCCGCTGGATTTTTACAAAGCAGACTTAGATGATAAAAGCTGGAAAAATATTCCGGTACCTTCAAACTGGGAAATGGAAGGTTATGATATTCCTATTTACACCAATATTGTGTATCCTTTTCCAAAGAATCCCCCTTTTGTAGACAACACTTACAATCCGGTAGGGAGTTACCGTAAAACATTCACAGTGCCGGAAAACTGGTCGGGCAAAGAAGTGCTTTTACATTTCAATTCTATTTCGGGATATGCACGCATATTTTTAAATGGCAAAGAAGTGGGGATGACCAAAGCTTCCAAAACAGCAGCCGAATTTGACGTCACTTCCTTTTTACAAAAAGGAGAAAATCTTTTGGCGGTACAAGTGTTTCGCTGGCACGACGGAAGTTATTTAGAAGATCAGGATTTCTGGAGACTGAGCGGTATTGAGCGAGATGTTTATTTGCAAGCGACTCCTAAATTGACTATTTGGGATTATTTTGTAAATGCCGATTTGGACGAGAATTATACCAATGGGCTTTTTAAAACAACTGTTCAGTTAAGAGCATTTCAGCAAAATAAAATTAAAAATGCTAATCTAAGTTTGACTTTATTAGATGCTCAAGGCAAAAAAGTGTACAGTGAAACGAAGAATGTGACCAATGCAACTAAGGAAGTTGTTTTTAGTTCGGCGATTAATAACGTGAATAAATGGAGTTCAGAAACGCCTTATTTGTACAGTTATATTATCAAATTAGAAACTGCTAATCCTGCCGAAAATTCAGTGATTTATCGCAAAGCAGGTTTTAGAAAAGTGGAAATTAAAAATGCCCAACTTTTGGTTAACGGAAAAGTAATGTTAGTGCGTGGCGTAAACATTCACGATCATCATGAAACCAAAGGACATGCACCTGACAGACCAACGATGCGCAGAGACTTGGAATTGATGAAACAAAATAACATCAATGCTATCAGAATGAGTCATTATCCGCATGACCCGTATTTATATGAATTATGTGATGAGTATGGTATGTATTTAGTAGACGAGGCTAATATTGAAACGCATGGAATGGGAGTTGATGGGCAAAAATCATTAGACGAAAATATTCATCCGGCATATGTTCCGGCATGGGCTCCTGCGCATTTGGATCGCATTAAGCGTATGTTAGAAGCTGATAAAAATCATCCTTCGATTATTATTTGGTCAATGGGTAACGAATGTGCTAATGGTCCTGTTTTTTATGAAGCTTACAAATGGTTGAAAAACAGAGATACTTCGAGACCGGTACAATTTGAACAATCTAAAGAAAACCCAAATACAGATATTGTGGCGCCAATGTACCCAAGTATCAAATACATGAAAGAATATGCAGCTGCAGATAAACCCAGACCTTTTATTATGTGTGAATACTCACATGCGATGGGAAATTCTAACGGAAATTTTCAGGAATATTTCGATATCATCAACAGCAGTCCGCACATGCAGGGTGGATTTATCTGGGACTGGGTGGATCAGGGTATTAAAACTCAGGACGAAAACGGAACCGTCTTCTATGCATACGGAGGTGATTTAGGAGGGGAAGATTTGCAAAATGATGATAACTTTTGTGCCAATGGTTTGGTGAGTGCCAATAGAATGCCACATCCGGGATTAGCAGAAGTGAAAAAAGTATATCAGGATATTTTGTTTAGTTTAAAGGAGACAAACCAATTGACAATCAAGAATATTTTTCATTATACGAACTTAAATCAATATCAGTTCAAATTTGAATTGATTAAAAACGGTCAGGTAATCCAGGAGAAAACATTCAATGTTGATTGCGCTCCTGAGAAAAGTACAACGCTGGATTTGCCAATTGAAGCCTTGACTGAGACCGGAGAATTTTTCCTGAATGTGTATGCTTTTACAAAAACCGCAACAGATTTAGTTCCGGCGAATCATGAAATTGCCAGAGAGCAATTTGCTATTGGAAAAGGAAATTTCTTTGCAGAAAAATCAGCCGAAGTAGCTAAAAAGAAGGAATTAAAAATCAGGAAAAAAGGTGCTGTTTTGTCTTTTGAGACTAAAACAATTGCCGGTACTTTTGATTTGGCTAAAGGAGAAATTAAAAGCTATAATTTTAAAGCTGAAAATGCTGAAATTATCACACATTTCCCAACGCCTTATTTCTGGAGAGCACCAACAGATAATGATTTTGGAAACAAAATGCCGGAGAAATTAGCCATTTGGAAAGATGCTCATTTGAATCCGGAAGTACAATCGGTTACGGTAGGGAAACAAACCGATTCAGGATTACCTATTGACGTTCAATATGTTTTAGCTGGAGCCAATGCGCCTTACACAGTGAATTATCTGATCCAGAATAATGGCGAAATTAAAGTCACAGCCAGCATTGATATGACTGATAAAAATTTACCGGAATTGCCACGCTTTGGGATGCGAGTAGAACTTCCGGGTGCTTTTGAGAATTTAAGTTACTACGGTCGTGGGCCCTTAGAAAATTATTCCGATAGAAAAACGGCTTCTTTCGTGGGGACTTATGAAGACAAAGTAGCAAATCAGTTTGTATGGGAATACATTCGTCCACAGGAATGTGGTTATAAAACAGATACACGTTGGTTTTCTTTGCAAAACAGCAAAGGTTTAGGATTGAAAATTACCGGGGAACAGACTTTAGGATTTAGTACTTTAAATGTTTCGACAGAATCTTTAGATCCTGGAAAAGCCAAAAATCAACGTCATACTAATGATGTGAAACCGCAAGACAAGGTATATGTACATGTCGATTTAGCACAACGCGGAGTAGGAGGCGATACAAGCTGGGGTGCTTATCCGCATTCGCAATATTTACTTAGAGCTCCTAAATACAGCTATAGTTATACATTGAGTTTAATGAATTCTACTAAATAATATAATTAACGCCTTGGACGGGATTATCAGGATAATTGCTCCAAGGCGTTATAGTTACTACCGATGAAACAAATAAAATCTGCCTTTTTAATAATTTCAGTAAGTCTGATTTTAGTACTGTTTTTTTCTTGTAGCAGTACTAAAAAAACAGTAGTAAAAGAAAATAACAGTGCTTACCTTTTTGTGTATTTCACGGGAAATGCCAAAACAGATGAGGCCATTCGTTTTGCTATAAGTAACAACGGATATAATTTTTATGCTCTCAATGGCAATCAGCCTGTAATTGCATCTGAAACAATTAGTACAACCGGAGGAGTTCGTGATCCGCATATTTTAAGAGGTGCTGATGGTACTTTTTATATGACAGTTACCGATTTACAAACAGCTAACGGCTGGGAAAACCAGTCTATTGTACTTTTAAAATCAGCCGATTTAGTCAATTGGACTTCTTCAAAAGTGGATGTTTCAAAAGTTTTTGAGAATTTCGAAGATGTGAAAAGAGTTTGGGCGCCACAAACTATTTATGATACTAAGGCTAAGAAATATATGGTGTATTTCTCGATGTTGCAGCCGGGTGGGACAGATATTGTTTATTATGCCTATGCTAATAAAGATTTTACCGCCTTAGAAACTGCGCCACAACAACTGTTTTACAGTCCGATAAATCGTTCTTGTATTGATGCCGATATTATTGAAAAAGATGGAAAATTCCATTTGTTTATGAAAACCGAAGATGAAAAAGACAAAGGAATTAAAGTGGCTGTTTCGGATAAATTAACTTCTGGATATGTATTACAAGAGGGGTATGTGGATCAAACCAGTGAATCGGTTGAAGGTTCCGGGGTTTTTAAACTAAACAATTCGGATACTTATATTTTAATGTATGATATGTACAGAAAAGGGAAATATCAGTTTACTTCTTCAACGGATTTAAAAAATTTCAAAGTAATCGATGAGAATGTTTCCATGGATTTTCATCCAAGACACGGAACAGTTTTACCTATTACTAAAACGGAAGCTGATGCTTTAATAGCAAAGTTTGGATGGACTCCAAATGAAGAAATTCTAAAAACAAAATCAGAAGCTGTAAAGCAAAATAATGTTATTATTGATGCTGAGAATAAAAAAATCCTGCTTCCGGTAAAAAACGGAACAGATTTAACATATTTCAATCCTGAGTTTAAAACTAATGCTGGATTGTTAGTTAGTCCGTCAGCACCTCAGGATTTTTCACAAAAAGCAGTAAAATATGATTTTGAGTTGGAAGGTTTAACAAAAGCATCTTATGATGTTGAAGTTGCAGTCAGAAACAATCCGGCATTAGCGGGATATTATGCTGATCCGGAAATTTTGTATTCTAATAAAGACAAACGTTTTCATCTGTATCCTACCAGCGATGGTTTTGATAGCTGGAGTGGTTATTATTTCAAGAGTTTTTCATCCGCTAATCTGGTAGACTGGACAGATGATGGTGTGATTCTGGATTTTAAAAAAGATGTCTCCTGGACTGATAAAAATGCATGGGCACCTGCAGCAGCCGAGAAAAAAATAAACGGACAATACAAATATTTCTTTTATTATACCGGTGAAGCAAAAATTGGCGTGGCAGTAAGTGATAATCCACAAGGTCCTTTTACTGATATTGGAAAACCATTAATAGCCACTAAGCCAAACGGAATTACAAGAGGGCAGGTAATTGATCCGGATGTTTTTAATGATCCTGTGTCAGGAAAAAGTTATTTGTACTGGGGCAATGGTTTTATGGTAGGAGCCGAATTAAACGACGATATGATTTCGCTGAAAGAAAATACACTCACGGTTTTAAAACCCGATGGGACTTTTAGAGAAGGAACAGAGGTGTTTTATAGAAAAGGAAAATATTACTTTTTATGGTCACAGGATGATACCAGAAGCGAAAATTACAGAGTGCGTTATGCAACTTCCGATTCTCCATTGGGTAATTTTACGATACCCAAAAATAATCTGATACTGGCTAAAGATCCTTCGCTGGGAATTTACGGAACGGGACACAATTCTGTGATCCAGATTCCTGGAACTGATGAATGGTACATAGTATATCATCGTTTTACGATTCCAAAAGGAATTACAATGGGACGTGCTGCCGGATTTAACAGAGAAGTATGTATTGACCGTTTGTATTTTGATGAAGAAGGAAATATCATTGCTGTAAAACCTACATTGGAAGGCATTCAGCCTTTGAAAAAATAATTACTGACACGAGTTGCACTAATTTGTTCAAGGCAAATAAACAGGTGTGAATTTTGTTAAAATTAAACAATGTTAAAACTATGAAGAATTATATTACTGTAATGCTTGGGTGTTTATTAGTGTTTTTATCTTTTCCAATATTGGCCAATGTCCAAAATACATCGGCTAAAATTTCGGTACATAACAAGCTCGATTTTGCAAGAAAAGAAATAGTTGCTGTTTCTGGAAAACTGCTTTCGGATTTAATAAAAGGAAATCAAACTAAGGATTTACGAATTAAAAAAGAAGGAAACTCCGAATTTATTGTTTTACAATGGATTGATTATAATCAGGACGGAATTCAGGATGAGTTGTTATTTGAAGCTGAGGTTCCCGCTAAAGCAAAAGTAAGTTATGAAATTGTTTTTGATGAAACTACTGCTTTGCCGGAAAGCACAATTACAACCTATTCCCGTTTTGTACCGGAGCGAACGGATGATTATGCCTGGGAAAATGATAAGGTAGCTTTTAGAACGTATGGTCCGGATGCCCAGAAAAGAACAGAAGAAAAACGTCCTGAAGGAACACTCAGCAGCGGAATTGATCTTTGGTTAAAAAGAACAGATAAATCCATCATCAACAAATGGTATGCTGAGAATGTAAAAAAGGGAGGTTATTACCATATTGATCATGGTGAGGGTTATGATCCGTATCATGTAGGTGCCAGTCGCGGAACGGGAGGAACGGGAATTTGGGAAAATAACAATTTAGCCGTTTCTAAAAACTTTGTCAGTTATAAAACTATCGCAGTTGGACCATTACGCACTGTTTTTGAATTGAGTTATGCTCCTTATAGCCCTTATGAAGTTAAGGAAACCAAAAGGATTTCTTTAGATTTAGGTTCGAATTTTTCTAAGTTCGAAATAACAATGGATGCTAATAAAGCACTTCCTAATATTACAACAGGAATAACTTTGCATGACAATAAAGGCGAAGTGAAAATCAACAAAAAAGAAGGCTGGTTCCGTCATGCAGAAACTATCGATGGGAATTTATTAGGAGAAGGAATTGTGTTGAATCCGAAGGTGGTAAAAGAGGCTTTTGCAAATGTTTCCACCGAAAAAGATCAGAGTAACTTATTAGTAATTGGCAAACCAAAAAACAATCAATTGACTTATTATGCTGGTTTTGCCTGGCAAAAAAGCGGACAAATTGATAATGAAGCTGATTGGGATACTTTATTACAAAAACAGGCGAAAATGTTAGCTAACCCCCTTAAAATAACGATTAAAAGAAATAAATAAATCTTTTTTTGTAGTTTCGCTACAAACTAACAAATAAACGAGAATGGACATAATTACAGGACTAAAAGATAAGGTAGTTGTAATAACAGGAGGCGCCGGCGTATTAGGTGCAGGATTTACAAGAGCATTAGTAAAACAAGGTGCTAAAGTAGCTATATTAGGCAGAGATTTGGCGAAAGCCCAAAAATTAGCTGAAGAAATCAATAATGAAGGCGGAAAAGCAATTGGTGTTTCTGCCGATGTTTGTGACGAAGCCAGTTTAAGAAAAGCCCATGCAGCAATTAATGAAAGTTTAGGATTAGTTGATATTTTAATTAATGGTGCTGGAGGAAATCACCCAAAAGGAACAAGTTCTGATGTATCTTTCGACAGAGAAAATAAAGCAGAAGGATTACAAACTTTCTTTGGTTTAGATACCGAAGGTTTGCGCTTTGTATTCGATTTGAATTTTATTGGTACTTTATTACCAACTCAGGTTTTTGCTGCTGATATGATCGGAAGAGAAGGGTGTAGTATACTTAATATATCTTCAGTTAGTGCTTTTCATCCTTTGACAAAAGTGGTGGCCTACAGTGCTGCTAAAGCGGCAATCAGTAATTTGACAGAATGGTTGTCGGTTTATTTTGCTAAAGAAGGAATTCGTGTCAATGCACTTTCACCGGGTTTTTTCCTTACAGAACAAAACAGAACTTTATTAACTAATCAGGACGGTAGCCTGACAGAAAGAGGAAATAAAATCCTTTCGCAAACTCCAATGGGAAGATTTGGTGAACCAAGTGATTTAGACAGCACTTTATTATGGCTTTGTAATCCTGCTTCTCGTTTTGTAACGGGAATTGTTGTTGCTGTTGATGGAGGGTTTTTAGCGTATAGTGGTGTTTAATATAAATAACTTATAAAAAATAATGGGAATAGAACAAACCTGGAGATGGTACGGACCAAAAGATTCTGTGCCTCTTTCTCATATTAAAATGGCTGGTGCTACAGGAATTGTGACAGCTTTACATCATATTCCAAACGGAACGGTTTGGACTGTGGAAGAAATTCAAAAAAGAAAAAAAGAAATTGAAGACGCTGGATTGACATGGTCAGTTGTAGAGAGTATTCCGGTTCACGAAAACATCAAAACCAGAAAAGGCGATTATAAAAAATACATTGAAAACTATTGTCAAAGCATTGCTAATTTAGGTGCCTGCGGAATTGATACTGTGTGTTATAATTTTATGCCGGTTTTAGACTGGACCCGAACGGATTTGGCTTTCGAAGTAGAAGATGGTTCTAAAGCTTTGCGTTTTGACCGTATGGAATTTGCTGCCTTCGAATTGTTTTTGCTAAAAAGAAAAGGTGCTGAAAACGATTATACTGCTGAAGAAATCGCTAAAGCAACGAAGGTTTTCGAAGCGATGAACGAAGACCAAAAAACATTATTGGTTAAAAATATTATTGCAGGATTACCAGGTGCTGAAGAAGGCTATACAGTAGAGAAATTGCAGACAGCATTAGACGATTATGCTGAAATAGGCGATGCCGAATTGAGAAACAATCTTTATGCATTCCTGAAAGAAATTATCCCGGCAGCTGAAAAAGCAGGAATTGTAATGGCCATTCACCCGGATGATCCGCCTTATGCGATTTTAGGATTACCAAGAGTTGTAAGTACTGAGGCTGATGCCAAGCAATTGATTGAAGTTGTGGATAGCAAAAGTAACGGACTGTGTTTTTGTACCGGTTCTTATGGCGTACGAGAAGACAATGATTTGGTAGGAATGGTACAGCGTTTAGGTCACCGTATCAACTTTATCCATTTAAGAGCAACAAAACGTGATGCAGAAGGAAACTTCTACGAAGCAGATCATTTAGATGGCGATGTGGATATGTACGGCGTGATGAAAGCCATTGTGGAAGAACAAGATAAAAGAATCGCTAATGGTCGTCCGGATTACCGATTGCCAATGCGTCCCGATCACGGTCACCAGATGCTGGATGATTTAGATAAGAAAATGAATCCGGGTTATTCTGCAATTGGTCGCTTAAGAGGTTTAGCCGAATTAAGAGGTCTTGAAAGAGGAATTAGAGGAAATCAAAAATAAATAGTAGCTGATTACCGCAGATTATAATTTATAAAAGTTATAAAAATCCGTTGGTATCGGTGTCACTGTAGCTTATTTCTCTGTTTAGTCTGATTAGCAGACAGACATATCATATATAAAGGAGCAATTTTTTTGCTCCTTTTTTGTTTAATAAATCGTTACTGCTATGAAACAATTATATTTGTAATGCATTTAAAAAAACAACAAACCTATGAATCTACTTCAAAACCAGTTTAGAGAAAAATTATTTTTAAGTGTTTTGCTATTGTTGCCCTTTTTTAGTGCTTTTGCACAGGAAGAAATACAAACTAAACCTGAAATACAGGAAATAAAAGTGGATTCGTTGTATCGGGAAGATCAGTTTTACTTTGGTTTCAATTATAATACACTGCAGCAAAAACCGGCAGGAGTAAAACAACAAAAATTTTCTATCGGTATTTCAGGTGGTTTTTTGAGAGATATGCCCATTAATAAAACCCGAACTAAAGCTTTTGCAACAGGTTTAGGAGTCAGTTACAACAATTACAATCAAAACATAGGAATTACAGGAACAGCACAGGATGCGGTCTATACTGTTTTGGATTCCGATTTGGATTTTGATAAAAATAATTTCAAGCAGCTGTTAATTGATGTTCCTATTGAGTTCAGATGGAGAACCTCTACTTATGAAAGTTATAAGTTCTGGAGGATTTATGGCGGCATGAAATTCAGTTATCTTGCCTATAGCAAATCAGTACTTAAGGTTAATCAGGGCAAAACAGTGATTACCAATAATGCTGATTTTAATAAATTTTTATATGGATTGTATTTGTCTGCGGGATACAATACTTTAAATGTGTATGCTTATTATGGCTTAAATCCAATATTTAAGTCCGCCGAAGTTGATGGTCAGAAAATAGATATGAAAGCTCTAAGTGTTGGAGTGATTTTCTATATTTTATAACCACAAAAAAAGTAAAAATATTTGCGGAATACTGCCTAAAAGTACTCCAATAATCAGTTCCATAGGAGTGTGTGCTTTCATAACCAGTCGGGAGGAGGCAACAAAACCGTTCATTAAAACCAGAAGAATAATCATTAAAGTGTTTGGATTATGATTGTGTATGCTGAATCCAAATACAAAGAGCGTCAAAGCACTTAGTGCCATCATGTGTAAACTGGCTTTTTTATTGAAAAACAGAAGGATTAAAGCGATTAATGTACTCATTAAGGCTCCCAGGAAAAAGAAATGAAGTTCAGGATAACGTTCTAAGGTAATGCTTTTTCGAACCAACAGAATAATGAGAAAGCACTGAATAACTAATGGCAATTTTCGTTCTGATAACTCAGCAGCCATTATCGAATTAATTTTTCCGGTTAAACGTAGCAGAAAAAAAAATAATACAGGAATTATAAAAGTAATCGTTGTTACTTCCAGCAAAACAAGGTATTTCTCTTTATTCAGAAAATAAGAATGGTTCGAAAAAAGATAAAATAACGTAGCGTAAATCGGGATAAAAACCGGATGGAATACATAAGAAAAGGAAGAAAATATTTTTTTTGGCATTGTAAAATAGCTTAGTTTCACAAATATAACGAATCTTGTAAAAAGAGATTGTTTTGTAAGACCCGAATTATTCTGTGCTCTTATTTTTAACGCTCTCTGTGTGGTTTCAATTTAAAAAGAAGTCTTACTTTTGAAGAAACATAGTTTTTTAAGCCTATTTTAAATCCATGAGTATATCAATTAAAAAGAGTATTACTATCCTAAATGCCAAATGGATTGGCATAAATTCCGAAACAGCTGTTGATAATATCTCAATTGACAGCCGGTCGTTGCAAAATAACGAACACACCCTGTTTTTTGCTTTAACGGGACCTAATAATAATGCCCATCATTATATCAATGAGTTAATTGATAACGGAGTTCAGAATTTTGTTGTTACCCATATTCCTGAAGATTGCGAAAATCGGGCAAACTTTTTAATTGTCGAAAATACGCTCGTGGCGTTGCAACAATTTGCCGCTTATTACCGCAGTCTTTTTCATTTTCCAATTATTGGTTTAACGGGTAGTAATGGAAAAACCATTGTGAAAGAATGGCTTAATTTTCTTTTAAGTCCTGATTATAACGTAATTCGAAGTCCTAAAAGTTACAATTCACAGGTGGGCGTTCCCTTGTCGGTAATTGCAATTAATGAAAAGCACAATTTAGGAATTTTTGAAGCGGGAATTTCTACCGTGAACGAAATGGATAAACTGGAAAAAATCATCAGACCTGCTATAGGTGTTTTGACCAATATTGGTTCTTCACACGATGAAGGATTTACCAATTTAGAAGAAAAAATCCAACAAAAAATGCTGTTGTTTCAAAACGCAGCAGTTTTGATTTACCAAAAACACAGCGAAGTTGAAAAATATATTTCTGTAAAAACAAATCCTTTTTCGTGGAGCTATAAAGAAGAGAATGCTGATGTTTTTATATTTAGAAAAGAAACTGAAAACCAACAAACAACATTATTCTATACCTATAAAAACAATAATTACCAGTTAAAAATTCCTTTTATTGATAAAGCTTCTGTCGAAAATGCTGTTTCCAGTTTAATGGTATTGCTGTATTTTGGTTATGAAAACAGCGTTATTCAATCGCGCATGGAAATGCTGTTTCCGGTAGAGATGCGTCTGGAAGTAAAAAACGGGATTAACAATTGCAGTATTATTGATGACAGTTACAGTTCAGATTTTCAGTCTTTAAAAATAGCGTTGGATGTTTTGGAAAGTCAGAATAAATTTAAGAAGAAAACAGTCATTCTTTCCGATATTTTTCAAAGTGGTTTTCCTAATGAACAATTGTATGCAAAGGTAGCGCAGTTGATTATTTCGAATAAAATCAATCGGGTAATCGGAATTGGAGAAACTATTTCGGAGTTTAAAGGTCAATTTTCAAATTGTATTACATTCAAAAATACTGCCGATTTTATTGCCAATTTTGACAAGCTGGATTTCTCCAATGAAAGCATTTTGATAAAAGGAGCGCGCTCGTTCCAGTTTGAAGAAATCGTAGCTTTATTAGAAGAAAAAACCCATGAAACTGTTCTGGAAATCAATCTGAATGCGATTAGCTACAATCTGAACTTTTTTAAATCAAAGCTAAAACCTAACGTAAAAATCATGGTGATGGTCAAAGCTTTTAGTTATGGGAATGGCGGACTCGAAATTGCCAAATTACTCGAGCATCATAAAGTGGATTATTTAGGTGTGGCTTTCGCCGATGAAGGAATTTCGTTGAAAAACGGCGGAATCAAATTGCCTATTATGGTTTTAAATCCTGAAAGTACCAGTTTTTCAGCTATTATTCAGCATAGATTAGAGCCTGAAATTTATAGTATAAAAGGTTTGCAGGCTTTTCTTAAAATCGCCAAACAAAAAAATCTGCAGCATTTTCCTATTCACATTAAAGTTGATACAGGAATGCATCGTTTGGGTTTTGAAGAAAATACAGTAGACGAATTGATTGCAACATTAAAAGGAAATGCAACGGTTAAAGTGCAAAGCATTCTGTCGCACATGGCTACCAGCGATGATCCAAAATTTTCTGATTTTGCTAAATCTCAAATACAATTGTTTGATAAACTATCAGCCAAAATAATGACAGAGTTAGAAATTAATCCTATTCGTCATATTTTAAATACATCGGGAATCAGTAATTTTTCTGAAGCGCAATTTGATATGGTTCGTTTAGGTATTGGCTTGTATGGTGTTTCAAATGATGAAAATGAACAAAAAGAATTAGAAAATGTGGGGACATTAAAATCCATTATTTCTCAAATAAGAACTATTCCGGCTGGTGATAGTGTGGGTTATGGTCGTAGATTTATGGCTGATAAGCAGACTAAGGTGGCTACTATACCTATAGGTTATGCCGATGGGATTTCGAGAGCCTGGGGAAATGGAGTGGGTTTTGTAACCATTAAAGATCAGAAAGCATTCATCTTAGGAAGCGTATGTATGGATATGTTAATGGTAAATGTAACTGAAATTGATTGTGCCGAAGGCGACGATGTAATAATTTTTGGCGAAAGCCCAACGGTTTCTTATATCGCTCAGAAACTGAATACGATTCCTTATGAGGTTTTAACGAGTATCTCTCAGAGAGTCAAGCGGATATTCTATCGATAGTTTATTTTTTAGTTTAAAATGCTTTTTTTGTTAAAAAATATGTTAATTTAGATTTTCAATCAAGTTCAATTTTAAAACAAAGATACCTATGGGATTTTTTAGTGATTTTAAAGCCTTTTTGATGAAAGGTGAAATAGTAACTTTGGCAACAGCCGTAATTGTTGGTGGAGCTTTTGGAAAAATAGTAACCTCTTTTACTAATGATGTTTTAATGCCTCCAATAGGTCTGTTATTAGGGAAAGTAGATTTTAAGAATTTAAAAATAGTGCTTCAGGAAGGTACTCCGGCAGTTGTTGAAAACGGAGCCGAAATAGCACCCGGAATTGCTGAAGTATCCATTAATTACGGAGCTTTTATTCAAACGGTTTTTGATTTTGTAATTATCGGCTTTTGTATTTTTTTAGTGCTGAAGGCTTACGAGCAAACTAAAAAGAAAGAAGCTGCTGCCGCTCCACCGCCACCTGCCGGACCTACTCAGGAAGAATTGCTTATCCAGATTAGAGATTTGCTGAAAGAGAAAAGATAATACCGCTTCACTATATGTTCAACTAAACCATCCGCCGCAGCGGATGGTTTTTCTATTTTTGTTATATTTATAACTTTTTGTTACTTTTTGTGAACGCGCTTGTTTTCCTTTGAATATTAATTACTTTTGCAGTTCGAAATTTGATTTTTAAAATAAAACTAAAGACAAAACTAAAGATATAGATATGAAAATAGCAGTTGTTGGTGCAACCGGTATGGTTGGAGAAGTAATGTTACAGGTATTGGCAGAAAGAAATTTTGTGACTGCTAATGACGAATTAATTCTTGTAGCTTCTGAGCGTTCAGTTGGAAAAGAAATGGAATTTCAAGGGAAAACTTATAAAGTAGTAGGATTAGCTACTGCTGTAGATATGAAACCGGAAATTGCTTTATTCTCTGCAGGAGGTGATACTTCATTAGAGTGGGCGCCAAAATTTGCTGCTGCAGGAACCACCGTAGTAGACAACTCTTCTGCCTGGAGAATGGATCCAACTAAAAAATTAATTGTTCCGGAAATTAACGCAGACCAATTAACAAAAGAAGACAAAATCATTGCTAACCCAAACTGTTCTACAATCCAGATGGTTTTGGCTTTAGCGCCTTTACATAAAAAATACAATGTAAAAAGAGTTATCGTTTCTACTTATCAGTCTATCACCGGAACGGGTGTGAAAGCAGTAAAACAATTAGAAAACGAATATGCCGGAATTGACGGAGATATGGCTTACAAATACCAAATTCACCGCAACGCAATTCCTCAATGTGATGTTTTTGAGGATAACGGATACACTAAAGAGGAGATGAAATTAGTTCGCGAAACTAAAAAAATCTTAAGCGATAACACTATTGCAGTTACGGCTACTGCGGTTCGTGTGCCAATCGTAGGTGGACACTCTGAGGCTGTAAACGTGGAATTTTCAAATGATTTTGATGTAAACGAAGTAAGAAACATTCTTTCTGAAACAGATGGTGTTACGGTTCAGGATAATTTAAAAGAGTTTGAATACCCAATGCCACTTTTTGCCCAGGGTAAAAATGATGTATTTGTTGGTAGAATCAGAAGAGACGAATCTCAACCAAATACCCTGAACATGTGGATTGTTGCTGATAACCTAAGAAAAGGTGCTGCAACAAATACGATTCAAATTGCTGAATATTTAGTAGCGAACAACTTAGTGTAATTACTAAATAACTATAAAACAGAAAAGCTTCTCAATTGAGAAGCTTTTTTTATGGGTTAAATTCATTGCGAGCGCAGCGAAGCAATCACATCTTGCTGGGCACAGAATGCAATGCAGCGCTAACGTTTGTGTATATTCGAGCGATTGGGTGTTTTTTAATAATTTAAAATATTAAAAATTTCTTGTGTTTTGAATCTTATCAATTCACTGTGGTTTTCATTTTTAACTTCAATTTCGTCAATATATTTAACAATTTCATCCTTGTTATTTTTATATAGTTCAGTGTAATTTACTCTTATTTTTTCAGAATATTCAAGTTGACTTATCATAGTTGCAGATCTTTGGAGAATTGCGTCGAAAAATTCTCTCTGTATTGCTAAGTTTTTTAATGCAAATGACATAATCTGTTCGTTAATTTTTAGTATCCGAATTATTGGATGAGGATGACTGTTTTCTCTGTAGTAGATTTTCTGAAATAAGTTTCCAGAAAAAATGATTATTATATTTCCTGTTGTGAATAGCAGTGCAGTTAAAAAATTAAACAAATCAAATATCTCGAATTGATTATTGATGGTTTTTATTTTTTCTAGTAATTTATACGTACTCATTGATAAACCAAAAAGATCAGCGTCAAATTCGTAGATATGCTGTCTAATATCAAATGTTTTTTCATTTGAATATTGTTCTTGAAGATCAAATGTATTACTTTCTTTAGCTTCACTTGATTGAATCACGTGTGCAAGTTCATGATAGAAGAGATAGTAAATACAACATGTAGTTGAAATTTTTTTTAATCTTTCTTTTTCACTTTCTTGAATAATTAAACTTGCAATATTTTCATAAAGAAAAAGCTCAATAGACTCATGTATAATATTTTCTAACTTTTCAATTAGTCCTATGTTGAATGTAATTAATGAATGTTGTTTTCTTACAGTCGCTTTTGCATTAAAAGCATAATTATAATTAACTGCGAAGTTCAAATTGATTTTCAGTTTTTCAGATGCGTTGTTGCATAACTCAACACACTTATTAATACATTTCAAGGCAAAATCTTCATTTTTAAATATTTTGAATTCTGACTCATCAAGTAAGTGTAGTCTTAACTCAGGAAAATGAATTTAGCTTGATGAATGTGAGTAGAATAGTTCATAAAATATTTAATGAATTTTATATACACTCAATTTTAGTTGAGTTTTATTTATTTCCAAATATATAAAATATTCTTACAAATTTATCAAAAAGCATTTTGTGAAAAAAAATCAAAATCAGCCTGCCTTGGATTTCTTAATCCCACAGTTTACCTTTGCAAAGATGAAAAGAAAACAGCTGATATTTAGTTTTACTCTGGCAGCGGCGGTATTGTTCTCGATACTGTTCCAGTCTTTTCATAGTTATGAGCATTTAGAAGAGCAATTTTCGTATAAAGTTTGTCAGCATGACCACAAGCATAATAAAGTAGAACTCACCCATGAGCACAAAATAGTTGAGCATTGTGCCATTTGTCAGTTTGCTTTTGGGAGTTGTTTGTATCCAAAATTTATAAGTTACCATTTCTTTTCTGATTTCCGGGCGATTCCTTTTTTTGCTACTAATCCAAAAGAAATTCTTTCCTTCTCAGGGAGTTTGTTTGCTCACCGCGGACCTCCATATTTTGTGTAAAACACATTTTTTATTAATTAAGCTAATTGCTAAATAAAATTTAAGCCCACAGATTATACTGATGGTTATCAGTGCTAATCTGTTAAATCCGTTTTGTTCGTGGGCTAATAACGGATAGGTATTTGGCTTCATCTTTTTGTAAAACACAACAATCATTTTCAATGAAAAAATATATAATAGCCCTGTTTCTGGGCGTTTCGGCTATGTTGCAGGCTCAAAATACCGTTTCAGGAATCGTAACCGATATTTCAAATCAACCTATTATTGGGGTTTCTGTTTATATTCCGGAATTGCACAAAGGAACTACTACTGATGCTTATGGAAAATACGCTTTTAAAAATTTGCCTAACGGAAGTTTCAGAATCGCTTTTTCTTATATGGGTTTTAAGACTATAAATCAATGGATTGAAAAACTCACTAAAAATACCATAGTGAATATCCAAATGGAAAATGCTATTCTGGAGATTGATGAGGTAATTGTTTCTACTCCTTTTAATAAAATGCAGTCGCAAAACGTAATGAAAGTAGAACATGAAAGTATTGAAAGTTTACAGCAAAAAGGGACTTCTACTTTGATTGAAGGTTTGGCAACAATTCCGGGAGTTTCACAAATTTCGACAGGAACTTCGATAGGTAAACCGGTAATTCGTGGTTTGAGCGGGAATCGTGTTTTAGTGTATTCACAGGGAGTTCGTATCGAAAATCAGCAGTTTGGAGCGGAGCATGGTTTGGGATTAAATGATGCCGGAATCGAAAGTGTTGAGGTTATCAAAGGACCGGCTTCGTTATTATACGGTTCGGATGCTATGGGAGGGGTTTTGTATTTTAATCCTGAAAAATTTGCCGATGCGCATACTTTTAAGGCTAACTTTAATCAGAAGTATTTCAGCAATACATTGGGAAGCAATGCTTCTGTGGGACTGAAAACGTCAACAGATAACTGGAAATTTTTAGCCAGAGGAACTCACAATACGCATTCTGATTATAAAATTGGACAAGGAGATCGGGTGACTAATAGCCGTTACAATGAAACCGATTTTAAAACTGGAATTGGTTACAATAACAGCAAATTTTCTACTGTTGCCCGATACAATTTTAACAAACTGGATTTAGGAATTCCCGAAGAAGGTCTGGCGGAGCAAACTTACAGTAAAGATCCTGAGTCTCCCCGTCAGGAAGTGCACAATCATTTATTGAGTTTGAATAATGTGATTTATTTTGGTAACTCAAAATTAGATGTCGATTTGGGTTATATTTCTAATAATCGTATGGAATATGAAGAAGGCAATGAGGCTTCTTTAGATATGTTGTTGAATACCTATAATTACAATGCAAAATACCATTTGCCTAAACTAGGTCGTTTTGAAACGGTTTTAGGAATTCAGGGAATGCACCAAACCAATAAAAATCATGGAGAAGAATATTTGATTCCGGATGCTACTACGAATGATTTTGGTGTTTTTGGAACGGTGAATTACGAATGGGGAACAAGTGTTTTGCAGGCAGGATTGCGTTTTGATAATCGTAATTTGAAATCTTTGGCACACGAAGCCGGAGAAGAACATGAACATCATGATGAAGAAACTGAAGAAGGACATGAGCATGAACATCATGGTGGCGATTTTGATGCCCTGAACCGATCTTTCAATAGTGTAAATGCTTCGTTAGGATATAAAACCAATATTTCAAAAGAATTAGTGCTGCGTATGAATGTGGCTTCGGGTTTTAGAGCACCTAATTTGGCCGAGTTGACTTCTAATGGTGTGCATCATGGAACGAATCGTTACGAGATAGGAAACGCTAATTTAAAAACGGAGCAAAATCTGCAAACGGATATTAATTTAGAATACGGAAATACACATTTTGAGTTTTTTGTTAATGGATTTTACAATCACATTAACAATTATATTTATACTTCGCCCACCGGAGAGCAGCTGGAAGACAATGCTGTTTTTGAGTATATTCAGGACAATGCTAAATTATATGGAGGCGAAATAGGTTTGCATTTTCATCCACATCCATTAGATTGGTTGCATTATGAAACCAGTTTTGAAACCGTAATGGGGAAAAAAGAAAACGGTGATTATTTACCTTTAATTCCGGCAAACAATTGGAACAATACCATCAGAACCGAATTTAAAATTATGAACTGGCTCGAAGAAGGATTTGCCAGTTTGAATGTAAATACCACTTTTAATCAGGATAAGGTGAGCGGTTTTGAAACCGGTTCTAATGGTTATACTTTGGTAAATTTAGGTTTTGGAGGAAAAGTAAAATGGGGAAAAACCGAATTTAATGTTAATTTGAACGGAAACAATTTATTCGATAAAAAATACATTGCCCACTTATCAAGATTAAAAACAGACGGGATTCCTAATATTGGAAGGAATATTGTTCTGGGCGTGAATTTTAATTTATAACACATCTTCAACCGCAAAGAACACAAAGCTTTGTTTGCTTCGTGCTTCCTTTGAGGTTTAAAATAAGTTAGTTTAAACCATTAAGGTGTTAAGAGTTATTAAGTGTAGTACTTGATTTTCTTAATTTCTTAATGGTTTTTTGATTAATCTTGATTAAATAAATCTAAATAATCTTTAAAAACATACAATTTGTTTCTTTGAGCTCCTGATATTTCTTTAATGATATCTAGTCGTTCTAAGTCTGCTAAAAGTTTATAAGCAGTCACAGATGATTTCTGTAATAATTCCTCAACTTTTGTAACTTCAATTATAGGTTGAGTATATAAATAATCTATTATTTTTCGTGCATCTCCATTTCTATTTCCTAGTGATTTTAATTTTAGCTCTAAGTTTTTTTGTAATTGTAGGATACCATCAAAAGTGGTAACTCCTTTTTTTGCTGTTTCTATAATTCCGGTTAAGAAGAATTTTAACCATTGGTTGATGTCATTATGTGTCCGAACCCGCATTAAATTATCATAATAAAGAGTCCTGTTTTTTTCAAAGAAATCAGATAAGTATAAGATGGGTTGCTTTAGTATTCCTTTACTAACTAAATAGATGGTGATGAGTAAACGTCCCACTCTGCCATTTCCATCTAAAAAAGGGTGAATAGTCTCAAATTGATAATGTATTAAGGCAATTTTTATCAAGTCAGGCAAAGGAGTTATTTCATCGTTTGCAAATATTTCGAGATCAGAAATCAGTTCATTTACACTTGTATGTATTGGAGGAATGAAAGTAGCATCACTTATTGTTGCTCCTCCAATCCAGTTTTGGCTAGTTCTATATTCGCCTGGTAACTTATGTTCACCACGTACACCTTGTAATAAAATTTTGTGTGTTTGTTTTATGAGTCTAGAAGAGAATGGAAGTTTGTGAAGCAATTTGACCGCTTCATTCATTGCATTAATATAGTTTTGCACTTCTTCCCAATCATCTCTTTTTTCAAAAGCAATTTCTTCTTTGCGTAAAAAAGCTTCTTCCATATTGGTTTGAGTGCCTTCTATTTTTGAAGATTGAGTAGCTTCTTTAGCAATATGCATTCTAATGAATAAATCAATATTTACATATTCTGAATACATGTCTAATCTTCCTAATTGCCGATCGGCCTTACTTAATAAACGGATAACTTCCATGCTGTCTAATATCCAGTCTTTTTGGATGGTATTAGGTTGAAAACTTTTGTAATAACCTTGATTAATATATTTTCCTGAAGTAAATGTTTTCATGTTTCATGAGTTAAATGCTTAATCAAATATAATCTTATTTAAGTAATTCGGTAAAAAAATTAAATAAAAAACGTCTTATTTAAGAAAAACAATAAAAAACTTAAATAACAAAATGATTGTTTAAGAATAATGACAAGAATTTGAATTAGGTCATTGTTTCGTTTTACTTACTGTTTTTTCTTAATCTCTTAATGGTTTTCTAATTTTTAAGAATTAGTCAAAGTTTTGAAATTTTGAATCCTTACTTTTGTGTAAATCAATAGTGAGATTGCTATGAAAAAACAATTATTTTAACTACAATTATCAGTTCTGTAATGACATCATTTGCCCAATATTCAAAAACCATCATTTATCCGGAAACGAGAAAAGACAATACTGTAGAGGAATATTTTGGAACAAAAGTAAATGATCCGTATCGTTGGCTGGAAGACGATCGTTCAGATGAAACGGCTGCATGGGTAAAGGCAGAAAACAAAGTAACAAATGCTTATCTGGAACAAATCCCTTTTCGAAAGCAACTCAAAGAAAGATTGGAGAAACTATGGAATTATGAAAAAATAGGAGCTCCTTTTATTGAAGGCGATTTTACTTATTATTTTAAAAATAACGGTTTGCAAAATCAGTCGGTTTTGTATCGAAAAGACACGCAGGGGAATGAAACTGTTTTTTTGGATCCGAATACTTTTTCAAAAGATGGAACGACTTCTTTGGGCGAATTTGCTTTTTCTAAAGACGGTTCTAAAATGGCTTATTCCATTTCAGAAGGGGGCAGTGACTGGCGGAAAGTCATCATCATGGATGCTTTGAGCAGGAAGATTTTAGAAGATACTTTGGTCGATATAAAATTCAGCGGTTTGTCCTGGAAAGGGAATGAAGGTTTTTATTATTCGAGTTACGAGAAACCTGAAGGCAGTGAATTATCGGCTAAAACCGATCAGCATAAATTGTATTTTCATAAACTGGGAACAGCTCAAAAAGAAGATAAAATTATCTTTGGCGAAAGCCAAAAACGACGCTATATTGGCGGCAGTGTTACCGAAGACGATCGTTTTTTAGTCATCACAGCCGCGACTTCGACTTATGGAAATGAATTGTACGTTCAGGATTTATCAATACCCGAAAGCCCTATTGTGACAATTGTTTCTGATTTTAATAGTGACAATACCGTTATTGATAATGAAGGAACGAAGTTATTAATTGTTACAGACAAAAATGCACCTAATAAACGCATTGTAACAGTTGATGTCAACAACCCTGCGCCAGAAAACTGGAAAGATTTAATTCCTGAAACAACTCAGGTTTTAGAGCCAGCTACTTGCAGCGGTTACATTTTTGCACATTATATGAAAGATGCCGTTTCAGTAGTAAAGCAATACGATTATTCAGGGAAATTTTTGCGCGAAATTCAGCTTCCGGGATTAGGCACTGCAAGCGGATTTAGCGGGAAGAAAAAAGATAAAAAGGTGTATTATACTTTTACCAATTATATTACGCCAGGGACTATTATTGCTTTAGAGCCAAACTCTGGTGAGTCAGTTGTATATCAAAAATCGAAAGCTGAATTCAAATCGGAAGAGTACGAGTCCAATCAGGTTTTTTATACTTCAAAAGACGGAACCCGAATTCCAATGCTCATTACACATAAAAAAGGATTGAAATTAGACGGAAAAAATCCAACTATTTTGTACGGTTACGGTGGATTTAATATTAGTCTGACCCCAACTTTTAGCATAGCAAATGCGGTATGGATGGAAAGCGGAGGGATCTTAGCTATTCCAAATTTACGTGGCGGTGGGGAATACGGAAAGGAATGGCACGATGCCGGAATCAAGATGCAAAAACAAAATGTTTTTGACGATTTCATCGCTGCCGCCGAATACCTGATTGCTGAAAAATATACGTCTTCTGATTTTCTGGCTCTTCGCGGAGGTTCGAATGGCGGTTTGCTGGTAGGAACTGTAATGACGCAGCGACCTGATTTGGCTAAGGTGGCTTTGCCAGCTGTTGGTGTTTTGGATATGCTGCGTTACCATACGTTTACCGCAGGAGCGGGCTGGGCTTATGATTACGGAACCGCTCAGGACAGCGCAGCAATGTTCGAATATCTAAAAGCCTATTCGCCTTTGCATAATATTAAAAAAGGTGTAAGCTATCCCGCTACGATGATTACAACCGGGGATCATGATGACAGAGTAGTGCCGGCACACAGTTTTAAATTTGCCGCCGAATTGCAATCGAAACAATCCGGAAACAATCCTGTTTTAATTCGGATTGATGTTAAAGCGGGGCATGGATCCGGAAAATCAGTTGCGGCAACGATACAGGAAAATGTCGATATTCAGGCTTTTACACTATTTAATATGGGATTTAATTCGCTGCCAAAATAAAGAAATCCAGAATAGCTGTAGTTGGAGTTGCCTGTATATTTATTCATAATGTTTTATTAATATATTCGCTTTTTGAATTAGGGTTAGTTAACTTTGAGAGACAATCATAAAATAAATTATACTATGAAAATACAATTTAATACAGATAAAAACGTAGAAGGACATCAGAGAGCAGAAGCTTATTTTTCTGCTGAATTAGAAAAAGAATTAGCCCGTTTTGAAGAAAAAATCACCCGTATTGAAGTGCATGTGGGAGATGAAAATAGCGATAAGTTTGGCGTTAATGATAAGCGTTGTTTAATTGAAGTCAGACCTGCAAAGCTGCAGCCTATTGTGGTTACAGAGCATGCGGATACAGTTGAAAAAGCTTTTAGCGGTGCATTGGCAAAAATAAAGAAGACGCTTACGACTACTTTTGATAAACAAAAAGTACATTAAATATTAGTTTTCATTTAGAGAGCAACAATAGGCAGTTACATAATGTAGCTGCCTTTCTTATTTTTCAAATAATAGAGAAGCCAGTTTTTCATCTCTTTTATAAATATCATCATAAAAGTGAATCTGATTTTCATTGTCTATCCAGGCAGTGAAATAGCCAATGTAAACCGGAATTTTTCTTTTTAGCGTATACCAGGTTTCCTTGCCGCTATTCATAGCCTCTTCAATTTTTTCAGGAGTCCAGTCCGGATCATCTTTCAGGATTTCGACAGCTAATTCTTTAGGTTTGGCAAGACGGATACAGCCATGACTAAAAGCGCGGGTTTCTCTTTCAAAAAGACTCTTGGCCGGCGTGTCATGCAGGTAAATGTCATTAGAATTTGGAAATAAAAACTTAATTAATCCCAGTGAATTTTTTGGACCTGGTTTTTGTCTGATATTATTTCCGTTCCATTCCATATTGTGTTCAGTAAGATAATTTGGATTTTTTGCTATTCCGGGAAGAATTTCATTTTTCTTAATACTGGAAGGGATATTCCAGTACGGACTAAAAACAATATATTTCATGGGAGCGCTAAAAATAACCGTTTTATTCATGGTTTTTCCCACTACAACTTTTGAACGTAAAACTACTTTCTGATTTTTGAAATATGATAATTGAAAAGCAGGAATATTAATAGCAATTAATTCTTTTGATTTAGGGATGTCGCCTGAAACCCAGCGGCAACGTTCCATATTGATTATAATAGTTTTAATGCGCTCGCTTACAGGAGTATTCAAATCTGCAATTAGACTTTTAGTGATTTTACTGTTAACCAGATAACCTCTCCTTTGTTTATAGTTTTTTATTCCTTCGGATAATTCCTTGTCATACACGGCACTGCCGGAATTGTTTGAAATATCATTAGATATAAATAGTCGTTTTCTAATTGCTGCAATTGCCTGAGCACTGTCTCCTATCCGGTAAGAGTTAAAGCTGGTATCTGTGTCAATAGCATTCCAGCCGCCTTGTTTTTCTAATTTTCGGTATTGCTGAAGTGCTTTTTTTAATAAAAAATACTGACCAATAAGATTTTTTTCTTCTTTATTAATCAATGAAGGATTGGTTAAAAGGGAATCCAGATAACTAATATACGATTGTTTTTTTCGGGGTATATACCATTCTACTTCTTTTGATTTTTCAGAATCTAAACCTTCATATACATTCATGGTATAAAAAAAATACAAACAGGAATGTAGCAGTTCAGTTTCAATGTTGGGTTTCTGCTTTTCGACCGGTTTGTTATGGATTTCTTCAAATGTTTTTTTATAAGGTACATTGGTTTCTACTCCTTCCTCTTTTAGATTATTGGTTTTATCATATAAGAGATAGGCAAATTCATTGATGCCTTTTTTGTCAAACCATACATAATGGTATTGATGTTTCCTGTATAGCTGTTTTACATCGGCTTGATATTTTTTTAATAATGGATAGGAATCAAAGAAAGAATCAACCGCTGTACTGTCAAAAGTTCTTTGGTATTCTTCCTTTTCAGCTACAACACTGGATGGTTTTACCTCCGGTTTTTTCTTGCATGAGAACAATGTAATTAAGATGAGCAGAATGATAATTGGAAACAGAGTAATTTTTTTTGTCATGCAGGAATTATTTTGAGGCTTTTATAATAGATGAAATATAGATAATGAAAATTTACAACTTTTTTTTATATTTTTTAAACGCTGAGTTCGTTTTTACTTAAATTTTACAATTTGTAAAAATGTTTTTCGCATTGAAAACATAAAAAATCCTTAAAATTGATAATTTTTTATATTAAAATTTTCTCTGGAGAGTTGAAAAGGGGTTGTTTGTTGTGGAGTTTCTTATTTTCTGCCCTATTTAGGCTGAAATGTAAAATATTTTTAAATTTGCCCCCAAAATTAATGGGTTAAAGTTAAAAAAAATATGAAAATAGAGAAACGTTGGATCATTTCTTTTGTCGTTATTAGTATTGTTTGTATTTCAGGACTTTTTTGGCAGGTACCTTTGGAACCTGAAAATGTTCATTCACAATTTGGAACTATCGATCAGATTATACCGGCTGATGTGGCCTGGATGCTTACTTCCTGCTGTCTGGTTTTGATTATGACACCTGGTTTAGCCTTTTTTTATGGAGGAATGGTAGGAAAGAAAAACGTCATTTCAACCATGTTGCAAAGTTTCATCTGTATGGGCGTAGTAACTTTAATCTGGGTTGTGGTGGGTTTTAGTATGGCTTTTGGAGAACCTCTTGGAATTCAGATAGGAGATGGTTTTTACAGTTTTGTGGGTGATCCGTCTACTTTTACTTTCATGGATTATGTTGGGGTTTTGCCTCATAAAGAAATTGCAAAAACGGTTCCTTTTATGCTTTTTGCTTTGTTTCAAATGAAATTTGCAGTTATTGCTCCGGCAATTATAACAGGTTCTTTTGCAGAGCGTGTGCGTTTTATTTCGTATTTATTGTTTATTTGCCTGTTCAGTATTTTTATATATTCTCCCTTATGTCACGCTGTCTGGTACCCAACAGGGATTTTAGGTTCTTTCTTTGGAGTTAAAGATTTTGCAGGAGGAACAGTAGTGCATATGAGTGCCGGTTTTGCGGCATTGGCTGGGGTTATTGTTCTGGGAAAAAGAAAAAACAGCAATCATGTACCCACTAATATTCCTTTTGTTTTATTAGGAACAGGAATGCTTTGGTTTGGATGGATTGGTTTTAATGCCGGTTCTTCTATGGAAGCAAATGGTGTTGCCGCAATGGCTTTTGGGACAACAACTACCGCTTCGGCGGCGGCTATGCTTACCTGGATCTTTTTTGACAGAATCAATGGTAGAAAGGTTTCCGCTCTTGGTGCCTGTATTGGTGCTGTAGTAGGATTGGTATCCATTACGCCTGCTGCGGGTTTTGTATCGGTTCCTGAGAGTATGTTTTTTGGTTTTGTGGCAGCATTAGTTTCTAATTTAGTTGTATATTCTAAATATTTAAAAGGAATTGATGATACACTGGACGTTTTTGCCTGTCACGGAGTAGGAGGGATTATGGGGATGATTCTGACCGCAATTTTTGCTCATGGTGAAGATGCAAGCTTGTTACATGGAGGTTGGGGAGTTTTTGGGCATCACATGACTGCTTTGTTACTGGTTTCAATTTATACTTTTTTTGGAGCTTATATTCTTTTTAAAATTACTAATAAAATTATTCCGATGCGTGTGTCAGAGGAAAACGAAATTATAGGTTTGGATTTGTCACAACATGATGAAACGCTTTTCCCAATTGAATGCGCTGAATAAAGTTGTTTAAATACCTTATTAGGCTGGGGCAGGTTTTTATTTATAAAAGCTTGCCCCAGGTCTTATTTATTTGTTTAATTTTGCTCAAATATTTAAAAAACAGTGGGAAGTAAAAATAAGTTAAAACGATTCAAAGAGAACGAAACATTCAATAATGTTTTTCAGCCAACAAGAGAAGAAGTTGTCAGTAATGCTTTTCCTTTACGAGGGAAATGGAATGCTGATTTTTTCAAGAATGACAATCCTTTAGTGTTGGAATTAGGTTGTGGCAAAGGAGAATATTCTGTGGGTCTGGCCGAAAGGTATCCTGATAAAAATTTTATCGGAATTGATATTAAAGGTGCTCGTTTTTGGCGTGGAGCTAAAACTGCTGTTGAAACCGGTTTACATAATGTGGCCTTTGTTCGTACACAGATTGAATTGATCAATCATATTTTTGCTGAAAATGAAGTAGATGAAATCTGGATTACTTTTCCGGATCCTCAAATAAAATACAAACGTACAAAACACCGAATGACTAATTCACAGTTTTTACAACTGTATAAAAAAATCCTTAAAAAAGAAGGAGTGGTCAATCTGAAAACCGATAGCGAATTTATGCACGGTTATACTTTGGGATTGCTTCATGGTGAAGGTCACGAAGTTTTATATGCCAATCATAATGTTTATGTGAACTCAGGCAGTCCAGAGGAAGTAACCGCTTTTCAGACATTTTATGAAAAACAATATCTGGAAATTAATAAAGCAATTACTTATATTCGTTTTAAAATAAAAGATTAATTGCTCTGTTTCTTTCAGACTTCCTATAAATAGGCTTATGAATTTAATTATATCCTTGTTTTCTGGTTTTATTTCGGCTTTTATAGGAATTACTCCTCCGGGTTTGCTAAACATGACAGCTGCTAAAGTAGGAATGAAAGAAGGGAGGCGGAATGCTTTCTGGTTTGTTTCTGGTGCTATTGTTGTTATTTTTGTGCAGGTATATCTGGCAGTATTGTTTGCACGGATTATAAATACACGTCCGGATATTATTTTATTATTACGGGAAGTAGGGTTTGGAATATTTGGGACACTAACGGTTTATTTTTTATGGATAGCCAAAAAACCTAAGATCAAGCAACCTAAAATAAAAAAGTATAGCGAGAAAAAGCGCTTTTTTCTTGGAATGCTGCTTTCTGCGCTCAACTTTTTTCCGGTTCCGTATTATGTTTTTGTGAGTATATCATTGTCTTCGTATGCACTTTTTTCATTTGATGTTACATCTGTTTTTCTTTTTGTCAGCGGAGCAGTTTTAGGTTCAGCCCTGGTCTTTTATTTTTATATTATCTTTTTTGAAAAGATAGAAAGAAAAGCGGATTATCTTCTTAAAAACATGAATACTATTATTGGATGTATTACAGGAATTATTTCAGTAATCACTTTAATTAATATTTTAGAACATTATTTAAATTAAGCCTTTTTAAGAATTTACGTATTTAAAATAAAGTTAATATTATCGTATTGACGGTTTTTTTGGTTTTATGGCGAATGTTTTTTTTAGGTTAACAGGAAAGTTGGATTATTTTATATCTTTAATTTTTTATCCTAAGAAATTCTGATCGAATATGTTTTTAAGTCTTGTGTTTTTTGTAACAGGTTTGTTAGGAGTTCTGACATTTACTGTTATAGTAACACAGTATAAGCTGAATAGAAAAGTAAATTTTTATCTTTTAGTTTTATTTTTATTTATCTCTGTACGCTTTCTTATCTCCGGAATTTATAATTTAATGCCTTTCTCTTTCGACGACAGAATTGCCTGTGCTGTTCGCTCTTTTGGTTGTATTGTATTTCCATGTATTTATTTGTATTTTAAGAATCTGGTTGTCAATAAGAAAAATTTTTCTGTTGAAGATTTGCGTTATTTTATTATTCCTGTATTGTTTGGTTTTTCTAATATTCTGATTCATCTGTATGCTCCTTATTTGAAATTCTATTTTTATCTTCTGTTCTTATTAATTCCTTTTTATTATTTGCTTTTGAGTTATATTGAATTGAAAAATAAAGTATGGTTCAGAAAAGCGAAAGTTCTCATTGTTGACAGGCAAAAAATATTGATCAGAAACTGGACCTTCTTTTTTTTTACAGTTAGTTTTTTATTTATCCTTCGTTTAGAAGTTTCGCTTTTGATTGATGTCTTTGTTTCGGGTTTTTCTCACGGAACAAGTTATTTGTGGATTTCGGCTGTTATCAGTTGTGTTTTGTTCTTTAAAATTCTATTGACAGACGAGGTTTTGTTTATAACTTATAAGCACCTTGATAAAGAAAAAACCAAAGATAATTTTGAATTGGTTTTTGATGATTTTTGGATCATTTCTCATGAGGGTGCAATGATTAATAATGAGGATTGGCAGCTAAAAGAACGTGTGGAGAATAATTTACCGGCGTATATACGCAAAGTTGAAATAATGGCTTTAGAGCATTTTTGTTTTAGAAATCCTTGTGTTTCAATGCGGGATTTTGCTATTCGTTTAGAAATTCCTAAAAGCCATTTGATATATCTTTTTAAATACCACTGCAGTATCAATTTTATTGAATTTAAAAAGACAGTCCGGGTTTATGATACGATTAGTTTAATTGAATCAGGGTATTTAAATTTGAATACAATAGAATCTTTGTCTGAAAAAACAGGTTTTCCTTCTTACAGTGCGTTTTTGATTAGTTTTAAAGAAATAACAGATGTTAGTCCTCAGGAATATAACACAATCGTTCAAAAAACATGAAAAATTCAGAGAATACAAATTTTTTTGAGAGGGTGTATGAAGTAGTTAAACAAATACCTCACGGAAGAGTAACGTCTTATGGAGCTATAGCAAAATTTCTTGGAGCAGCACGTTCGGCAAGGATGGTAGGCTGGGCAATGAATGCGTCACATTCCATGGAAGATGTTCCTGCACATCGGGTGGTAAACCGAAGAGGATTGCTGACAGGCAAATTCCATTTTGACGGGACAAATTTGATGCAGCAATTACTGGAAAACGAAGGGATAAAAGTCGCTGATAATCAAATTATTGATTTTGAAAAAGTATTCTGGAATCCTGAAGAATTAAACAACTGAATAAAAAGCATAAAATCACAGTTAAGCGGTTTATAGTTAGAACTAATTTCTGTATCAATAATTACAATTTAAATACTTTAAATTAAGAACTTAATCTCTTATCTTTGCAATCTCAAATCAGTTTAAATAAAATAAGCTGTTTAACTGAAAACAGCAATTGAAAAACAGTATACTTAGTAATGAAATTAGACAGAAAAGAAATTCTTAAAGCATTAGAAACCATTACTATTGCCGGAGAAGGAAAAAACATGGTAGAAAGCGGTGCTGTTAGCAATGTAATCACTTTTGGAGATGAGGTAGTAGTTGATTTGGTGCTGAATACCCCGGCGATGCATATTAAGAAACGTGCAGAGGACGATATTAAAAAAACAATTCATAACCTTGTTGCTGCTGAAGCCAGGATTAAAGTCAATATAAAAGTAGAAGTTCCGGAAAAACCGGAAATCAAGGGGAAAGCCATTCCCGGAATTAAAAATATCATTGCTGTAGCTTCCGGAAAAGGAGGAGTAGGGAAATCTACTGTTACCGCTAATTTAGCAGTAAGTCTGGCTAAAATGGGATTTAGTGTTGGTGTACTTGATGCCGATATCTACGGTCCTTCAATGCCAATTATGTTTGATGTTGAAAATGAAAAGCCAATTTCGATTCAGGTAGATGGGAAATCAAAAATGAAGCCGATCGAGAGTTATGAGATAAAGATGCTTTCAATAGGGTTTTTTACATCTCCTAGTCAGGCCGTAATCTGGAGAGGTCCTATGGCTTCTAAAGCTTTGAATCAGATGATTTTTGATGCTGACTGGGGCGAATTAGATTTTATGTTAATTGATTTGCCGCCTGGAACAGGTGATATTCACCTTTCGATTATGCAGTCTCTTCCGGTAACCGGAGCTGTTGTAGTGAGTACGCCGCAGGCAGTCGCTTTGGCTGATGCCAAAAAAGGAGTTTCGATGTTTATGTCGGAGGCTATCAATGTACCTGTATTGGGAATTATCGAAAACATGGCCTATTTTACACCTGAAGAATTGCCAAACAATAAGTATTATATTTTTGGGCAGGAAGGTGCTAAAAATCTTGCTGAGGATTTAAATGTTCCTTTCTTAGGAGAAGTTCCGATTGTTCAGTCTATTCGTGAAGCCGGGGATTATGGTCGTCCTGCAGCATTACAAACAGGTTCGGTAATCGAAACTGTTTTTGAAAATATAACACGAAATGTGGTTGAAGAAACTGTAGCAAGAAACGAAAGTCTGCCGGCTACAGAAGCAATAAAGATTACTACAATGGCTGGTTGTTCAGCAGTTAAAAAATAATTTAATAGAAGAAAATGACAACAGAAGAATTAACAATTGAAGTTCAAAAGGCGCTTGATGAAATCCGACCTTTTTTAGAGTCAGACGGAGGTAATATCAGTCTTATTTCTATTGAAGATGATAAGCATGTAAAAGTGCGTCTTGAAGGAGCGTGTACTAATTGTAGTGTCAATCAAATGACGCTTAAGGCGGGTGTGGAAACTACAATTAAAAAGTATGCTCCGCAAATAGAAACTGTTGTAAATATCTTGTAAAAAAGGCTGGTTTTGCCGTAACGAATTATTTGCTAAGACTGTTATATAATAAATCAATCAATTCCAAATAGTAAAAATGGATGTATTAATAAAAATCAAAGATAGAGAAGGAGTTGTTCATGAATTACAGGCTCCTACTGATATGGCAATGAATGTCATGGAACTTTGTAAAGCTTATGAATTACCTGTAGAAGGTACCTGCGGAGGAATGGCAATGTGTGCATCCTGTCAGTGTTATGTTCTAAATGATGTGAGTTTGCCGGAAATGGGTGAAGATGAAGAAGCAATGCTTTCTGAAGCATTTTATGTGAAGTCAAATAGTCGTTTAGGTTGTCAAATTCCAATTACTGTAGACTTAGAAGGTTTAGAATTAGAATTGGCTCCTGAGAGTTAAAAAAAATCGTTCCAATAAATTAAAATCGGCTGTTTTTCTAATGAGAAACAGCCGATTTTAGTTTTTTAATACAGCAACAGCTTTTGGAAGCAGTCGCTCAGTAAATAAATGATATGCAGATTCTGATGGGTGTAAGCCATCATTCGCTACTAAACTAGTGTTGTTTAATCCTTGACGGCTAATATCGGTAATATTCAGGAACAGAATTCCATTACTTTCACAATAGGATTTTGCAAAAGCATTATAACGATCAATTTCAGTTGAAATAGTAGCGGGATTGCCGTAGCTTTGTCCAAACGGTGTGTAGGCATAATCAGGTATAGAAATCACAATCACATTAGTTTTGTCTCCCTTGGCAAGACTAATAGCTTTAGTTACTAATTCAGGAAATTCTTTTTCATAAAGGCTAAAATTCTTTCGCTGGTATTGATTGTTTACCCCTATCAATAGAGTAACTAAATCGTATTTTGTTGTTGGGTTTTTAGATTCAATTGCTGAGATTAGGTCGTTTGTTGTCCATCCGGTCTGAGCAATTATTTCTAATGAAAAATTATTTTGCAGATTAATATTTCTTAAAGACTGTTTTAATTGTTCGGGAAACCGGCAAGTGGTACATACACTTTGACCGATGGTGTAGCTATCACCCAATGCAAGATAATTTATGGTTCCGGATTGTGTAGGAAGTTCTAAAGAAGAATTATTTATAGCTGGTGGCGGAGTGCTGGATTGCATATTAGGATTTTCACTGCTACAGGCTGTTGTTAGCATATAACTAAAAAACGTAACTATTATTTTTAAGGTCGTTCTCATGTTAATGAAATTGATTTTAATAATAGTTACGTTTTTTTTCTAATCCCGGATTGAAAATTAAGCCATTTCAACTTTCATGGTGATGATTTCTTCGATTGCATCCCACAAATCAATCCTTTTTTCCAGTGCTATAATTGAAACTTCTTCTACTTCTTTCCATTTTTGAGGATCTTCCTCGCAAAGTTCTGTAATCATTTGCATAGCCATTGGTCCGTGCTCGTCAGCATCTAATTCGATATGTCTTTCAAAGTAATATACTAATTTGCTGAGGTCGGTTTCCGGAAACTGTTCCTGAAAATTTTTTAAAATAGCATGAAACATACTCGGAATTAAATCCTCTCTTCCAAAGGTGAATGCTGCTGCAATTTCATGTGGTTTTCCTTCCTCAATTACACGGAAAGTGAAGTCTAAAAAAGCTTTAATTTGAGGGTGTAAGTCGCTTTTTTTAATAGCAACAAATATGTTTTGTAAGGATTGAATTTCAGACAGGAAAATTTTGATTTTATTAGTGTCAGCTCCACAGGCTTCCATTGCCTCCACATACATCTCGTAATGACTCTGACGTTTACCATCAAGTGTTAAATCCGTTTCTTCTGCTAAAACAATTTCATTGATTAAATATCGTGTTTCCGGATTTTTGGTAGCAAACCACGGGGTAGTAGTACAGGTTAGACGGGATTGTAATGCTTTTAACAGTGACATAAAATCCCATACAGCATACACATGGCTTTCTAAAAACGTGTGTAAGTCTTCGATAGTTTTTACCTTGTTATAAAGCGAATGTTGTAATAAAGCGCTTTTCTGGGATTCAATACTGTTGTTGATATGCTGAATGTTCATTGTAAAATAATTTTGTGTAAAGATAAAAAAGCTGCCAGTTATCAAAAGTATTATGCATCGATTTTATCAATACTTTAATAAATGTTTATCTAATATTATTTACGAATTTATTCCGGAATAGGTTTTCTTTATATGTTAAAAATGGAGGTTTATTTAAATGCCGAAATTCCGGTAATATCCATTCCGGTAATTAATAAATGGATATCGTGTGTTCCTTCATAAGTGACTACTGATTCTAAATTCATCATATGGCGCATAATCGAATACTCACCGGTTATTCCCATCGCTCCCAAAATCTGACGCGCTTCACGGGCAATTTCGATAGCCATATTTACATTGTTTCTTTTTGCCATCGATATTTGTGCTGAAGTGGCTTTGCCTTCATTTCGTAAAACGCCCAAACGCCAGGTAAGTAATTGTGCTTTTGTGATTTCAGTAATCATTTCGGCCAATTTTTTTTGTTGCAGTTGCATTCCTGCAATAGGCTTGTCAAATTGAATTCTTTCTTTTGCATAGCGTAAAGCGGTGTCGTAACAATCCATTGCTGCGCCAATAGCCCCCCAGGCAATACCATAACGTGCTGAGTCCAGGCAACCCAGCGGAGCGCTTAATCCTGATTTATGGGGTAAAATATTTTCTTTTGGGATTTTGACATTATCAAAAATTAGCTCTCCGGTAGCTGATGCACGAAGTGACCATTTGTTGTGTGTTTCGGGAGTAGAAAAACCTTCCATGCCGCGTTCTGCAATTAAGCCATGAATTCTTCCTGATTCATCCTTTGCCCAAACAATGGCGATGTCTGCAAAAGGTGCGTTGGAAATCCACATTTTGGCTCCATTTAATAGATAATGATCGTCTTTGTCTTTAAAGTGAGTGGTCATGCTCCCGGGATCGGAACCGTGATTGGGTTCAGTCAGACCAAAACACCCCATGAATTCGCCGGTAGCTAATTTGGGAAGGTATTTTAATTTTTGTTCTTCGCTGCCGTATTTCCAAATGGGATACATTACCAAAGACGATTGAACGGAAGCTGTAGAACGTATGCCGGAGTCACCACGCTCTATTTCCTGCATGATTAAACCATAGGAAATTTGATCTAATCCGGCTCCGCCATATTCCTGAGGAATATAAGGTCCAAAAGCACCAATGCTTGCCAGACCTTTAATAATTTCTGTAGGGAATGTTGCTTTTTGGGCATAATCTTCAATGATAGGAGAAACTTCTCGCTTGACCCATTCGCGTGCGGCATCACGTACCAGTTTGTGTTCGTCTGTCAATAATTCGTCAAGGTTGTAATAATCCGGTGCTTGGAATAAGTCTGGTTTCATGATGACTTAGTGTAAAATTTATACTTATTAAATCTTCAAGTGTTTTTAGTTTTTTTGAAAACTGGATTTAATGGTGTGTTATAAATTTACATAAAGGATTTTAATCAAACATGAATTAAGTAGTTAAATTTTGATTAAAGAAAATGTAGTTTTACATCTTCAAATAAAAATCTTTTGTCAATTCAATATATTCAGTAGTGTATTGATGACGTGCAGTTTCGATGATTAATTCATCAATTGGAAAGTTAGGGACTTCATTTCGGCTAAAAGCCAAAAGACTGCGCTTGATTTCAGAGGTTGGTGTTCCTTTTACGTGAGTGATTTTTAGGGGATGTAATTCGTGTTCATGGGCAAGAGCCAGGAATTTTTCTTCTTCTTTAAAAGGAATAATAACGGAGAAGATTCCGTTTTCAGAAAGTAATAATGCGGCGGCTTCTACCAAATCTTCAAAAGGCATGGCGTCCTGAAAGCGGGCTAAATCGCGTTGTTCATTAGTGGATTTATAATCTTCGCTGTAAAAAGGAGGATTGGAAACTATTAAATCGTATTCGTCTTCGGGTTCTTCGACAAATTCGTCTAAACCGGCATGGAAACAAAACAATCGGTCGTTCCAAGGGGAATTTTCAAAATTGTCTGTGGCTTGTTCGTAGGCGTCTTCATCAATTTCTAAGGCATCAATTTGTTCTGCGGTACTGCGTTGTGCTAACATTAAAGCAATTATTCCGGTTCCGGCTCCAATGTCTAAAATATTAAACGGATAATTTTCTATGGGAGTCCAGGCACCCAGTAAAACTCCATCGGTTCCGATTTTCATTGCCGTACGGTCTTGTTCTACAGAAAATTGTTTGAATGAAAACATAAGATTTTAGATTGGAAATTAACGATTTATGATTGCAGATTGTTTTCGAATTAACCGAATAAACACACGAGCAAAGCGAATTGACGAAGTAAATTACCGATTAAACCCTTTAAAGATACATCTCAATCAATCCTTCCGGTAAATCCATGATGATTTTCTTGTTGTCGCGATCAACTTTAACTAAAAAATGATCAATCATCGGAATGAGAATTTCAGCTCCGTCTTTTAAGACTTCAAAAAGGGGCTGGGCAGTAGTGTCGTTTATAGACTGAATTTCTCCGACATTTCCTAAGCGTTTATCTTCTACTTCAAAGCCAATAACTTCGTGGAAATAGAATTTATTACCGGAAAGTTTGGGCAGCATGTTTAAAGGAAGGTAGATTTCACTGCCTAAAAGATTTTCTGCGTCTGCTTCTGTGTTGATGTCTTCAAAATGAACTCTTAGAAAGTCATTTTTATGTAGTGAACTGCTTTCAATAAAAAAAGGAACCAGGTGTTTGTTCTGTTGAACAAACACTGATTCCAGATTTTCGTATAACTCAGGTTCGTCTGTGTCAAGATAGACGAGGACTTCACCTTTGAAACTAAATTTTTTAGCGATTTTACCTAAATAGAAACAATCTTCTTTACGCATTTTCGCTGGCTAAATTATGCTTGAGTTTCTTCATTGTTTTCTTCGGCAGCAGCTTCTTCAGCAACAGCTTCTGTTTCTTCTTCTACAGCAGGAGTTGCAGCAGCAATTGCATCAGCTTCAGCCTGAGCAGCTGCAGCAATACGTTTTGCGTTTACTTCTTGTTCTGCTTTCAAAGCTTTGGCTTTAGCATCAGCCTGTGCTTTTGATAAACCATCTTTTTTAGCGTCAACTTTACCAGTTTTAGCTTCTAACCAAGTAGCTAATTTAGCATCAGCCTGCTCTTGAGTTAAGGCTCCTTTACGAACTCCTCCGTCAAGGTGGTGTTTCAATAAAGCTCCTTTGTAAGAAAGAATTGCTTTTGCAGTATCAGTTGGTTGTGCACCATTGTGTAACCATTTCACTGCACTATCCAGGTTTAATTCGATAGTTGCCGGGTTAGTGTTTGGATTGTAAGTACCAATTTTTTCTAAGTATTTACCATCTCTTTTTGAGCGTGCATCTGCAGCTACTACCCAGTAAAAAGGTTTTCCTTTTTTACCGTGTCTTTGTAATCTAATTTTTACTGACATAATCTATAATGATTAAATTTTGAGGTACTCGACCCCGATTAATTAAGGCTGCAAAGATACATTATTTTTTTATATTGCAAATATTTAATTTATCATTTTGATATATAATTATTTAGTGATTTATTTTGCTGCTTTTTTTTATTTTTAGGTGACTGAATTTAGCTTTAATAGTTTATTTTTGTGGGTAAATTTTTTGTTTTATGAAAAAACAATTTTTGTTTTTGATTGTATTCTTTTCATTAATTTCCTGTCAGGAAGATGTGAAATTCAATAATCCGGCGTTTCAGGGGGTGAAAGATAATGTTTTCTGGAGAGCTGTTCAGACTACAGCCAGAGTAAATTCAGGAGGTTTATTGATTATTGAAGCTTACACGGCAACTGAAGTTATCACTCTGAAAACAAATTCGGTGGCTGTAGGAACATATTTTATTGGCACGACTCCTACAAGTACGGCGACCTATGTCATGACTGATCCGGTAACTAAAGAAGATATTATGTTTTCGTCCGGTTCACTTGGTTCACCTGATTCTGATACTGGAAATGGTCAAATTGAGATAACAGAATATGATGATGTGAATAAGACTATTTCGGGAACTTTCAAGTTTAATTTAGAAAATACTTTTGATAATCCTTTGGCAGGGCCTACTTTGAACTTTCAATATGGGGTATTTTATAAAGTTCCGGTAACAGTACAATAATTTATATTGAAGGCTACTTTGTTGGTTTTTACTTTCTTCTGTGTTTTGTCTGATTTTCTTTTGTTTAAAAAATCAAATAAAAATATAAATAAGCTTATTTATAGTGGGTTATAAAAAAATAAGACTACATTTGTGAGATTATTATAAATAAGTATATATGAATATTTTTGTTGGAAGCCTTCCATTCAGTATTGAGGAAGCAGATTTAAGAGAGTCTTTTGAGGCTTATGGAGCAGTTGATTCTGTTAAGATTATTACTGATAAATTTACTGGAAGAAGTAAAGGATTTGGTTTTGTTGAGATGCCAGTTGATGCTGAAGCTCAAAAAGCAATTGATGAATTGAACGGAGCTACTGTTCAGGGGCGTGCAATTGTTGTTAATAAATCTGAGCCAAAACCAGAAGGTGAAAGAAGAAGTTTTAACAACAACCGTGGAGGTGATTCTCGCGGAGGTTACGGAAACAACCGTGGAGGTGATTCTCGCGGAGGAAACAGAGGAGGATATTAATATTTTTTTCTTTATATAAAAAAAGGGGACAATTTACATTGTCCCCTTTTTTATTGTATTGTGAAGTGAATTAGATATTAGCAGCTAACCAATCTCCAACTTCTTTAGTCCCGTAAGCTTTTCCGCCATTAGCTAAGTCTTCAGTAACAACTCCAGCTTCTAAAGCTTTGTTAACAGCATCTCTCATTGCTTTTCCTTCTTCCATTAATCCGAAGTTTTCAAACATCATAGCAGCAGATAAAACAGTCGCCATTGGGTTAGCAATGTTTAAACCGGTTGCTTGTGGGTAAGATCCGTGAATTGGCTCAAACAAAGATACTTCAGCTCCCATAGATGCAGAAGGCATTAATCCCATTGATCCTGAAATTACAGAAGCTTCATCAGTTAAGATATCTCCAAATAAATTTTCAGTAATCAATACATCATAAGAGTTAGGCCATTGTACCAAACGCATAGCAACTGCATCAACAAATTCATAAGAAACCGTTACTTCCGGATAATCTTTTTCCATAGCCTGAACCGTTTCTCTCCATAAACGAGATGTTTCTAATACGTTAGCTTTATCTACGCAGCATAATTTTTTAGAACGAGTCATTGCTAATTCAAATCCCTTTTTAGCTAAACGCTGCACTTCTTCTCTTGTGTAAACACAGTTGTCAAAAGCAGTATCTCCGTTGTCTCTTCTTCCTTTTTCACCAAAGTAAATACCACCTGTTAATTCTCTTAAGAAAACTAAGTCAGTTCCTTCGATTCTTTCTCTTTTTAATGGAGATTTATCTAATAAAGAAGGGAAAGTAAATGTAGGACGTACATTAGCAAAAAGGCCTAATTTTTTACGCATTTTTAATAATCCCTGTTCCGGACGTACAGGCGCAGAAGGATCATTATCGTATTTAGGGTGTCCAATTGCTCCAAATAAAACAGCATCAGCATTTTTACAAACTTCGTGTGTTTCATCAGGGTAAGGTTCGCCTACAGCGTCAATAGCTGCGGCACCGGTTAAAGCTGGTTTCCATGTGATTTCATGTCCAAATTTTTGTGCAATTGCATCTGATACTTTAACTGCCTGATCAATTACTTCCGGTCCGATTCCGTCCCCTGCTAAAAGTGCGATATTTAACTTCATTATTTTGTATTTATATTAATTTAATTGTTTTTTTTATTTTAAACAGCTACTACATTAAGCATTTTTTGAGTGGCAATGATAGCAGCAACGGTTTGATCCGAGTCCAATCCTCTGGTTTTGAATTCTTTTCCGTCGTTTAACCATGTGATGATGGTTTCGCATAAAGCATCCGAACTACTTCCGGGTGGGATTCTGACTGCGTAATCAACCAGTTTAGGTAAAGTCATTTTTTTTGTTTTATATACTTTGGCTAAAGCATTCATAAAAGCATCAAACTGACCATCGCCTTGAGCATGTTCTTCTATAATTTGTCCGTCAATTTTGAGGCAAATAGTTGTTGAAGGGCGCATTCCTTTGGCGTGAGATAATAAATAGGATTCTACCGTGATTTTTTCTTGATAAGTGTGGCTATCTAAAACATCAGAAATGATATATGGTAAATCTTCTTTGGTAACTGTTTCTTTTTTGTCACCTAATTCGATGATTCTTTGGGTAACCAGTTTTAAATCTTCCTGATTTAATTGCAATCCTAATTCCTGAAGATTTTTTTCAATATTAGCTTTTCCGGAAGTCTTTCCTAAAGCATATTTTCTTTTTCTTCCAAAACGCTCGGGCAATAAATCATTAAAATATAAATTATTTTTATTGTCTCCATCCGCATGAATTCCTGCTGTTTGGGTAAAAACGTTATCTCCGACAATAGGTTTGTTGGCCGGGATTCTGTATCCTGTAAAAGTTTCGACTAGTTTACTGACTGAATATAAAGAGGTTTCTTTTACTCCAATTTCAATCTCAGGCATAAAATCGTTGATTACAGCAATGGTGCTGGCTAAAGGTGCATTTCCTGCGCGTTCTCCCATTCCGTTCACTGTAACGTGTAATCCGTGAATACCTGCTTTCAGTGCTTCCATTACATTTGCTACACTTAAATCATAATCGTTATGCGCATGAAAATCAAAATGTATATCTGGATATTTCTGAGTAATTTTAGAAATAAATTCAAAAGTTTCCGAAGGGATAAGTACTCCTAAAGTGTCGGGAAGGAGTATTCTTTTTACCGGCTGAGTGCTGATGAAATCTAAATATTGATACACATATTCCGGGGAATTACGCATGCCGTTACTCCAGTCTTCTAAATAAACATTGGTTTCAATTCCGTTTTTATGAGCTAAGGCAATGCTTTCGGATATTTCTTCAAAATGTTGCTCAGGAGTTTTTTTTAATTGATGTGTAAGGTGATTCAAAGAACCTTTAGTTAAAAGATTTTGAACTTTAGCACCTGATTTTTTCATCCATTCAATTGAAAGCCCTTTGTCAACAAATGTTAAAACTTCAATTTTATTGGCATATCCTTTGGTTTCTGCCCAGGTCATAATTCCTTTAACGCCTTCAAATTCTCCTTCGCTTACGCGAGCCGAAGCAATTTCGATACGGTCAACATGTAATTCTTCCAGTAATAATTGGGCAATGGTTAGTTTTTCTGCAGCAGAAAATGATACTCCTGAGGTTTGTTCGCCATCACGAAGTGTCGTATCCATTATTTCAATTTTTCTTTTTCCCATTATAAATTTGATGCTAAAAAAGGTTTTGATTTCATTATGTTGAAATCATTATTATGGTGTGTTTTAATAAAACGCTAAAAGCAGCTGCTAGTCACAATCCTGGAAAGGTTGCTTTAGCAGCTGCATTTTTATAGAATATTTTTTGTTTTAGTAAGGCAATTTGTCAGCAAAGCTTACAATCTCTTCTTTGATATTTTGTAAATAATCGATATCATCAAATCCGTTTAACATATTGTTCTTTTTGTATCCGTTGATATCAAAAGATTCTTTTTCACCTGTAGCTTTTAATGTAATTGTTTGCTCCGGTAAATTGATTTCTAATTCAGTATTAGGATCAGCTTCGATAGCAGCAAAGATTTTTGCAGAAAATTCAGGAGAAACCTGTACTGGTAAAACACCAATATTTAAACAGTTTCCTTTGAAAATATCAGCAAAGAAAGAAGAAACTACTGCACGGAATCCGTAATCATAAACTGCCCAGGCAGCGTGCTCACGAGAAGAACCGGAACCAAAGTTTTTTCCGCCTACAAGGATTTTTCCGCTGTAAGTTGGATTGTTTAATACGAAATCCGCTTTAGGGGTTCCGTCTCCATTGTATCTCCAGTCTCTGAAAAGGTTGTCTCCAAAACCTTCACGTTTTGTAGCTTTCAGGAAACGAGCCGGAATGATTTGATCAGTATCTACGTTTTCTATCGGTAGTGGCACTGCACTACTGGTAAGTATATTAAATTTATCGTATGCCATTTTATTAGATTTTAGATTTTAGAATTCCGATTTTCTGTTAAGAAAATAAACCATGAATAATTAAAACCTTTTTATTTTTAATTCTTTTTTGAAATTGTTATTGCTATTGAAATTCAATTACAATAAATCTCTTGGGTCAGTCAATTTACCAGTAACTGCTGCTGCTGCTGCCATAATTGGAGAAGCTAACAAAGTTCTGGAACCTGGACCCTGACGACCTTCGAAGTTTCTGTTAGAAGTACTTACTGCATATTTCCCGGCAGGAACTTTATCATCATTCATAGCTAGACAAGCTGAACAACCAGGTTGACGCAATACGAATCCGGCTTCGGTAAGGATATCTAAGATTCCTTCTTCTTTAATTTGAGCTTCCACAACGTGAGAACCAGGAACTAACCAAGCCGTAACGTTATCTGCTTTTTTACGGCCTTTTACAATTTCAGCAAAAGCTCTGAAATCTTCAATACGACCATTAGTACAGCTTCCTAAGAAAACATAATCAATTGGTTTTCCAATCATTACATCATCTTCTTCAAAGCCCATGTAAGCTAATGATTTTTTATAAGTTTCTTCACCACCTTCAACTTGATTGGCAGCTGGAATATGTTTAGAAATACCAATTCCCATACCAGGATTAGTACCATAAGTAATCATTGGTTCAATATCTTCAGCATTGATATTTAATTCAGCATCAAATACTGCATTATCATCGGTCTTTAAAGTTTTCCAGTATTCTACGGCTTTCGTCCAGGCTTCACCTTTAGGAGCGTGTAGTCTGCCTTCTAAGTAATCAAATGTTTTTTGGTCAGGAGCAATCATACCTCCACGAGCACCCATTTCGATAGAAAGGTTACAAACGGTCATACGTCCTTCCATTGTCATTTCTTCAAAAACATTTCCAGCGTACTCAACAAAATAACCTGTACCTCCTGAAGTAGTTAATTGAGAGATGATGTAAAGCGCAACGTCTTTTGGTCCAACACCTTTACTTAGTTTGCCATTTACGTTAATACGCATTTTTTTAGGCTTTGGCTGCATGATACATTGAGTAGAAAGAACCATTTCTACTTCTGAAGTACCAATACCGAAAGCAATAGCACCAAAAGCACCATGAGTAGAAGTATGTGAATCTCCACATACAATTGTAGCGCCTGGTAAAGTAATTCCGTTTTCAGGACCTACCACGTGTACAATTCCATTTTTTTGATGACCTAACCCCCAGTGAGAAATTCCGTATTCAGCTGCGTTTGTCTCTAAAGCTTTTAATTGATTAGCAGATAAAGCATCTTCAACAGGTAAGTGCTGGTTAATGGTAGGTGTATTGTGATCGGCAGTTGCAAATGTACGTTCAGGATATAAAACTGAAACGCCTCTTGATTTTAGCCCCAGAAAAGCTACCGGGCTGGTAACTTCATGGATGAAATGACGATCAATAAAAAACACATCTGGTCCGTCTTCAATTTTACGCACAACATGCGAATCCCATACTTTGTCAAATAATGTCTTACTCATTTTTTAATTTTTTTTAGTGTATTTCTGTGTTTTGTACTGCCCTGTTTTTGAAGAGGGTGGTAACAAGAACGCAAAAGTATAAAAATGAAATCATGTTTTCAATTAATATTATTGATTATATACGATACCCAAACTTTATTAATAAGATTATAGGCTTTTGTTTTGCCTGCTTGGGTATTAGAGGGTTAGTTTTTTTTTAGTTCTGTTTTTATTTATTAAGTTGTGTTTGTAACAATTTTGAACGGGATTATGTTTTGTGAATTTTTAGGTTTTTATAAAGAAATGTTTGTTTATGTTTAATAAAATGTTAAATATAGAACTGAAAACGTAGAAATAATTAATGTTTGGAGAAGGAAGACGTTAGCTGTAGTGTTTTTTATATTTGAAAATAAATCAGTCGATTATCTTTTTTATTTCTGAAATTATTTCGATAAAATATTACGACAACCAAAAAAACATAAAAGTTAATTAAGTAGTTCATTTTAATATTCTTTTGTGGTTAAATTATAAACAGCTATGTGTTTCATAAGGTTTATCTTTGTAGTTTAAAACTTTAAAAATGTTCGGGAATATCTTTCATAATTATCAATTTTTACTAAAGACGGCTAAATTTTCATTGATGGTCGTAAGTATCCTGAATTCTTTTCAGATTTCTAGTCAGATACGTACTGTTTACAGTACCATTGAAACTAAAAATGTCTTGTATTATAAGGTGGAAGAGATTGTAAAAATGACTTTTGGCGGAACTACTACCCGTTATACAGTATCTGATTTAAGTTTGATTAATAAGGTTGATTTAGGTCCTGATAATATTAGAATTATTACTCCGGTCTATAAAGATAAAAGTTATAAGAGGCGTTACTATATAGAAACAAGAAACATGAGTTCAGTTTCTGATAAAAACAGGGAGCCTACCAGTCTTCTTGAAATTAGTATTGAAAGCAGAAATATTGAAATTTCGAATAATGCCGAAATAGACCAGGAATCCCTAGCGTTGGTAATTGGAAAAATTGCTAAAATAGAAACTGTACCTGTTAAAACGGAAACGAAGGCAGAGAACAGAGATTTTATCCTGATAAATGTTGCTGATGTCTATGAACGGGTACTCGAAAAAGGGTATAAATCAGCTTTTATGGTGAAAAAAGTAGCTGATTATTATTATTTTAAAGATCAGATGGACAAAGCTGTCAAATGGTATGAAGAGTTGTTTGCGCTGAGCAGTGATTTAGAAGCAATGTACTATTATCGATTTGGTAATGCATTGCTAAAAACCGGAAAAACTGAAAGAGGTAATGCTATGGTTGAAAAATTCAATCAGCTGGTTGAATAATTTTAGTTTTGTATTTTTTGTTGATAACTTCCCCTTATTTACCTCTAAAAAAATAACTAAATTTGGAATTCTTATTTTGTGATATTGCAGAATTTTAACTCCTTCATTTACAGCTATGTATTTAATATTCGATACAGAAACAACCGGATTGCCAAAAAACTGGAATGCTCCGATAACCGATTCTGATAACTGGCCAAGATGTATACAAATTGCCTGGCAGTTGCATGATGAGATGGGAAGTCTTATCGAACATCAGGATTATTTGGTCAAACCAGAAGGATTTAATATTCCTTATGATGCCGAACGTATTCACGGAATTTCAACTGAATTAGCAGAAGCTGATGGGATTTCTTTGAGTGAAGTTTTAGAAAAATTTAATATTGCATTAGGTAAAGCCAAATTTATTGTGGGTCAGAACTTAGGTTTTGATATTAATATTATGGGAGCGGAGTTTTACAGAATGGGAGTCGATTCGCCTATGGATTCGATGCCGGTTTTGGATACCTGTACTGAGGTAACAGCTAATTTGTTGAAATTGCCCGGAGGTCGTGGGGGAAAATTCAAGTTACCTACTTTAACAGAGTTACACGAATATTTATTCAACGTTCCTTTTGCGGAAGCGCATAATGCCACAGCCGATGTGGAGGCAACTACGCGTTGTTTCTTAGAATTAATTAAAAGAGAAGTTTTTACTAAGGAAGAACTGGACGTTCCGGCTTCTTATTTTCAGGATTTTCAAAATAAGAATCCGAAAGAGATTCAGCTCATCGGATTAAAACATATCAATTTAAAAGCGGCTTCGGATAAAATTCGGGAGCAGCTGAAAAAAACGCAACAAAACGTTTCGCAAACTACTATTTCGGCAGCGGATAAAAGAGATTTTTCAGCGGCTAAGTTTGCTCATTTGCACAATCATACGCAGTTTTCGGTTTTACAATCCACAATTGGAATAGGGCCGTTAGTTTCAGCTACCGCTAAAAATGGTTTTCCAGCCGTTGCAATGACCGATACTGGAAACATGATGGGGGCTTTTCATTTTGTGAGTGCAGTGATGAATCACAACAAAGGAGCTTCGGCTAAAAATAAAGCTTTGGTGGAAGCCGGAGAAGAGCCAACAGAAACTGAAATAAAACCTATTGTAGGCTGCGAGTTTAATATTTGTGAAAACCATACCGATAAGTCCAAAAAAGATAATGGATATCAAGTGGTTTTGTTGGCAAAAAATAAAAAAGGCTACCATAATTTGGCTAAAATGGCATCCATTGCTTATGTAGATGGTTTTTATTACGTTCCTCGAATTGATAGAGTCGTAGTTGAAAAGTACAAGGAAGACATCATGGTTTTGTCGGGGAATTTATACGGAGAGATTCCGAGTAAAATTCTGAATATTGGAGAAAACCAAGCCGAAGAAGCTTTAATTTGGTGGAAAGAACAGTTTGGAGATGATTTCTATCTTGAAATCATGCGCCACAATCAGGAAGATGAAAACAGGGTGAATAAAACCTTGATTGAATTTGCTAAAAAACATGACGTAAAGTTAATTGCAACTAATAATACCTATTATTTAAATAAAGAGGATGCTAATGCGCACGATATTTTATTGTGTGTAAAAGATGGTGAAAAACAAGCAACGCCAATTGGTCGTGGACGTGGTTATCGCTACGGTTTGCCTAATCAGGAATATTATTATAAGTCGGGTGATGAGATGAAAAATCTCTTTGCCGATTTACCTGAGGCTGTAATTAATATTCAGGATATTGTGGATAAGGTCGAAATTTACTCTCTTTACCGGGATGTATTGCTTCCTAAATATGATATTCCTCAGGAGTTTGTGGATCCTGAAGATGAAAAAGATAATGGTGTACGAGGAGAAAATGCTTATTTGAGGCATTTAACCATGGAAGGAGCTAAAAGACGCTATGGCGATATTACTCCCGATATTCAGGAACGATTGGATTTTGAATTACTTACAATTTCCAATTCGGGTTATCCGGGTTATTTCCTGATTGTACAGGATTTCATTGCCGAAGCTCGAAAAATGGATGTTTCGGTAGGTCCGGGTCGTGGATCGGCAGCGGGTTCGGCGGTTGCTTATTGTCTCGGAATTACAAATATTGACCCTATTAAGTATGATTTGCTTTTTGAGCGTTTCCTGAATCCGGATCGTGTGTCCATGCCCGATATCGATATTGATTTTGATGATGAAGGTCGTGGTCGTGTAATGGATTATGTAATTAAAAAATACGGGGCCAATCAGGTGGCGCAGATTATCACTTATGGTAAAATGGCAACCAAATCAGCTATTCGTGATACGGCACGTGTGCTGGATTTACCACTTTTTGAAGCGGATAGAATTGCCAAATTGATTCCGGCTATGATGCCGGGTAAGTGGAATCTGGCTCGTTTCCTTTCTGAATCAGAAGATGAGGTTAAAAAAGCATTAAAAGGTGCCGATGAATTTGAACTTGTAAAACAATTAATCGGAATTGCCAATGAAGATGATTTGGCTGGAGAGACGATTCAGCAGGCGAAGATTTTGGAAGGTTCGATGCGAAATACGGGTATTCATGCCTGTGGAGTTATTATCACGCCTTCGGATATTACCAATTATGTTCCGGTAACTACAGCTAAAGATTCCGATTTATATGTTACCCAGTTTGATAACTCGGTTGCGGAAAGTGCTGGATTACTGAAAATGGACTTTCTGGGTCTGAAGACCCTAACTTTGATAAAAGATACTGTAAAACTGGTTAAGTATAGAACAGGAATTGAATTAAATCCGGACAACTTCCCGATTGATGATGAAGCAACTTATGCGCTTTTCCAAAGAGGAGAAACAGTCGGTATATTCCAATACGAATCACCCGGAATGCAAAAATACATGAAGGACCTAAAACCAACAGTTTTTGGGGATTTGATTGCGATGAATGCTTTGTACCGACCGGGACCTTTAGAATATATTCCTTCTTTTGTCAGAAGAAAAAACGGAGAAGAGGAAATTAAATACGATCTTGATGCCTGCGAAGAATATTTAGGAGAAACTTACGGAATTACGGTGTACCAGGAGCAGGTAATGCTTTTGTCCCAATCGTTAGCCGGATTTACTAAAGGTGAAGCCGACGTATTGCGTAAGGCCATGGGTAAAAAACAGAAGGATGTACTGGATAAAATGAAGCCTAAATTCGTTGAACAGGCTTCTGAAAAAGGGCATGATGCCAAAATTCTGGAGAAAATCTGGAAAGACTGGGAAGCTTTTGCGAGTTATGCTTTTAATAAATCGCACTCTACCTGTTATGCCTGGATTGCATATCAAACAGCTTATTTAAAAGCTCATTATCCGGCAGAATATATGGCAGCGGTACTTTCAAATAATATGAATGATATCAAGCAGGTTTCCTTTTTTATGGAAGAATGTAAACGAATGGGCTTGCAGGTTTTAGGACCATGCGTGAATGAATCCTATTATAAATTTACTGTAAATGATGATTATGCGGTTCGTTTTGGAATGGGAGCGATTAAAGGAGTAGGAGCCGGAGCGGTGGAAACGATAGTGGAGAACAGAAAAAACGGCAAATACAAATCAATTTTTGATTTGGCTAAACGAATAGATTTGCGTGCAGCCAATAAGAAAGCGATTGAAAATCTGGCTTTAGCCGGTGGTTTTGATGCTTTTGAAGGAACTACCAGAGCCCAATATTTTCATGATGAAGGTGACGGGGTGACTTTTTATGAGAAAGCAATCCGGTACGGTTCTAAGTTTCAGGAAAATGAAAATTCGTCTCAGGTGAGTTTGTTTGGTGAAACCAGTGAAGTGCAAATTGCCGAGCCTGTTGTTCCGCCTTGTGAAGACTGGAGTACGATGGAAAAACTGGCTAAAGAGAAGGAGGTGGTTGGGATTTATATCTCCGGTCATCCGCTGGATGATTTTAGATTTGAGATGAAATATTTTTGTAATGCGAAGCTGGAAGCGCTTAAAAACTTAGAAGCTTATGTGGGTAAAACACTCACTTTTGGCGGAATCATTAATGATGTCCAGCATCGAGTGGCTAAAAATGGTAAGGGTTGGGGGATGTTTTCACTGGAAGGTTATGATGAGAGTTATGAGTTTAGGATTTTTGGTGAAGAATATTTAAAATTTCGTCATTTCTTAATTCAGAACAATTTTACATTTATAAAACTAACGGTCAAGGAAGGCTGGATGAATCAGGATACAGGAAAAAAAGGAGATCCGAGAATTCAATTTGTCGAGATAAAACAATTGCAGGATGTGTTAGAGGCTCTGGCTAAAAAATTAATTGTATTGCTCAATATTAAGGATTTGCAACCGGAATTTATTCATAAACTAAGCCGTCTTTTTAGTGAAAATAAAGGAGATAATCAGGTGACTTTTGAGGTGATGGAAATAGAGAAAATCAAAAAACTGATTGAAACCACCAGTGCTGAGGAAAACGAAGAAGTTGTTTTTGAAGATGAAAGTGAAGATATGGAGGTTTCGGATATTTCCGAAAATAAAGCCGTTCAGGTTACTGAGGTTGAAGAAGTAAAGGTTGTAACCAAATTAAGTATGCCAAGCCGAAGGTTGAAAATTAAAATATCTAATGAATTGTTGCAGGAATTAGAGAAAATGCAGGTAAATTTTAAGTTGAATTAAACCGCTAAATCCTAGCCCTGATGGAAACGGCATCCTTTCTGGCCGGGGTTCGGCCGGAAAGATATAGTGAACAGCAGGAATAGCTGCTAATAATAATTAACAATACATTAATAGCCAAAACTAATTTTGGAATGGTGTTTTGTTGGTTTTTAATTTCTAAATTTGCATAGTGTTTAAGGAATTAGACGTTAGATTTATAAACTTTAAATAAAGAAATATGGCATTAGCAATAACAGACGCTACTTTTGAAGAAGTAGTTTTAAAATCAGATAAACCTGTAATGGTAGATTTTTGGGCAGCATGGTGTGGACCATGTAGAATGGTTGGTCCAATCATTGACGAATTGAGTACTGAATACGACGGAAAAGTTGTGGTAGGGAAAGTTGATGTTGATGCAAACCAGGAATTTGCTGCAAAATACGGAGTGAGAAACATACCTACAGTATTGGTTTTTCATAACGGAGAAGTCGTAGGGAAACAAGTAGGAGTTGCTCCGAAACAAACTTACGCAGATAGTTTAGACGCTTTGTTGTAATCGTAAGATTATAATTTATATGAGAAAAAGGTTTGACGAAAGTCAAGCCTTTTTTTTGTTTGGAAGAGTTTAGAGAATCTGTCATCTTTTCTCTGTTATCTATTATCTTTTTAATACATTTGAGAGATGAAGATAGAATCACAAATAGAAAAAATATCCAGTTTTCAACATTTAGAATTGTTGGCTAATCAGGTTGTGGAAGGTTTTATTTCGGGTATGCATAAGAGTCCGTTTCACGGATTTTCAGCTGAGTTTGCAGAACATAAAGTTTATAATGTGGGCGAAAGCACCAAGCATATTGACTGGAAGCTTTTTGCAAAAACAGATCGATTGTATACCAAACAATTTGAGGAAGAAACTAACCTGCGTTGTCATATTATCATCGATAACTCCTCTTCCATGCATTTTCCCAAATTAAAAGGGAGTCAGCATTTTTATGAAACTAAAATAGGGTTTTCGGTTTTGGCTTCAGCTGTTTTGATGAATCTTTTAAAGAAACAAAGAGATGCAGTAGGCCTAAGTGTTTTTTCGGATACTTACGAATATTATGCTCCTGAAAAGGGAAGTGACAGGCATCATCGGATGATTTTAAATGCACTTGAAAATGTTTTAAAAGAATCAGTTGTCAAAAAAAGTACTGATACAATTACTTATTTGCATCAGATAGCAGAGAAAATGCATCGTCGTTCGATGATTATTCTGTTTACAGATATGTTTCAAACAGCGGATGAGGATAAGTTGTTAAGTGCTTTGCAGCATTTAAAACACAACAAACATAAAGTAATTTTGTTTCATGTTTTTGACGGGAAGACAGAATTCAGTTTTGATTTTGACAATGCGCCCCGAAAATTTATTGATGTTGAAACAGGGGATGAAATTTCAGTTTTTGCCGAAAATGTTAAGTCAGCATATGAACAACAAGTAGCATTATACTTTAAAAAACTTGCTATGAGTTGTGCTCAAAACAAAATTAAGTACGTTCCTGCAAATGTAGGAGAGGATTTTGAAAAAATAATATTAACCTATTTAACTGAAAAACATAACTTTGGGTAATGGGTGAAAAAAAATATTATTATTTTTAATAAAAACACTTGTGTAAACAGAAATCTATTGTATCTTTGCCACCGCAATAAAGCAGAGGTTTGGTAGTTCAGTTGGTTAGAATACATGCCTGTCACGCATGGGGTCGCGGGTTCGAGTCCCGTCCAGACCGCAATATTGGGAAAGCCTTTCGTAACAGAAAGGCTTTTTTTTCCACTATACGGTATTTAAAGCTAGTTGTGTTGTTTGGTTAGCCTTTGTAACGCTAACCGCGGTTTAGTAGTTAGACCAATGAAAAGCTTTTCACTTAATTGTGAATGGCTTTTTTGATTTAAAGGAATTTTTGTTCTAAAATACTTTTATACTTGATCCCTTTTAATCCCTCCTTTTTTTAATAAAATCAAATTATTTATAATTGGTATAAAGCATGCCTGTCATCTCGTCTTTTGGGACGAGACGGGGTCGGAGCCTTTTTGTTTTAAAGACTTTTAAGCATTTTTCTTAGGATTTAGTGATGAAAAAAATATTTGTATTCTTTTTATTTCTCACTTGTTTTTAAATAAAATTATATTGTATATTTGCACTCGCAATAAAGCAGAGGTTTGGTAGTTCAGTTGGTTAGAATACATGCCTGTCACGCATGGGGTCGCGGGTTCGAGTCCCGTCCAGACCGCATTTGCAAAAAGCCTTTCTTAACGGAAAGGCTTTTTTTATTATATTGCATTATGTTTTATGTCTATATTTTATACTCCGCAAGTCTTGATGTTTACTACAAAGGTTTTACTTCCAATGTTAAAGGAAGATTAGAATCGCATTTATTAGGCAAAAGTGAATTTACATCGAGGGCTAATGACTGGACATTAGTTTACATAAACGAATATGAAACCAAACAACTAGCTTTAATTGAAGAAAAGCGACTAAAAAAATTAAATAGAACATCAATCCAAAAATTAATACAAGGTTAGAAGATATGCTTGTCATCTCGTCTTTGGGACGAGACGGGTTCGAGTCCCGTCCAGACCGCTAAAAATTGTTAAAAGCGATTCAGAAATGAATCGCTTTTTTTTTTGTTATTAATTAGCTGTTCTCTCGTTTTAAGAACGAGATAAATTTGCAAAAAGCCTTTCTTAACGGAAAGGCTTTTTTACAGCTGAAATTTTTAGTCAGAAAAGAATCTCTTTATAGCGCCAGACAATGGAAATAAATATTCCAAAGTAAATCACGCACAACATAAACTGAATAAAACCTGAGGCTAAAATAGCTAAAACAGATCCGGTTGCAGCTCTTAGTGCCTGTTGTGTATTTTTTGAATCAAAAAAGAGCTCACCAATCAATGCTCCTAAAAACGGACCAATTATAAATCCTAACGGAATAGGAGTTAATAAGCCAACAACAAGTCCAATATTTGTTCCCCAAATTCCTGCCTTACTACCGCCAAATCGCTTAGTCCCTTTGGCAGGTAAAACATAATTAGCAATCGAAAAAAGAATTACAACCAGAAGGCTTATTCCTAAAACCCAGTAGTTAACCGGGATTGCACTTGTAAAATAAAGCAGTGCAATTCCCAGCCAGCTGATGCTGATACCTGGCAGCACCGGTAAAAAGCTGCCTAATATTCCAATAAACATACATGCTAAACCTAATATTAGTAGAAAAATATCCATAAATTAATTTTTAGTAATTTTGAAAAAAATAAAATTACAGAAAGTTAAAGATTATTTGCTTTCCAAAGCATCTCAAAAAAAATAATTGTATTTTTATAAAATATTGTTCCAATTCAAATTCTAAACCTTGAAGCATTATTACTTTTTTTTACTTTTTATTCTAATCGCTTCCTGTCAATACTTCGAGAAGCAAGTGCCGTCAGAAAAAGAATTATTACAAAAAGAACTGAAAGCCATTAACTGGAAAGAAGTAGATGAGTACCCTTCTTTTACAGATTGCGATAAATTAGAAGATAAAATACAACGCAAACAATGTTTTTTTGAATATTTGACCCAATTAATACAGGAAAAATTACAAGTAGACACCCTGTCTGTTTTGTATCCTGAATTGGATACAATTGAAGTCAAAGTAACTGTTTTTCCGGATTCCAGAATGCAATTTGAACCACAGTTTCCTAAAGATTCTGCTGCTTATGACACGATAAAAATTGACAGTATTTTGCATGCCCGATTGGTTGATTTTCCTAAAGTAAATCCGGCTATCAAACAAGGGATTCCTGTAAAAACCCAATTTATTCTTCCTGTTATTATTAAAGTAGAATAGTTGTTTTAGAAGCTATTCCTGCTGTCCACTGTATCTTTTATACCGAACACCGGCATAAAAGGATGCCGTTCCCATCAGGGCTAAAACCGTCTTCCTTTCCATTCGTATTTTCCAAATAAGGAGTACAAAGCGACTCCAGCACTAAAAAAAGGATACAACAAACTGCTTAAAACCAAATAGTGCATTTTCTTTTGGGTTAAAAATTGATGGGTTTTATAAATCAAAATACTATCAATAGTAAATTTTAAACAGAATAATATAAAAATATTAAGAAATGGAATAAAATCCGCAACCCATAACGCATAACTCAAAACCAAAATAAAATTCCCTATAAATACAACTAATCCTAAAGTAATTCCGAAATTACTCTGATATGAACTCGTTTTAGAAGCCCAACGGATTCTTTGGTAAAATAAAGATTTCCAATCATCCAAAGGTTTTGTGCTAACAATGTTATTTTCAGATTTTAGATAATGCACTTTTTCCGGAAATTGTTTAATAGCTTTTTGAAGCAGAAAAACATCGTCGCCGCTGGCAATGTTGTTGTTTCCTTCAAAACCATTAAGTACTTCAAATAGTGATTTGGTGTAAGCAAAATTAGCTCCATTACACATAAAAGCTTTTCCTATCCCGAAACTGCCAATAGTTGCTCCTTGCAGACTAGCTAAGTCTAGTTGCTGAAAATGATGTAAAAAAGAATTATTGCATTCATAAGTCACCGCTCCAGCAATCATAGCAACTTGATGCGTTTGTATGTAATTATCTAAACTTAAAAGCCAGTTTTTGGGAACTACACAATCCGCATCGGTGGTAATAATCCATTCGGTATTTATTTGTTTTATGGCTGTGGTTATTGCATCTTTTTTAGGAGAATTGGAAAGTCGAATATTGTCGATTATGGAAATCTGAAATTTGAAGTCTGAAAGCTGAAATCTGAAATCTGAATCGTCATCTACTAAAACCACTTCAAACAAATCCATTGGATAATTCATTCTCGAAATACTTTCTAAAAGAATAGGTAAATTCTCTGCCTCATTCCGGAAAGGAACTACAATTGTAAAAGTGGTCTTTGGTTTTAAACTAATAGTATCATAGTTTTTTACTTTGGTAAACCCATAAATTAAAAGCAAAATGCTCGCTACATATACGCTCAATATGATGGTTAGCAGAAACATCATGCAATTTTTTCGGATTTGAAATTCAACACATAATAACTCCCAATAATAACAGGAATAACGACATTAAGAAACCACATCAAGGTGGAAATGAAAACCACAATCCATTCGTTTACGCCTAAAATTCCAAAGAAATAAATGGCAACACTTCCTTTTACGGCAAAGTCTAAAAACTGGAAAGTAGGTAAAGAGGAAGCTAAAAAGTAAACACTGGCAACGGTCGCTATAAGCGTGAGATAAGGCAAATGAACATCAAAAGCTAAAAACAGGAAATAGTATTGATGTGAAAAAACAAGATAGCGGCAAGTCCCTAAAAGGATATTTTTTTGATGAATGTTTTTGGGAATTTCTTTGATTTTATGAATGAGTTTTTCTATCGAATAGCCTTTAATTGTTATTTTTTTTATCGAAAAAAGAAAAGCGATAACAGCAAGCAATATTCCAAAAAGTAGCAAAACAGTTCTTGGAGTAATCACATTAAAAAGAGAATTAAAATACAGTAAACCAAATAATCCAAAAATCACGGTTAAAACCATTTGGATTCCGTTGCAAATTAGGTTTAGGAAAACCACTTTTTTAGCTTCTGATTTTTTGAAAAACAATGCTTTTCCGGCATATTCGCCTACTCCGTTTGGTGTAAATAATCCCGCTGTTAAGGCTGCCAGCACTTGCTGAGTGGATTCGGATACTGAAATTTTACGAATGTACTGTGCCAGATTTTGCCATTTTAGAATTTCAAAATAGCGATTCAAAACACTCAGTGACAGAATAAAAAGAATCCCTGAAACCGATTGATTTTTTTTGAATAAAATGATGAATTTTTGCCAGTCCAGTTGGTCGTTATTCGCCAGTTGGTTGTAAATAAAATAAAAGGCGCCACCTACAATCAGAATTTTGATTAGAAGTACGAGGAATTGCTTAGTTTTGTGAGGAATTGAAATCATTGTTGCAAAGAAACGAAAACTTTAATTTTTGTTCTTTAATCTTTAAATAAATCTTTTGGCTAACGAACGCATCATATTAGGAATTGACCCCGGAACAACCATTATGGGTTTCGGTTTGATACGTGTGATCAATAAAAAAATGGAATTCGTTCAGCTTAACGAATTACAATTATCTAAATATGACAATCATTATCAAAAACTAAAAATCATATTTGAGCGTACCATCGAGTTAATTGAAACCCATTGTCCGGACGAAATTGCTATTGAAGCTCCTTTCTTTGGTAAAAATGTACAATCGATGCTGAAATTAGGTCGTGCACAAGGTGTGGCTATGGCAGCAGGACTTTCGAGAGGGATTCCCATTACAGAATACGAACCGAAGAAGATAAAAATGGCGATTACCGGAAATGGAAACGCCAGTAAAGAACAGGTGGCTAAAATGCTGCAACAGCTTTTAGGACTGAAAGAGTTACCTAAAAATCTGGATTCCACCGATGGTTTAGCTGCTGCAGTTTGTCACTTTTTCAATTCCGGAAAAGTGGTAGCTGGCAAAAGCTATTCTGGTTGGGATGCTTTTGTAAAACAAAACGAAGAACGAATTAAAAAATAGTGTTCGGTATTTGCTGTTCTGTTTGCAGAACTGATTACAGACCACTGACTACTATAAAATGAGCGGAATCTACATCCATATCCCTTTTTGCAAACAGGCTTGTCATTATTGTGATTTTCATTTTTCGACTTCGATGAAAAAGAAGAATGAAATGGTTTTGGCTTTAGCTAAAGAAATTCAAATGCGGAAAAGTGAGCTTCTCGACTGCGCTCGAAGTGACAAAGATGAGCTTATTGAAACCATTTATTTTGGAGGAGGAACGCCAAGCAGGTTGCAAATTGAAGATTTGAGATTGCTGATGGATTCGATTTATGAGAATTATACTTTTTGCGATAATCCTGAAATAACATTAGAAGCCAACCCGGATGATTTGTCCGAAGAATATTTAATTGCGATAAAACAAATAGGAATTAATCGTCTTTCTATTGGAATCCAATCCTTTTTTGAAGATGATTTGCAAATGATGAATCGTGCGCATAACTCGGAGGAAGCCAAAAAAAGTTTGGAATTAGCTACAAAATATTTTGACAATATTTCCCTGGATTTGATTTATGGAATTCCGGGAATGAGTAACGAAAAATGGTTGCAAAATATAGCAACAGCTTTGGGTTTTGGAATTCCACACATTTCTAGTTATGCTTTGACAGTAGAACCTAAAACGGCCTTGAATAAACTGATTAAAAACGGTAAAATTGATGAACCAAAAGACGAAGTAGCTTCGGAACATTTCATGATTCTGGTAGAAACATTAGAGCGAAACGGATTTGTACATTATGAATTGTCCAATTTTGGCAAGCCGGATTATTTTTCAAAGAACAATTCGGCCTATTGGTTGGGTAAAAAATACATCGGAATTGGTCCTTCGGCACATAGTTACGATGGGATTTCCAGAAGTTGGAATATTGCAAATAATTCGCTTTATATTAAATCTATTTTGGAAAATCAATTGCCCAATGAAACCGAAAAGTTAACAATGGAAGACCGTTATAACGAATATATTATGACGGGATTGCGAACGATTTGGGGTGTTTCATTAGACAGAATTCAGAATGAATTTGGACAAGATTATTTGGATTATTTGGTAAAACAATCCCAAAAATTCCTGAATGATGAGTTGCTTTTTATTGAAAATGATATTTTGAGACCTACTTCAAAAGGAAAGTTTTTGACGGATGGGATTGCAAGTGATTTGTTTATCCTGAATTAATTTCAGGATCTTAGCATTTTAATACTATGATTATGGAAAAAGGATATGTGTATATTTTGACGAAATAATATTGGTTTATTTTGAAGAGTTTGATGATTATTCAGATGCTTTCAAAAGAGAAAAATAATTAAAAAACTGGCATAAAGACTGGAAATTGAATTTGATAAAATTAGTAAATCCAGAATTAAAAGATTTATATTTGAGTTTATAAATGTATCTCATAAGAGATGCTGAAATAAATTCAGCATAAATGTTAGCAAAAATTAGCAATTTCGAAGTCGATTTATCAAAACCTATTGATATTTCCATTCCGTTAACGAATACGGATGAGAACCCTATTGCCTGGTATCTGGATAAACCGGAAATAAAACCTGTTTTTTTTGGAGAATGGATTGGAAGTGTGAAAGATGGTGCTTCGACCAACTTTAATAATATCTTCTTTAATCCGCATGCTCACGGTACACATACCGAGTGTTTGGGTCATATTACTAAAGATTTTTTTAGTATCAATCAATGTTTGAAAACGTTTTTCTTTTTTGGTGAATTGATTTCTGTACAACCGGAAATTCACGGAGATGATTTGGTAATTGCTAAAAATCAGCTTGAGTATCTTTTGAAAAGGAAAACGCCTGAAGCATTGATTATTCGAACCTTACCCAATTCTGGACTTAAAAAACATAAAAATTATTCCAATAGCAATCCGCCTTATTTGTCTGAAGAAGCAGCGGTTTTCATTCGCGAAAGCGGAATTCAACATCTTTTGATTGATTTACCCAGTGTGGACAAAGAGCATGACGAAGGAAAATTATTGGCGCATAAAGCATTTTGGAATGTGAAAGATGTGGATAATCTGAATGTTGATGCCCGATTGAATTGTACTATTACGGAAATGATTTTTGTACCTGATGAGGTGCAAGACGGAAGTTATTTGTTGAATTTGCAAATCGCTTCTTTTGAAAATGATGCCAGTCCTAGTAAACCTGTTTTATACAAAATATGATTACCGTTTGTACCGATAAAAATAAATTAGATATTCCTTTTATTCATGATTTTTTGAAGGATATTTATTGGGCAGCAGGTCGTACTATTGAAGAAGTGCAAACGACAATTGAGCATTCTTTTTGTTTCGGAATTTATTTGGATGACCAACAAATTGGTTTTGCCAGAGTAATTACCGATTATGTGGTTTTTGCTTATTTGATGGATGTTTTTATTGATGAAAAACATAGGGGAAATGGCTATTCGTCACTTTTAATAGATGCTATGATGAACGAACCGGAATTGCAAAACATAAAAATCTGGCGATTAGCTACTACGGATGCTCATTTTTTATATGAGAAATTTGGATTTAAATTATTAGCACATCCGGAGAAATTAATGGAAAAAATAATACTATGAACTTAGAAGATTTTTATGAATATTGTCTTTCCAAAAAAGGGGTTACGGAGCATTTTCCTTTTGATCAGGATACTTTGGTTTTTAAGGTGGGAGGAAAGATGTTTGCCCTTTCGTCGTTAAAACAATGGGAGTCAGGGCAGCCGTCAGTTAATTTGAAATGTGATCCTGAGGTTGCTGTCGAGTGGAGATTGCAGTTTGAAGCGGTTGAACCCGGTTTTCATATGAATAAAAAGCACTGGAATACAGTGGCTATCAATACCGATGTTTCGGATTCATTTTTAAAAGAAATGATAGATCATTCTTACGGTTTGGTTTTTAGTAGTTTAACGAAGAATATTCAAAAGGAATTGCTGAGTTGATTAGGGTTTTTAGATGTTAATCAGAAGTTTTATTATTCTTTTAAGATAATAAAAAAACAAAAGTTTATAAAATTTGTTTTTTAAGATTAAAATTTACATATTTGTCATGTAAACGTTTACATTGTGTCAAATTTAAAGTCAGTAGCAAAGCATTCTAAGGTTTCTATAGCCACAGTATCTAGGGTAATCAACAATGATCCTAAGGTAAGCAAAGCTACTATGCTTAAAGTTATGGCTTCCATTGAGGCCTTAGAATACAAGCCTAATCGGGTGGCACAACGTTTAAGAAGTACCAATAACAAAACTAAATTGTTAGGTTTGGTTATTCCCGATATCCAAAATCCTTTTTTTGTAGATGTTGTCAGAGGTGTTGAAGATTATGCATATCAGAACAATTTTGCAGTTATGATAGGTAATTTTGGACAGGATGAAAAGAAAGAAAAGTTGTATTTGGATATTCTTCAGTCTGAAAATATTGACGGTCTTATAGTGGCTCCTATTCACGGAAAAGATAAAGGAGTTGAGAATCTGGTGAAGAAGAATATTCCTGTAGTTTGTATTGACAGGGGGCTAACGGAGATTGATGTTGATGTAGTAAAAGTGGATAATGAACAAGGTGCTTTTAATGCAATTGATCATTTGTTAAGCATTGGTCATAGAAAAATAGCATTTATTTCGGGAAATTTTAAAATTCCTACTTATATAGAGCGTCTGGCCGGGTATAAAAGAGCCTTAAGTGATTATGGAGTAGCTTTTGACGAAAAATTAATTTTTTCCAGAGACACCGATTATAAAAGTGGATTTGAAATTGCGAATAAGATTTTAGAATTAAAAGAAAGACCTACAGCTATTTTTTCCGGAAATAATTTGTTGACTTTGGGAGCTTTAGAGGCTATTCATGCAAATAAAATTAAGATACCGGAAGAAATTTCAATAATCGGTTTTGATGATATGCCATGGTCTATTTCATTAAATCCGCCGTTATCAGCGGTCCGTCAGCCGGGTTTTAATATGGGAAGAAAGGCTGCTGAAATGATTTATGAAAGAATTTTGAATCCTGAAAAAAACAAAGAAAATATTATATTAAAAACAGAATTAATACTAAGAAAGTCAACTACTCGATTGGAGTAGTTTTTTTATCATTAAAAATGTAAACGTTTACATTTTTAATGATAAAGGATTTTACAGTGTTGAGAATGGAGTGCGTTAAAAAAGAAAGAATGAAAGAAATTGTAATTTTAAATCCTAATCGCGTTGTTTTCGGGGAGGGAAGTATGCAGCGGTTTGTTAGTGATTTTGTTGAAAAGGGCTTTAAAAAAATGTTTCTGTTAAGTATAGCAGAACTTAATAACACTCTGGCTCCTTTTATACAGCAATTACAAGCACACGGAGTTGATGTTTATGTAGATGAAAGTATTGTTGGGGAACCCACATTTGATGATTTTGACAAAATTCTGCTAAAAGCGAAAGATTTTGATGCTGACAGCGTGGTAGGTATCGGTGGAGGAAGTGTATTGGATGTTGCTAAATTAGTAGCAGCACAATTGAAGAATTCTCAAACCTTAGAAGAAGTTAAAGGAAATGGAAATCTAAAGGAAAGACAAACTTATGTCGCTTGTATTCCTACAACTTCCGGAACAGGAAGTGAAGTTTCACCTAACGCTATTTTTGTAAACAATCAAGGAGAAAAAGTAGGTGTTATTAGTCCGTATTTAGTTCCCGACGCAGCTTATATCGATCCTGTATTGACAGTTTTATTGCCTAAAAAAATAACAGCTGCAACAGGAATTGATGCCTTAACGCATTGTTTAGAAGCATATACCAATAAATTTGCACATCCCTTTGTGGATTTGTATGCTTTGGAAGGTGTCAGACTTATTGCAAAATATCTGAAAAGAGCCTGTGACGATGGAACAGACTTAGAAGCCAGAACACAGGTTGCTTTAGGAAGTATGTATGGAGGAATGTGTCTTGGTCCTGTAAACACGGCTGCTGTACACGCTTTGTCATATCCATTAGGAGTAGAATATCATATTCCGCACGGATTATCGAATGCTTTGTTATTGCCGTATGTAATGGAATATAACATAGAAGCTGATTGTAGTAAATATGAAAGAATTGCGGAGGTTTTAGGAGCCGAAAGAAAAGCTTCTTCAAAGGAAACAGCCTTAGAAGGAGTAAAAATCATGAAGCAATTAATTATAGATTGTGGTCTGCCGTTAACTTTGAGCGAGGCAGGAGTTAAAGAAGAATCGATTCCTCAATTAGCCGAAGGAGCTGTTAAAGTACAACGATTATTAAAAAATAATATTAGAGAAATTGCGGTTGATGATGCAATAGCCATTTACAAAGCTGCTTTTTAGTAAAATAAAGAATGAAAAAGAGTAAAAAATATAGTGGAGTAGTTGTGCCAATGGTAACGCCATTGCGCGCAGATAAGAATATTGATCTGGATGCCGTAAGTACTTTAGTTAATCACTTAATTCAGGGCGGATGCCAACCTTTTGTTTTAGGAACTACCGGGGAATCCAGTTCAGTTACTTTCGAAAATAAAGTAGCATTAGTAAAAAAAACAGTTGAAGTTGCTAAAGGAAAAGCAATGATATATGCCGGGATTTCAGGGAATTCTTTTCAGGAATCACTAGAGCAGGCAGATCAATATACAGCATTAGGTGTGGATGTTTTAGTCGCTCATGTACCTTATTATTATCCGTTAAATCAAAATCATATTTTAAATTATTATCAGCAGTTAGCCTCGGCTGTTTCCTTGCCGCTAATTGTGTATAATATGCCTATGACTACTAATATGTCTATTGATTTAGAAACTGCAGATGTTTTGAGTGAGCACCCAAACATTGTAGGTTACAAAGAGTCAGAAAGAGGCGAAGAACGTATGGAAAAAGCCATCGGACTTTGGAAAGATCGCGAAGATTTCTCTTATCTGTTAGGCTGGGCAGCTAAATCATATGAAGGAATGTTGCTTGGAGCGGATGGTTTAGTACCAAGTACAGGAAACCTAACCCCGCAATTGTACAGCATTATTTACGAAAGTGTTCTTTCAGGAAATAATGAAGCAGCACAAAAAGCACAGGAAAAAAGCGATGCTATTTCTAAAGTGTATCAGGAAAACCAGATTTTGTGCAATGCTATACCGATTTTGAAGTTTTTATTGGCTAAATATAATCTATGTTCAAAAGAAGTTTTGCTGCCAATGATAAACCTGAATGAAGAAGAAGAAAAGATAGCCACAGAAAAAATAAACCACTACGGGAACGATTTAAAAAGCTTAAACAGTATTGAATAATGGAGAATAGAAAGCCAGTATTAGGGATAACAATGGGAGATCCCGCAAGTATAGGACCTGAAGTAGCTGTAAAAGCTTTATTGGATTCTAAAGTTTATGAAGTTTGCAACCCCGTTTTAGTAGGTGAAGCTGATGTTTTTGAACAGGCGATTGCTTTTTGTGGTTTGGATTTAAAAATAAACAGAATATCAAAAATTGCCGACGCCAAATTCGAAAAAGGTATAGCGGATGTTTTTGATTTGAATTATATGAATATCGCCGATTTAAAAATGGGCGAAATCACAGCTGAAGCCGGAGACGTGGCTTTTAGGACGGTAGTTAAAAATATCGAATTGGCCTTAGCCGGAGAAATTGACGGAACCGTTACAGGACCAATCAATAAAGAATCCATCCAAAAAGCAGGACACGTTTTTGCCGGGCATACCGAAATCTATGCACATTATACCGATACCAAAAAATACGGAATGTTATTGGTAGAAGAAAATTTAAGAGTGATTCACGTTTCAACGCATGTTTCATTGCGACAAGCTTGCGATTTGGTTAAAAAAGACCGAATTCTGGATACCATTTCGCTTATTGATGATGCCTGTAAAAAATTAGGAGTTATAAATCCTAAAATTGGAGTAGCAGGTTTGAATCCGCATGCCAGTGACGGAGGACTTTTTGGTTGGGAAGAAGAACAGGAAATTCTCCCGGCAGTTCAGGAAGCGTTAAAAAGAGGTTTTAATGTAGAAGGACCAATTCCTGCCGATACCTTGTTTCCAAAAGCTATTGGGGGAGTTTATGATGGCTGTGTGGCGATGTATCACGATCAGGGACATATTCCATTTAAAACAGTTGGATTCAACTGGGATCAGTCTAAAGGACAAATGAAGAGTGTAAGAGGTGTAAATATTACATTAGGTTTACCCATAATCAGAACTTCGGTAGATCATGGTACGGCTATGGAAATTGCAGGAAGAGGCATTGCCAGCCCGGATGCTATGGTTCTTGCTATCGAATATGCAGCTAAACTTCATAAAAATAAACAAGACAATCAATAGAAGATGATAGCGGTTATATCAGATGATTTTACAGGTGCTGCCGAAATTGGCGGAATCGCACTTCGCAACGGATTTTCTGTTACGATAGATACTTGCGTGAATAAAGATTATAACTGTGATGTTTTAGTGATTGCAACTAATACGAGGTCTTTATGTAAAATTGAAGCTCAAAAACAAATTAAAGACGTTACAAAAGAATTACTTAAATTAGGTCCCGATTTTATTTATAAAAAGACTGATTCTTTATTGAGGGGAAAAATTGGAGACGAACTGGAAGTACAATTAGCTATTTCCGGAAAGAAAAAAGTATTGTTAGTTCCAGCTAATCCTTCTATGAACAGGACTATTGTAAACGGGATTTATTATATCAATAATATTCCATTGATGGAGTCTGATTTTTTTGGTGATGAATTTGATAAGGGAACTACTTCAAATGTTTTAGACATGATTGGCGATGATTATAAAGATCAGTCGTTTTCTGTTTCATTGGGACAAAAAATTCCTCAGGAAGGTTTTATAATTGGTAATACACCCACTAATGAAGATTTGATGGGGTGGGCAAATGTAATGGATGATACCATGTTGCCGGCAGGTGGAGCCAGTTTTTTTAATGCTATTCTGGGAAAAATAAAAAAAGAAAAAGAGGTAGAAAAACCGGCATTATTGTTTGGGAAAAAAGCTTTGTATGTTTGTGGAAGCAATCATTTGCCAAGCAGAGAAGTGGTTAGGAAATTGAAAGAAAGCGGAGGAAGCGTTTTATATATGCCAAAAACGATTTTCTGTAAAGAGGATTATCAGGAAACGATTGAAAACTGGGCAAACGAAATCATTCTTGCTGTAATGAAAAATGATAAAGTAATTATTGCTATTGATACTCTGGATTGTGATGATGTTGATAATATTCCGTCTCGAATTAAGGAAATTTTTTCAACTGTAATAAAAAAAGTGCTAGCCAGGGTAAAAGTGGAAGAATTATTGATAGAAGGTGGTGCGACAGCCTATTCTATAATTGAAAAATTAGAATATAAAAAGTTTTACCCGGAACAGGAATTAGCACAAGGAGTAATACGAATGAGAATAGAGCAGGAAAAAGAAATGCATTTAACCCTAAAACCAGGAAGTTATCAATGGACTGAGTCTGTCTGGAAATTTTAATTTTAATAAATTATGAATCAAGCTTCGTTACATTTTATTGATTATCTGATTATCGTCTTATCTCTGATTGCAACTTTTTGGGTTGGAGTTAAGTTTTCTAAAAAAAACACCAATACAGAGCAATATTTTGCCGCCAGTGGAAATATCCCTGCCTGGGCAGTTGGAATGTCTATTTTTGCAACATTAATCAGTAGTGTAACCTTTCTGGCTTATCCGGGAGAAGGATTTAAATCAAACTGGATTTTGCTGGTTCAGGGATTTATGGTTCCTGTAGTTTTGCTGTTTTCTATTCGTTTTATTGTGCCTTTGTACCGCAATGTCATCGGTTTAAGTGCTTATGAATATTTCGAAAAACGATTTGGATATCTCGCCAGAGTCTATGGTTCCTTAGGATTTATATTTGCTCATTTTTCTAAAATGGGTTCTGTACTGTTTTTATTGGCATTAGCCTTATCTTCCATGACCGGATTCGATGCCTTAACGATTATTTGGGTAATAGGTATAGCTATCATTTTCATCACACTTTTTGGCGGGATGGAAGCCGTTATCTGGTTAGATGTTATTCAGGGATTTTTATTAATTTTAGGTGGTATAGTAGCTATAGCTGTCATTATTTTTAAGACAGATGGTGGTTTTGGCGAAATAGTAAGTTATGCTGTGGCGCATGACAAAATAGGTTTTGGTCCTTATGATTTTGATTTTGTTAACCTTACTTTTTGGGTTATGGTCATCAATGGTATTTTTTATGCCATTCAAAAATACGGAGCGGATCAAACGATTGTTCAGCGGTATCTGACCGCTAAATCGGATAAAGATGCTATCCGGGCCTCAATAATGGGGATTGCAATTACAGTGCCTGTGTGGACTGTGTTTATGTTTATAGGGACAGCATTATTCTCTTTTTATGCGTTAAATCCACTAGAACTACCGGCAGGCATTAGTTCTGACGCTGTTTTTCCTTATTTTATTACCACACAATTGCCGCCCGGTTTGGTAGGTTTAATTTTATCGGCATTGATTGCAGCAGCAATATCGAGTTTGGATGCGGATTTGAATTGTTTAGCAGCAGTTGGAGTAGATGATTATTATAAAAGAATCAGACCTCACAGTTCGGGAATGGATCAGCTAAGGATGGGGAAAATTCTGGTAGTGTTAGCCGGATTAGCAGCTGTTTTAGTTGCTACAGTATATGTTTATTCTGGTGAAAACGAGGGGATCTTATCTACTGTTTTTATGTTGTATGCTATTTTTTCAGGGGGGATTGCAGGTATGTTATTGCTGGGACTTTTTGTAAACAGAGCCAACAGACAAGGCTTGAATGTGGGTATTGTTGCCTGTATTTTATTTACTGGTTTTGCTTTGTTAACTTCTACTTCGACAGGATCAGGTGAAGATAAAAAGCTGATTTTGGATATGGGAGCTTATAATTTTACGCAGCACAAATACATGTTAGGAGTTTACAGCCATTTTGTATTGTTTTTTACAGGCTGGATTGCAAGCTATTTCTTTCCAAAGACAGATGTTCCTACTAATCTGACCTATTATGGTTACTTAGAGAAAAAAAGAAAAGGATTGATTTAATTCGGTTCTTTCAAAAAAATATATAGCCTTAGTTTGTCTTAAAAAAACTAAGGCTTTTTTGTGTATTTTTATCAAATAAAATGACAAACTAAAGTCTGAATAATTAACTCATTTTTATGAAATTAGATGTTACTTTTGTAAGGAATTAAATTAACTATTCAATAAAAAGCAAAATAAAAGAAGTCTCACATGAAAGATCAGATTAAAAAATTTTTAAACGAAGAGCAGGATCCTAAAGCTATCGAAAAAATTACTTCAAAGCTGAATGATTTATTGATGAAGAATGAAGAAATAGGCTATATAGGTGTACAGAAAAAACCGGCACTTACGGTTTTTCCCGACAGTATTGTTTTGACCAATAAACGAATCATTATTTGTCAGCCTAAAAATTTAGGACTTTCAATGGATTTTATCGATTATACCTGGGATCAGATCGAAGGCACTTTTGTAAAAGAAAATATTTTAGGTTCTGAATTTTCCTTTTCTACAAAAACAGATATGACAGTATCGATTGATTATATTCCGAAAACTCAGGCCAGAAAGATATTTACGTATGCTAAAGAGCAATTGGATTTTTTAAAAAACAACACTGTTCATAACACAGCAACAACTGCTAAGGATGATAGTGGAGAAGAAGTAGAAGAAATAGAAACTGAAGAGGTCACTCATTATGCTGAGATTATGCCGGCAGTTTCTAATTCTACTGAATCTGCGCCTGCTACAGAAAAGCCAACGAGTGAATTGACTCAGGATGAACTTTTTGCAAAACTACAGAATTACAAAAAACTCCTTGATAACGGATTAATTTTACAAGGCGAATATGATGCCCTGAAAAAAGAAATTTTGAGTTTGATGTAGTTGAAATGGACATTTTTTAAAATACGAAACCCCGATAAATATAAACTTGTCGGGGTTTCGTATTTGGAAAAAATCTTTATTTTTTAGTAAGCACCTAAGTAAAAACTACCAGTAGCTGTTTTTAACTGAGCTCCTTTTTTGATTGTTTTAGCCTTTGTATCTACTATGTAAATGTTACCATCTGCACCTGCAGGAGTTAAAGGAAGATATACATTGTCGCCAATTACACCAATATTTTGGTATTGACCTAAAGTAGTATTTAAACCAGCATTTGTTTCAATTTCTGTAGCTAATTTAGTAGCTGTTTTATCATTTAAGTTGATTAAAGCAATATAACCACCTTCAGTTCCTGAAATAGTATAAAGTACTACCGCAATACCATCTTTAACATATTTCCAGGCTCTAATTTGAGCACCAGTTATTCCTAAAGCAGTGTTTAAGTTAAAATGGTAATTTGCATCATAGTCATAGGTAGTTTTACTAATACGTAAGATATCAGCACCGGAAGTAGCAGTTGCCTGATAAACATGACCATCAGTTCCCACATGTTGTGTCATAGTACGATATCCATGATTGTTAGCTTTTGTTAAGGTAGAAGTAAGAACTCTTGGGTTTCTTAGAGAAGGATAATCTACTACCAATGTTTTTGTACCATCAATATTAGCAGCATCACTTGGCCATGAAGGAATTCCTGAAGTATTTATTGTAGGTGTTCCAGCAGGATTATATTTACTTACATTACATCCGATGTAGATTCTGTCTTTAGCAGCGTTCAATACAGGAACATCAACGCGTCCTACATAATAACCAGCAGCTTTTTCTGCATCGGTGAAAGGGAAATTGAATACAGCTGTATTAGCAATATAGGTGTCATCTAAATTGATTGTTGCAATTTTAATTTCACTTTCTCGCTTTTTGAAAACAAAATTTGGAGCAGTTCCTTCGTATTCTATATCGCCAGCACTAGCATAAACTCCTACTCCAATCCCTTCGGCAGCTTTTACCCAACGAGGAGCTGTGCCAAGGATTGTAGCTGTGTTTACTTCAGAACCTACTTCTTTGTAGTCTCCTTCACCATTAACCTGGTATTTGTTGAAAACACCACCATCAGTTCCAACGTATTGAATGTTATATAAATATTTTCCATCAGCTGATGCTTGTACACGGGCAGTACGTTGTGATTTTAATGCAAAACCATTTACATATTTTTGATTTTCCATTTTAAATAATTCAACAACATAGTTGGGATCAGCTGCGTTTTCTTCAGAAATGGCATAAGCACGCGTACCACCATCACCTGCAGATCCATTTTCATCTGGAAATGATCCTGTTAGAGAAATCCAACGTTTTCCGTCATCTCCAGAATTATTGCCTGAATCGTTGTTGTTATTGTCATCATTGCTACAGCTTCCTAATGTAAGAGCTGCTAAGGCCATACTAAACAATCCTATTTTGAATAGATTTTTTTTCATGATATTGATTTATTTGATTATTAAAAATTATTTAAAGTGTAATTCAATTTGAAATAGATGCCACGACCTGGTTTTTGAATTTGAAAATTATCATAGACCTCGGCATTGAAAATATTTTTTATATCTAAGCTGGCAACCAGTTTCTTTGAAGGAAAACGATAGCTTAGTCCTAAATCCTGAGGAAGTTGGTTGGGAGTTTTTGACCATTCCGCCTGTCCTCTGGCAATATAATATTCGCCTACAAATCCTATGGTGTAGTAAGCATTCAGTATCGAACCTTTTTGAAATAGATCTTTAAAACTATATTGGGTATTCAAATTCATCGTAAAGAAAGGTTCGTTGGGAACCTGATGTCCATAATAGGCATTTGGATTACCTGTGTCATCAAGTGTACTTTTATCAAGATTATTGAATTTCGAAAAATTAAAGGATGTATTCAAACGGTTGTTATATACATAAATTATTTCGGCCTCATAACCTTTTGCCTGTGTGTGATCAAGATTAACATATTGAGTTACCTGAATATTTGGGTCTTCCGGATTTTCAGCTTCGATTTCTGGTAGAGGTCGTGATACTATTTTGTCGTATCCATTACGCCAAAAAGCATTAGCATATAATGAAATTCTGTGTTTACCAAAATCAGATGGACCCCAGCGGAAACCTAAATTATAGTTAATGTATTTTTCAGGTTTTAAGGCAAGATTAGCGATGATATTTCGTTCAGGAGCTCCAAAAAATTGCTCATCAGACGGCATAATAGGCGAATTTTCAGTGGACCCAATTAGGTGTAAATTAGATAGAATGTTATAGGATATTGTGGCACCGTATCCAAAATTTTCATTGATTGAGGCTGTATCTACTTTTACTATTGAATTGATTCCGTTAACAGTTGCAATTTCGTATTCTGTTTGATCGGTTCGGTTATTGGTATATTTTACTAAAATATTGGTTTGGAGTTTTCTGTTGAAAGTTTTCGCCTCATAATTCATAGAGAGAATATTCTTGGTAATCTTACTAATAGTAGCTAAATCGGTTATAGTATTATTTAATAAGTCTTCATTCTTTCTGTCAGTTACTTCTAGTTTATGATTCAAGGAGACACGGTGACCATCAGTGATCATGTAACCTAAATTAGAACGAATATTCGTGATTTTTCTATCTGTATTGGTAATTTGTTTTTTCCCTTGTTGACCTCCTTGGAGTGTTTTTAGAGGTACAAATCTTTGTTCGGTTGCGATGATTGGCTCACCCGTTTCTTGTCTGTATTTAATATTACCATTTTCATCTCTTTCGTATATTGGATTTCCGTTTTCATCATAAAGATCTACGTAGATAGGAGTTTGTCTAATTTTTCCATCCCAGTTGTAGGCATAGCCTACAGTATCCTGAAGATAGGTACTGCGGTAGCTTCGTGTAGCACTTGTAGTTAAGGATAAATTTTTTAATAAGAAATTTTTCTTCACGTAATTTAACATTAATACACTGGCTTTCATTTTACTAAATCTGCCTACATAAGGAGTTGACATGGTTATTCCATGTGGAATTTCAGTGTAATTATTAGATCCATTATAGCCAATAAAAAACTGATCTGCCCATTTGGTATCGGTAAATCCTGCTTCAATTCGACCACCAATATTTTTATAGGTATTGTTAAAGCGTTTAGCTCGATAATATGGGATTATATCTCCACCAGGATTTACGTAAGTACTGGATTTTCCCCAGGTTTCATAACTGTTATCGGTATAAGTATAAAATCCGGAACCTCTAACAGATAATCCTGTTTTTTTGTCTCGATAAGTTCCTCCGAAATCTGATTGAAAAGTATTAAACGAACCATAAGAAGCAGCCATGTTTAAGCTATTTTTGGAAACATCTTTTTTCAACACGACATTGATAGCTCCACCCACATAATCACCGGTTAAATGTGATGGCAAAACTCCTTTGTAAACCTCAATGCGTTCAATCATCGCAGGAGGTATATTATTTAAATTGAAAGAAGAACCATAGGTTGAAGCTTCTATTCCGTCAATAAAAATACCTATTGTATTTCCTGACATTCCATTTAAGTTATATTCTACATTAGAACCGATTCCTCCATTTTGTCTTACACGTACACCAACAGATCTGTCCAGTAATTCATTGGTGGTTAAGTTTCTTAAAGAGGCTTCTTTAGTTTCAATAATAGCGACAGCAAAACCGGAAGTTTCTGTTTTTTGCTTTTTTGATTTTCCTCGAATACTTACAGCGTGTAATTCTTCGGCTTCTTCAGTTTTTGTGCTGATTTTTTTTTCTTTTTTAGTTGTTTTTTCTTCTTTCTCTTTCTTTCCTTCCGTTACCAAAGAAATACTGTCCTGAGCAAACGCTGCAGTTAAAAAGAAGAAAAATATGATATTTAAAAAGTGTTTTATGTTCATTATGTGATTAATATGCTTTTTTTTCAAAAACTATTCTTAATTAGATTTATTATAAATAAATTTGCGCAAAAGTACACGCAACACAAACAAAAGAGTTAGGGAAAAACGGATTATTACTTTGTAAAAACGGATTATTATTATGGAATTCAAATCGAAAATTTTAGGGCATCTGCAACCTTTCATTGCAATTGAAACGGGTGATGCCTATCATCAGAAAAGTCAGTTTGCGGAAGATAAAAGCACTTTGAAAATTGATGAAATTGATGAAGTCACCATTCATAATCAAATCACTGAAGGAATTATGATTCTGGATATCAAAATGTTTTTTTCAAAGGAGCAGATCATTCAGACTGAAATGCGGGGCGAGTCTATCGTAATGAATTTTATTTATTCGAATAATCTTGGAACCTGCATTGATTCACTGGAAGGAGAACAGTTTTCTATAGAAAATACCCATAATATCCTGTATGCTTCTCAATTGAAAGCGACTTACAGAATTCCCGCTTTAACAGAAATAAATTATTTTTCCATTATTTTAACTCCTGATTTCTATTCTAAATTGATTCATGAAGACTGGGGACTTCATAAAAAGTTTTCGAAAAATATTAATCAAAAAAAGACAGGATATCTGACACCTAAATTTGCCCCTTTTACCTCCGGGATACAATGGGTTATTCATGAAATTAAAAACTGTACCTATAATGAATCCATGAAGAAAATGTACTTAGAAGCTAAGATTAAAGAATTGCTGATTTTTCAATTGGATTCGTTAATAGAAAAACCTAATAATGAAATCGAACAAATAACAGATGAAGAATATTTAAGCAAGCTGTTGAAGGCTAAATTAATTTTAGAAAAAAATTTCACAAATGCTCCTTCTCTTTCGGAGCTTTCCCGATTAATTTCTCTAAATGAATTTAAACTAAAGAAAGGGTTTAAAACTCATTTTAAAACGACCATAAAAAGTTATGTTACGCAACTGAGGATGGAATATGCTAAAAAATTGTTTAAAAATGAAGTTTCTAATGTAAGCGAAGTAGCTTACAAATGCGGGTATAAAGATGTGTCTCACTTTTCGGCTGCGTTTAAATTTTTCTACGGATTTACACCGGCCAGTTTTAGAAAAATTAATCTGGGTGCAAAAATCTATCTGTTATACTGGGATTTTTTTGATATTCTTTATTTGGATTTTCTGTCAGTCGATTTTTGTATGATTTAATTCCCAATGTTATTTTATCGTAATTAAATTTCCTTTCAAAGTCAAAATTGATAACAATAGCTTAATTTTTTTCAGTGTTTTAGTTAATGATGGACATCTAGTTTTGCGTCAAAATTAATTAAAACAAGAACAATGAAGAAAAATTATTTAGTCGTGCTGTTTTTTTTACTTGCACTGGCAGGTTATGCTCAAAAAGGAGTGATATCCGGAAAAGTGCTTGATGCTGATGACAAAATGCCGTTACCCGGAGCAATGCTGCAATTAGAGGGTATGAATAAGTATACTATTTCTGATTATAATGGACGTTATGAATTCTTAAATGTACAAGAAGGTTCTTATTCTGTAAAAGTAACTTATATAGGATATGAAGCTGGTTCAGCTTCTCTTACCGTAACTAAAGGTGCAAATGCTGTTTATAATTTTTCTTTAAAAACTGCTGGTACACAATTAAACGAAGTTGTTGTTGGAGATATTTTAAAAGGGCAGGCGAAAGCTTTAAACCAGCAAAAACACAATAAAAATATTGGAAATGTAATTTCATCTGATCAGGTGGGACGTTTTCCGGATGCTAATATCGGAGACGCTTTAAAACGTGTTCCTGGTGTTACCATGCAAAATGATCAGGGTGAGGCCAGAAATATTATTATCAGAGGTTTGGCACCGTCCTTAAACTCTGTTACTCTGAATGGCGACAGAATTCCATCTGCTGAAGGAGATAACAGAAATGTACAAATGGACCTGATTCCATCTGATATGATTTCGACCATTGAAGTTAATAAAACCCTGACTTCTGATATGGATGCTGATGCTATCGGGGGATCGGTAAACTTAGTGACCAGAGCCACTCCAAACGGAGAGAGAATTTCGGCTACAGTTGCAGGAGGTTATCTGCCTATTCGTGAAAAAGCATCTTATACAGCGGGTCTGGTTTATGGAAACCGTTTTTTTAATAATAAATTTGGAGCAGTAATTAGTGGCTCTTATAACAATGTGGATTACGGTTCAGATAACGTAGAAAATGAATGGGTAAAAGACGAATTTGGAAACGAATTTCTACAGGCTGCCGAAATCAGAAAGTATGATGTACAACGTATCCGTCGTAGTGCTTCTGTCGCTATGGATTATAAATTCAATGAAAACAATACCATTTTTGCGAATGCTATTTACAACTGGAGAGACGATAGAGAGAACCGTTTCCGAACTACTTATGATGATATTGTAGCGATTTATGATGGTGAAGACATCATTGGTTTTGAAGGTCGTGTAAAGCGTCAGACTAAAGGCGGAGTAGATAATAATCGAAACAAAGGAAGAAGGTTAGAAGATCAAAGAGTTCAAAATTATTCCCTTCGCGGAGAACACTTAATCAATTCTAAACTGGATTTAGACTGGTCAGCTAACTATTCTAAGGCAAGAGAATACCGTCCGGGAGAGCGTTATATCGAGTACCGTCAAAAAGGACTGGATATTTTTCAGGATTTTTCAGAAAACAAATTTCCTTTAGTGACTTCATCAGGTGAAGAACTGGATCAACTGGAATTTGATTCCGTTACTGAAAATACAGATGATACTTCCGAGAGTGAATTTGGAGCTAAAATAAACATTCGTGTGCCTTTTACTATTATTCCGTCTGAAAAGGGAAGATTAAGAACAGGTCTTAGATTGCGCATGAAAGAAAAATCGAGAAACAATATTTTCTATGCTTACGAGCCTGTTAATGATGATATGGCTTTGCTGTCGGATGTTCCTACCAGCTTTTTTGATGGAAAAGGATTTAATCCGGGAGAAAAATACGTAGCCGGAACTTTTGCTTCTGCTAATTATTTAGCTAATTTAGATCTGAACAATGCCGCTTTATTTGATAAAGAAGCAGATCCGGCTGAGTATCTGGCAGTAAATTATAGTGCTAAAGAAAATATTTATGCCGCTTATGTAAGGTGGGATCAGGATTTTAATGATAAATTATCGATGGTTTTAGGATTACGTTCAGAAACTACTTATATCGATTATACCGGAAACCGCGTATTAGACGAAGAAGAATTAGAAGGTGAAATCACGACTACCAATACGTATACCAATGTATTGCCAAGTATTTCATTTCAATATAATGCTACTAAAGATTTAATTTTAAGAGCTGCTGCAACTACCGCTTTGGCAAGACCTAATTATTATGCTTTAGCGCCTTATGTAAACAACATTGCAGCCGATAAGGAGATTACTGCCGGAAATCCGGATCTGGATGTTACCTATTCTTATAATTATGATTTCATGGCCGAGAATTATTTCAAATCAGTAGGTTTGATTTCTGGAGGTGTTTTCTACAAGAGATTGAATGATTTTATCTATAATTATAGTGACAATCAATATACAACCGAAAAATTTGCTGCCGATTTTCCAAATCAGGTTAACCCGGTTCCGGCAGGAGAAAACTGGTCTTTTGTACAGTCCAGAAACGGTAAAAGTGTAGATGTTTACGGATTTGAAGTAGCTTTACAACGTCAGTTAGATTTCTTTGACAGTAAATTTTTAAGAGGATTTGGAGTTTATCTGAACTATACTTATACAAAATCGGAAGCCAAAGGAATAGCTGATGAAGACGGAAATGAAAGAACAAATATCAGCCTTCCGGGAACAGCACCACACATGTTTAACGGTTCATTATCATGGGAAAATAGTCGTTTCTCAGCAAGGGTTTCTACTAATTTTGCTGCCGATTATTTAGATGAATTAGGAGCTGACGGGTATCAGGATAGCTATTATGACAAGCAATTTTTTCTGGACGCAAACGCTGCTTACAAAATCACTCCAAACATTCGTCTTTTTGCGGAAGCGAATAACTTAACCAATCAGCCGTTACGTTATTATCAGGGTGTGGAAGCCAACACAAAACAGGTGGAATACTATCAGGCACGTTTTAACTTTGGTTTAAAATTTGACTTTTAATAACAAATAACACATTGGATATAATTATTAAAAACGTCAGTTCGAGTGTTTTTTGTGGAGTATAACGGAACAAAAAATGTATCGAGAACCGTTTTTAAAGAAATTTTTCTTGTTCTCGATACGATTTTCTATCGAAAATCACTCGAACTGACGAAAAATTATCATCAAAAACTAATTACACCCAACGGATAACAAATAAATAATTTAAGATAAAGTGGACAGGATTATTAGATCCTGTCACTTTTTCGTTTAAAAGAAATAAGATGAAAACAAAATATATAGCCATTGCCGTTTTAGGATTCGCAGCAGTCTCTTGTGGAAGTAAATTAGCAGCTGTTAGAAAAGATGCTTTAAAACCAACAATAATTACCCAGACTTTGCCTCATGACACTGATGATCCGTCTATTTGGATTAACCCCAATGATGCTTCAAAAAGCATTATTGTGGGTACTGATAAAGATACTGACGGTGGATTGTATGCTTTTGATTTAGAGGGTGAAATCATTAAAAAATCGATTCCGTTGCAAAGACCTAATAATGTTGATATTGCTTACGGATTAGTGCTGAATGGGAAAAAAGTTGACGTGGCTGTAACAACGGAGCGTGAAACGAACAGCATTCGTATTTTTAGTCTGCCTGATTTAGAGCCTATTGATAATGGCGGAATTCCGGTTTTTGAAGGTGAAGAATTGCGTGCCCCAATGGGAATTGCATTGTATACCAGAGCCAGCGACCATAAGATTTTTGCTGTCGTAGGCAGAAAAGAAGGACCTTCGGGAAGTTATTTATGGCAGTATGAACTGACCGATGCAGGTAACGGAAAAGCCGGTGCAAAAGTAATCCGTAAATTTGGAAATTACAGCGGTAAAAAAGAAATCGAAGCCATTGCGGTGGATAATGAGTTAGGAACTATTTTATATTGCGACGAACAATTTGGAATCCGAAAATACGTGGCTGATCCGGCCGCTAAAAATGATAATGAATTAGCTCTTTTTGGTCAAAAAGACTTTAAAGCTGATAACGAAGGAATTGCTATTTATAAAAAATCAGCTACCGAAGGTTATATCTTAGTTTCCAACCAGCAGGCGAATACCTTTATGGTGTATCCAAGAGAAGGAGCGAATGGCAACCCAAATGAATACCCATTATTAGCAGAAATTCCAACGTCAACTATTGAGTGTGATGGAGCTGACGTGACCAGTGTAAATCTTGGTGGTCAGTTTCAAAACGGACTTTTTGTAGCCATGAGCAACGGAATGACGTTTCATTATTACAATTGGGACAGTATTCAGCAATTGATTGATGCAGCTAAAAAATAATATGTTTAATCAACCCTATCAGGGTTTAAAACCCCGATAGGGTTCTGGAAATCTTTAAATCGCCTCTTTTAGCAATAAAAAGGCGATTTTTTTTGTTATCCCTGCCGGTATTACTGTTTAACACCTGCTTTATTGGTACGAAGTACTAATAGTATTGATAGGTCGAACCAATAGACCACACAGTTTGAACCAATAGTATATGTACTTCGAACCAATAGAACACCTACTTCGTACTAATAATAGAGGTAGTTAACACCAATAGTATTGGTAGGTCGAACCAATAGACTACCTACTTCGTACTAATAATAGAGTTACTTAACACCAATAGTATTGGTACTTCGAACCAATAGACCATCTAGTTCGAACCAATAGTATTAGTGTTTAGCACTAGTTTTTTAGGAAAATAGAATAGATTGCTAGTATAAAGTAAATAAAAGAGAATATCCGCTTCTATAAAAATCAATAGAAATGGCTTTTAAGCCATTTTAAAATTAAAGTTTTCAAAAGGCTTTAGCCAAATCTCAATCATGATTTGGTTTAAGCCTTGTTTATTTCTATCATCTGGTTAAAGCTACACGCAATTGAAAAAACTTGATTTCTTGTAAGATTTATTTATATATTTGAGGAAATAAAGTCTGATGCTTATGAAGCCTATTACATGTTACATACCATTTCCTCCACACTAACAGAAATCATCATGAAAAACAAAAACTTGATTCTAAAGATTGTAATTATATTAATAATTCTTATTTCTGCAAGTTTAAACATTTATCAACAAAGAGAAATCAAAAAACTGAATTCTGAAATTGATTACTGTGATAGTGAAAAAAGCGATTTCGAAAATTCCATTTCTGAATTAAACGATGAACTTGAAGAGTGTAAATCCGATAAAGAAGATTCTGATGATGAAAGTAGCAATCGATTATCAAATAATTACTATTTAGAAAGTGAAAAGTCAAATTTGGAAAGTGACAAATATGATTTGGAAAGTAAAATTAGAAATTTAGAAGATGAACTTGAAGATTGTCAAGATAAGCTTAGAGATTGTAATTAAAAACAAAGAAACGGCAGATGTCAGCCTTTTAACGCAATAAAATATTGAATTTTTAATGGGTACAAGCGAGACGTTTGCAATAGCTATGATTGATTTAAAAATTAAAAAAGAGTAGCAGAAGCTACTCTTGATCCTTAGAATAAAAAAATAAAATCTTTAATTAAGTTTTTTAGCTTAATCTCAAAATTAAATCTTTTTGTTTTTAAAGTAATCTTTATCATGTAATATGAATTAATTCACATCTTAAGTGATGCGAGACATACATCAACATAATGATAAAAACTTCAACAAAAATATGTAAAAAGAATACATTTAATACAATTTTTTAAAAAAACACATTATGAGAAAATCTAATTGGGCGATTATAATTTTTGGAGTTATAATTTTGATAGCAGTTTTTACAAATCCAAGTACTGAAGAACATAAACAAGCGGTAAAATCTGTAGTAAATCAAATTGTTCAAAATTCAGTATCAGAAAACGCATCTGATATGGAAAATCTCGGAATTTTACTTGGAAGTTCATTGGCTGAGAAATTAGTAGAAAACTCTGTAACAAGAGATAATTACATTTTGTTTTCAATTACCAAGATATCATGGAAGAGTGAAAGCAGAAATATTGGTTATGGTCTATTTGGTAATGTCTTTCTTTCTGAAAAAGTTAAAGAAGCGTTTAATGATAAAGAAACGAGCAAATATTAAGGTGATTAGACATACCGGCTAGCGCAAGCGTCCCGCTTGTGCCCGTAAAGTAAAACCATTAAAAAAAACAAGTATTCAGCTAAAAAACACAAAACCCGATAACTATCAATTGTCGGGTTTTGTGGTTTACAAAAGGATTTGATTTACACTTCCGGAGCGCCAGCCATAATTTCGTCATTAGCATAAGACTCAAATTGTGCAAAATTAGCTTTGAATTTATTTGCTAGTTCAATTGCTTTTGTGTCGTAAAGCTCTTTGTCTTCCCAGGTGTTTCTTGGATTCAAAATTTCGCTTGGTACTTCTGGGCAGGTTTCCGGAATAGCCATTTTAAAAACAGCATGATTGTGATAGTTTACGTTGTTCAGTTCTCCGTTTAAAGCAGCCGTAATCATGGCACGGGTATATTTTAATTTCATTCGGCTTCCAGTGCCATAAGCGCCTCCGGTCCAGCCGGTATTGATTAGCCACACTTTTACATCGGCATCTTTCATTTTTTTGCTCAGCATTTCGGCATATCTGGTAGGATGCAAAGGCATAAATGGCGCACCAAAACAAGCCGAAAAATTGGGCTGAGGTTCGGTTACTCCGGCTTCGGTTCCGGCAATCTTTGCCGTATATCCCGAAATGAAGTGGTAAGCCGCCTGACCGGGTGTCAATCGGGCAATAGGAGGCAGGATTCCAAAAGAATCCGCCGTTAAGAAGAAAATATTTTTAGGATTGCTGCCAATTGAACCCGGCTGAATATTATGAATGTGGTCAATTGGATAGCTTACCCGTGTATTTGGAGTAACAGAAATATCGGTATAATCTACTTCGTTAGTACCTTTTTTAAAAACAATATTTTCTAAGAGTGCGCCTCTTTTTACGGCATTAAAAATATCAGGTTCGTTCTCTTCGCTCAAGTTAACGACCTTGGCATAACAACCTCCTTCAAAATTAAAAACGGTGTTTTCAGCAGTCCATCCGTGTTCGTCATCGCCAATCAATTTTCGGTCGGGGTCGGCAGAAAGTGTTGTTTTTCCGGTCCCGGAAAGTCCAAAGAAAATGGCGGTTTCACCATTTTCACCCACATTGGCACTACAATGCATGGATAAGGCATTTTTAAAAACAGGCAGTATAAAATTTAAAGCCGAAAAAACGCCTTTTTTCATTTCGCCCGTATAAGCTGTTCCGCCAATGATAATGGTTTTTCGCGTGAAATTTAAGATGGCAAAATTTTCCTGACGGGTTCCATCTGTTTTAGAATCGGCTTGGAAACTGGGTGCGCAAATTAAAGTCCAGTCGGCAATGAAATTAGCTAATTCTTTTTCTTCGGGTCTCAGAAACATGTTGTAGGCAAATAAGTTTTCCCAGGGTGTTTCAGTAATCACGCGAACATTTAATCTATAATTAGGGTCGGCACAAACGTAGGCATCTCTGATAAAAAGTTCCTTGTTGGATAAGTATTCGGTTAGTTTGTTGAATAATGCATCAAATTTAGCCGCTTCAAAAGGAATATTGACATCACCCCACCACACTTCATTTTCAGTTATGCTGTCTTTGACAATAAAGCGATCCTGCGGTGACCGACCGGAAAACTTCCCCGTGTTGATAGCCAAAGCTCCGGTGGAAGTTTCTGTTCCCTCGCGACGCTGCAGCGTCAAATCGTGTAATTGTCCGGGAGTTAACTGAGAATGTATGTTGGCATTTTTAATTCCGATATTTTCAAGAAAAAGTATGTGATTCGTATTCATGAGCAATTGAATTTATTGACTTTTCAGCCTTTTTATAAAGATAAAACATAAAATTGACTTCCTGTTTTGAATCCCTGATTTTTAGCGGTTTTTTTTTGTGATATTACAGAGCAAAACAGTCCAGGCGCTGATTAACAGCAATCCGCCAATCGGTGTGACAAATCCAATTATTTTGAAGTCGAAAAACGGTGTAAGCTCATTAGTAGCCAATAAGTAAATTGAACCTGAAAACAACAGCACGCCCAAAAACACCAGATTATAAATAATTTTTTTTGCTTTCGAAGTTAAGACAGGGATAAGTCCGATGAACAATAAAAAAAGAGCATGATACATCTGGTAGCGCACTCCTGTTTCAAATGTGGCCAGTTGTTCAATGCTGAGTACTTTTTTTAGCGCATGAGCACCAAAAGCGCCTAAAATAATAGCAATCATTCCGAAGACCGCTGCTGTAGCAGTTGTTTTTTTATCCATTTTTGTTCTGTTTAGGTTCTCTACAAAAGTATTTGAAATTCAAGGAATCCGAAAGTTTTCCAGAGGATAGTTTAGCTGGTATTATGCTAAAGTTTTGTGAATTTTATTCGGAAAAGTAGTTTTCAAGTATACTTAGATGTTTAATTATTTACCGCAAATTTGCAAATTAAGTTAGTTGGTAAAAATTTGCGAATTTGCGGTTATATTAACTTTTTTATTTAATAGCTAGTATTTGTGTTAGCACAAACATTTGCCTATTTTTGATTTATATTTTCCCCGCTATGAGACACATTTTAATTATTGGAGCAGGTCGTTCCGCTTCTTCATTGATACAGTATCTTTTGGATCAATCTGAAGAAGAACAATTGCATCTTGTAATTGCCGATTTGTCCTTAGAATTGGCGCAAAAGAAGACCAGTAATCATCCCAATGCTACCGCAATTGCTCTGGATATTTTTAATGAAATTCAACGAAAAACTGCCATCCAACAATCAGATATCGTGATTTCGATGTTGCCGGCGCATTTGCATATCGAAATAGCCAAAGATTGTGTTCTTTTTAAGAAAAACTTGGTCACGGCATCCTATATTAGCGAGGCAATGCTGGCTCTTGATGCGGAGGTGAAAATGAACGGACTCATTTTTATGAATGAAATAGGATTGGACCCCGGAATCGATCACATGAGTGCTATGAAAGTCATTGACGAAATCAGGGAAAAAGGGGGGGAAATGTTATTGTTCGAATCCTTTTGTGGCGGATTAGTAGCTCCCGAATCGGATACGAATCTCTGGAATTATAAATTCACCTGGGCACCTCGTAATGTGGTTTTGGCGGGTCAGGGTGGTGTTGCCAAATTTATTCAGGAAGGAACATATAAATACATTCCTTACACCAGTTTGTTTCGTCGCACGGAGTTTTTAGAAGTGGATGGTTACGGCAAGTTTGAAGCGTATTCCAACAGGGATTCTTTAAAATACCGAAGTATTTATGGACTGGAAGATATTCTTACTTTGTATCGGGGTACGATTCGTAAGGTGGGCTTTTCCAAAGCCTGGAATATGTTTGTGCAGCTCGGTATGACGGATGATTCCTATATCATAGAAAACTCCGAGAACATGAGTTACCGTCAGTTTATGAATTCCTTTTTGCCGTATCATCCCACGGATTCGGTAGAAATTAAAACCCGTTTACTGCTCAAAATCGATCAGGATGACATTATGTGGGATAAATTATTGGAATTGGATTTATTCAATGATAACAAAATCGTAGGATTAAAAAATGCAACACCAGCTCAAATCTTGGAAAAAATCCTCAATGACAGCTGGACGCTTCAACCTGAGGACAAAGATATGATTGTGATGTATCATAAGTTTGGTTATGAGTTGGACGGTAAAAAAGTACAAATGGATTCCCAAATGGTTTGCATAGGACAAGATCAGACGTATACTGCCATGGCAAAAACCGTGGGATTACCCGTAGCTATTGCAACTTTGTTAATCCTAAATGGAAAAATAAAAACTACAGGCGTTCAAATTCCTATTCGTAAAGAAGTTTATATGCCTATATTGAAAGAATTAGAACAATACGGGATTCACTTCATAGAAAAACCGATGCCTTATTTGGGGTATAAGTATAGTTGATGTTATTAAAAAAAATCCGCTCATTGCTGAACGGATTTTACATTTTTAACTTGCGTATTTTGCAAAAAAAAGCTCACTCTGCGGTAAAACTATTTTGACAACTCTACAAAATATTTATAAAACAACGGAATGGTTTCAATTCCTTTCAGGTAATTAAATACTCCAAAATGTTCGTTAGGGGAATGAATCGCATCGCTGTCGAGACCAAATCCCATCAGGATAGTTTTGCTTTTGAGTTCTTTTTCAAATAAGGCAACAATGGGGATGCTTCCGCCTGAGCGAACGGGAATCGCAGGGATTCCAAAGGTTTCGGTGTAGGCCTTGTTAGCAGCTTGGTAACCAATGCTGTCAATGGGCGTTACATAACCCTGACCACCATGATGAGGTGTGACTTTTACGCTCACTGCTGCGGGAGCAATAGAGATGAAATGCTTGGTAAATAATTCGGTGATTTCTTCCCAATCCTGATTCGGGACCAAGCGCATCGATATTTTAGCATAAGCCTTAGATGGAATTACGGTTTTAGCACCCTGTCCAGTATAACCGCCCCAAATTCCGTTGACGTCGAGAGTTGGACGAATGGCATTTCTTTCGTTGGTCACATAACCTTCTTCACCGTAAACGTCTTTTAAGTCGAGTGCTTTTTTGTATTCTTCAATATCGAACGGCGCTTTAGCCATTTCGGCTCTTTCTTGTAGTGATAATTCTTCTACTTTGTCATAAAACCCGGGAATGGTAATACGATTGTTTTCATCGTGTAGGGAAGCGATCATTTGACTCAAAATATTTATTGGATTGGCAACTGCTCCGCCGTACAATCCGGAATGTAAATCGCGATTAGGTCCTGTAACTTCCACTTCTACATAACTTAAACCTCGTAATCCTGTAGTAATAGAAGGTTGCTGATTAGAAATCATTCCGGTGTCAGAAATCAGTATGACGTCATTTTTAAGTTTTGCTGCGTTGTTTTCTACGAATGTTTTCAGATTGACACTGCCCACTTCTTCCTCACCTTCAATCATGAATTTTACATTACAAGGCAGGCAATTATTAGCAATCATATATTCCACAGCTTTGACGTGCATGTACATCTGACCTTTGTCATCGCATGCACCACGAGCAAAAATAGCGCCTTCAGGATGGATGTCGGTTTTTTTAATTACGGGTTCAAATGGAGGAGAAGTCCAAAGTTCCATCGGATCGGGTGGCTGTACATCGTAATGGCCGTACACCAGAACGGTTGGTAAATTTGGGTCAATGATTTTTTCGCCATACACAATCGGATATCCGTTGGTTTCGCATATCTCAACCTTATCACAACCTGCTTGTTCTAAACTTAATTTCACAGCTTCAGAAGTATCTATGACATCTTGCGAATAAGCTGAGTCGGCGCTTACAGATGGGATTTTTAATAATTCAATTAATTCGTTTATAAAACGATCTTTATTTTGGTGGATATAGGTTTTGATATTTTCCATTAATTAGGCTGTATTTTGCTTCTTTCAAAAATACAAAAAACAGAATAATAATTTTTTTTAATTTTTTGCTTTGAATATTGGAAAGTATGCTTATATTTGCACCCACAATAACGCGCGGATATGGCGAAATTGGTAGACGTGCCAGACTTAGGATCTGGTGCCGCAAGGCGTGTAGGTTCGAGTCCTATTATCCGCACAAACATTAAGACTTAAAAAGCTAATTTCAGCTATTTAAGTCTTTTTTTTGCTTACAATTAAAAAGAGGAGGTTTTTAAGCCTCCTCTTTTAATGAATATATATTTAATTATTTAGTAGCCAGGGTTTTGCATGGCTGTTTTTTCTGCCGCAGTTAATGGTCTTCCGTTTACATAAATTCCATCTAGGAATGTCTGTGGTATTGGACGTAAATTATGAATTTCTCTGATGTTAGGTTCAGCTTCCGGATTGTAAGCTTTGGCTCTTGCGATTAGAGTCTTGGTTCTGCTTAAGTCTTCCCAACGATGGAATTCGCCGCAGAGTTCTCTGGTACGTTCGTTTAAAACTAAGCAAAGCATGCGATCGTAATCAGTCGTGTAGCCTAATTTTGTAATTACTGCCTGATCTGCAGCCGGAAGAACATTAATAGCAGTGATGGTTAAATCAGTAGCAGCTGTTGTTACTGGTATGTCGTTTGATTCGTAATATGAATTTTCAGCAATAAAAGAGCTGGCTCTTCCTCCTTGTACTGCTGTTGTCCATGCGGCTGAGCCATCAGTATAGGCAGCTCTGTCTTCGCCAGATTTGTAAGTAGCACGATTGCGAACTGTATTAATATAGCTTAAGGCATCACCATAAGATCCTGTTCCTAATTTAGCTAAACGTATTTTAGCTTCTGCAGCCATTAAATAAGTTTCAGCAGAACGTGCTAATATGATATCACGGCTTCCTTTTGTAGCATTAAAATCAAGTCGGGAACCATCCATGTACTTACTTAGAGAAGGGAAACGTACATCTTTCATTAAACCAAAATTATCATCGGCATAAGCCACAAAGACACTTGGAATTACTTTTCCTGTTTTGGAATATATTATTGTACCATCATTTCTGGTTTTTGCAAATCTTGTATCTGAAGGGCTATTCATTATGTACATAATACCTAAATCGCCATTGACATAAATACTTCCTGATACTCTGTTGTTTACAATGCTTTTAGTCTGAAAGCTTTTCCAAAAGCGGGAATCGTTTACTTTGTCAAATACATCATATGTAAAATAAGTGGGTGCTAAGCGGCTAAACGGTCTTCCACCTGCTGTATTACGAATCATTTGAGGTAGTTGGTCATAGGTAGAAAGGAAATACAAATGTTGTTGATTTCCACCAGTTGTTAATTGGTTAGAGTTAAAGTCAGCTGATAGGATTAATTCTGATAATTTTTCATTAGCTCCGTCAGCAGCTTTAAAATCCCATAAGTTGACATAGTTGGGAGCTAATGGGTGACGGGAAATTACTTCATCTGATAAAGTAACCACCTGTTGTAAGTCAGTTGTTTTGGTTGCTGAATTCCAAGCATCATTAATTTCGCTGGCACGGGTTAAATAAGCTTTAGCTAAATAATGAGCTGCAGCATCTTTGGTGATTTTATTTGGACCACCTGTATTCACTAATAAATTGTATGCCTGAGTAAAATCATCAATAATTTGGCTTAAAACTTCTTGAGCGGGTGTTCTGGTAAATTCTAATTCTACTGTAGTACTGTTAGGAATTAACTTTAGAGGAACGTCACCATATTGTCTTACTAATTTTAAATAATTGTAAGCCCTCATAAAGTAACCTTCTCCTAATGCGATTTTTTTGATGGCATCATTAGTCGAGGCAATGGTGGTCGCTGATTCGATTAATTGGTTGGCATTCCCTATTCCAATATATAAGTTATCCCAATTGGTATTGGCTGCTACGGTATTAGAATTAGATACGGTTACAAATGATCCAAATCCAGATGCATAAGAATTCCATAAACCGTTTGAAGGATCTCCACCTACGTGAAATTCATCTGTGCCTGATTCATTAGCTGTTAGTGGGACTTCCCTGTTCATATCTAAGGCAAAAACCTGATAATATGTCCCTACTGATAAGGCCTTTATTCCTTCCTCTGTCTTTAGATACTCATTAGTGTATGCAGTGGTTAATTTTTCATCCAGAAAATCCTGACTGCAAGAGCTACTAAGTCCAATTGTAGCTACTAGCATTAAGTTGATATATAGTGTTTTATAATTTTTCATAATATTTGTTTTTTTATTAGAACTGAACATTTAATCCTAATGTAAATCCTCTGTTGGAATAAGTAGTTCTTGTATCAAGATCTACCCATTTCACTTTGGAGAAAATCATCCCTGGATTGGAAGCTTGCGCATAGATTCTTAATCTTGATAATCCAATTTTTTGCACAAAATCTGTTTCGAAGTTATATCCTAAAGATATGTTTCTAATTTTTAAGAAAGAACCATTTTTGTAACCTAGAATAGGATTGTATAAATCACCTGTTCCTGCGGAAAAAATCGGTTTTTGGTATTCAGCATCAGTATTGTCATCTGTGTAGTAGTCCAGTTGTCTTTGGCTGGTTTTACCACTTAGGTTTTCGCCTCCGGCATTGTACAGATAACCAAAGCGCCCAATAACAAAAATAGATAATTCTATATTTTTGTAAGTGAAAGTATTAGTTAGTCCTGTGATATATTTTGGTTCGGTACTTCCTATAATTACACGATCGTTGTTAGCATCAATTTTGTAATCACCGTTTTGATCTACCGGTCTGGCGTTACCAAATGTGAAAACTGTGGAGCCTGCAGCTGCATTAAATTTAGCCATTTCTTCTGCATCTTCCGGTCTCCAAATTCCGTTAGATTCAAAGCCGTATATGATTCCTGGTGAATATCCAATAAATCTATTGTTTAAAAGGTCATCTTGTTTTCCATTTTGTAATTCAACGATTCTACTTTTTTGATAAGAGGCACTTAGGCTGGAGCTCCATTCAAAATCGGTTGTTTTGACATTAATTGTGTTTAAAGTAAGTTCAACACCACTTCCTTCTGTTTTCCCAATATTTGCCAGTGTCTTATCGTAACCACCAACTGTTGGGATACTTCGGGATAATAATAAATCATTCGTTTTAGAAGTATAATATTCTAAACTTCCTGAAATCCTGTTGTTGAACACACCGAAATCAATACCGTAATTGTATTGTGTTGTTTTTTCCCAGCCTAATTCAACGTTTCCTAATTTTAAATTGGTTAAAACCCCAGATGATGTTGAGTAAAGTACCTGACTTAATGGTGGTTGTGTTTCATAAGCTGGTACAGCAGCATTACCAGTTACTCCATATCCGGCTCTTAGCTTGAGTGAATTAAGCCATGAAATATTTTGTAAAAATTCTTCTTTGTCTATACGCCAGGCTAAAGAGGCACTGGTAAATTGATCTCTTCGGTTTAATTTTGATAGTTGCGAAGCTGAGTCATAACGTAATGAAGCTGTTAATAGATATTTATCATCGTAGCCATAGGTAATTCTTCCCATATAAGAAAATAACCCAGATTCGATAATGTTCGAAGCATAACCGTTTAAAGTTACATTCGCTGTAGTTAAAGCATTCCATTTGTTTTCTACATTTTGAATGTTTTGTGCAGACATAGAGCTCTCTTCATTAGAGTATTGTGTCTGGCTTTGTAATAAGGTTACGCCAAAATCATGTTTACCAATTGTTTTGTTGTATAAAATTAAATTGTCTAAGGTGTAAGAAATTGTTTGATTTTTTGACAATGAAGCAAAACTGGTTCCGGAGCGAGCAGAGGATAATCCATTTAAAAACACTCCGTTTCTGTAGGTAGTAATGTCAGGTCCAAAATTGACACGGTATTTTAAACCGTCTAAAGCTTTTGAAAATGCACCAAAATCTAGTTGAGCATAAAAACTACCAAAAGCACGTAAGGTTACACGTTGATCCTGAGAGTATTTGTATTCTTCAAAAACATTCCTAATGGTAGAATCTCCTCCGGGATTTTGTATTCTGTTACCATCGGCATCAAGAGGAACTGCGTAAGGTAGATTTTGTCTGGCAGTAAGGTAAATTCCGTCAGAAGATGCTACTGCTGATCGACCGACATTAGATAATCCATATTCATTTATTCCATAACTAGTGTTAAGATTGGCTCCCATCGAGAACCAGCTAGTTGGAGTAATGTCAATATTTGCAATACCGTTATAACGTTTGAAGCTTTGTCCTTTTAGGGTTCCTGTATTGTCCAGATAACCAAATGAACCATAGGCCTTCATTTTTTCTGTACCTCCACTAACGCTTATAGTATGTTGTTGGGTAACTCCGGTTTGAGTGACAAATTTAGTCCAGTCAGTAGTGCTTACTTTTGAACCGTCCCAAGTTCCTCCAGCCCATCCTTTTTCAATATTTGCCCAGGCAGCAGGATCGGCTGTTGCTAAAAATATATCTCTGTCATTGGCAATAGTTGGTGCATTTCCAGGTGCGAAAGCCCCAGGATTAGAATAATATCTTGCCCAACGACGTAGCTCGATGTATTCCCCGGCATTCATCAATGGAGCGAATTCATGAATTTTCTCAGTAATAACTGCGGTATCGTAATTTAGAGTGAATTTTCCGTTTTTTCCTTTCTTGGTAGTAACAATAACCACTCCGTTAGCTCCACGTGATCCGTAAATAGCGGTTGCTGAGGCATCTTTTAACACGTCAATGGATTCAATATCGCTTGGATTGATAAAATCGATACCACCACCTACTTGTGTAACGTTGCCATCTGAATCAGTATTGGCTCTTGAATTCAAGGGGATTCCATCTACGACATACAGAGGAGAGTTAAATGCAGCAATAGAACGTGATCCACGAATGTTGATGCTTCCAACAGTTCCCGGGCGTTCGTTTGAACCAATGTCAACCCCTGCGGCTTTACCTTGCATGGCCTGAACAGCATTTTGTACCGGTCTTGAGGCGATTTCTTCGGCTCCAACACTAACAATAGATCCTGTTAAATCTTTTTTCTTTCTGGTTCCGTAACCTACTACCACTACTTCTTCCAGATTATTACCTTCTTCTTCCAGATTGAAGTTAATGCTCTTTTGGGTTCCCACTTTAACTTCTTTTGTTTTCATTCCAATGAAAGAAACGACTAAAATGTCTTCTGGGTTTGCTTTGATGGCAAATTTACCATCAAAATCTGTCTGTACCCCTGTGGAGGTGTTTTTAATCAATACATTGGCTCCCGGTATTGGCATGCCTGTATTGTCTTTAATGGTTCCTGTAATAGTATTGGTTTGAGAAAAAGCACACAAATTGGTTAGAAAGATGCTTAATAAAACCAGATACTTTAAGAATGGATGTTTCATAAAAAATAATTTTGGTTTGTTAATAGGTTTGTGAAGTAATAATATGATAATAATAAATTATTATTTTTTGAAAGTACAAAAAAATAATCATAAATTATTAGCAATACGAAAATAAAATTAACTTTTATTTAACGTGTCCTGTATTCTCCTGTTTTTGCCTAAAAATTGGAAAATTTTTATACTAAGGAAAAATGAAGTTTGTTTTTTATTGTGATAAATCTTATTTTTTAGACCAATAGATGATGGTTTCCTTTATTATCGATTAAATAAATTGATTGACGAAGAAAAATTATTATGAAATCTTAGAGCTAATACAGAACACCTAGACAGTGCAGGATACTGATTTATTTGAAAAAAACTACTTTAGGCGATTATTTTAAAAAAGTATAACGATTGTTATGGTTCAGATAAAAAAGTTATTTCTTCTGTTTTTTGTGGCAGGTATTTTTAATATTTCTTGTTCGGCATCAGCATTAGCGGGATTGGCTTCCAAAGAAAAAGTGGAACAAACATCAGAAACGGTAGAAAAAAAAGTGTTTTACTTTGGTAAAAAAGTAAAAAAATCAAAGGAAGTAATTGTTGTTAATCAATCTGTAAGTTATGATGCTGGATCAGGTTACGGCTTTGATTTTAATACTGCTGAAAAAGTAAAATTAAATTCAGATTCTTTTACTATTGATGCACCAACTTATTTTTCAGTACAATTACCGGAGGGAAACTATCAGGTTGCAGTAACTTATGGGAGTGTTTCACAGAATACAAACACAACTATTAAAGCAGAATCAAGAAGATTGATGCTCGATCAGCACCAGCTTAAAAAAGGAGAAACTACTACAAAAATTTTTAATGTAAATGTCAGAACTCCTAAAATTAACAAGATATCTGAGATAAAACTCAAAGACCGTGATTTGGGTCAATTGAATTGGGATGAGAAACTAACTTTGGAATTTCTGGGAACTGTTGAAATAAAGAGTATTTCTATTGCTCCGATAGCAGATGTAACCACTGTTTATTTAGCGGGTGATTCTACTGTGACCGATCAGGATTTAGAGCCTTGGGCTTCCTGGGGACAGTATATTACTAATTATTTTGATAAAAATATTGTAGTTTCTAATTATGCTGCATCAGGATTAACATTACGCTCGTTTAAGGCCAGTTTGCGATTAGAGAAAGTTTTATCAGTTATCAAACCGGGGGATTACCTAATTGTAGAATTTGCTCATAACGACGAAAAAGAAAAAGGAGCAGGTATTGGTCCCTGGGATTCGTATTCTGCTTCTTTAAGAGAGTACGTTAATGCAGCGAGAGACAAAGGTGCAAATCCTATCCTGATTACTCCTGTGCAACGTCGTGCTTTTAATACCGATGGAACTTTAAAGCCTACACATGGTGATTATCCGGATGCGATGCGTAAAGTAGCGCAGGAAATGAATGTTCCGTTAGTTGATATTACAAAATTAACAACTACCTTATACGAAAGCTGGGGTGATGAGCCATCCCGAAAAGGCTTTGTACAATATCCCGCTAATACTTTTCCGGGTCAAAAAGAGAAATTAGAGGACAATACCCATTTTAATTCTTTTGGAGCCAATGAAATTGCACTTTGTGTGATTAAGGGACTTCGTGATTTGAATAGTCCGTTGGCAAACCATATTCTAAAAGAAGTATCTCAATACAATCCAAATTATCCAAATACTTTCGCTAATTGGACATTACCAATGAGTTCGCGTTTTGAAACGATAAAACCTGATGGAAATTAATTATAACTAAAAAAATATGTTTTTTAAAAAATCATTACAAACTACGATTGCGTTGTTCCTGCCTTTTTTATGTGTGATCAATGCAAATGCACAACAAACTACTAAAGTTTTTCTTTCTGGAACTGACTTTGAACATCCTGTTCAATGGGATTTTATGTGTACTGACGGAGCTAATAGTAAACAATGGTCGAAAATAAATGTGCCTTCCAACTGGGAATTACAAGGTTTTGGGGAGTATACTTATGGACGTTGGTACAAAGAATTGAATCAAAAAGAACCTAGTAAAGAAGAAGGTTTCTACAAACACGAATTTAAGATAGATGCTGCCGATAAAGGCAAAACAATTTATATCGTTTTTGGCGCAGCTATGACGGATACGGAAGTTAAAATAAACGGAAAATCGGCAGGGGCGATTCATCAGGGTGGTTTTTATGAGTTCAAATATGATATTTCGTCATTAATCAATTACGGAGGAACAAATGTTCTGGAAGCACATGTTTCCAAGCATTCAGCTAATAATTCTGTTAATGCGGCTGAAAGAAAGGCCGATTGGTGGCTTTTTGGCGGAATTTATCGTCCGGTTTGGCTCGAAATTATGCCAAAAGAGAATATTGCTCATGTAGCGGTAGATGCTAAAATGGACGGAACCTTAAATGCCGAATTGGATTTACAGAATATTGCTCAAAAAAGTACTGTTACGGCTTCGATAACTGCTGATGGAAGTGATAAGGTTTTAGGTAGTTTTTCTTTTGATGTTAATGCTAAAGAGACTAAAAAAGCCATTAGTATGAAGTTTTCAAACATCAAAGCATGGAGTCCAGAAACGCCTAATTTGTATCATCTGAAATTAGAGTTGAAACAAAAAGGAAAACCGATTCATGAGATTACAGAACGTATTGGTTTTAGAACTTTAGAATTTATCAAAAAAGACGGTATTTATGTCAATGGTAAAAAGATTATCATGAAAGGAATTAACCGTCATGAGATTTGGCCGGAATCCGGAAGAAGTACCAGCAAACGTCTAAGTATTATGGATGTGAATTTGCTAAAAGATATGAATATGAATGCTGTTCGCGGGCATTATCCGGCTGATAGTCATTTTTTACAAGTTTGTGATTCCTTAGGTATTTTTGTCTTGGATGAATTAGCGGGTTGGCAAAATTCATATGATACAGAGACTGGAAGTAAGTTAGTAAAAGAAATGGTAACTCGTGATGTAAATCATGCTTCGGTGATTATCTGGGATAACGGAAACGAAGGCGGATGGAATTATAAAACAGATAGTATTTTTAGAGATTTAGATCCGCAAAAACGCATTGTCATTCACCCTTGGTCTGACTTTGACGGCTGGGATGTGCATCATTATCCTGCGTATCAAACAGGGATTCACCGATTTGTAAATGGGGAAAATGTTTTCTTTCCAACAGAGTTTATGCACGCTACTTATGATAATGGAGGAGGAGCAGGACTGGAAGATTTCTGGAAACAATACAAAGAAAGTCCGCTGTTTGCCGGTGGATTTATTTGGGTTTTTTGTGATGAAGCCGTAAAAAGAGTCGATTGGACCGGAAAAGAGCAATTTGATTCCAAAGGTTCTTTAGCAGCTGACGGAGTTTTAGGACCTCACCGTGAAAAAGAAGGAAGCTTTTTTGCCATAAAAGAAATTTGGGCACCTATTCAATTTGCTCCTGTAAGTATTACTTCAAAATTTGATGGTGCATTTTTCATTTCAAATGATTATATCTATAGCAATTTAAATAGTTGTACTCTGGATTACAAAGTGATTAAGGGAGACAAAAATGCTTTTTATGGAAATAATGCCATTTCAGTTTTAGATAAAGGAAAAATTGAAATCCCAAATATTGAACCAGGCGAAACTTCGAAAATAAAAATTCCTGTTGCAGCTAACTTTTTTGAAGGAGACTGGATTGAAATTACCGCTCATGATCAGCATGGAAGAGAAATTTATACCTGGTCGTGGCCGATTCATAAAGGAGATTATTTTGCAGAGAAATTTTTATTGAAAAAAGAAGTTAAGGCTAAAGTATCTATAAAAGACGAAGCAGCTTCAGTTTCTTTAGTTAGTAAAGATGTTCAGGTTTCTTTTGATAAAAAAACAGGAAAAATCATCTCTGTTAAAAACAAAAACGGAATGGTACCTTTGACTAACGGGCCTACACCAATTGGTATGAAAGCTGAAGTAAAAAATATGCAAACTACTACCGAAAAGGATGCTGTTGTTTGTGTGGTGAATTATACAGGAGGTATAAAAAGTATCAAATGGACCATGACTGCTGACGGGCGCTTAAAAATGGAAATGCTGGCGCTAAAAGATGCCGGAGCCAATAATGGTTTTGATGGTGCTTTTGTTCAGGATAAAGTAGATGCTTTTGGTATTACTTTTGATTTCCCTGAAGAAGGAGTGGAAAGTATCAAATGGCTGGGGAATGGTCCTTATCATGTTTGGAAAAACAGAATCAAAGGAACCACAACCGGGATTTGGGAAAAAGAATACAATCAAACCGTTCCAGGAGAGAGTTTTGAGAATATGATTTTACCGGAATTTAAAGGATACCATGCCAACATGTATGCAGCTTCTTTGAAGGCTAAAGGGAATAATAGTTTCAAAATGTTTTCGACTTCCGAAAAAGTGTTTTTAAGATTGTTTACTCCGGATTTACCTAAAAATGCTTTTGACGGTGCTCATCCGCAACCGAGATTTCCGGAAGGTAATATTTCGTTCATGTATGAAATACCGGCAATGCGTTCTTTCAAACCTATTGAGCATCATGGACCACACAGCCAGCCGGCAAGTATCCGGATTAAAAGTGGTGACGAAGGAATTCAAATGAATATCTGGTTTGATTTTAGAACAGAGAAATAAGAAATTCAATAGCAATGATAATTGCAATATTCAATAATAAATAATGATTGTGAAAATGAAGATTAATAAATTTATACTTTTTGCTTTTTTTGTACTTTTTTTAGTGCAATTTCAGGCAGAAGCGCAACAAAAAATTACTGTTTATACTGTTGGAGATTCAACCGTTAAAAATGGTCGTGGTGACGGGACAGGAGGTCTTTGGGGTTGGGGCGATTACATCGGACAGTTTTTGGACAGTACCAAAATCAGAGTGGAAAACCATGCCTTAGGAGGAACCAGTAGCAGAACCTATCAAAATTTAGGTTTGTGGGATGTCGTCTACAAAAAATTAAAAAAAGGGGATTATGTCCTGATTCAGTGGGGACATAATGATGATGGTCCTTTGAATGATACAATCAGAGCAAGAGGAACAATTAAAGGAATCTCAGATAAGTCGGAAAAAATTGTGAATATGATTACCAAAAAACCGGAAGTGGTTCATTCTTATGGTTGGTATATTCGTAAAGTAGTAAAAGAAGCCAAAGAAAAGGGAGCAATCCCTGTGGTGATGTCGCCAATTCCTAGAAATACTTGGAAAGACGGGAAATTGCCTCGAAACAATACTTCTTATGGTTTGTGGGCGAAACAAATTGCCGATCAGGAAAAAGTGACCTTTATTGATTTGAATGACAGAATGGCTTCTAAACTGGAGAAATTTGGAGAAGCGAAAGTTACCGGAACGTATTTTTATCAAAAAGATCATACGCATCCTTCAGCCAAAGGAGCAGTGCTGGCCGCTACTTCAATTATTGAAGGGTTAAAAGCATCTACCAATTCTTTGAAGAATTATATCTTGGAAAATCAAGTAATTAAATTACCTCGAAAAATTAATATTTTTCTCATTGGTGATTCTACCATGGCTGAAAATAGTAATGAAAACGCAATAGGTTGGGGCATGATGGTTCCCCGTTATTTTGATACAACTCGTGTAACTATTGTTAACAAAGCCAGAGGAGGAAGAAGCAGCCGTACTTTTGATTATGAAGGACTTTGGGATAAAACTAAAAGTGAAATTCAACCGGGAGATTTTGTTATTATTCAATTTGGGCATAACGATGCGGGTAAGATTGACAGCGAAAAGTTCAGAGGTTCCATCCACGGAATTAGCGATGAAACCCGAGTAGTGAATCGTGCCGATAGTATCATGGAAACCGTGCATACTTATGGCTGGTACATGAAAAAATACATTCGTGAAACCGGAGAAAAAGGAGCGACTCCAATTGTGATGAGCTTAACGCCAAGAAATGAATGGCCAAACGGAAAAGTGGAGCAAAGAAAAACAACCTATGTAAAATGGGCTCAGGAAGTAGCTGCAGAGGAGAAAGCAGATTATATCGATCTGAGTGATAAAGTAGCTCAGAAATATGAAGTTTTAGGACAGGAAGCTGTAAAAGTATTTTTCCCGAAAGACCATACCCATACTGGTAGAGCGGGAGCGAATGCTGTTGCTGAAACCGCTGCTGAAGAGTTAAGAAATCTTAAAGGAAGTAAAATTCGGGATTTGGTTTTAGGAAAAAAGGAAATTGAAAATTTGCCTCCAGTAGAGTTGAATAAGTAATAGTTTTGAGTCATCGCGAGGAACGAAGCAATCTCAAAGCGAGAGTAACTAATGTGATTCCTCGTTCCTCGGAATGACACGACCACTTGAATCGTTTTAAGAATATTATGAGATACCGTTATTCAAATGGTATCTCATATTTTTTTTGCCCTTTAGGATAGATTGCCAATTGGTCAATAATAATTCCAGTTTGATTGACTTCAATTGTAATCGTATGTTTTCCTGTTTTTTCTATTTTGACCGGTAATGTAAAAATTGCTGCATTGCGTAATACATTAGCTTTCCAGGCTGCATTTCTGTCATAGCTGTTGAGTTTAAACGTTTTGCTGGTATTAGCATCGAATGAAATAGTGGCTTCATGGTCAGAATTATTGGCATGCGTTGGTATAAAACGAACTTCCACTTCATACTCTCCCGTTTTATCCGTTTCAAAAGTATAGGTTACCGAAGGTTTTTCTGATTCAAAATATTCTGATTTTAATGGAAACAAAGTAACAGCAACGTTACTGTATCCTAAACCGTCAATCGCTTTCCAGTTGTAGTTTTTTGCTTGTTTTTGGGTGGTAAATTCATTTGCCTGAATAGCAATAACTTCATTTTCTGGATTCGAGGCTTTGTTTTCGGCCACTTTTGGTAAGTTGGCATAATCTATAGGCTGATAAACCGGTAAGTTTCGGGGAACCATACTCATCATATTATTCCATTTTCCATTGCTTAATTCCGTATTGTAATAAAGAGTCAAAGCTTCGATTTCGCTATAAGCCTCTTTAGATGAATTTAGGTGTTTTTCTTTGGTAACCGAATCAGTTGTTTCTAAAGCTAAGTTCCAATATAAGAATTTGCGGTTCATGTAAGCAGCGCTTTTTACAGGGTATACGACCAGTTGAAACCAGGCGTATTTTCGTTCTTCGGGAATGGAAACCGACAGCTGATTAACTTTTTCCATTAAAGCATCATAAAGCGCTATTCTTCTGATGGCTTCATCTGTTGTAAAATCGGAAGGTTTAATTTGGGTAGTAGGTTCGGTTTGGCTCCAGCCCATAAATTCCGGTTTGCGTAACATCGCTAATCGGTAATATTCACTCATTACTGAACTTACTTCATAGGCAACTTTATCGTTAAATTCTCTTGCTGCCCAGTTTTTCAAATGTTGGTGAATTTCGTCTGGTTTTATCGAATTAATATCCCAGGCCAGATCCATGAAAAACTCTAAATCGTATTCGGCAGGTTTGATGTCACCCACGTTTACAATCCACATTTTCTGATCACCATTGGCATAAGCTTTAGACATTTCTTCCCAAATTAATCCGGGTTGCGTGCTGCACAACCACAGATAATCGTGTGGTCTTCCCCAATAGCTTATATGGTAATAAACTCCACCGCCACCCACTCTTTTTTGTTCTTTTTCATCGCTGAAACGTCTAATGTAACCGTAATTATCATCCGTCCACATCAGCGTTACGTCTTCCGGTATTTTCATTCCTTTGTTGTATTGTTCCAGGACTTCTTTGTACGGAATCATCACCTGTGGAATAGAAGTAATGGGTTTTTTGAAAGTCGCAGCCAGCATTTCACGTTGTGTAGTAATGATTTTTTCAACCATATTTTTGGCGTCTTCGGCATTTTTAGCCCCTTCCATCTGGCTGTCGTGAGCGCCGCGCATGCCCAGAGTCATGATGGTTTCGGCTTTGCTGTTTTTGATTTCATTGAGTCTGTCCTGCCAGTATTGATTAATGGTCACACTGTTAGTGAAATAATTAAAATCACCCATCGTTTCTTTTTTCCATTCATCCACATTGTTACGCATCATGGGTTCGGCATGGGAGGTTCCTAAAAGAATATGGTATTTTTGAGCCATTTCTTTATTACCTTCTATTTTAAAAAAGGCTTTAGTAGAAGGATGCATCGCCGGCCAAATTGTATTGGCTTTCAGGCGCAGCAGCAATTGAAATATTTTTTCGTAGGTTTTTGGACCAATATCTCCGGTTTCTTTTTCGAATGTTTTAGCCGCCCAGGGCTGTAATCCCCAGTCTTCATCATTTAAAAAGATACCGCGAAATTGTACTGATGGACTTTCGGTAATACCTTCTTTTGGAAGTTCTAAAGCTAATTTTTCTTTTTTAATATTGTGGACATCTGCCCACCATTTCCAAGGGGAAACCCCAAGTCTTTCAGCAACTTCAAAGATGCCGTAAACGGTACCACGCACATCGCTGCCTGTAATGTATAAGCTGTTTTTTTCGTTACTGATAGAGAATTTTTCCCAGGAACCTGATAGGTCTTTTTTTGACTTTTTGTAATTTTTAAAAAGCGTTTCATCAATCTGACCAATATAAATTCCGCTTTCAGAAGTTGGTTTTTGCGTCGAAATAATTTGTGGTTTCTGACCCGTTATTTCCTGAATGTCGGTAGCCAGTTCGTTTACCGCCCAAAGAATAAGTTCGTCTGATTCCGGATCAATGTAAATTGATTTTACTTCGTTTTTATCGGCAATAAGAAAAGAATTTTGATTTTGCTGACTCCAAAAAAGCTGGGTGTTACATACGAATAACAGTAAAAATAAATTTTGGATTTTGTTTCCCATTAAAATAGTTGTTTTGAAGAAATTCTGATGGTTTTTATAGCCGTCTAAAATAAGATAATAAGTTCAGAATAAGAAGTTATTTCGTGTTTTTTAGATGTGCAATCGATTACTATAAACTGGTTTTTTTTCTTTATTTTTGGATTTTGATTCCTTTTGATTTAAAAGGATGAATAATTAATTTATTAAAGAATGAAGTATATTTTAGTATTGTTTTTTTGCGTTTTTGCCAATAGTAGTTTTGGAAACTCAATAAAGTTAAATTTAGATAAAAAAATGACCGTTGCTCAGGACGGAAGCGGTGATTTCAAAACCGTTCAGGAAGCAATTGATGCTGCAGAAACAGATAAAGGGAGTGTTGAAATTTATATCAAAAATGGAATTTATAAGGAAAAATTGGTAATTCCTTCGTCTAAATCGCGATTAATTTTAGTAGGGGAGGATAAAGAAAAAACCATTATTACCAATGATGATTATTCCGGAAAACCAAATCCGAATTCGAAGCGAAACTTTGGAACTTCCGATTCCTACACGCTTTTAGTTCGCGCCAATGATGTTACGATTGAAAACGTAACTATTGAAAATTCCTGGTGTGACAAAGGGCAGGCTGTTTCTTTATGCGCAAAAGGAGAACGTTTTATAATAAGAAATGCTAATATTTTAGGTTGTCAGGACACTTTATTGACTGACGGTGATGGCTATTATCAATATTATGAAAATTGCTATATTGAGGGAACGACTGATTTTATTTTTGGTTCGGCAGTGGCAGTTTTTGAAAATTGTGTCATCAACAGTAAGAAAGATTCCTATATCACCGCGGCTTCCACACCTGAAAATCTGGAATTTGGTTATGTTTTTATCAATTGTAAATTGATTGCGGATGCGGGTGTGACTAAAGTTTTCTTAGGTCGTCCGTGGCGTCCGTATGCTAAAACTGTATTTATAAAATCGAAATTAGGAGATCATATTTTGCCGGAAGGCTGGAATCCGTGGAAAGACGAACGTTATCCGGATAAGGACAAAACCGCATTTTATGCTGAATACAAAAACAAAGGAAAAGGAGCAAAAACCAATAAAAGAGTTTCTTGGTCACACCAATTAACCAAAACAGAAGCTGCAAAATATACTTTGAAAAATATTTTTCCTAAAAATGATTTTTGGAAAGTGATTATAGAAAAATAAAAAAAAGCACCTCAAGTTAGGTTTTAATGATACTTGAGGCGCTTTTTTTGTATTAAAACTTGTAAGTCATATTGACCATAAAATTGGCTAATTTTTGCGGACGGGCATAATAACCATCACTTACCCAATATTGTTCGTCGAGAATATTATTTGCTTTAATACTTATTCTATATTTTGGACGATTATAGAAAATAGTAGCATCAAGAAGGTTGTAAGAGTCCAATGTAAAGGTATTAGCACTGTCCAGAAAAGTGTCAGAAACATAAGAATTTCCTATTCCGAGTCCCAGTCCTTGTGCTTTTCCATTAATAATAACATAACTTGCCCAAAGATTAAGCACATGTTCCGGAGTACCTTGTGCTCTTTTTCCAATTATATTTGCATTTGCTCTTGTAAATTCATTGTCATTATAACCATAACTGGCTACATAATTGAACCCTGAAAAAGGTCGGCCAATAATTTCTACCTCAAGTCCTTTACTTTTTTGTTTTCCGTCCTGTACAAAAAAGTTAATATTGTTACGAAGTTCATTTCGGGTACTATTTGTTACATCAATGTGGTAATAACTAACAGTAGCATTCAATTTGTTTGATAAATCAACTTTAAAACCACCTTCCCATTGTGCCGCTTGCTGCGGTTTAAAAATAGAAACTTCTCCATTAGGCTGAATTCGGTTTCCTACGTTTTTAAAACCATTTAAGTAATTTCCAAATACAGAGATTTTCTCTTTTAAAATTTGGTAAACCAGTCCAAATTTAGGAGAAACAGCGGTTTGATTGTATTTGCCTGTTGTGGCACGAGTCAGTGAATTTGTTGTCCCATCGCTGATAAAACGATCTACACGTAAACTTCCCATTACTAAAAATTGTTCGGTCAGGTTTAAAACATCTGAAACATAAGCACTGTAAGTTGATTCTTTGGTAATATTTTGTCCTGTGTTTCTTGCAGCTAATATTGCCTGAACATTTTCGAATCGAATAACCGGTGTTGCAGCGAGATTGTCCAAATTTGCAGGTTCAAATACTTTATCTCCGTAGCCCAGTCCGTCATATCTGGTTATTCTGGAAGCGGATAAATAATCAAAACCAGCAACTAATCTGTTTCGTAATTTACCTATTTTAAAATCTCCTGTAAAATTTTGCTGGAAGTTTTTTCGGGTTGTTTTTTCATCCGTAAAAGCTCTTAAAATTCGATCCACTGATGATGGATTTTGCCAGATATAATCAAAAATATAAAGATCGTCATAAGCACCACCGCCGAAGGCATATTTAGATTCTGAAATCCATTGGTCAGAAATTTTATATTCAGCTTCAATTAATACATTGTTCGAACTTTGTTTGCTTACTAATGAATTATCATTAAGCGATTGACGGTAATCCAGATTCATTTCTTTAAAACTGGTCTTTCCTAAGGTTGCTCCTGTAATCCAGCCTCCGGCAACAATTCCTTTCACGTTGAGAAAATCCATATCTAGATTCAGTTTTAAACGATCATTTACCTGATAAGAAATGCTAGGAGCAATAAGTGTTGAGGCGTTGTTTCCCTGATCCTGAAAACTGTTTTCGGTCTGGCGGGATATATTCAGTCGAACTAGTAAACCATCTGCGTTTTGAATTGGAGTATTGATATCAAGCGTCATCCGGTTTAGATTCCAACTTCCGCCTGTATAACTTATTTCGCCTCCAAAACGGTTGTATGGTTTCTTAGTTACGTAATTTACAATACCTCCAAAAGAAGTCATTTGTGCTCCAAAAAGAGTAGAGCTTGGTCCTTTGATGGTTTCCACGCGTTCCACATTAGCTAAATCAATACCTGTTCGCAGATAAGTTGCCATTCCGTTACGGAAATTCTCGCTGGTTTGAAAACCTCTGGAGAAAAAAGAGGGCATTCCTGAGCCCGTTTTAGCAGGAGCAGCTCCAGGAACATTTCTAAAAGATTCTTCAAGCGTTAATGCCATTTGTTCTTTAATAAGTTCTTTGTCAACTACACTATAAACTTGTGCGTTTTCCAAATTTTTAAGCGGAAGTCGAGCTACATATTCGCTTTCTTTTTTTGAAGTAATAGAATATTTATTCCCTACTACAACCACTTCTTTTAAAGCTTCACTCGTTTCGCTTAATATAAAATTAACTTTAGTATTTGTATTGGCTACTATACTTACGGGTTGTTTCTGCTCTTTTAAATCAAGAGAACGAACTAAAATAGTATATTCACCTTCTGGTGCAGAAAATTTAAAGTATCCATTTTCATCAGAAGTGGCGCCTAAATTAGTTCCTTGTAATGCAACGGAAACAAATGGAGCAGGATTGCCGTCAACGGTAGTTAATTTTCCCGAAACCTGTCCTTTTTCGGTATTGTTTTGCAAGTGTATCGTATTGTTTCGTATGCGATAATATACCTGGTGTTTTACAAATAGTTCATTAAGTACTTCTCGCAAAGGTTCATTAAAGTAATTTTTACTAACAAGTCTATTTGTTTTAAAAATGTTCGAAGTATAAGAGAAAGAGCAAGATGCTTGTTCTTCTATTTTTGTAATAACATTAGGGAGGTTTTCATTTTTAAAACTTAAAGTAACTCTCTTGTCTAAAAGTGAATCTTGTGCGAAAATATGCTGCGCATTGAAGCATAATATAAAGAAAAAGGCGATTTTTAATACACGTGTAGAACATGTGTTTATTGTTTTAGATTTCATATTTTTGTAAAAAATGTTTATTTAATTGCTATTGAATGACATTCGCCAGTATGTAGTTTGGACACGGCATACTGGTTTTTTTATTGTTTTTAGGGTTAGGTTTGTTTCATTTCTATTTTTTTAGGATTAATAAATTATAATATCATTTCCTTTTATCTCATATCTAAACTTTAGTACAAAGCTCAAATCGTCTAAAAGATTTCCTATTTCAGGATTTTCAAATTCTCCTTTATAGATTTGATTTTTTAATTGATGTTTTTTAATGTGAATGGTTACACCGTAAATACGTTCTATTTTATTTGCAATTTCTAAAAACGATTCATTAGTAAAATACAGTGTGTTATTCATCCAGCCTTTGTAATACTTGGTGTTTACGGTAGTTTTTACAAGACTATCATCATCTAATATAACTTGTTCGTTAGGTAATATGATAAGGGGTTTTGTTTTGTTTTTCTTGTCTTTAAAAGAAACTTTACCTTCGTCTAATGTTAATGTAGTAGGTTCTTTAGTATAAGCCGATAAATTAAATTTTGTTCCTAAAACCGTAGTCTCTGATTTTTTGGTTTGGATTGTAAAAGGACGTAGGCTATCTTTTGCTACTTCAAAATAAGCTTCTCCTTCTAAAAAGATCTTACGATTATTGCTAGCAAATTTTTCAGGAATTTTTAAAGTAGAATTAGCATTCAAATGAACTACTGTACCATCACTTAAAGTGATATTTTTCATTTCTCTTACCAATGTTTTACAAACAAGGATTTTTTCAGGATTATCAGCATTAGAAAAAGATTTCTTGAATATTCCTAAACCAATTAATAGAGCAATACTGGCAGCAATTGCCCAAGGTGTTGTTTTCTGGAATATGTTTGCCTTTTTTTCCGGTTCAGCAACTATTGTTTCTTTAATAGTGCCCCACATTTTTTCTTCCAAAAAATCAGAAGTAGGGATTTCCTCCTCTTCTTCTGTTTGGTTTGTTTCATTTAGCCATTGCTCAATAATTTCTTTTTCCTGCTCGGAGCATTGATGGCTGGCATATTTTTTTAATAATTCAGGGGTAATTTTCATTTGACTAAACCTTGTTCAATAGTATAGTCGAAAAAAAAGGAAGGGAGTCCTAGTGAAGAAATAAAATTGATGAATATTTTTTATAAAAGATGATGCAACAAAGTTATTGCATAAAAAGAAGGGATGTTTTTTCGTATTAGACCCAGTGCTTTGGTAAGATGATTTTTTACTGTTTTAGGCGAAATATTTAGATTATCGGCTATTTCAGTTGTACTCATTTGTTCTTCACGGCTTAATCGATATACTTTTTGACATTGACACGGTAAGTCGCTGACTATAAGTTCGACATCTTGTTCAAGAAACTGGTATAAAGCTTCATTTTGTTGCAGAAATTCTTTGTCAAATTCAGGATGTTCGCATAAATTACATTCGAGGAGATTATTTTCTTTAGCAGATGATTGAATTCTGTAATAGTCGATGACTTTTAATTTGGCAGATTTAATCAAATAATGCTCAATTGAAGATGTAATTACTAATTTATTTCTTCTGTTCCAAAGTGAAATAAAAATGTCTTGAACCATATCTTCAGAGGCTTCTTTATTTGAAGTTTTGCTGTAGCATATAGCATATAATTTTTTCCAAAAGTCTCTGTAAAGACTTTTGAAATCAGAATAATCAGATAAATTATATGTTCTGGCTTTCTCTTTGATAATTGAAGTTTTTATAAATCATTTGGTTGCAAATATAATCAATAAAACATTATTTAGAATTATTAAAAATTACGTTTTTTATTATTATTTTGATGATTCTTTTTAGCACTAGATGATATAAAAAAAGGTTCAAAAACAAATGCTTTTAAACCTTTTTTTGGATTATTTAATGTAAAATTAGAAGTGTAATCTAATTCAGGAAATAGCTTTTAAATTCTTCTAATTCACTATGCAGTTCTGAAAAATCGACAAACCATTTTCCTAGTTTTTCAATATCTGAAGGGGTGAGTGTATGAATGGCTTTTTGTAATTCTCTTGAAAAAAGTAAGGAGTCAAAACTTACTTTTTCTAATATTAAAATCGTATAGTCTAACATAATGTATACTGATTAAGATTAATAAATATGGGGCGCTTCTGATGAGCATTAAATTCGATAGGTAAAGGCTATTGTAGCCACACGGCTGTCAAGGTTATATCTTCTGTCGATACTGGTTTGTCCGATGGCTGAATTGATATTGTAATTTTTTGTTTTAAAAACATCGGTAATATTCAATTTAATACTCCCTTTTTTATCCAGTATCTGTTTAGAAAACCCGATGCTGAAATCAAAGAAATCGTCTCTTACATAAATTCCAACATTAGATTTTGACTGATATTGTGCATTGGCTTCGGCTTTCCAGGTTTCGCTAATAGTAAATGAGTTTTGCACATTTAAATTGCAGGTTACAATAGGGGTAATTCTATCGTTATTGAAAGTATTTCCCATATACCTGTTTTCAAAAATGTTAAATAATGTACTGGCTGACCACCATTTGTAAATTTTGGTCGTATTAGTAATATTGGTACCATAATTATATGATTTGTCCACATTTACCTGTGTGGTTATTGTGGTATTTTCTTCAGGATTATACAGGTAAACTTCTGTAAAAACATCCTTAGTCTGATTGAAATACAGCGTAGCCATGACGATATTTTTCCAGCTATAACCTATTTCAGCAGCATCTGCTATTTCAGGAATTAAATTTGGATTTCCCTGATAATAATTGAACGGATCATTGTAAAAACGAAACGGGTTTAAATCAAATTGATTGGGTCTGTTAATTCTTTTACTGTAAGAAGCATGAAATGAATGATTGTCTGCTAAGTCGTATTTGATAGAAAGGCTCGGAAACCACTTTATGTAATCACTTTTGTATTTCTCATTTAATGTTTTCTGATCAATAACTATTGCCGTATATTCAGATCGTAAACCAGCCTGAAAATTGATTTTGTCTAATTGATATTTGTAATTAATGTATCCGGCATAAATTTCTTCATTGTATTCAAAATGATTGGTCGAATTCAAGTCAACTATCCATTCGTTATTTTCATAATATTCATAGAGCGACGGATTTTCATTGTTTTTTATTCCGGCTTTAAATCCCCATTCTACAGTATGTTTTTCCTGAAAAGGATTTGTAAAATCAACTTTAGCTGTATAAACTTTTAGCAAAGAAGGAATAAAACCTCTACGGTCATTGATTGAGTTGGGATTGGAGTCGTCTGTGTTTTCAGCTGTTTGAAATTGTCTGGATCTGAATTTAGATGTTTCATATTCCAGATCAAAATTCATATTTCGACCTTCGTTATTAAATTTATGAACTCCCGAAAGCGCATAAGTATAATCATACCAGTTTTCTTTGCTGTTATTATAAGTTGCTACATCCAGCAGTGATTGATTGTTATTGTCCAGCAAAATATTCCCACCATTGGCAATGTTTTCATAGCGACCTATTTTGGCATCGATATACATTTCTAAATTCGTTTTTGGCGAAACTTGATATTGTGTGCCAATTTTAAAATTGTTAGAAGTAAGCGGTTCATCGGTAATTGTAAATTGGCGATTAGTTGTTGCAATTTCTTGTCTGGAAGCCTCTGTATATTGAATTTGATTAAAAAGTTTACGTTCTTCTTCTCCTCTGAAAGTGTAGCTGTAATTACCAAATATGCCAAATTTATCTTTATTGTAACTCAGGTTCAAACCAGAATTAGTTCTGTTTTTTCTACTGCGGGCGTAATTAGTAAAAGCAGTCCCTTTTAATCCTGATGCCGGTGATTTTTTCATCACGATGTTAATAATCCCGGCTTTTCCGGCCGCATCGTATTTAGAAGAAGGATTAGTAATTACTTCAATTTGTTTGATGTTTGATGAGGTTGTCGATTTTAAATAATTGGCCAATTCTTTTTGAGAAAGCTGTGTAAGTTTGCCGTCAATCATGACGCTGACTCCTTGTTGCCCTCTGATAGCTAAGTCACCATCCTGAGATACCACTACTCCGGGTGCACGGGCTAAAACGTCTAATGCTGTTCCTCCTTCAGATACGATACTATTTTCCACATTAAAAATCATTCGATCTGATTTTTGAACATAAGTTTCTTTCTTTTTTACAATAATTACTTCTTCTAAATCATTAAAATAGGTTTCTATAATACTGTCTTTTTTCTTTTCAGCTTGCGAAAAACTAGAGATAGAAATGGTGAGTAGTAATAAGGTTATTAAGGTTTTCATTGTTAATATTTTGTGTTTTTCAATGCTGAATCTCAGTTTTTAGAGGAGTGTTTTTTATTAGATTTTGAACAAAAAGTTAGATTTTGTATTGCAAATATATATTTATTTATACTAAGTCTAAATAAGAAAAAATGTTAATTATTTAATAATTGTCATAAATGACTGATTGTTAGTAAGTATTAATAAAAAGAATGTGTGTAAATGATTTATCAATAAGATTGGAATCATTCCATAAATGCTTTAGCATTTATGGAAAATATTTTATGTAGTATCTATTCCAGCCATATTTTGTTTTACTTTTTTCCAGCGATTTCAAACTTTCAATTGTTAATGTTAATGTTCTAACAAGAAAAAAGTTGATTTAAAGTATTTTTAAGCTATTGATAATTAGTCTTTTGTGTATTTATTTGGAATAAATTAAAATAAAATTGTTTAGAATGTTTTTAAATAATAATTTTGCACCAGATTTTATACAATATAATTTTATTATAATGCGATTAAAAAACATATTATTTCTGGCGATTTTCTTCTTAACAGTAACCAATATTTATTGTCAAAAAACTAAAGTAAAAATATCAGGAATGGTATTAACTGCTGATGGAAAACCTGCAGAAGGAGTTTCTGTAGCATTAAAAGGAACAACATATGCAGCATTGACAAATGAGAAAGGAGAATATGTAATTAATGCCAAACCGGGAAATTATATTTTAGCGTTAAGTTATATCGGATTTAAATCTAAAGAAACTAAAATTTCTTTAGGACAATCGAATATAACAATGGGAAGTATGATTATCGAAGAAGAAATGGCGACTTTAAATGTCGTTGAAGTAAAAGGAAAATCAGTAGTAGAGCAAGTAAGACAACAAGCTTACAATGTAACCGCAATTGATGCAAAAAAACTACATAACTCTTCTATGGATATTGGGCAGGTATTAGATAGAGTAACAGGAGTGAGGGTAAAAGAAACCGGAGGTGTGGGTTCTAATATAAGTGTTTCTCTAAATGGTTTTACAGGTAACCAAATAAAATTTTTTGTGGATGGCTTGCCTATGGATAATTTTGGTTCTTCTTTCCAATTAAATAACATACCTATAAATTTTGCTGATCGTATTGAAATTTACAAAGGAGTAGTACCTATTTGGTTAGGTGGAGATGCACTGGGAGGTGCTGTAAATATTATTTCAAAAAGTAGTCCCCGAACTTATCTTGATGCATCTTATTCTATCGGATCTTTTAACACACACAAAACCAATATAAATACTGGTTATACATCAAAAAGTGGTTTTGCAATTCAGTTGAATGCCTTTCAAAATTATTCAGATAATAATTATTGGGTAAATGTTGATGTTGCTGATTTAGATACGGGAGTTTATACACCTATGAGAGTTAGGAGATTTCATGATACTTATCATAATGAAACGGCTGTTTTTAATATTGGTGTTATGGGAAAAAAATATGCGGATCAGTTATTAGTTGGTATTACTTTAGGACAAAATAAAGCGGATATCCAAACAGGAAATAGGATGTATGACGTTTATGGTGGGCGATTAAGAAAAGGGAATATTGTACAGCCAACGCTTAAATACATTAAAAAGAATCTTTTTACAGATGGCCTGGATGTTCAGGTATCTGGAAGGTATAATCTGGGAGAAGAGCGTTCTATTGATACTACTAGTTACAGATACAATTGGTTAGGAGTTGCAACTTACACAGGAAGAGGATATGAAGTAAGCAGGAGAGATTTTAGTTATAAAAATAATAATGGTGTTTTTTCTGGAAATGTTACTTATGGATTTAATGAAAAGCATTCTTTAAGTTTAAATAATATGACTAATACTTTTAGCAGAAAAGGAGTTGATGCATTAGATCCGGAAAATGAATCAAACAAACAACCACAAATTACAAATAAAAGTGTTACTGGTTTAGGTTACAGATATGATGCCAATGAAAAATGGAGTAATACAATTTTTGCCAAAAATTATCATCAGTATAGTCATGCTACTGAACTTTTAGATGGAGAATACATAGATAAAAAAGGTTCTATTGATAAACTAGGATACGGTTTAGCTTCAACTTATTTTATTTTGCCAAATCTTCAGATCAAAGGATCGTATGAGAAAGCATATAGATTGCCTGATAATAATGAACTATTTGGGGATATTGAATTTTTAACTTCAAATCCTAATCTTAAACCTGAAAGTAGTGATAATATAAATATAAGTGGTAGCTATAGTTTTAATGTCAATGAATCAAATCATTTTAATGTTGATGTGAATTATACTTATAGAAATGCAAAAGATTTTATCAGATGGCTTTTATTTCCGGTCTCATTTAACGGTGTACAACCTCAACAAGCTGTAAATACCAGAGATGTAACTAACAGAGGTATAGAAGCAGAGATTAGATACAGTTACAAGAATTTCTTCAACATTGGTGGAAACATTACCTATCAAAATTTAAGAAATAATACCAAAGTTGAACCTGGTAAAACGGAACCAAGCCCTTACTACAACGAAAGAATTCCAAATATGCCTTATTTGTTTGGAAATGCGAATGCTTCGTTTGTAATAAATAATATTGGAAAACAAAAAAACACATTAACGTTTGGTTATAACTTACTGTATGTGAAAGAATTTTACTTGCGTTGGCCGGGACAAGGATCTGCAGATTCAAAATCGTATGTTCCTGAACAATATGCACATAGTGCTGACATTGTTTATCAAATGGCTAAAGGTAAATACAATATTGCTCTGGAGTGTTATAATCTGGGGGATAATATATTGTATGATAATTTTAGTCTGCAAAAACCTAGTAGATCATTTACTCTTAAATTCAGATATTTTTTTAATAGGGACATATCAATTTCTAAATAATAATAATTAAATATAATAACATGAAAAAAACAACAAAATATTTCTTAACAGTAATGTCCATAGTGGGAATGCTAGCAATGGGATCATGTAGTAATGACAATGACCCAGGAAAAATTGAAGATTCTTCAGGAGACACAGGTAAATCTAAATTTGTATTTGTGGTATTTACAGATGGATCAGGAGGTGAAGCAGGGAGGTATATTGTTACTACTGAAGATGTAACCACAGGATCAATCTCTACTACAGGAAATGGAATTGAAACAGAAGCCTACTCGTTTATAAGACAAAATAATAAATTATTTGGAATTGTATATGCTGCACAAGGACCAACAACTCCTTTTGGATTAAATGCCGAAGGTAAACTGGTTCAGTCTGGTGCTTCTGTAAATACTGAAATGACCGGTGTTTATGGTACTGTAAATGACAATGAATATGTTGGAGGTTCTGTAAATAGATCTAAAGAAAGTTCTATTGCTACTCTCTATAGATTTGATGCTAAAAATCCTAAAGTTTTAGGTAGAAATACTGTAGATCTTGCTAAAATTACTGGTCAGGAAGAAATGGCTGTTTGGAATGGAATTACACAAGTTGACAATAAACTTTTTGCTCCATTGACTTATACACCTGGTGTAACTGGACAAACAACTAAATATGTAGACAGTACCTGGATTGCAGTATTTGATTATCCTTCATTAGCATTTAAAAAAATAATTCGTGACGGACGTACTGGATCTATAGGAAACTGGTTTGGTATGCAGGGGGTTAAACAGATTGAAGATGGTGATACTTATGCTTGGTCAACAGCTGGAGGTACAGCCACTTTAAAATCTAAAAACCCATCTGCAATTATTAGAATTAAAAAAGGTCAGGAAGAATTTGATAAATCTTATTTTTTTAATATTGAACAGGCTACTGGAGCAAAAATAGCAAGAGGCGAACATATTAAAGGAAGTAAATTTTTAATGACTCTATATGCTACAAATGAAATAGGTAGTGTAACTGGAGGAAGAGTTAAGCTGGCTATAGTTGATGTAGTTGCAAAAACTGTTCAACCTGTAACAGGTGTTCCTGAGCATGCTCAAATGAGTTATAACATGAAAGTATATGCAGAAGAAGATGGTAAAACAGTTTATTATGTTATGAAAGAAGATGCTGGAGAACATTATTTGTATGTAGTAGATGTTGCCACAGCAACAGGAAAAAGAGGTATTAAGTTTCAAGGTATTGCTGATGTAACTTCTATTACCAAATTAAAATATTAAGCTTACTTTTAGTAAGGGCTTAATAATCATAAAATTAAAAATCTCCAAGTCGTTTTTATGTCAAATAAAAATAACTTGGAGATAATACTATATTTTGTATATAATTTAGAAGTTAACCACTTCACCATTATAACAAGCCTGGTAAATTGCTTTTAACTCCTCAAGAGTTGGTTTTCTTGGGTTAAAACCAGTACAAGGATCAGCTAATGCATTTGCCGTGATGTAATCCAGGTTTTTCTCCCAGTCTTCTTTAGAAATACCAAATTCTTTGATTGATCCGATATTATTCACATCGCCTCTCAATTTTTCAATTGCCTGAGCTAAATCTTCAGCCGTTTCTTTTCCGATAACTTTGGCCAAATCCGGAAAACGGTTACTTGCTTTTTCGTTGTAGCGAATTACGTTTGGTAAGAAAATAGCATTTGAACATCCGTGAGGAATACCATATAAAGCACCTACCTGATGCGATAAGGAATGTACAATTCCTAACCACGCATTGTTGAAAGCAAGTCCGGCCATAAACGATGCATCGTGCATATTTTGACGGGCAACAATATTGGTTGGGTTTTTAACCGCTTCCTGAAGGTTGTTGAATACAATTTCCAATCCTCCTTTTGAAAGTACATCGGCAAAATTATTTTCAATATTAGAAACGTAAGCTTCTACACAGTGCGTTAAAGCATCAAGACCCGTGTTTGAAGTAATATGCGCTGGCATTGAGGCACAGATTGCTCCATCCACAATAGCAATATCCGGTGTTAGTTCATAAGAAACAATAGGATATTTAACTCCTTTTTCACGATCAGTAATCACTGCAAGACCTGTTGTTTCAGTTCCGGTTCCACTGGTTGAAGGAATAGCAATAAACTTCGCTTTTTTTCTTAAAACTGGAACACTGAAAGGTTTTATTAATGAGTCGAAATCAGTATCAGGATATTCATAAAAAATCCACATTGTTTTAGCAGCATCAATTGCCGAACATCCTCCTAAACCAACAATCCAATCCGGTTGAAAGTCGTGCATCACTTCCGCACCTTTCATCGCAGTAGCAGATGAAGGATCTTCTTCAACACCATCAAAAACTTTCACTTCGATATTCGCTTCTTCTAAAAAAGCAATCGCTCTGTCAAGAGTTCCGCTTTTTTTCATAGAACTTCCTCCGGTGACAATAATTGCTTTTTTACCTTCGATATTTTTTAGTTCTTGAAGACTTCCTGCACCATGGAAAATCTCTGATGCAATAAATAATTTGCTCATTTTTTTAATTTTTTATTAGTAGAGCAAAAGTAGAAGAAGCCTAGCCGGGGATGTTATACAAACAGGACTATACGGTATAAATTTGCGCCAGTTCGTGCTGGAGTTCTGTTGGAGTCTCTTTTAATTTGGAACGCACAAATTTATTCAGAGCCGAAGGCGAACTAAAACCTAAATCGAAAGCTATCTCCTTATGAGAGTGTTCTGAAAAAAGCAATTGTCGTTTTATTTCAGTCAGAATCCGGTTATGTATGGCATGAATGGCGGTTTCGTTACAATGCTTTTTTGTTACAGCATTCAGCTTTTTAGTGCTTACAGCCAATTTTCCTGCATAATAGGCAACTGTTCTTTCTGATTTATAGTGCTCGTTAAGTAATTTTTTAAATTGGATAAATAGCAATTTGTCGGCATCTGTTTCCGGATGGAGTAAAGGCTGGAGTCCGTGAACCGATTCAATGAGTCCAAGAAGAAAAATTTTAATATAAAAACGTCCCTGTTCTTTTTTTATCAGACTGGGGTTTTTGTAAACGGCTTCTATTTCTGAAGCAATACTCCGGCTCTTTTGAAATTCCTGTTGTGACAATAAAACACAGTTCAGAATTTTAGAAAGATTAACATTGTAAGCACTTAATTCGTTTTTTAGAATATCAGAACAAAAAAGCACTTCTTCAAACAGGATAACTTTGCCGCTTAAATCAGTACTTGAATCTGAAAGAAAATGAACCTGATCAGGAAAAATTACAGCTATTTTACCCGCTTTCAGTAGTGTTTTTTTTTCTTCTATATGAAGCTGAATAGTTCCTTCTTCAATAATAAAAATACAGAAATGATCTTTTTTATGCGGTTTCAGGTATTCTTCTATTTGTTCCAATTTCAAATCAAAAACACGAAAAGACAGATTTCTGTCTTCTGTTTTTGTAATGTTTTTTTTGATTTCTAACCGGCTTAAATTCATGTAATGTGTATCTGGGGATTTATCGTTGCAACCCATTCTAATGGTACTTGATCGAATTGCAACCTAAACTGATTTCAGCAAATCTTTTTGCGGTTACAAATTTAATCAAATTTTAGAGTTGCAAAATGAATTCCGGAACAGGCTTTAAAGAGGAAGTTTATAAGCTTTAATGTTTAGCTCCGCAAAGTCTGTGACTTTGAGGATGTGTTACTCTGTCTGTGACAGATATAAAAAAGCACGCAGATTTTGCAGATTTCCGCGGATTACTTAATAGTTATTCTGCTTAAATCTGCAAAATTTGTGTGAAAATTGAATTTTTCGAATGCGAAAGGGGTTCTAAGAACCGCATTGTAAACGCTATATTAGTTCTCAAAAGTAAGTAGTACTCGTTGTAAAAGAGCACTAGATGGGGTTGAACAAGCTAAGTATTTTTATCCGCGTTGCAAACGAACCTGATAAATAGTATGCTGTTATAAATGATTTACAATTTTAACACGGTCACCAACTTTAATTTTAGTTAATAAATCTTTTTCTACATCTAGCTCTTTCATCATTAACGTAATTTGAAATAAATTTTTTTCTTTTTTTAATTCAGAAACTAATATAGTCATTCTGTCTTGAATATGTTGAACTTTAAAAAAACCTTTTGGAATTTCAAGTTTCCCTAAACTTTTTTTAGTATGTGGATCGAAAATTTCTTGTCCTTCTTCATATACAAGAAATCTCATATAAGAACTTACATCATCTTCAGAACCTTTATTTATGACAATTTGGAAGTCATCGATTTTGCTGGCAACCAATATATTTGAAAGAGTTTTATCCATTATAACTAAGGTAGTTTTTAATTAATATTGATGATAATGCATTATTATCATTGCTAAGTATTTTATCATATTCTTCCTTATGGGAAATTTTAAAATCTTCTTCAAAAGAAAGAATTTTTATTTGAACAAATTCATTTTGAATATTTTGTACATATCCATTTGCAAATAATAATTGAAAGTTATTCTTTATATAATAAATAGATATTGTTTGAGAATATTCGAAATTGTTATTGTTTTCAACTAAAAGGAGTAAGTTTATGTTCGAAAATTGAAGTGCTTTACTATTTAATTTTTTTAAAGAATGTGTCTTGTAGATATCGTAAGTTAATTTTAAAGAAATAATTAATATAAAAGAATATACTATCCATAGGGCAGCAAACCATTTAATACTTAACAAAGTGTTCCAATCAATGAAAATAGAGATTATTCCAAATATTCCTCCAATGATTCCAATTAAGATTGAAATTCCATTTAGGGATAAAATCTCTTCTAATTTTTGTTTTATCATTTATGCAATATAATTTAATATATACTCGTTAAAAATAGTATTTTTTTAAATATACAAAAAATATTTTCTTACAAAATTAAAAAGCACAGTGTAAGCTGTGCTTTTTAGAAATATATTTAAGATAAACGTTTTAAGGAACCAATTTAATATTAGGTTTTGGAGCGGGTTTCATTCCTGTTCCCATATAAAAACTGGTATGTGGCGGCTGGTTGTAGCCCACGTTTTGCCAGGCAATCGCGAGTCGGTATTGCGAATCGTGCATTAGGGTGTATTGTCTGATTGCAGTTGGAATCGTAGTGGAATAAATGCGCAGTTCGCTGTTGTCGTTACTTCTTAAAATCAGTTCTTCTCTCCAATCGCCTAAAATATCAGCTGAAAGGGCAGGAGTAGATTTCGAACCATTATTCGAACGGGCACCTTCGGCCGTGAATAGTCGTCCTTTGCCATATTTGTCAATATAATTGGAGTTCAAAATTTCTCTGGAAGCGTCAGCATCCCAATAAATTAGAAAATTAGTGGAGGTTGGAGATTCCCCAATTTTATTTCCTTTGATATCATATAGGCCACGAGAACCGGACCACCACATTTGGGCGCCCACTCGTGTCGCATCGATATTATCGGCAACACCTCTTCCCACATCTTCATCATCCATAGCGGTAAATAATACTTTGCCATTGGCAGCCGAAAACAAAGCCACACCTGGACCTTTAGTACCTTCTTCGATTTCGTGAACGCCAAAAACTTCCTGACCCGGAATTTCAGGGTCTAAATCACTTACGTGTAAGGCATCGCCATGTCTAAAACCTGTGGTGTATAAACCTTTGCCATCGTCGTCCACGACCATGGCTCCAAAAATGATTTCGTCTTTACCATCATTATCCACGTCGGCAACAGAGAGTCCGTGATTTCCCATTCCGGAATACGGATTTTTACCGTCTTTGGTATCAAAAACCCATCTTGAGGTCAGTTTTTTATCTTTAAAATCAAAAGCAGCTATCACAATACGACCGTAATACCCACGACACATCACCACACTTGGATGTACACCGTCCAAATAAGCCACGCAGGCCGTAAAACGATCGACTCTGTTTCCGGTGTTGTCGTTTTTTCCGTTGCCGCCTTTTCCGCCCCATTTTCCAATGTCGCCTCTTTCAGGAATGTATGGAACTGTATTGACAATTTTTCCCGTCTTTCCGTCAAAAACCGTCAGGTATTCCGAACCTTGCAATATTTTTCCAAAAGTAGCCGATTTTGGATTCAAATCTCTCCAGTCTTTTGAAGCATCACCAACTATATTATTAGCGCTGTCGGTAGTTCCATCGGCGGTTTTGCAAACCAGTTCGGCTATGCCATCACCGTCTAAATCATACACCATAAATTGGGTGTAATGTGCGCCTTCGCGAATATTTTTACCCAAATTGATTTCCCATAGAAATTTTCCGTCCAAAGTATAGGCTTGAAAAACAGGAGGGTCTGTTAATCCTTTAAAAGAGTTATCAGCTCCTTTTCCAGTCATGTGGACAACCAATTCATAACGCCCATCGCCGTCTAAATCTCCTGTCGAAACATCATTAGGGATATAGCCTTCTTTTGCTTTCAGCGGAATGGACAAATAGTTTTTATCAGGACTGTTGGCTTTTATGTTAAAACTGCCTTTTGCTTCTTGTTCAACTCCGTTTACTACGGTTTTTACAAACCAGCTGTTGTCTTGGCCGGGATTCGCTTTTTCATCAATAAGATTAGTTGCTCCTGAAATAGGTTTGTCGTTTACTTTAACGGCGGTTTTGCTGCCACTTTTACGATACAAATTGAAAGCTAAATCATCTGCGTCGGTACCTAAAACACGCCAACTGATATAAAAATGATTGTTTTCTTTTACAGCAATGAGTCCCCGGTCTAAGGTCTCCATTTGTCTTTGACTGAAGAGCAAAAAGCTGTTGGCCTGAATTAGGAGTAGTGCTAATAGGATTTTTTTCATTCTGGTTTAGGGTTTGGTTAATTGGTTAAAGGGGATTAGACTGTGAATAAGGGAAAAAGTTTAAAGTGTTGAAGTCTTTTTTGTAAAAAAAATCCTGAGAATTAAAAACTCTCAGGATTGGATTATCAAAGACGTCAGTTCGAGTATTTTTTGAGTAATGTAATGGAGCAAAAAATGTATCGAGAACAGTTTTTGATGATAAGTTTTCTTGTTCTTTATACTGTTTTTCTCAGTGAAATCAATACCAATTATGTTTTTACTAAAAATGGTTCTCGATACAAATTTTCTGAAAAAGCTATTCGCATTTCTGAAAATTCACTCGAACTGACGAAGATTTAGAATTAAAAAACAATTTTACTTAACGAGTTATTAAAACATTTTTTCAAGACCTTCCCAGCGTACGTTCCATTTTCCATCTTTTGGGAAACCAGGATTTTTTTCGGTAGTGCCATCCCAGCCGGCACACATCATAGCAACTGTAGTAAGTACCCCGCCATTTCCAGGTAGATATAGTGGCAAACGGTCTTCCTGATAATTGTGTCCGTTAGCTAAATAAGTGTTTTTTTGTACATCCATAAATAAGGCATCTACTGCTTTTTCCGGCATTCCTAAACGGGCAGCAGTCATTGCAGTCATAGGGAAATCCCATCCCCAGGTTTCGTTCCAGGACCATGTTTTCCAAATCAAATCAAAAGTATTTCTCATGATTTTTTTGTCTAATAACGTCGTTTCAGGTAACATTCCATAGGTTCCAAAAACAGAAGGATGATCGGTTTTGTACTCCGGATTGGTATAGGAATCAGTGGCACTTTCAGTGGCTAAATACACATTTTCCTGTACAGGCAATGGCGATAATTGGGCAATAACTTGTTTCCATTTGGCTACTTCCGGTTCGCCTAAACGTTTTTTCCATTCTAAAGCCGTATTTAAAGCCCAATTCCAATAGGCTAATTCGTAAGTTGGGTTAAAGGTTTCGGTTGCTTTAAAGCGTTCCTGAGCCGGAATTACTCCTGGACCCAGAATATATCGTTTTTTATCCTTGTCATAATACGCAAAAGAAGCCATAAAATCAGCAGTTGCAAACACGCGTTTTTTGTATAAATCTAAAGTCGCTTTGTCCTTATGATCGCGATACATTAATTCGGCGTAGGTGATAAAATGCGGCTGTTGCCAAATCAATAAAGCTCCAATAGAAGAAGGGGCTTCGTTACCATCCGGATCGGTCATTTTTTGCCATCTTACCCCATCAAAACCTTGTCTCTCGGCAATTTTTTTAGCATTATCATAGACTTTGTTGTACCAAGGCAAACTTTTTTCCAGCAAACCAGCTCTTCCCCATAATGGAAAATGAACCCCATGCCACCAGTGCATTTCCAGATGAGGTTTTCCGTACCAGCTGTTGTAAGTTAAACCCGTTTCCTGTGGTGGTTCATTTCCTGTACATTGTAGTTTAGTTAAATATTGTGATAAAACGACACGACGTTCTAATTCAAATGCGCGTTCATCAGTACATTGTGAAAAATCAACAGCACCTCCGCTTTTCCAGAACTTTTCCCATCCCGAAATACTGCTGGATTGAACAGCTGCAACATCCGGAATTGCCATTTTTCCTTTGTGAGCCGGAGCAAATTCGCAACTGAATTCAAATTCACTGTTTTTAGAAGGAGTCAGCAGGTAATAATGCGCTTCTTTTTGAGCGATTGCGGCTGTTCCTTTCCATTTTAATCCCACATTATAGGTAATCGAGTCCATTTTATGGGTAATGATGGCTTCGTTTTTTCCGTTGTTTAAAAGTGTGCTGGTATAGGCAAAATCAGCTTTCCATAAATTCCCATTATCACCCCATTTCATGGTTGGGAAAGGAATACGCATACGAATTTTTAATTGTCCTTTTTTTATTAAATCAGAGGCAACTTTCACCCCAATAACATCTTTTTCTTGGTGTGAAGCCGTCCATACTTTTACGGGAGTTCCTTCCAATGTAAAAGTGCTTTCAATTTCTCCGGTCCATACATTTAGTGTTTGTTTGATACTTTTAATATCTGATGGCTGGGCTAATGCTCCATCCTTTTTGTACAATTCAAATCCTAAATTCCCTAATTGCAGGCGGTGGGCATTGGCACGGAAATATTCTACTGCTTTTGCAGCATGTTCGGGTGTTTTTATTTGTACCGAATAAGGGATTTGTCTGCCATTTTGGTCGTAATCCCTTAAGGTTTCTTCAAACTTGTAATTTTCCGTATTGGGTAAAGCATCCCATCCCCATTCGGATTGCGTTCCTAACGGAAGACCTGCCTGATAATAATCCGGGAATGTCTGTAATCCGGTAGCATCAACGGTAAAGGCAAAAGTTCCGTTTCCGACTGATAACGAATTTAATGTATCAATTTTAGTGATGTTAACATTATGTCTGGTTACAACTGCTTTTCGGTCAATTTTATCCTGTGCTTTTGCTGTGGTTAGTAACAAACACAGGGAAACTGCGATGAATACTTTTTTCATATATTATAATTTTTGATTGATTTTAAAGATAAATGCGGAAGCGGTTTCATATTTTCCGCCTTGCGAAGCGGTAAACAGATAAGTAGGTTTTCCGTTTTGAAATAAGAGTTGTGGTCTTTCAACTCTGCCGTATCTGTTTAAATGTTTTGGAGCCGGAGGTTGGTTGATATATTTACTGAGCTCCTGATAACCTATTAAAGGTTCTGACCAGTGTTTTCCATCTTTGGATTCCATATACAAACCTTTGTCCATTCCAAAAACGCCCATGTCGCGGGCAATCATTTTGAATTTGCCGTTTTCATACCATACATAGGCATCTTCGCATTGCTGATTATTGCCCATATTGTGAAAATCAACCACAGGATTTCCTGTATATTTTGTATAGGGTCCCTGTAGTGATTTGGCTGTAGCCAAACCATATTTTCGATTTCCTTTGGTTTCAAATTTAGGATGTACATAACCTTCGGTGTCCAGAGATTTATAATACAACCAATATTCTCCATTATGTTTTATGAAGGAAGGATTAGTAGTTAATAAATCGTCCCATTCTCCTTCTTTTCCCGGTAATAGTAAAGGTTCGTCCGGTCTTGTCCAGGGTCCGTACAAAGAATCTGCGGTGGCCAGACCAATGCGTTTGGTATTCATTTTTCCATTGGAATTCCCTAAAAAGAATAAAGCATATTTTCCATCTACAAAGTGAATACTCGGATTGTGGCAAGTGGTTGCATCCCAATAGCCAGTTCCTCTTGGCGAAAGCACTGTACTTACATATTCATAAGGGCCTTCGGGTTTATCAGCAACAGCGTGGGCTATTTCAGAACTGCTAATCCAGCCTCCCATACCTTTGGCTTTAGGCCAACGGGAAAAAAACACATGAATTTTTCCGTCAGGACCTTCTATCGGGCTGTTGCACCACACATAGTAATCTTCAAATTCTAAGGCACGCCCCACAGGAGTTAAGCTTTTGGCAAAATCAGAAAGTTTGGGTCCTTTCTCCATAGTTAAAAAATCATGAGCATGCACAGGTAGAAAGGCTGCTAATGAAGCCAAGAATGTGGTGCCTAAAAATTCTTTTCTATTCATACTTAGTCTCTGTTTAATGTTAAACTCATAATTCCAATAATGACTTCATTGGCAATGGCTTTAATTTCTATGTTTTTGAGTGTCTTATTTTTGTTCAGCGGTATATCAATAATTGTTCCGGCTCCGCCTTTTACACCAAAATCACTGAATCCTTTTATCGATTTGAAATCTGTAAAATCGCGTGTAATATTTCCTGATTTTAAATATACTCGGGGCGGTTTTTGCGCATTGGTTGTGAATGCATAACCATCTGTATAATAATCCTGCTCAATAGGCCACCAGTTTTCCGGATTTTTTAAATCTAATGTTTCACTGCTTCCATCGCTGTAAGTTACTACAATTTTTCCATTAGTAAATTGGCTTTGCATGTGGTTGGTACTTCCTGCCATCATTAAATACGCCTGAGATGCTTTTCCCGAAAGGGGAATAGAAAGCGCATCAGGAAAATTATCCCATTGCGATACAAAAGCAATGTTTTTATCCGTAGAAGGCGTTGCAAATGGGATTCCTTTCGGACTGATAATTTGGTTGTTTGTACCTGCTTTAGCTCTTAAGCCAGAGTCGTCAATGATTGGTTTTATAAAAGGATAACACCAGTTTCCGATACCTTGAGTTGGTATTTGTAAACTAGGCGATTGCGCTCTTGGACTTAGGTATTTATTCTCAAAAATGTTGGTGATTTTGTCGTTAAATACGCTGCCTAAAGATACCGTTTCCCATTTTGTTTTTGGATTACTGGCAATGTCCCAATTGGTAAAACTCAAATTGGTTTTAGTTCCATCTTCAAAATTCATTTCCACTTGATTGGTTCCCGAAACCAATTGGTCTAAAGGAATTTCAATGTTGTTTTCTGAATTTGCTTTTAAATTAATTTTGGTTTTATTTGTTTTTTGATTCGAAATAAGGAAACCACTCAGAACTTTAGATGAATTGTTTTTGATGTTAACGATAGCATTTTCTCCTTTTATCACACTTGAAACCATCTCAAGATTAGATTTGATGTTCATATCAATGGCTTGCCACCAGATCATATCTTTTTGTTTCAGTTTGACAAAGAATGATTTGTTGCCAATAGTATTGGCGATTGCAGTAATTTCATTGTTGTTTACAACGGCATTTTTAAGAGCGTTTTGAGGATCTTTTAGCTCTAAAATTGTTGCCTTAGCGGTTGTGATTTTTATGTTTTCGCCTTCGCAAATGGCCGAAGGATTCTCAAGTTGTTCCAGTGACGAATCACTCCAGGAAATTTCTATTTGGTACAAATCAGCATAAGCGCTTTCGATACTGATTTTTGGACTACCCACAGCACCATCAATTAGTTTCCAGGATACTTCTTTTCCGTTAACAGTCACCTTGCTAATGGTTGAATGGGTAGCATTAACCACTAATTGCAGGTTCATTTTTGTTGGAAAATGCGGTGTAATTTTATAAATATCAGTATTGCTTTTTCTCTCGAAAGCAAAGGCAACATCGGGAATTTCCAGAGCAGCATGATTCCATGATTTTGGTAATCCCGGTTGAATGATTAAAGTGTTTTTAAGTGCGTCAGGTTGAATCCCGAATAAACCTTCGACTAATGTTCGTCCCGCCATTCCTACCGGATCGGCAAAATCGCGGTACAATTCGCCACGAATGGCATCCTGAAATAATAATTGTTCAAATCCGCCCGGGCATGCACCCATATACATACTTTCGATTAAACCACTTTCCCAAAGTTGGTATGCTTTTTCCGATTGTCCGCCTTGCCAATATGCCAATGCGGTGTGTAAAATTTCAGCAAGTGCCACGTTATTCACAGACCAGGTATACGGTTGCCAGTTTGTAGTGGAAATTAACTCCAGATTGTCTTTGTCTAAACCTTCGGCAGCAACCGGAATATGAGGGATTTCATTATCCACAAAACGCAATGTCTGGTACGCCTGAAAAGGATTGGCAATTTCACTGTCTAATGCATGATAAACCGTCCAGATTCCTGGTGTATCATGTGTCAATTGGTTGCCTAAAAGATCTTTGTATTCTGCAAAAGTCCCTTTGTTATTTTTCCATAATTTTTCCTGAATAGCCTGATGAATGTGAGTCGCTTCTTTGGCATAAGAAGAACCGTCTTCACCCACAATTCGAGCTAAATCAGCAGCCATTTTATTGGCATAATAATTATATGCTGAAGTATAAGTGACTCCGCCGCCGCTGTAGCCCAATCCGTCACTTGCCCAGATGGCTGCATAGGCATCATACAATCCATCGCCATCTACATCATAATTTCTTTTTTCCCAAGCCAGATGTCTTTTGATAACAGGCCACATTTTTTTTAGAAAATCAATATCTCCCGTCCATTTAAAGTGACGCACTAACTGGTCAATAAAAACCAAATTCATATCATAATGGTGCGCAACATCGTTTCTGTTTGGGTGGCGACTAATATAACCACTACTAAACATTGAAGTGCCTATTTTTTCCAGTTGGCGGGCATAATTTCTAACAGTATCTGGAACAACCGGACCTGTTTCAGGAGTTACTACCTGCGAATTTCCATAGCTTTCAAAATGTGTTTTAGCCCGGTCATGCCAGCCTAAAGGATCAGCAACATACGCACCACGCCAGGCATTTAAGTGCATACGCCAGGCTATTGCTCCGTGTAAATACGCCGGATTTTCCCAAATAGCATCGGCAGCCATAGCTAATGCTCCACCCAAGGTATTGATGTAAGGGTCAGGAGTACTAACTTTTATTCGGTTAGCCATTTGCTCGCTTTGAGCAATGGCTTTTTTAAATTTTTGGACTATTGATTTTTGAGTTGTATTATCAATTTTTGCGGTATTTTCAAATAACCAGTAATCTCCTTCTTTAGAAAATTGATTCAATTGTCCAATAATCATGGGAACAGAATCTACTTTTGAAGTATAATTTTCTAAAGGTGTTTTTAAGAAATTAGCACTGCTTAAACGGACTTTTGAATTTGGGAAAACAGCACTTAAAACCTGAGTGTTTTCAGTTATTTTTTTACTGCTTTCAGAGCCGTAATTAAGTGTGAAACTGTTTTTGTTAATTTGATATTGATTGTTGATACAGTATCCGGGCTGTAAATAAAACACGGATTCCGGATCACCGCCAATGTCTCCGTTTCTGGAAAATTTTTTGCCGCTGGCCCCCCCATAAGCCCAAAAAAGTACGCTGTTTTTAGGAACTGTATTTCCATTTACTTTAATGATATATCCTTCACTATCAACAAGGGCGACAATTTGAATATTTAAAGTTCCGTTGCCCAGTAAGGCATCCGTGATCTGGTATTCAACGGTTCCGGGAGTGTATTTTGTATTTATTTTATCGGCTTCGGTAATCCATTTGCTGTTTTTTCCATTGGTAATCCCTAGTTTTAAATTACCTCCCATGCCGGGCATGTAAGTAGCAAACTCAGGTAAATCACCAGCTTCGACTCTAAAAGCAGTATTGTTTCCGTATAAAGCCCGATTAAATTTACGGGTTCCATTTTTCAGAATGAAACTTTTACCCTCGGGAGCATAATGGATTTTTCGGTTTTCTCCATGCCATACATCCTGGCTTTGTGCCGTTATATTTGGCACAGCAAAAGAGAAACAAATCAGAGAAATGGATATTTTAAATTTCATTATAGAATTATTTTTTTGTCACGAATTACTTTATCTATTCGCTATCGGTCGGTTTACTGATTTTATTTTAATTGGTGAAATACAAATGATTTTTGATGGTAAACCTTATTACTTAAATTAGTGAATTTGTGGCTTTATTTTTATTTGTTTACAGATTTTGAAAAATCTACATTTTTAGAATTCTCAATTTTTAAAACAGAATTGTCCAACGCATTGATAGTGACATTGTCTAAATCCCAATTACTGCTGTATTTAATACTTCCGGCTGTTTCGGCTGTAATGTGTACCTCTTTAAGAGTTACATTTTCTACAATGGATTCCTCTAATCCTGCTACCGAAATGGCTTTTTTAGCTCCTTTGATGTCTATGTTTTTCAAATGAATGTTTCTGAAAGTTGGAATGCCTTTAGATTCCGGTTCGACCTTAGTCAGCATTTTTTTCCAATGTGGAGGTAAAGTTTCTTCGGTGTAGCCGTCAGGAAGCTTAGAATAGCTGTAAGCCGGATTCCAGTTCATCGAAATGGTGATAAAAGTACCTACACTTTCCATTTTTATATTTTCCATATAAATATCTTCTACAGTACCTCCGCGGTTAGTAGCTGACTTTATATTCAGTCCGTTTTTTGTACCGTAGCCCTGAATATTGGAAACATAGACATGACGAATACTTCCTGAAGTTTCGCTGCCCAAAGTGAATAAACCGGCACCCTTACGGGCAATACAGTCACGTATCACCACATATTCAGTAGGACGATTGACTCTTAATCCGTCCCAGTCGCGACCTGCTTTTAAACAAAAATTATCATCATTGCAATCAATATCACAATTTTGTACTAATATCCATTTTGACGAATCAATATCTATACCATCGGTGCTTGGTCCGTGTCCGCCAATATTGTTTCTTATTTTGACACCGTCAACAGTTATGTATTCTGAATACAATATCTGAACGGTCCAGAAACCGGCTCTTTGAATATTTAAATCTTTAAGAAATACGTTTTTAGAATTGGTTATAAGGATTGTTCTGGGACGCTTGGCATCATAATCCACAATCCATCTCAGATCTTTGGCTTCATATTCTTTGCGTAAATTCCAGTAATAATCCCAATATACTTTACCCTGACCATCAATTGTTCCTTGTCCGTCCAGAGTGATATTTTTCTGGTCTAAAACATTGATTAAAGCTGCAGGCCATTTCATTTCTATTCCGGCAACACGAGTGTCAATTTCAGGGTAATCGGCAATGTTTTCGCTGCCCAGAATTGTAACTCCTTCCGGAACATTAAAATGAACCCCTTCTTTGATAAATAATGATCCTGTCAGGTAATTTCCAGGTTTGAAAGTAAGGGTTCCGCCGCCATTTTTACTGCATTCGTCTATGGCTTTTTGAATGTTTTGAGTAGTTAATGTTTTACCATCATTAACCGCTCCGTAATCATTTGCATAATAAATCTTGGAACTGAATTTATTTTCTTTTGCACCCACTTTGTTAATCCAGTCCGGTTTAAAATCTGCGGACGGACTGTTGGTTTGCGCCGTTGGTTTGCATGAAAAAAGCAAAAATAACAGTGTACTTAAAATGATGTGGTATTGTTTCATTACAATTGATTTTATTTTCGAAAATCTTTATTTTATATTGAAATTGTATCCTGCACTTGCCTGATTTTAAGTTGAAATAGTATAAATTGATAAAATGGAGATAGTTTTGGATAATATAGGTTTTTATTTTCTGGTGATTGCCTGATTATTATCTGGTTTATTTGGGATTTATTCGATGCCCAGATTGACATCTTTCGCATCTTTACTAAATTGAACTTCTAAATCCTGCTTTAATTTATCGGTAATATTTGCATGCATTTGTATTAGATTTTCTTTTTCTTCAGGATCGTCTTCGATATTAAAAAGTTCGAAAACAGTTGGCGTATTTTTATGTCTTGTCCGAATTAATTTCCATGGTTTTTCGGTAATACTTTCCTGTAAATGACCGCGAATGTAGATGGACTGATTCGGGACAGCTTCATTAGATACTATAGAATTCCAGATATTTTTTCCTTCTACAGTTGCCGGAATTGATTTGGCTCCGGCCAAAGACAAAATAGTAGGCATTAAATCAGTAACCGAAATATAATTTCTGTTTAAAGAAGGATTGATTTTATTTTTCCAATATACAATGGCTGGAACTCTTATTGCTCCTTCGTAATTTGTAGTCTTCCAGTCCCGCAAAGGATAATTGCTGCCCAAAACATCGTTGGGTCCATGTTTTCCTTTGTATTGGTTTCCCGGATTCCATTTGTCCATAGCGCCATTGTCGCTCATGAAAATGACAACGGTGTTTTTATCTAAATGTTGTTGTTTTAAGGCTTTTAAAATTTGCCCGATGCTATAATCTAAATGTGCCATGGCAGCAGCATAGTCTCTTCGGGAATTGTTTTCGATGGTTTTCAGATACGGTTTTTTCCATTTGTCTTCTTCCTGCAAAGGGAAATGCGGAGCGCTGTAACTCAGTTGAATGTAAAAATTTTTAGAAGGATCTCTTTTGGTTTTAAGCCAGGAAATGGCTTCGTTTTCAACTAAGTCAGTAACATGTCCTTTTTCGGTGATGAATTCACCATTTCGATGCCAGCTAGGATCTCCGTTTTTGTATTCGTGTGAATATTGATCAATTTGTCCGTGTAAGAAACCATAAGAATAATCAAAACCGTAGGCTTTAGGACCACTGGAAGGTTTTAGACCTAAATGCCATTTTCCAAACAAAGCAGTCTGATAATTTTGTTGGTGTAGAGCTTGTGGTAATGTGGTAACATCATCAGGAAGAGCCAATTCACTTTTGTCACTTATAGGAGCTACAATTCCCATGCGGCTTGATGGTCTTCCTGTAAAAAAACTCGCTCTGGATGGGGAGCAGGTAGGTGCAGCATACAAACGGTTGAGTTGCGCACCATTTTTGGCCAGCCAATCGATATTAGGGGTTTTTATTTCGGAACCATTATAACTTACATCATTCCAGCCGGCATCATCAGCAACAATAACTACAAAATTAGGTGTAGCAGGAGAATTGTTTTTTTCTTTTTTTGGTTGACCAAAAGATAAAAAGCAAGTTGATAATGCTAGTATGCTGTTGATAATGAGTCTGTTCATGAATTCTATGTTTAAAAAATTATATGATTGTACGCTAAGCGGACTAAATAAAAAATAGCCCACGGATAATACTGATTGTACAGATGAAAACGGATTTTTTAAGCTTTTTCCAAATCATAATCAGCAATACTCCGTTTTATCTGTTTCATCTGTGTGCTGTTCTTAAGGATTGTTATAAGAAACAGCTAGTTATAAAAGAATTATTTGCGGGTTTTTAATTGTAAAGAACTGTCGTTGATTTCAAATTCATTGTTTTTAAGCATTATAATAATTTCTGAACCCGCTAAAATTACCGGTCCATAACCGTGGGCCGCAAATACATTGATTGGTCGGTAGTAATAAAAAGCAGGGTCAAATCCCATTCCGGTTCCTACACAAGTACCTTCAACCTGTCCTTTGTCATTTACTTTTGTGGCAACGGCATTCCAGGCTAATAATGCTACCGGAGCATAAGCGGCTTTGTCAATATAGCCTCTGTTAATGGCTCTTGTGATGGAATAGGCGTAAATCGCAGTTGCCGAAGTCTCTAAATAAGTGTCATTGCGGTCAATTAACTGATGCCAGAAACCGGTTCCGTCCTGATAAGCAACCAGTCCTTTGATATGTGCTCTTAATTGGTTTAAAACCATATTGTATCCCGGGTGGTCTTTTGGTAAAACTTCTAATAATTCGACCAAAGTCATTACTGCCCAGCCATTGGCACGAGCCCAATGAAACTGAGGATGCTCTTCCATTGATTGTACCCAGCCATGCATGTACAAGTTTTTCTCGCTGTTGTACATTCTGTCTGAGAATTGTTTTATCTGTTTTACGGCATCATCATAATATTTTACCTCGCTTGTTAATTTACCCATTTGTGCCAAAGCAGGTACCGACATAAACAAATCGTCCAGCCATAAAGTATTAGGCTGAGGTCTGTTTCTGGCTAAAGTCCCATCAGTAAGACGAAATTCCTTAGTACTGATGTAGTCCATAAAATGATCTATTAATGGACGTAAATCAGTTTTTAAGCCGGCTCTTTGCGCTTTAATCATTGAGGCCGTAACAGCACCGCCATCATCCAGGGCATGGGGTGTTAAAAAGCCGTGAATTGGAGAAGGAAATTTACTGTTTTTAGCAAGTTCTTTTTTGTAATATGGAGCAATGTCAGCAATTAGTTTTAAACGTTTGTTAGTGTAATCGGCATATTTTTGATCTCCTGTGGCTTCAGTCGCCAAAAGCATTCCTGCATAAGTTACCCCCCATTCATAACTCGTGAGTCTAAAAGTTCCCGGTGCAAATATGGTATTTTCATCGAGTTTTTTTAAGTCATTAACTTCTTGTTTTGTTTTACGATCTATTAATCCGGCAGGAGTTGTCTGATCTAAAAAAGTGTATATTTTATCAATAGTAGCTTTGATTTCCTGTATTGATTTTGTTCCGTAAGGAGTTGGATAATCTGGCTGTAAAAGATGTAATGGTGCGGTAACATCATTGGCGGGTTGTTGTGCAGTTGCCAGTGTTGGGATTGCCATTAAGGCTGCTGCTACGCTTATTTTAATTCCGTTTGTTAATAGTTTGGTTTTCATTGTGCTTCATTTTGGAGGTTAGTTAGATTTGCAGTCATTATTTTACGGCTACATCCCATACCTTTGACAGCTGAGAAGTACCTTTTGGACCTTGAATTTTTAAAATTACAACATATTTACCAGCTTCCTGATATTGATGAGTCGGATTTTGTTCAGTTGAACTGCTTCCATCACCAAAATCCCAATTCCAGGAGTTGATTTCACCTTCTGATTCATCAAAGAAAGCGACTTCTCTTTTATCTGTATTCAATACTTTAAAAGACCATTTTGATTCCATTTCTTTTTTAAATTGTTTTTCCAGAGGCATTAGTTTAAAAGGCAGGCTGTAGGAGGCATTACCATACATTTTGTGCTCTTTGGAAAGATTCCAGAAACCATTATTTTCGGTTTTATTTACATCATCATAGTCGATTATTGCCCAGCAAAGACCGATGTTTTTATTTTCTGTTAAGATAGATTCCACTGCCCTGGACGGATCATTTCCGGCATAATCAAAAGGAGTAATCCAGAATTCTAAAGTTAATTTTCCGCTTTCTCCGGGTTTAAAATCATAATGATAAGATGCATTAGCAAAAGGTAAATTTTTGATCCATGGCTGACTTCCCCAGACCATAGTCCAGTCTTTTTCCAGAGCAGGAGTAAAAATATGGTAATTTTGAGCATGAACACCATGATAGGAAAAATAGGCATCCATTGTATTTGTTAGCGTAGGGTTGGGATGAAACCGATCAATAAAAGGTCCACCGGACTGATCTGCATCTACAATCAATTCAAAGGTGTCGTTGTGTAATCCCGGAAGAGAAAAATCCCAATAATCATCATAAGCTTCATAGAGAAAATACAAGCGGTTGAGTCCTTTTACCCAGCCTACTTTTACACTTACCTCCAGATTTTTTGGGTTGGCTTTGGACTGTTTTCCGCTGTCATCCCACAATTGGTTCATCCCAACGTTATAATTTTCAGGGACAATTTCCCAATCATCACTATTTCCGTCAACCACGGGTATTTTATTAGCAGGAAACTGAAAAATCTGAAAACTTCTGTTGTCTTGTGATTTTGCATGAATGCCTGACAATAAAAACAGGATAGATATTATAATCTGTTTTATATTTAAGCTAATACATAAAGTTTTGATTTTCATTACTCTCTTTTCTTTAATAATTCAAAAGCCCTAGCATAAATGATAGGGCTTAAAACTAAAAACTCACACTAAAACTAAACTAAAAACTAAATTATAATTTTCCAAAACGGATGAAATTTCTTTTTTTTACAAATACTTGCGAGTAATAAATGAGCTGAATACAATTGTTTTTTGAATAAGCCAATTATTAATACCTCAATATTAATCTTTTAATCTTGTATGAGAATCCTGTACTATCCTGTTTTTGAGTAATAAAAAGAGTATATAACAAAAACACCCTACAGCAAGATATTCTTATGCTGTAGGGTGTTTTAAAAAAAAAAGGGAAAAATATTTAATTAAAATTAAATGTACTGATTGATAATGTTTTCAAAAAGCTCTTGTTTTCCGCTTTTTAAATCCAATTCTCCGTTTTCTAAAGCAATTTTATATAAATCGTTTAGGTCTAATTTTCCGTTCTCAAAATCTTTTCCTTTTCCGGAATCAAAAGAACTGTATCTTTCTGTTCTTAATTTGTCATAAGGAGAAGAAGTGATGATTTTATCAGCAGTTAGTAATGCTCTTGCAAAAGTATCTGCACCCCCAATGTGAGCTAAGAAAACATCTTCTAAATCAGTTGAATTTCTTCTGATTTTTGCGTCAAAATTAACTCCGCCACCTTGTAATCCTCCTGCTTTTAAGAAAACCAACATTGCTTCTGTAGTTTCCTGAATGTTATTTGGGAATTGGTCTGTATCCCATCCGTTTTGGTAATCACCACGGTTTGCATCTAAACTTCCAAGCATTCCTGCATTAGCTGCAACTTCAATTTCGTGTTGGAATGTATGTTGTGCTAATGTTGCATGGTTTACTTCGATATTGATTTTGAAATCTTTCTCTAAGCCATATTTATGTAAAAATCCTATTGCCGTAGCTGAATCAAAATCATATTGATGTTTCATTGGTTCCATTGGCTTTGGCTCAATAAAGAAGTTCCCTTTAAAACCCTGAGCACGAGCATAATCTCTGGCTTTTATTAAAAATTGTCCCATGTGGTCTAATTCGCGTCCCATATCAGTATTTAGCAAAGACATATAACCTTCACGTCCTCCCCAGAATACATAGTTTTCTCCATCTAAAGCAATAGTAGCATCCAAAGCTAATTTTACCTGACCACCAGCTCTGGCTAATACATTAAAATCAGGATTGGTAGCAGCTCCGTTCATGTAACGGGGATTTGAAAAACAGTTAGCTGTTCCCCAAAGCAATTTGATACCTGATTCAGCTTTCTTTTGTTTCAAATATTCGGTAATAGTCGCTAATCTGCTTTCAGATTCTGCTAAAGTTGCTCCTTCGGCAATCAAATCGTAATCGTGGAAACAGAAATAATCAAATCCCATTTTACTAATAAATTCAAAAGCAGCATCTGCTTTGTCTTTAGCAGCCTGGATTGGATCGTTAGACTGATCCCAAGGAAAATTTTGAGTTCCCGGACCAAATGGATCAGAACCTTGTCCGCAGAAAGTATGCCAGTACGCTATTGCAAATTTAAAATGCTCACGCATGGTTTTTCCAGCTACAACCTGATCCGGATTGTAATATTTGAAAGCTAACGGATTATCCGATTCTTTTCCTTCAAATTTAATTTCGCTAATGCCTTTAAAGTATTCTTTGTTACCTATAATTGCCATTTTGTTTTTAATTTATTTGTTTATAATGAGTTCTAGTTCTTTTTTCCAATTTTGATATGCTTCTAAATAAGGTTTGCTGTTTTTTAGAGGCATATACGTCATTACGTGATCATTTTTGATAATGTTATCACCAAAGGTTTTGTAATCGCCATCAATTAAGCCAACAGCTCTTGCGGCACCAACAGCTCCTGTGGTATTGTAAATTTCTATTTCGTGACCAATTAAAGTCGCTACTGTATTTGAAAAAATTTCGGAGCGAAATAAATTGTCGTTTCCGGCTCTGATAACGTTTATTTGTGCGTTGTCGTCTTTCATGATTTCCATTCCGTAAACAAAAGCAAAAGCTATACCTTCCAGAGTGGCACGATACATATGTCCGTGTCCGTGTTTGTTGAGGTTTAAATTTAGAAAATGACTGCCAATATTTTTGTTGTTGAACATTCTTTCAGCTCCGTTTCCAAAAGGAATTACAACTACTCCGTCAGAACCAACAGCAACTTCTTCAGCTTTAAGGTTCATGTTTTCATAAGAATCCATTCCGCATTGGTTGCGCAGCCATCGGTATTGAATTCCCGCACCATTAATACACAATAATTTCCCTACTGTTGGTTTTTCATTGCTGTAATTAACGTGTACGAAGCTATTAATTCGGGAGGTTTCTTTCGATTTTAATTGGTCTGTAACGGCATAGATTACACCTGATGTTCCACCAGTAGCAGCAACTTCACCTGATTTTAAAATGTTTAGTGACAATGCATTGTTGGGTTGGTCACCAGCGCGATAGACTACCGGAATACCAACAGGGAGACCTGATTCAATAGCTCCTTTTTCGTTTAGGAAACATTGATTGGTAAAATTCTCCACAATATTTGGAGTTAAAGAGTAGTCAATTCCATAGTATTTTAACAGCCATTCGGCAACTTCATTTTCTTTGTAATCCCAAAGCATGCCTTCAGAAAGGCCATTTTTAGTCGTGTTGATTTCGCCTGTTAATTTGTAAGCAATAAAATCACCCGGAAGCATATATTTATAAATTTGGCTGTAAATTTCTGGTTCATTTTCTTTAACCCAGGTTAGTTTTGATGCCGTAAAATTTCCCGGAGAATTCAATAGGTGAGAGGCACACTGCTCTTCGCCTAAATCTTCAAATGCTTTATCGCCAATTTCTACTGCCCGGCTATCGCACCAGATAATAGAATTTCGCAGTGATTTCCCATTTTTATCCACTACCACTAATCCGTGCATTTGATAAGAAATACCAACTCCGGTTATTTTAGAAGCATCAATATTGGCTTCTTTTATAGCTCTTTTAGTGGCAACGCAGCAATATTCCCACCACATTTCCGGATCTTGTTCTGCCCAGTCTTTGTGATAGGCCGTAATTGCCATTTCATCAGCGGGTTCGTGGAGTGCAATTAATTTTTTTCCTGTTGCTGCTTCTACAACGGCAACTTTTACAGAGGAACTTCCTATGTCAAATCCGATATAATACATAATTTATAATGATTCTCTAATGGTTAATTTTGTTGGTACATAATATTGCATTGGTTTATCATTGGTGACAAACTGGGCTGCTTTGATTCCTAATTCATTGAAGTCAGTCGTAACTACGGAAATACCTTTGTATATGAATTTTTTCATAGGTGTTTCATTATAAGATAAAAAACCGACATCTTTACCCGGTTCAAGGTTTTGTTCTCGGCATTGTTCGAGAAACATCCCAAGAATACGATCACTTACACTGATGTAAGCTGTGTTTTTTTTAATGATAAATTCATTTGGATTGGTAATAACTTGGTGTCTGAAATTCAAATCGGTACAGAATCTTTTGAAATAAGTTACTGTTTCTTTTGGGTGATAGGTGAATTTTGGATATATAAATACAATTTCGCTGTATTTTTTAAAAAGGTCTTTGCCTTGTTCCAATGCATGATAAAAGGCTTTTCCGAAATCCTGAAATACGTAATTACTTTTTGATTTCGAATGAATATTCCAATCAATAAGCAAAAGTTTATCATTAGAAATTACTGATAGAGTGGGAGTAATTTCCTTATTATCAAAATTCATTACTACATATTTGAAATATTTTCCAATACTGTTATTGATGATAGTTTTGAAATTATCAATATTATAATGGTGAAATTGAACATCAACGATAATATTGTCGTCTAAATTGTTTACAAAGGAGTGGTATAAAACTTCTTTGTATGCTTTAAAAGTGTCTAATACAAGCAAAACTTTTCGGGTTTCGCCAGCTACAAAATATCCTTTATTAGGAACGGAATCAATGAGTTTTTGTTCTTTTAAAATAGTATAAGCTTTAAAAACCGTATCTCTGGAAAGTTGGTTTTTTTGACAGATACTATTCACTGACGGAAGTTGGTCGCCTTTTGCCAAAATATTTTCTGCAATAGCATTGTTAATGCCATCCACTAATTGTTGGTATTTTGGAATGTCACTTTCGTGATTGATAGTAAAGCTGAAATTGTCTTCCATTTTTAACGTACTGTTCTGTTCCGGTATGCAAATATAGATTTAATTTTTATATAAAAAATAGTTTTGGGTTTTTTGTATAAAAAAAACTCCCATTTGCTGCTTTGCGAATGAGAGTAGTATGACAAAAGATGTTTTAAGGTTAGCTTTGTTGCAGTTTGTATTTCAGTCCAATTTCTAAGCCTCTTAATTCGGCCAGGCCTTTCATTCTTCCGATTAAGGAATACCCGGGATATTGTTCTTTTCCTTCTTCTAATGAATGCAGGAATCCATGGTCAGGACGCATTGGTAAACTTACTTTTCTTTTGTTCATCAGTAAAATTAATTTTTCAATAACCGCTTCCATTGGGTTATCACCATTAAGATGTTCCGATTCTCTAAAAATATTTTCGTCACTGCGAATTACGTTTCGAAGATGTAAAAAATGGATTCGATCTCCAAAATCATTTATTATTTGAACCAAATCATTTTTTGGATCTGCACCAAGAGAACCGGTACAATAGCATAAACCATTTGCATTGACAGGAACGGCTTCGGTGATTTTTTTAATATCATCGGCTGTGCAAACCACTCTTGGTAAACCCATAACAGAAAATGGTGGGTCGTCAGGATGTATGGCTAATTTTAAACCTAATTCTTCGGCTACAGGAGCGACTTCAGAAAGGAAATAAATCAGATTTTCTCTTAATTTGTTGTCGTCAATATCTTTGTAATTGCCTAATAAGGATAAAATTTGTTCAGCAGTAAAATTGATTTTGCTTCCCGGTAACCCCAGAAGTACATTTTTAAACAAAAGCTCTTTTTCTTCTGTTGAAAGATTTGCGCCAAAAGCGAGTGCTTGTTCTTTTTGTTCAGCAGCGTATTCGTTTTCGGCGTTGGGTCTTTTTAATAAATGAATGTCAAAATAGACAAATGCAATGTGATTATATAATAATGCTTTTGTACCATCTGGATTCTCGAAATTATGATTGGTACGAACCCAGTCTAAAATTGGCATAAAGTTATAAGTAATCACTTTGATACCACATTGCGCAATGTTTCTTAGACTCGTTTTGTAATTTTCGATGTATAATTTAAAATCGCCACACGCTCTTTTGATTTCTTCGTGAACAGCTAAGCTTTCGATTACGGTCCATTCCATTCCAGCTTCCCGGATAAGTTTTTGTCTTTCCTGTATGGCTTCAACTGTCCAGATTTCGCCAACAGGGATTTGATGTAAAGCCGTTACAATGCCGGAAACGCCACATTGTCTAATGTCTTGTAATGCGATTGCGTCAGTAGGTCCAAACCATCGCATTGTTTGTTGCATTTGTATCATAAATGAGTAGTTTTAAAATCCAATACTATTTCCTCCATCTACCGGAAGTACAGTTCCTGTTACATATTTAGATTCCGATGTGGCATAGAAATAAGCAGCGTCTGCAATATCGTTTGGTTCTCCTAAGAATCCCATTGGTGTTCTTCCTAAAACTTTGTTTTTTCTTTCCGGATCGGTATCTAATGCTTTGGCCGACATTTTAGTTTTGATAAATCCCGGAGCGATACAGTTCACTCGAATTCCAAACGAAGCCAACTCCACTGCCATAGCACGAGTCATAGATTCTATAGCTCCTTTACTGGCTGAATAGGCGATTACTTTTGGTATCCCATATTGTGAAGCCATTGAGCTAATATTGACAATGCTTCCGTTTTTATTTTCTTTCATGTTTTTAACGACTTCGCGGCTTACTGTAAAAACACTTAAAAGATTCGTGTGTATAACTGAAAGGAAATCTTCATCGGTTACATCGGTAAATTCTTTTTTCAGATTTATTCCTGCGTTGTTTACTAAGATGTCAATAGGAGTTTCTTTTGCAAGTTCGGCAATCATGGCAGGAATTCCGTCTAAATTGTTCAGGTCAAAAATTACAGGAACTGCATTTGCACCAATTTCAGCACATGCTTCCTCTGTTTTTTCTTTCGAGCGTCCTATTATATAGGTCTTAATTCCGTTTTCGCATAATTTTTTTGCTGTAGCAAAGCCTAATCCTGAATTTCCTCCGGTGACGATAGCTGTTTTAGTATTCATAGATAATGTTTTTTTTAATCAAAAGTAATAGATTATTATTTAAAAAAAATCTATTGCGGAGTATTTACAAAATTCATTTTAAGGCAATAATTTATGAGAGTTTGAGTTGGATGACTTTTTTTAATGATTACAAAAACTATGTTAATTTAATATATATGTTTTTTTGGTATTTCTATTTTGTTGCCAGAAATAATAAAAATCCAGTAAATATAAAGGTTTGTTCATTGTTAGTATATTAATGAATACATTGTGATATGTATATTTTTTTTTATTTTTTTTTAATGCATATATAAAAAACAGGATACAACAGGATGGATGTATTAAGTTGAACCTATACATTTGAAAAGTTAAATATTGACAAAAAATAGTTAAAAAAAATATAAATAATTATTCACCACTTATAAGCTAACCAATAATGAAGAGAAAATTTAATTACTATTTATTAATCCTACCGCTTCTGGCGTTATTTTCCAGTTGCAGTCGAGACGTATTTGATGAATACTATGCGCGTCCAGATTATCTCGAGAACCCCATTTATCAACGATTAGATGAATTGGGTAATTTTAAAAATTTTAGAACCTTAATTGAAAAAGCCGGATACAAGGATATTTTGAGTAAATCAGGATACTGGACTATGTTTGCGCCTAATGATGAAGCTTTTGCTGCGTATTTTCAGGAAAAAGGAATATCTGATGTAACAAAAATTGATGATGTTACAGCTGCAAAGATAGTTAGATATGCCTTAGTTTATAATGCTTTTCGGGAAGATCAGCTGTCGGATTATCAAAGTTCACAAGGATGGGTGTTAGATAATGCTTTTAGAAGAAGAACTGCCTTTTATGATGGTTATCAAAATAAAATCGTTAACGGAACTCCAATGGTTGTGGTTGATGCCAATCGTAATGGAGGTTATTTTTTTGCTGATAACAATAATAAGTATGTTACCTATTTTACCGATGAATATTTTACAGCTAAAAATTTAAGCTCTTTTGATTTTAATTATTTCTATTCTGGTAAAGAGTACACTGGATTTAATTTATTTGATGGAAGTGTTAAACAGGCTGATATAATTGCAGAAAATGGGATTATTCATGAAGTTAACAAAGTTGTATTGCCTCCATTGAGTATAGCTCAGTATTTGGAAGAGGATAATGCAAAAGGAGCAAATAGTAAATATAGTGAATTTTATAAAATGCTTGAAGAGCATTTGGTTACTTATCAGTTTAATGAAACAGTAAGTGCCAGTTATAAGAATTTTACGGGAAAGTCAGATGATGTTTATATTAAATTTTATAATTCAGGACTGGCATTTTCACCTAATAGTGAGAATTATTTAAAAGAAATGGATAATGATGGGCAAAGTGATGCTTTTACGATGATTGCTCCTAGTAATGCTGCTTTGGAGCCTTTTGTAAGAGATGTTCTTTTGAAGCATTATCCTTCTGTAGACAAACTGCCTTTGTATGTGTTTCAGGATTTCTTTAATGCCCACATGGTTCAAAATGCAGTTTGGCCATCTATAGCAGCCAGTTATACTAACGGTTTAGATGAAGATTTACGATTTGATTTTAATGCTAATATCATTGATAAAAAAATCCTGAGTAATGGATTCTTTTACGGTTCAGACATAGTACAGAAATCAAATTTATTTTACAGTGTTTACACCTCTGCATATTTAGATCCTGCCTTTACACTTGCTACAAGATTATATAATAGTACAGAGATAAAACAAATGATTAGTAATATCAGGAACAAATATGTGTTGTTTTTGCCTTCAGATACGTTACTTCGTTCTTTAGGTTATAATTATGATATTAATAGTTCGCAATGGGTTTATACTAATCCAGCTACAGGATTAAGTGTAAGTGGTGGAGCAGCAAGTTCCCGCTTGTATCGTATTCTTTACAACAGCATAGTAGCTACTCCAAATGGGGAGTTAGATAATATTCGTACTACTTCAGGAATTATTCGTTCCGGAGATTTAGATTTCCCGGGAGAATATCTTAAATGGAATAATGGTAAAATATCTACTGCAGGAACTGAAGCAATGGGTAATGTTATTAATATTGTAGGGGCTGCAGATGTTCAGCAAAATGGTGTAACTTATTATATTGATAATATATTTGAATTTACTGATAGACCTCAAGGTTTAGAAATTAAAGAATTAGCAGAAGCTCCGGGATCTCAGTTTTCATCATTTTTTAATTATCTTAAAAATTCGACCGTTTATAATACTACTACAGGAGCTATTCGGGGAGTTAGTTTAGGAACTTCATATACGTTTATTGTGCCAAATAATGATGCAATTACCCAAGCAGTTCGTGATGGTGTATTACCTGGAACGCCTTCTACTGGGGTTCCTAATTATACACCGACTTTTCTACCTGATATAGATAAAATAGCAGATTTTATCAGTTACCATATTTTAGTGAATGCAACGGCCTCTGATGATGGATTAGTTACAGGGCAGTTTGAAACGCTTAGAAAAGATGGTCTGGGAGAAAAGACATACATACAAATTCAGAGTTCACCAGGAACATTAGTGTTTAAAAGTATAACTGACAGTGATTCATCTGCAAATTATATTAAAGCTTCAAGTAATAATCTAGCAGACAGATCTTTGATTCATTTAGTAGATAACTATATTAAATTTTCAGAATAAAATGAGACAACAAATTACAAAAATATTTTACAGTTTTACATTTGCCTTAATTATTCTGGCATCTTTACCAGCTCTGGCACAATCCAGTACTGCTGTACTGATTCGCGGTCAGGTTATTGATGCAGCGGATAATCAGACTATTCCCGGAGCGACTGTAGTAGAGCAGGATGCTGAAAATCGTACTGTAGGAGGTGTGGTTACTGATTTTGATGGGAATTTTGCTATCCGTGTTAAGAATCCAAATAACAAATTATCAGTTTCAACAATTGGTTATAAATCTAAAACAGTGGCTATTAATGGAAAAGTATCCATTAAGGTTTTCCTGGTTTCAAGTGTTGAATCCTTAAAAGAAATTGTTGTTACTTCAGCTAAGACATCAGATAATGGATTAATGCGTATTGCTGATCGTGATCGTACTACGAGTTCGGTTTCTATTAATGCTGCAGATTTAGAAAATACTCAGGCGGCCTCTATCGATGAGGCTTTACAGGGGCGTTTATCAGGTGTGGATATTGTGGCCAGTAGTGGAGATCCTGGTGCGGGGATGCAGATTCGTATCCGTGGAACCTCTTCTATTACAGGTTCTTCAGATCCATTGATTGTAGTCGACGGTATGCCTTATGAAACCTCGGTACCTGAAGATTTTAATTTTGGATCGGCTGATGATCAGAGTTACGCAGCCTTAATCAATATCGCACCATCTGATATTGAAACGATTACCATTTTAAAAGATGCGGCAGCTACTGCTATTTGGGGATCTCGTGCTGCAGCAGGGGTTTTATTAATTACTACTAAACGTGGATCTGTAGGTGCTCCAAGAATAACGTATAATTATAGAGGAACATATTCTAAATTACCTTCTACTATTCCAATGTTAAGCGGTGATCAATATTCACAATTGATTCCTGAACAATTTATGAATGCGAATGGAGTGCCTTTAAATACTTTGACTGTAAAAGAATTTCAATATGATCCGCAAGATGTGTATTATTTTAAAAACTACAGTCAGAATACGAATTGGGTAGATGCTATCACTCAGCCTGGTATTACAGGTGAGCATACTCTTTCTTTACAGGGGGGAGGGCAAAAAGCAAGATATTATAGCTCAGTAGGATACTATAAATCAAAAGGAGTCACTATTGGTACTGGTTTAGAAAGATTAAATGCAAGGCTAAATTTGGATTATGTTGTATCTGACCGTATTAAGTTCAAGACAGATATTTCTTATACTCATACTGATACGGAACGTAATTATGTGAACTCTAAAGATAGTGAAGACAAATTGCGAGGAGTTGCTTATACTAAAATGCCTAATATGAGTATTTATGAGTTTGACGAAGCAGGAAATCTTACTCCTAATTATTTCTCACCGGCCAGAAACGTACAGGGAACCTATGGAGGTACTTATAATCCATTAGCTATGGCTGAATTAGCTATTAATGATATAGCAGAAAATCGTATTGTACCCCACTTTAATTTAAGTGTTGATATTGTTCCTGGAGTGTTTATGTCAACTTTTGATTTACAATTTGATTATGCATCAAGAAAAAATAAATCTTTTTTACCTCAAAATGCCACAGGTCGTCCTTTTACAGAAACTGTAGTAAACAGAGCTTATGATGGTGATTCTGATCAATCTAGTGTGATTACAAAGACTAACTTTATTTATACACCCAATGTAGGAGAAAAACAAACTTTTCAGGCTTTATTGTCCTTACAATCGAATGATTTCCGTTATGCAGCACATCAGGTGATGACATCAAATACTGCTTCATCTGTATTAACAGATCCGTCAAATCCTTCCAGAACAGAAACAGGTACATTATATACATCTAATACTCAGTCAAGAAACGTGGGAGCTGTTTTTACTGCTCAATATGGTTTGTTAGATCGTTACCTGATAAATGTAGGTTTAAGAGCTGATGGAACTTCTAAGTTTGCAGGAAAAAACAGATATGGTTATTTTCCATCTATATCTACACGTTGGAGAATTTCAGGCGAGCCTTTTATGAAAAATTTTAAAAATATAGATGACTTAAGTATGAGGTTAAGTTATGGTCATTCCGGAGGAGCACCAAAAGATGATTATGTTTTTTATAATGTTTATAACAATTATCAAACAGATTATCTAGGTCTCAATGGTATTGTTCCCGGGAATATGGAATTAAGTAATTTGCGTTGGGAAACAAAAATTGGTAAAAACTTAGGTTTCAATCTTCAAATGTTTAATAAGCGTTTGAGTATAGATGCTGAAATATATCAAACGATTACTAAAGATCTCCGTTATGAAGATCTTGCTGTAACTGGAGTTTCCGGATATACCAGTATATCTGATCAAAACGTAGGAACTTTGAAAAATCAAGGATGGGAAATTGGGATTAATTCTACACCTTATAAATCCGGTAAATGGAAAGTAGATTTCAATTTTAATATTTCTAATAATAAAAATATGATTACAGAAATGTCTGAATTTGTAGCAACTGAAGAAGGAAATACCGACAGGAATGGACAATTCAAACGTTTCTTACAAGTAGATAATCCTTTTGGTTCTTTTTATGGATATAAATTCAAGGGAGTGTATACTGATCTTGATGCTACAAGAGCACGAGATGCTAATGGTAATGTTATTGTTGGTCCTAATGGTCAGGATGTATTTATGCGTTTTAATTTTCCAGTAACAGACTATACCTTTCAGCCTGGTGATGCTATTTATGAAGATATCAATAAAGACGGTAACATTGATAGTCGTGATGTGGTGTATCTGGGAAACAGCAATCCAAAATTTGCTGGAGGTTTTGGACCTAACGTTAGTTTTAACAACCAATGGAAATTAAATCTTTTCTTTACGTATCGTTTTGATTTTGATATTGTTAACGGAACCGATATGAATACCACTAATATGTATGGATGGAGTAATCAGAGTACTGCTGTTTTAGCCAGATGGCGTAATCCTGGAGATGTAACCAATATGCCAAGAGCTATACATCAAACTGGTTATAACTGGTTGGGTTCGGATCGTTATGTTGAGGATGCTTCATTTGTTCGTTTACGTTCTGTAACTCTTAGCTATAACTGGGGTAAAAACTTATTGAAGAAATTAAACTTAGAAGAAGTAAGAATGTATATAACAGCAGATAACTTATACACTTTTACAAAATACAGAGGACAGGATCCAGAGGTAAGTATGGGTAAAGGAGCTTTTGGTATTACAATCGATAATGCTTCTACACCACCTACCAAACGTTTCTCATTTGGTTTATCAACCCGTTTTTAAACAAAAAAATATTTGATTTATGCAAACTAAAATAAAAACAATATTAGCAATCTTTATACTCTTTGTTTCGGCTAGTTCGTGCGATGACTATTTAGATTTACGTCCACAAGATGGAATTGTACGTGATGAATTCTGGAACACTAAGGAAGATATTCAGGCAGCAGTTATAGGTATTTACTCTTCTTTATTGAATTCGCCTCCCAGAGTAAGTGACTTGCCAATCTCTCAGTATTTATTCATGTACGGTGAATTAAGAGGGGATATGATTGCTCCTGGGCCTAACGTTACTAATGATCAGAGAGACATTATGAACTCTAATATTATTGCCTCAAATGAATTAACAAATTGGTCTGCTTTTTACAGAACTATTAATTATTGTAACACTGTAATTGAATTAGCACCAGCAGTTAGAGCAGAAGATCCTACTTTAACAGAAACACAGCTGAATAATTTTCTATCAGAAGCATTGGCTATCAGAGCGTATTTGTATTTTACATTAGCCCGAACTTTTAGAGATGTGCCTTTAAAACTAAATGCTACTTTAAGTGATGCAGAAAATTTCCAGTTACCAACTACTCCTCAAAGCGAAATTTTTGCTCAGGTAATTAAAGATTTAGAGTTGGCAGAACAGTATGGAGTGGAAGATTATGGTAATGAACCTTCTAACAGAGGACGTATAACTACCTATGCTATTAATGCAATGCAGGCTGACGTTTATTTATGGACAGATAATTATGAAAAAGCAGTTATTGCTGCAGATAAGGTAATTGCTTCTCCACGATTTGGGTTAATAGAAGCTTCCAGTTCTTGGTTTAATACGGTATATGCTCAGGGTAATTCGAAAGAAAGTATTTTTGAATTTCAATATACGCCATCTAATTTAGGTCCTTTTTATAATATCTTTTATTTAAGACCAGAGTTCTTAGGCGGGGCTACGGTTCTGGAAGATGTTTTTGGTATTGATCTCGCCGATGCTAATAATAGAGATATTCGAGGAGAGCGTGCTTCCTTAGTTCCTGGAACTTCTCAAATTTACAAATTTGTAGGTTTGAATTTTAATGAACGTAAAGAGTTGCAGAATGCGGATACTCATTGGTTTGTATATCGATTTGCTGATGTGCTGTTAATGAAAGCTGAAGCCCTTACAGAGTTGAACAGAGGTCAGGAAGCAATTGATATTATTGAGGATCTACGTGAAAAACGCGATGCTATCGAATTAACCTCTCAGGAGCCGGGTTCAGAAAATAAAATTGAAATAATTAATTATTTGTTGGCTGAGCGTTCCCGTGAATTCGCTTACGAAGGAAAACGATGGTTTGATATCCTTCGTAATGCCAGAAGAAATAATTATGCCAGATTAGATATCTTAATAAATGCCGGTATTGCAGGGGCTCTTCCTGAGCAACAACAATCTGTACTTGCAAAATTAAGAGATCAAAACAGTCATTATTTACCTATAAACACGTACGAACTTTTTACTAACAAAGCTCTGGTACAAAATCCATTTTACAAATAAAAAAATTTTAAGTCATGAAAAGAGTATTAAGATTGCCTAGCCTGTTGAGACTTACTTTAGTTTTTTTGATAGCTTTAGTGTTTCAAAATTGTTCAGAACAAAAAATAAAAGAAACTACAGATGAGACTATGAATATTACTGAATATCTCAGAGCCAATCCGGATTATTCAATGTTTTTAGAACTTCTGGATTTAACTAATTATGCTTCCTTTATGAATACTTATGGTACATATACTGTTTTTATTCCCACAAATGATGCTGTACAGGAGTATTTAAATAGTATAGGTGCTACTTCATTGAGCCAGGTTCCATTAGCAGATTTACAAAACATAGCTAAACTGCATATTCTGGATCAGAGAATTAACACCACCTCTTTTACGGATGGGAAAATAGGAACACCTAGTTTATATGGTCAATATTTAGTAACCGGGGCTGCTAATAAAAATGGAGTTTCCAGTGTAACTGTTAATAAAGAAGCCAGTATTGTTGCTTCTAACATAGAATTAGGCAACGGAGTGATGCATATTATAGATAAAGTTTTGCGTGTAGCAGATAAAACTTTGGCTCAAACTATAGAAGCGGATCCGAATCTTACCTTATTTACCGAAGTGTTAAAGACTACAGGCTGGTACGATGTGTTAAATAAACCATTAACTAATACAACTGATATTGATAGTTACCTGACTGTTTTAGCTCAGACTAACGAAGTATTTGCCGAAGCAGGATTTACTACTTTAGAGCAATTAAAAAATAGATATAGCCATTTAAATAATCCTTTAGATTTAAAAGACAGTTTAAATTTGTTTGTGAGTTATCGTATTTTACCAAGACTTCAGTATCTAGCTGATATTGCAATAACACCTTCTTTAGTTACTAAGGCTCCATTAGAGGTGATTAGTGCCAAATTAAGTAAAGATACAATCTTATTAAATGAAGATGTTTTTAATGGGGTATTAGAAAAAGGAGTCGCTATAGACAGAACTATAAGTGATGTAACAGCATCTAATGGAGTATTACATTTTGTGGGGGGTAATATTGCAATCAAGAAACGTTTACCAGCTCCGGTGTATTTTGAATTTACAGATATTACAGAATTTAGAAGATTAACTGCTTTTTGGAAAAAACCAGCTGCTGCTTATGAAAAACTTACAGTTGATAATGCAGGTATTGATGTGACCTGGGATGGAAAGGCAAGCGATGGAAGTGCTTATTTAGCCTATAATAAACAAGCAGATGGTAGTAGTATAACAAGTGGTGTTGGAGGCTGTTGGGGAGCTGATGTTTGTGAAATTTACCGTTTTAGAGATGCTAATGCTCAAAATGTTGCTTTTAAAACTCCGGTAATTATTAAGGGACGATATAAGATCTGGATTTCTTACAGAGCTAATGGTACTAAAGTAGGTAATGTAAAAGTGTTTTTTAACGGAATAGAACTCCCTAGACAAGTAAACTTATCAGAGGGTGGTAATACAGATACAGCAAATACACCAGAAACCGTATTGGAATCTCAAGGTTATAAGCGTTACGCTACTCCATGGTCCAGCAGGGTAAATTGCAGATTAGTGGGTGTAGTAGATGTGCCTACAACAGGCAGACATACCTTGACTTTACAAAGTCAAGGAAGTTTTACGAATCAGTCATGGTTTGATATAGCAGAATTCCGTCCTGTAGAAATGAACCAATTATTACCAAAATTTGTAGCAGGAAAAAGTACTTTACAGTATTAATAATTAATTCCTAATAATTTCAAAATAACTTAATCAATTAGAAATGATTCTATTAAAAAATAAATATAGAAGATTATTTGCTAGTGTGTTAACACTGGCAATAATCTCTTGTTCCAACCCTTGGGATGATCGTGTAGATAATGGCGATGCTAATCTGGGAGTTACACTTGACGAAGCTATTACCAATACTTCCGAAACTTCTGAATTTGCAAAATTATTAGATCAGACCGGTTATGCAGAAGTTTTAGCTGCATCCAAGACGTATACTGTTTTTGTACCTAATAATACAGCTCTGGCAGCAGTAGGGAGTGAAATATTGAACAACCCTGAAGCTCTCAGACAATTTGTTGCTAATCATATTACCTTAACTACTTATTCCTCAGTAAGGACAAATCAGGAAGAGCGAATTAAGATGTTTACCAATAAAAATCTGATTTTTAAAGGGAGTACAATGATTGATGATGCTACTATTGTTAGTGCAGATCATTATGCCGCTAATGGTGTTTTTCATATTATTGATAAAGCATTAACCCCAAAATTAAATATTTGGCAGTATGTAAATTCAGCAGCAGCAACTACTGAAATGACTACTTATTTACGTAGTTTAAAAGAGTTTAATATTTACCAGTCAGATAGTATAGGTAAAGCCGTTTCAGAAACTAATGGAGCAGGATATCTTGCCGATTCTTTGACTAATTCTTATTTAAAAAATGTTTACAATTTGAATAACGAAGACAATTTATATACGTTGTTTTTAATGGAAGATGCGGGTTATACTGCCGAAGTAAATAAAATGAAACCTTATTTAATTAAAACTTCAAACAATCCCGCTATAGATTCTACAGCCATCTATTCTAAGTATTTTACCGTAAGAGATATGGCTTTTCATGGGAAATACGAATTAAATCAATTGCCTGCAACATTAACTTCAAGATTTGGAGTCGTAGTTCCTGTAGATAAAACACAAATTGTTCAACAAATTAATTTGAGTAATGGTATTGTTTATATTATGAAAAGAGTTGATGTTGAATTAGGCAAACGTTTATTAACGACTAGAATTGAAGGAGAGAAAAATATAGGATATATAGGATCCAGAAGCCCTATTCTTTATCGGGATAGAAGAGATCCTCTAGATGTTTTATTTAATGATATTATGGTTCAAGCACCTTCCAGATCTAAGTTTACTCTTTTGTATAATGCAAAAGATATGTATAGTACAACTTATAAAGTGTATTGGAGAGCAGTTAATGACAGAACAACATCTACTCTTTTTCAACAACTATTAGGAATAGGAGGAAGTATAGTCGAAACAGGTACTACATTTGATGTTGCTAATTATACTACAGCAGTGCCTCTTACGACTATTTCATTTAATAATTATGAGGAAGTTCTTGTAGGGGAATTCACGAAAGATACTGCTGGTAATATCGATCTGATTTCTCTGATTGGAGGACCTACAACTGCAACAAGTGGTCTTACTCTTGATTATTTGAAATTTGTTCCTGTTCTTAAATAAAATATTCTATAAAAAATTAGTTATGCTAAAAATTATAAAACTAAGCTGTCTTGTTAGCGTGTTTTTTGCTGCTGAATTCTATACACCATTGTATGCTCAGGAAGCTCAGGATTCTACAGCTACTGCAACGACAACTCCAAATAAAAAAATACAAGGCATTTTAGTAAAAGGTGTTGTGAAAAATGCTAAAAACAAAGCCACTTTATCAGGAATCAATGTAACAGTCGATGGATTTTCGGCCGTTATTACTAATGATGATGGTAGTTTTGAAATTAGAGTCCCTAATCTAGAGGCAATTCTGAAAGTAAGTGGTGAAAATTTTCAAACAAAGGTATATGCTTTAAGAAAGCAAAAATCAGGTTTTGAAATCTATTTAAGCGAGGCTAATTATGCGCCCACTTATGAAATGGCAAATCTGGCTGCTAGTGAAAAAATGCAGTACAATAACACCACTGCAGCAAGTGTTGTCAACTTCAAAAATGACCAATGGTCTAGCCCTATTAATGAATCTGTTGGAGGGTTTCTTCAGGGAAAAGTAGCCGGTTTAAATGCTGTTAGAAGTTCAGGAACTCCGGCTGCAGGAAGCTATTTGTCTTTGCGAGGATTTACATCATTATATGCAACTAACAAACCGTTAATCATCGTTGACGGAATGATTTATGATGACGAAGATTATGGGTCAGGAATTTTACAAAATAATATTTCGTCTCCATTGACTAATATTGATGTTAAAGATATAGAGGATGTAACGGTTATTAAAGACGGTTCATCACTTTATGGTACTAAAGGAGCTAATGGAGTAATTAAAATAACTACTACCCGTGCAACAGAATTATCTACTAAAATTGATTTTACAATGTATGGAAGTGCTAACCAGACTCCGGATGATTTACCTTTATTAGGAGCAAATGGTTACCGTACTCATTTATCACAATTAGAAACAACACGTGGATTAACAGCCCCTGAGATTTTTAATTTGCCATATATGAATGACCAAGTAGGTTCACCAGGATATTATAAATATCATAATAATACGAACTGGCAAGATCAGGTTTTTAAACCAAGTGTGAGTCAGAATTATTTTCTGAAAGTTCGTGGAGGTGACGAAATCGCTAAGTTTGGTTTGTCTGTAGGTTATTTGGATAGTAAAGGTATAATTGATCAAACAAATACTAAAAGATACAGTACCCGTTTAAATGCTGCTTTAAAATTAACAGACAGATTATTTGTTGATGCTAATTTATCTTTTGTAAATAGTACTCAGGAACAATGGGATCAGGGTTTTGCATATAAAACAAGTCCTTTATATCTCGCACTCACTAAATCTCCATTTTTAAGAGTTAATGATATTTCTGATTCAGGGGAAGTATCTCCTAATTTAGCAGATGTGGATGATTTTGGTGTCAGTAATCCAAATGCAATTTTAACGAATGGTTTTGGCAGAAATAATAACTACCGTTTCTTTGGAAATTTTAAATTTAAATATGTTTTAAATAATGCATGGGATATTAATACAATTATAGGTTTAACCCTTAATAAAGAAAGAGAAAGCTTCTTTATTCCGGATCAGGGTGTAGCGGATGTTATTCTTCCTACAGCTATTGGAAGCAATCGTTCAGGAAGTGAAATTCAGAGCTATAATAGCCTTTACACAGATACTTATGCAAATTATTTTAAAAATTTTAATAATGACCACAATCTGGAAGTTCATTTTGGACTTAGAACCCAAAATAATAAATCCGAAAGTGATTTAGGTTTAGGTTACAATTCTTCTACAGATGATTTTACTTCTGTAGGAGCAGGATCTAATTTATTACGTCAGGTAGGTGGTGTATTAGGAGAATGGAATTGGTTGAATGTGTATGCTAATGCTGATTACAATTATCGCAATAAATATTTTTTAACAACGAGTTATGCTGTTGATGGTTCGAGTAGATTTGGCGATAAGATGAACGGAAAAGATAAATATGCTTTGATGTCTTCTATTACTGGAGCCTGGTTAGTTTCTTCAGAAGGCTTTATGAAAGGAGCAAAAGCTATCGATTACTTAAAATTGAGAGCTACTTATGGTCATAGCGGAAATGATGATATAGGAAACTTTACAGCTCAGAAATACTATGTTTCTCAAAATTTATTAGGAATGCAAGGTTTAGTAAGAGGTAATATTGGTAATCCTAATTTACAATGGGAAACAGTTAAGAAATTCAATGCCGGAGCTGATTTAGGTTTATTTAACGAAAGACTGAATGCTTCTATAGATGTATTTTCAAATAAAACCGATAATATGATTGTTTATGAAACAGTTAGTGATATAAGTGGTTTTGATTATGCAGTATCTAATAACGGTGCGATGCGTACTTTGGGAGCTGATTTATCATTGAAAGCCCGTATTATTAAGTCAACTGATTTTACATTTGATTTAGCAGTAAATGTAAGCCGTTATAAAAATGAAATACAATCACTGCCAAACGGCGATATTCTTACTCAATTTGCAGGAGCTACTTATTTAACATCAGTAGGTAAGGATGCTAATTTATTTTATGGTTTAAAAACTGCAGGAGTTTACAGTACTACTGCCGAAGCTAATGCAGCGGGATTAAACAGACGTTTAACAAATGGTGAGTTGCTTCCTTTTACTGCCGGTGATGTACGTTTTGTAGATACTAATGGAGATAATGTTATTGATAACAATGACCGTATGGTAATTGGAAATCCTAATCCGGATGTATTGGGTAGTTTTTCAACTAATTTTACGTATAAACGTTTTAGTCTTCAGGCCTTATTCAATTTCTCTATAGGAAATGATATTTACAATGGATTACGTTACAATTTAGAAAAAATGAGCGGTTATGAAAACCAAAGTGCTGCTGTAGCCAACCGCTGGAGAGCTGAAGGTCAGCAAACGGATATGCCAAAAGCAACCTGGGGAGATCCACTGGGGAATTCAGAATTTTCCAGTAGATGGATTGAAGATGGTTCTTATCTAAGGTTAAAAACTTTGGTGTTAGGCTATGATTTTAAAGTAAATGATGCAAATTATGTTAAGTACATCAAACTTTATGCAACTGCTAATAATTTGGTAACTTTTACTAAATATCTTGGCTATGATCCTGAGTTTAGTGCTACTTCATCGATATTTGGTCAGGGAACTGATATTGGTTTAGCTCCTCAGTTCACATCAGTTCAACTGGGACTACGTTTAGGACTTTAATTATTTACTCTTATAGAAAAGAACATACAGATGATAACAACAATAAAAACAAAAACAACAAAAAGTATCGTATCGGTTCTATCGGCTATGACACTATTATTTAGCCTTGGTTCCTGTCAGGACTATCTGGATGTACAACCTGAAGATAAGCTTGTTGGGGATCAATTATATCGTGATGTCTATGATGCTGATGCAGCTGTAGTTGGAATTTATGGTAAGTTTATGAATCTTGCTGAAAAACACGTGATTCTTAATGAGATGCGTGCTGATTTGATGACTACCACAAGAAATTCAAATCCTTATTTAGAACAATTATCTAATCATAATGTATCGGCTGACAATCCTTATATTAGCCCTAAACAGTTTTATGAAGTAATTCAGAATTGTAATGATGCTTTGAAGAATTTCGATATCATGTTAGCCGATAAGAAGTTTACACAGTCACAATATGATCAGCGTTATGCTGATATTGCTTGCATTCGTTCCTGGATTTACCTGCAGTTAGGAATCCAGTTTGGAAGTGTACCTTATGTTACTGAACCAATTGAAACCTTAGAGGATGTTAAAAACATCAATAAATACCCAAGGATTCCTTTAGATCAGCTTGTAGATAAGTTAGTCACTTTTACAGAAAGTCTAACCTATAAAAAGATTTATGATGTAGAAAGCAGTTTGTTAGTTTCTGTGGACGGCTATGATACCAGAAAGTTTTTTATCAATAAAGAGTGTTTATTGGGAGATTTACAACTTTGGAAAGGGAATTATCAATTAGCAGCGGCACATTATAAGAATGTAATGGAAGAAACTCCTGCTGGTGGTGTACAAACCGTAGATAATTATCGTATTAAATGGGCTGAGGTTATTACGAATGAGGATTTATCTGTGGGTTATTTAAGAAATTTTGAGACAGATGCCACTACATTAGTTGATAGTAATACAAAAGGTTGGCGCTCAATCTTTGGGAGAGACAGAGACGTATTATGGAATTCGGAATGGATTTGGTCATTACCATTTGATAGTAATTTCGCACCTGCTAATCCATTTATTGCTTTCTTCTCTAAAACTGGAGGGGATTATTTAGCAAAACCATCACAAAGAGCAATGAATTTATGGGATTCAAATAATCAGATTTTCTATGACCCTAATGGTAATGTTGTATTTGGTTATCCTTATGATGCTCGTGGTTCAAAGTTTACTTATAAAATGGTGTCGGGAGATCCAGTAATCATGAAGTATATTTATAAATATGAAGCTGCAAATGATCAGTTTAAAAGAAACGGAGATTGGTTTTTGTACCGTGCAGCTAAATTACATTTGCGTTATGCTGAAGCTGCAAATAGAGATAATCAGCAAAAAATTGCTTACGCGCTTTTAAATGAAGGAATTAAAAGTGCATATAATGTGTCGCCTCAACCTACTGATGTAACTAATATCCAACAAACAAATCAGCCGTTTCCATATAATTTTGATGCAAGAATGGGAGATGCCCCTAATTACAGAGCACCGTGGCATAGAAATACAGGCGTAAGAGGTCGTGCCAGATTAGAGCCAGTTGGTGCAGTTGGGGATGATATGATTACTACTGAAAATAATATCATTGATGAAGCTGCCTTAGAATTAGCATACGAAGGAAACCGTTGGGAAGACTTAGTACGTATTGCCAGACGTAGAAACGATCCTGCTTTCTTAGCTGATAAAATTTTCGATAAATTAAACAGCGAAGGAAATGCAGAAGCTGCTAATGTCAGAGCAAAATTAATGAATCCTAATAACTGGTATCTACCATTTAACTGGTAATTAAATAAAGAAATAGTAGTGAAAGAGTTTGCAACATATGTTGCAAACTCTTTTTCTTGTTTTATAAAACAAGAAAAATAGGGTTAATTTAAAATAAAGTATTATAGTTGAGTGAGTTGCAAAAGCTTCGACATGTCTATTAAATAATATTTAACCAAAATGTAAAAAATTATGAAAAAATTAAGTGTTTTATTCGTGTTATTATTATGTCTTTTTATTAATGAAATTTCAGCGCAAAAAATATATTATTCTACAGGAGAATTTAGTATAAATGTTTTTGTAAATGGAACGGAAGTACTTAATAATGCTTCAAATAGTGGTGAATTGGATATTGCACAATATCTTACTCACACAAGTGACCCTTGGGATATAATCACAATTTACGCATCAGGTGATACTCCTTTAAGTTTATTTGCTGGTGAATATGGATTACCTACCTATTCAATCGAAAATGAGCCAACTTATGAGGCTAGTTTCGATCATGTTTACGCATCTTATTCTTGTACATGGGCATTGGGCGCAAATGATATGTATATAGAAGTAAATCCTAAAGTGTGGTAAATTAATCACTTTCCCTAATAAGTCAATATTTAATCCTGAAGCAATTCAGGATTTTTTATTTATAATTTGATACAGTTTAAGAACAATGATTGTAGATAATAGTCTGTATTCTAAATAAAAAAAAGATACTAAATTATAATGAAAAAAACCGCCTAAAATCTTAGATTCAAGGCGGTTTTCTCTTATTATTTTAACTTATGTATTCTTCAAATTGATAATTTCCTGTTCTGTAAGTAATCTCCAGTTTCCTCTTGGTAAATTCTTTTTAGTTAGACCGGCAAAAGCAACACGATCGATTCTTAAAACATCATAATCGAAATGTTCAAATATATTACGGACTACTTTGACATTAGAAGTTTTTAGTTTCAGTCCAATTTCACTTTTAGCTTCTCCTTCAATATAGCTTACTTCTTCAACATATACGCGGTGTCCGTCCAGCACTAATCCTTTGCTTATTTTTTCCAGATCTTCAAATTTTAAGTTTTTGTCTAACGAAACCTGGTAGATTTTAGATGATTTTTGATTAGGCAGTGAAAATTTTCTAATCATATCCGTATCATTGGTAAACAATAAAAGACCAGTGGTATTTTTATCCATTCTTCCTACAGCAGCAATTTTTGCAGTAGTAGAACCTTTAACCAGTTCTAATACGTTTCTGAATTCCTGACCCTCGTCAAGAGCTGTAGTGAAGTTTTTAGGTTTGTTTAAAAGAATATATACTTTTTTCTCTGGAGTGAGTTTTACACCGTCAAAATTTACTTCGTCTCCCGGTTTTACCAGATACCCCATTTCAGTTACAGGAACCCCGTTTACTTTTACATTTCCTGATTGAATATAGATATCAGCATCTCTGCGAGAGCAAACTCCCGAGTTAGAAATGTATTTATTTAAACGAATTTCATCTTTTGCCTTCGCTCTTTTAGGAGCCTGATTTGGCTTTTTCTCTATTTTTTTAGTTGCTTCTTCAGCAGCTTTCGCAGTTGGTTTTACTTTTTTAGGCCCTTGTGCTCTTTTAGGCATCGCAGGTTTTGGCTTGTTAGAGCTTGGTCTGGAGCTATTAGGTCTGGAACCACCTCTTTTATTGTTGCCTTCCTTGTTGTTCATAATAATCAAATAATTTACTTCGTCTGTTCGGACTATTTAGCACGAATTCGCGCAAAGATACTACTTATATCGTTGAGAAACGATTTTCGATGATCAGAAAAGCGATAACTGCTTAACTAAATGTGCTTTAAAATAAATGTTGAAGTTTTTTTAAATTTATATTAATAGATTAAATAGACATAAACAATTTTTTTCCGTGCCATAAAATACTTGGGTTGATGAGCATTATACAAAATACTCCGGCCACGATAAGAAATTTAAGTACATTATGAAGTAGTAAAAAATGAGCTTTTGAATTAGATTTCCATAAATATTTTATGAAAAAGATTAGGGTAATCAGACAGAAATAAAAATAAATATCCATATAACCTACATCATAGATTTCGATTAAAAGATAAATAGGGAAGAGCGTAAGAAGACTCAAGAAACTAATCACTTTTTTAGAAAATCGTTCTCCGTAAATAATAGGAATGGTTTTGTAATTGTCAGTTAAATCGCCTTTTATATTTTCTAAGTCCTTAATCATTTCCCGAATAAGTAATAACAGAAACAAAAAAGCGGCATGTGCAGAAATTACAGCAAACTGTCTTTTATAGGTTTCTATTTCATATAGAGGTAATCGGGTGTAATAATATAACAAGATAGCAAAGAAAGGAAGAACTGCTAAAAGTGCTGCCATAAGATTGCCTATCCAGGGCTGTTTTTTTATTTTATGAGAGTAAAACCAAATGAGGAAAATATAAACAGAAAAGAATAAAAAAGCACGCCATGAAATAAATAACGCTATTAAAGCTACAATAAAGTTTAAAGCAAAATAAACCTTTAATTTTGTGCTTTGACTTATCAGCCGGTCTAACATGGACTTGTTGGGACGATTGATTAAATCTTTCCGGCTGTCGTAAAAATTATTGATAATATAACCTGAGGCGATAGTAACAGAAGAAGCAAATACAATTAAAAATAAATTAAAATCCAGAAGGATATCTAAAGCCCGAATTTCCGGGGCAAGGATAAATATGGCTGACAGGTATTGTGCTAAAATGATAATTGGAATGTTATAGCCCCTGACAACAGAGAACAAACTAATAATTTTTAACGCTAAAAGTTTGTTTTTTCTACTTAACATGTTTTTACTTCTCTTAATAGTATTCGTTCTAAAACCGTGATTATTTTTTATCAAATTTAATGGTTTGTTTTTAAAACGAGCTTGATTTATTTAAAAAGAACTAAAAAAGAAGTGGTTTAGTATTTTATTTTTTAGTTTAGAAGGATCAGGCAACAGCTTCGGGCTTTTTTGGTATTTTTACAGTAAACCGGGTGCCTAAATTAATTTCAGAGGTTATTTCAATGGTTCCGTTTAAATTTTCAATAGTATCTTTTACTAAATACAAACCTAAACCCGACCCCTTATTATCGTTGGTAGTAACAAAAAACATATCAAATATTTTGTTTTGATATTCTTGTTTTACCCCAATTCCATTATCCTCAATTGAAATATAGATATTATCTTTATCCTGATAGGTTTTTATGGCTATAAATGGAGATTCTTTTTGTATATCTGAATATTTGATAGCATTTGTCAAGATGTTGTTGATGATGATTTTTAGTTTTAATTCATCACTAATAATGCTGTCAATATTTAATTCTTTGCTAATATGTATGCGTTTGAATTCCTGACGGTATTGATTTTGAACAATTGCTTCTTCAATAATCTGACTCAGATTCACTTTAGTGAACGTCATTGTTGTTTTTTTATTTCTGGAGTAATCAATAATGTCTTTTATAAACTGATCCTGTTTGTCAAGGCTTTCTTGCATGAGTTCTAAATAGTATCTTATTTGAGTCATGTCATTTTCAGCATTCATGATTTCTATTAATCCTTTTAAAGATAAAATAGGAGATCTTAAATCGTGTGATGCACTGTACACAAATTTATCTAACTCTTTGTTGGCAATGGTTAAGTTTTTATTAATTTCTTCAATTTCCTGTTTAGAACGTCTTAGTTTATTAATCATTAACATATAATAAATACTGGCACTTCCTATTATAATTAAGATAAGAAAAAAGTTAATTAGCAATAAGATATTTTTAATAATACGACTTCCGGAACTTAATGTTTCCGAAAAAAGACGTTCTTTTAAAGTGAGTTTGGAACTAATTCCCTTTATTTTTATTAAGATGACTTCCTTGTCCTGATTACTTAAATTACTGCTGATAATTTTTTGGTTGACAGTATTGCCAATTTGTTCTAATTCTTCGACTAGTTTATCTGCTTCTTCCCATTCTTTTATGGCTTTTGCAAAAAAAGAAACCTTTCTAAAGTTTTTAAAAAGCCATATTAGATCATCAAAATCCTCCGGGCTATTTCTTCCCGCCCTAAGACTTTGTTCGATATTTTCAATTGGAATATCGTTAAGGAGTCCTATCCGGGCCATTTTGTCTCCTTTTGGGACAGCTAATTCCTTATTGAATAATTGCCATTCACTATTCTCCTTAGTAAAAAGGTAGGTGAGTAAATGACGTGTAGCATCTTTTTGTCCTTTCGAATAAAGAGATTCTCCATTTATATAAGCTCTCGATGATGATAATATTTTTATGGTAAAAAAATTGGTGACAATTAACAAAGTACATGATATAGCTACTATGAGCAGAGGAGTAAGAGAATTACGGAGCTTAATTTTTTTAAAAAAAGTAGTTTTAAGCATATTGTTTTTTTAAATTATTAATAAAAAAAACATAAACTAAAGATACAGTATTTTTACGTTATAAAAGTAAGATTTTGTTTAATTTTCTAGTAGAATAAAAATGATTTATAGTTTTGTTTTCAGTGCTTTATTAAAAAGTAATTGCTTTTTTTGCATAAAAAAACCAGAATAAACAATTATTCTGGTTACTTTTTATAAATGTGAACTATTAAACAGGAATTAAAATTGATAAACGACTTCAAGTTTATAGTCTTTCAAAGAAGCTTTTGCCCGTTCTAAATCTTCTGTAAAACCCAAAATATAACCGCCGCCACCGGAGCCGCATAGTTTTAAATAATAATCATTTGTCTCAATTCCTTTTTGCCAGATTTCATGAAATTGTTCCGGAATCATTGGCTTAAAATGACTTAAAACTACTCTGGACAATTTTTTAGTATTGGTAAATAAGGATTTCATGTCACCGCCAAGGAAATTCTCTACACAGGCATCTGTGTATTTTACAAATTGATTTTTCAACATGGTACGGAAACCTTTGTCTTTAAGGTTTTCCATGAAAATATTAATCATAGGAGCTGTTTCTCCAATAATTCCGGAGTCTAATAAAAAAACAGCAGCTTTGCCGTCAAAACTTTGAGTAGGAATTCCGGTTGCTTCAATATTGTCTTTTGAATTAATTAAAATAGGAATACTCAAATAGCTGTTTAGAGGGTCTAATCCGGAACTTTTCCCGTGGAAAAAACTCTCCATTTGGGAAAAAATATTTTTTAGTTGTAATAATTTGTCACGGGTAAGATTTTCAAGAACTGTAATTTTGTTTTGAGCATATTTATCATAAATTGCCGCTACCAGTGCCCCACTGCTTCCTACGCCGTAACCTTGCGGAATACTGGAGTCAAAATACATTCCGGTATCAATATCGTTTTTTAAAGACTTTAAATCAAAAGAAACTAAGTTTGCCTGCTCATTTTCTAGTTTTTCTAAATAATCAGCAAAACGTTTTAAACTGGCATTAGAAGCAATGGCTTCTGCTGAAGGATTATCTTCTTTTTTTAAGGCTCCGTTATAGAAATTATAAGGAATGGACAATCCTTTAGAATCACGAATAATTCCATATTCTCCAAAGAGTAATATTTTTGAGTAAAATAGAGGTCCTTTCATACGAGTTGATAATTGACAATTAGTAATTGATAATTATTTATTTTTAGAAGTATTAATTATACTGATGAGTAATTTTAATATTTCGACAATTTTATATTTAATATTTTGAAATTCTGTTTCGGTTAAATAATTGGTTTCATATAATAAATCTAACCAATATTCTGTTTCATTTGCTTCTTTTAAAGATATGGATAATTTGTGAATAAATCAGCTTTACTTTGTGCATATTCCGCTTCTCTAATATTAGCTCCTATAGAAGTCCCGGCACGTAGCATTTGTTTTGATAAAATAAATTCTTTTTTATCGAATAAAAGCTTATAAAGTATAACAATTTCTATTGCAAAAGAAAAAGACTTTTCTTTAATTACGTTTTTCTTTTCCCTAGAATTATTAATTATCCATTATTAATTATCAATTGACTTCCATTTCCAATTTCGTCACAAAGGTACTGTCCATTTTGACAAAAGACAACTAATTCGTCCTTAATAAATTGCAATACAGTCTCTTTGTGTGTGTTTGGGTATAAAACATGCACATTGGCACCGGCATCCAGTGTAAAACAAACAGGAATTAGAGATTCGGCTCTGAATTTCCAAATTTTGTTAATAATTTCCAGTGTATTTGGTTTCATCAGGATAAAATAAGGCATAGAAGTCATCATCATAGCATGCAGAGTCAGTGCTTCGCTTTCTACTATTTTAATGAACTCTTCCAGATTTCCATTTTCAAAAATTCCAATTAGTTTATTCAGGTTTTCATGGGCCTGTTCAAATCGCCTTTCGGCAAAAGGATGATTGTGCATCAAGTCGTGTCCTACAGTACTGGAAACCTGCTTTTCACCTTTGTCAACAAGCAAAATAGTATCTTGGTAATTTTTGAAATTTTCATGAATAGCATACGGGAACTCAACTCCAAATAAATCCGAACTCCCTTCAATATTAGCCTGGTTTCCCCAAACTACCACTTCGCCTTTTACACTTCGACAGGCACTTCCTGAACCCAGTCGTGCTAAAAGTGAAGCTTTTTGATAAAAATAATCTTCGGTCATTTCCGGATTTAAAGCTCTTTCGAGACTCATCATGTTCATTGCTAAAGCTGCCATTCCGGATGCTGAAGAAGCAATTCCTGAACTATGCGGAAATGTATTTCGAGTGTCAATTGTAAAATGATAATCTTTCAAAAAAGGCAAATAGATTTCGATTCTTTCGAAGAATTTCTGAATTTTGGGTTTGAAATCTTCTTTGGGTTTTCCTTCAAACAACAAATCGAAAGAGAACTTATCAGTGTTGTTTTTTTTCTCGAATGCCAATTTGGTAATCGTTTTGCAGTTGTTTAAAGTAAAACTCACTGATGGATTAGCCGGAATTTGATCTGCTTTTTTTCCCCAGTATTTCACTAAGGCAATGTTGCTGGGAGCGCTCCATTGAAACTGACCGCTTTCTAAAGTTTGAGAATATGAAGTTGGAATAAAATCCTTTGCTGTAAACATGAATGATAAAATTTTCGCAAAGATACTTTTTTTGATTTATTCATACATTTCTTTATTTGTTCAATCAGTATAAAGTTTTTGATTATTTTTGAAAAAAAGAAAGAAATGAATAAGATTACTAAAATACTCATTGTTGTCGTTACTTGTCTGGCTATAGGTTATTTTTCCGGGATGGTGACCCGTTCTGCCATTACAGATTGGTATCCAACTTTAGAAAAACCAGTTTTTAACCCGCCTAATTGGGTTTTTGCACCGGTGTGGAGTATGTTGTACATTATGATGGGAGTGGCAGCGGGACTGGTTTGGAACCGAATCGATTTTGAAAAAGAACTGGTTAAAAAAGCCCTGATTCTTTTTGCAATTCAACTAGCTTTAAATGCACTTTGGTCCTATTTGTTTTTTGGTTTACACAACCCTATGTTGGCCGGTTTAGAAATAATCGTGCTTTGGCTGTTTATTTATGAAACCTATTTGCAATTTTCTAAAATCAATAAAATTGCAGGCTATTTATTTATTCCTTATTTGGCGTGGGTAAGTTTTGCTGCAGTTTTGAATATAAGTATCTGGTGGTTGAATCGATAAAATGTACAATTTCAAAAATCAAATTCAGTAAGTAGCAATAATTTATTCTGGAGTGTGTAACTTTTTGAATTCCAAATTCTTTTTGAATAAAAAATCCATCGTTACCAGAATATTATTTGATGTTGCGATGTTTTTTGAGTTAGAATCAACATCGCAAAATTCAAGAAATAATTCGATTTCATCAGGTTTTAATTTCAAGGTTTCAAAGAAATAGTTTTGATCACAACTTGTTCTTGCTAAGTCTTTAAAAGGAATTATGGGTTTCTCTTTTTTTACGGTTTCTTTTTCTTTTTTAAATAATCCTGCAATCATTCCGCCAATACGTATGAAATCTATTCCGTTTTCAATGGTTCCCATATTAACACCAATAACTTTTGGTGTGTATGCTGATTTTTCTAAACCGTATTCATCTAGCTTATCTACTGCATACTTTGAACCCGAATTTAACTTTATAGAAGGTATTTTAGTGATGACTACTTCTTTTAATTCTTCCGCTTTTAATGTTAATTCAATGATTAAATTCTTGTCATTTGTAATTAAAGGATTGACAATGATTTTTTTAATATCATAGTTTTTGGCTATAAAAACCAAGGTGTCATTCATTTTTGCATCAATTGAAAAGTAGCCATTAGCATCAGAAATACTAATGTCTTTTGTGCTTGCATTGATAATATCTACTTTTGAAATTGCGTAATTATTAAATACAATTTTTCCTTTTATTGTTTGTGAGAAACTAATTTGAAAAGACAAAAGAACTAAAGTGCTGAGTAATTTTATTTTCATAGATTTGGTCTAATAGCTTGAAAGTAAAACTATTAGATTCTTCTTAATGAAAACTTACTAAATATGTAAAGTCTTGTTAATTTATTCTTATAAATAAAATTTTAATTTTCTCCTTTGATGATTTGTGTAATTGTGTTGGCTATCCGGTCTACTTTTGTTTGATCCTTTTTTGCTGCATAAATCCAGTCAATATAGGCTTTTTGTGTTCCTTGGGTTAAGTTGGTGAAAATTTCATAAGCTCCCGGCTCGTCTTTTAAACAAAGTGCTAATTCATCCGGGATTTCAATAGCTGAATTATCTTTGTGCAAAATGACTTTAACATAATCTCCGGCTTCTTTTTTAATCTTTTTTCTAACAGCAGCTTTTAACGGAAGAAACAGTTTCCCATTTCCCATGGGCATTAATTTGTAATTCTTTAATTCATAATTATCAATACTTCCGCAAACGCTTACCCAGCCAAAAGGAGCTCTTTTGTCTTGTGCTATTTCAGGTATAACAGCATACGTCCAGCCACCTTTTCCAGGGAATTTTTCAAGTAAGTATTCCTTATTAACTAAAGGCTTTTCCATTGTTTAAAATAATAATCTAACTTATTCAGCGTGTATTTTTCTGAATTCGATACTTTTTTTATAGAGAAAATCCATTAGTACAAGATCATTTGAATTTTCAGATAAAGTCTTTTTAGATTCAGGATCAAAATTGCAGAAAGTAAGAAAAGCATCTATTTCTTCCTTTTTTAATTGTAAAGTTTCAGTATAGAATTTTTCATCAAAACTGTTTGCGGCCAGTTCTTTAAATTCTTTTTCAGGAATTTCTTTTTCTTCTTTTCCTTTAAATAAGCGAGCCAGTTTTTGTCCGATTTTTACAAAATCCATCCCGTTTTCAATAGAGCCATCATTTACGCCAGGAGTTTTTAAAGCATTTGCTCTTTTGCGGACTCCTGCTTCTTCACTTTTTTGTTGTTCCCATTTTTTATCTAATCCCCAATCAATATCTACCCGATGAATAATAACTTCTTTAAGTTCTTCGGGAGTTTTCTCAATTCTGACAATGATATTATTGGTTTCTAAATCCTGGACACCTAGTTTTATTCCTTTTAAAGTATAGTCTTTTACATAAAAAAGAATACTGTCATTTACACTTGCTGATAGTATAAACTCTCCTTTTTCATTAGTTCTCGTGCCCGTTTGTGTGTTTTTATTGATTACATCAACATTTTGAAGTAAGAAATTATCAGACATCACTTTTCCTCTAAGGAGCTTGTGGACTTGGGAATACGTGACTTGACTAATAAAGGCGAACAGAATCAGAAGTAACTTTACTTTCATGGTAAATTAATTTGTAAGTAAAATTACTTTTTTTATTGAAAGTATTTCGGATATTCAGCGTAAATTTTTGTTAAATCGCATTGGCCAGAATAAATCCGCTGGTCCAGGCGTTCTGGAAATTAAATCCTCCTGTGATCGCGTCAATATTGACGATTTCACCAGCAAAATAGAGATTTCTGTGTAATTTACTTTCCATAGTTTTAAAATTGATTTCTTTTAAATCAATTCCGCCTGCAGTAACAAATTCATCTTTAAAAGTACTTTTTCCATTGACCTGAAAACTGGCATTCGTGAGTTGTCCGGCCAGGTTTTGAATCTGAACTTTAGACAAATCCGCCCATTTGGTTTCTATGGAAATCCCGGAAGCAAGCACTAAACTTTCCCAAAGCCTGTTAGTTAGTTCGAAAGGCGATTTTTTAGCCACTAATTTTTTAGCCTGATTCTGTTTCAGGTCTTTTAATAACTGTTCAGCTTCTTTTGTGTCAACATCATTCAGCCAATTGACAAAAATGCTAAACTGATAGTTTTTATCATGTAAAATTCGTGCTCCCCAAGCTGATAATTTCAATATTGCCGGACCGCTCATTCCCCAATGAGTAATCAACAATGGACCCGTTGAAGTCAATTTTGTATCTTTTACTTTTACAGAAACCTGTGCTGAAACTCCGGGTAATTCTTTGATTCTTGAGTCTTTAATATTGAAGGTAAATAATGAAGGAACAGGATTTATAATTGCATGACCATAAGTTTGTAGTAAATCCCAGATTTTTGGATTACTTCCTGTAGCCATGATTAATTTTTCTGTCAGATAGCTTTCGTTTTGTGTTTCTATCTTCCAGAGATTTTCTCCCGAAATTTCAGGATTAAAAATAGATTGCACCCGCTGTACTGTCAATACTGAAATCCCCAGTTTTTTAGTGGCATTCAGGAAACAGTCAATGATGGTTTGCGACGAATTAGAAACAGGAAACATTCTTCCGTCTTCTTCGATTTTAAGTTCCACACCATGTTTTTCAAACCATTCGATGGTATCTCCGGAACAAAATTGATGAAAAGGACCTCTTAATTCTTTTTCACCGCGCGGATAAAATTTAACTAATTCGTTAGGTTCAAAACAGGCGTGAGTTACATTACAACGACCACCGCCGGAAATGCGTACTTTTTGCAATACTTCGGCAGCACGTTCTAAAATAGCTACTTTTAATGTTGGTTTTTTCTCTACAATATTAATCGCTGTAAAAAAACCTGCTGCGCCACCGCCAACAATTATAATGTCAAAATTCTGGTTCATATTCGGTCTGGAAAGTCGGAAATGATTCCGTTTACGTTAAATGATTTCATCTCTTTTATATCTTCAATTTCATTAACAGTCCACGGATAGACTTCAAATCCTGCATTTTGCATTTCGACAGTTTTTTCGGCAGTTAATAAATGAAAATAAGGATGTACTGATCTTGCCTGGATGGTTTTTGCGAAAGCGAAAGCCAAATCCAGATCATTTTCGGTTAAAACACCAATCCTGATATTAGAGTTTAAAAAAGAAACCTGTTGTAAGGCAGTCCAGTCAAAACTGGAGATGATAAACTGATTGTAATTCCATTTCTTTTCCTCAACATATTTTTCAATTAAATCCACTACTTTTTCAGTGGCATCATAGCTTTTTATTTCAATATTGACCTCACACCTTTGATTAATAAGATTTAAAACCTGGGATAAAGTAGGGATGTGGTATTTTTTATCAATTAAAAAACGTTTTAATTGAGGTAATGAAAAATTTTTTACAAAGCCTGTATGATCAGTAACGCGGTCCACTGTTTCATCATGAATGACTATTATTTCATTATCTGAACTTAAATGAACATCGAGTTCAATGCGGTCAACATGTAAATCGATTGCTTTCTGAAAACTTTTTAAAGTATTTTCAGGTTCGTATCCTTTGGCTCCCCGATGACCTATTTTAAGCATAAATGGTAATTTTTGCAAAGATAGTTAATGCAGTCTGAGTATCATTCTAATTCTAAAATTAAAGCCGATTTGCCTTCGATAAAAATAGTGTTTTCCAACTGGTATATTTCATCTGTTAAAACGTCTTTTGCAGTTTTATATTCTCCAATATTTTCTTTAAATCGCAGTGTGCTGATTTCCTGATTCTCCGGATTGTTGTTGATGATTACCATTACACTTTTTAACAGATTGTATCTAAAATAAACATATACGTTGTGTTCCGGGATATAATGCGTTGTTTTTCCAAAATGAACAGCGTCATTGGTCTTTCGCCAATGAAATAATTTGGAAGTAAAATCAAAATAAGCATTCTGGCATTCGGAGCGAGTTTCGGGATTGAAGGCATTGTTTTCGTCACTATCCCAGCCACCGGGAAAATCTCTTCTAATATCGGCATCACCTAAATTTTGATCTCCGGACATACCAATTTCGGAGCCGTAATATAATTGTGGAATTCCGCGTAAAGTAGCGAGCATACACATTGCCATTTTGTATTTTCGAATATCATTATTATAAATCTGATTGAAGCGTTTGCTGTCATGATTTTCGGCAAAAATCAACAGATTATTCGCATTTGGAAACAAAAAATCCCGGGCAATAATATCATATACTCTGGTAATTCCTCTGTCCCAGCTGCCATCGTCTTCGTCAAAAATAATCTGGAAAGCATCTAAAAGTGCAAAATCCATCACACTGGGTAAATTAGAATTGAAATTCTGAATCTTTCCTATCGGGCTGTCTTTTTGCCAATAGGACAAAAGTCCCTGATTACGCATGGTTATTTCGCCCACAAGATTAAATTCAGGGTATTCATTTGTAATGGCTTTGGTCCATTTTGCAATATATTCAGGTTCTGAATAGTTATAAGTATCGATTCGGAGCCCGTCTAAATTGGCATATTCAATCCACCAAATCGCATTTTGAATTAAATAATTAAAAACCAGCGGATTTACGATATTTAAATCCGGCATCGAAGGGACAAACCACCCGTTGATACAGGTATTGCGGTCAATTTCAGATGCGTTAGGGTCGCTTATGGTACTTCTTTTATGGTTGGTTTGAGTATAATTTTCAAATTGATGAATCCAGTCAGCGGTAGGTAAATCTTGCACCATCCAGTGTTGTAGTCCCCAGTGGTTGGTGACATAATCCATGACTAATTTCATATCCCGTTGATGAATTTCATTTGCTAAACGAATGTAGTCTTCATTCGTTCCGAAACGCGGGTCAATTTTATAAACATCCGATTGTCCGTAGCCGTGATAAGAATATTCAGGATCGTTGTCTTCACAAAGAGGGGTACTCCAGATGGTCGTAATACCTAATGAGTGAATGTAATCCAGATGTTGAATGATTCCTTCGATATCGCCACCATGTCTTCCTCCGGGTAAATCCCGGTTGTATTTTTCAATGGTAAACTTGTCGTTGTCATTGTTTTTGTTTCCGTTAGCAAAACGGTCAGGCATTAAAAGATAAATAGTATCCGAGGAATCAAAACTTTTGCGAAGAGATGCGTTTTTTCTTCTTGCTCTTAACTCATATTTTTGAATAAAAGTGGTTTTGTCTTTTTGTTTAAATATAAAATCAATTTCGTTTGCAGCTATCTTTTGAGTATTGATGGTTACAAAAATAAAGTTAGGATTTTCGGTTCGTTTTACATTGGTAATAGCACTGTTGTTAGGAATTGTAATTTGGCATTGTGCAATATTATTTCCGTAAAAAAGAATCTGAATTTCGGGATTGTGCATTCCTGAAAACCAAAAAGGAGGCTCTATTCTTTGTATTAATGGATGTAATTCAGTATTCATAAAATAGAAAATTAGAGCAGTAGCATAAACAAAGCTTAGATTTTGAAATTAATTGGCTATTCATGAAATAGAAGCTGACGAACAACTGATTTTAAACGAATGTACTAAAAATAAAACTATTCAGGAATGGATGGAGTTTAAATAATTCTTATAAAAAACGAAGCTGCCCGGTTGATGAGCAGCTTCAGGTTTATCAGATATTCAATAAAATTTAGATTTTACCGTTTTTGATTTCTTCTACAATTTCTGGATTTAATAAAGTAGTTGTATCTCCAAAATTAGAATAATCCCCTTCAGCAATCTTGCGGAGAATTCTACGCATGATTTTTCCGGAACGTGTTTTTGGCAATCCGGATACAAACTGGATTTTATCTAATTTAGCGATTGGACCTATGTGAGCTGAAATATGCTGGTTGATTTCTTTTGCTAAGTTTTCTTTATCACGTTTTTCACCAGTTTCTTTTAGGATTACAAAACCATAAAGAGCATTTCCTTTAATATCGTGAGGGAATCCTACAATGGCACTTTCGGCTACAGCCAAATGCTCGTTGATGGCATCTTCAATAGGGGCAGTTCCCAGATTGTGTCCGGAAACAATTACCACATCATCTACACGTCCGGTGATTCTGTAATAACCTACTTCATCACGTAAAGCTCCGTCACCACTAAAATATTTGCCTGGAAAGGCAGAGAAATAAGTGTCTTTATAACGTTGATGATCGCCCCAGATGGTTCTGGCAATCCCCGGCCATGGATATTTGATACACAAACTTCCCACTACCTGATTGTCTTCAATTTCATTGCGTTTTTCATCCATTAAAACCGCCTGAATTCCCGGAAGTGGTAAAGTGGCATAAGTGGGTTTTGTAGGTGTAATAAACGGAAGCGGAGAGATAAGAATTCCTCCTGTTTCTGTTTGCCACCAGGTATCTACTATCGGACAGCGTTTTCCGCCCACATGGTCATTGTACCAGTGCCAGGCTTCTTCGTTGATAGGTTCTCCCACTGAGCCAATAACTTTCAGTGTACTTAAAGGATATTTTTGAATATAATCTAAACTTTCTTTAGCCAAAGCTCTGATAGCAGTAGGTGCGGTATAAAATTGATTTACTTTATGTTTTTCAATCACTTCCCAAAAACGGCTAAAATCAGGATACGATGGAACGCCTTCAAAAATAACGGTTGTAGCTCCATTCAATAGTGGTCCGTATAAAATATAAGAGTGTCCGGTAATCCAGCCAATATCAGCAGTACACCAGAAAATATCGTTTTCTTCGTAATTAAAAACATTTTGAAAGGTATAAGCAGTATACACCATATAACCTGCTGTAGTATGGACCATTCCTTTCGGTTTTCCTGTAGAACCCGAAGTGTAAAGAATAAACAAAGGATCTTCGGCATCCATAATTTCAGCAGTGTTGTTGTCTGAAGCTTTTTCTAATAGTGGTGCTAACCAGTGATCGCGCCCTTCTTTCATCTGCACGGAAGAGTTGATACGGTTTACTACTAACACATTTTCTACCGAAGGACAATTAGTTAAAGCCTCATCAATAATACCTTTTAAATCAATGGTTTTGTTTCCGCGGTATCCACCGTCTGAGGTGATTACCATTTTACATTCACTATCATTAATTCTGCTGGCTACTGCTGATGCCGAAAAACCGGCAAAAACTACCGAGTGAATAGCTCCGATACGGGCACAGGCAAGAGTAGTAATGGCTAATTCAGGAATCATTGGTAAATAAATGCATACGCGATCTCCTTTTTTAATGCCCTGACTCAATAAAACATTAGCCATTTTACTTACCTGCTGGTGTAATTCATTGTAGGTAATAGATTGGGAATCCTCATCAGGATTGTTAGGTTCAAAAATAATAGCTGTTTTATCTCCCTTTTTTGCAAGATGACGATCAATACAGTTTTTAGTAATGTTTACCTTTGCATCTGCAAACCATTTTATTTCGGCCTCAGCCATATTAAAATCGACAACTTTGTCCCATTCCTGATACCAGGTGAAATTTTCAGAAGCGATTTTATCCCAGAATTTTTTGGGGTCTTTTATCGATTTTTTGTATTCTTTAAAATATTCTTCGAAATTGCTTATTTTGTAACGACTCATAATTTTGTTTATATTTAGTTTTTGTTAGTTTAATAATTCCTGTGTCTGTTCAACAAGTTTTTTGAGAGAAAACGGTTTGGTGATATATAAATTAGCACCCAGCGAAAGTCCTTTTTTTATGTCTGTTTCTTTATTTTTTGCCGAAAGAAAAATCACTTTACAATTTTCTAATCGCGGTTCCTGTTTTATTTGTTCTAATGTAGTGTAGCCGTCAACCATAGGCATCATCACATCCAGAATGATGATGTCAGGGAGTTGTTTTTTTAAAATATCCAATGCCTCCTGTCCGTCTCGGGCAATAAATACTTCAAAGTTGTTTTTCTTAAAAGTGTATTCCAGTGACATCACTATATTAGGTTCATCGTCAACGATTAATATTTTCTTCATTTTTCAGTAGTGTTGTAATTGGGTAATGTAAAAATAATAGTTGTTCCGTTATCAATAGAACTTTTTGCCCATATTTTTCCTTTATGGTGTTCGATTATTTTTTTGCAAATAGCTAATCCTAAGCCGCTTCCTATTGGCTTTTTTATGTTTTGATTTCTGGATTGATAAAATTTATCAAAAACAGCTTCTAAATCTTCCTGTTTTATTTCTTTACCATTGTTATGTATACTGATAGTGATAAAATCTGAGTCATCAGCAACCTGGATACTGATTTCTCCTTCGGTATCCGCACAAAATTTTATAGCATTTGAAAGTAAATTATGCAGCACCTGAATAATGCGTTCTTCATCATAAAATGCTTTTATTGGTTGCTTTTTAGTGTCAAATTTTACGTGTATGCTTTTATTTGTAATCAATTGTTGCAATGATTCCAGTGTGCTTTGAATGGTTTTATTAATATCGTTTTTAGAAAGATATATTTTTTGTTTTCCGGTTTCAAATTTTTCTAAATCCAGTAATTTGTCAATTAAACGGTTAAGCCGGTCTGATTCGGAAATAATATTTTGCAGAAATTTTTGACGCACTTCTGTTGGGATATTTTCATCATCATGAAGGATTTCAGTTGCTGCCCTGATGGCGGTTATGGGAGTTCTTAATTCATGAGTTACCGTATCAAGGAATTCATCTTTTTGAATGTCTTTGTTAATGAGTTCCTGATTTGCAATCTGAAGTTGTTCGGAAATTTTTTTTAGTTCATTGGAACTTTCAGTGAGCTTCTTGTTGATTATGATGTTTTCCTTGGATTCTTCCAGAATACGTAAAACTTCGGGCAGGCTTATTTTGTCCTCTTTTGCAACACTGGAAATCACTATTTTGGCGGAAGCTGTACCAATGTGGCCGGTTAACAGATTTTCGGCAAATTTTATAAATCGGGCGTCGGCAATTTTATTGTCTTTGTCAATATTATATTTTAGATTAAAAATGGTCAGTGCGCGTTTGGTTCTTTCGATGCCCAGAAAACGTTCCAGTATTTTTTCAATATCCGAAATGTTAGCTGTTCCTTTCCAGACATAGGCATTTTCGTGATTCGTTATATAGCGGTCGATATCGACAAACATTTCAGCATAATTACGTTCTCTGTAGTTTCCGCTAAAGCTTACAGAAACAGCTATGTAGCTTAAAAAATTGACTAGTAAACTCCAGAAAACGGCTTGCGGAATGGGATCTAAGTAATCTAATCCGAAAAGGTGAAAAGGTTTTAATAATGCAATTCCCCACGGACCTTCCTGTACAAATGTACTTGCTGACTTTGTTGTGCCAATGGCATACGGAATTAATAAGGTGTAAAAACAAATTAAAAATCCCAGAATAATACCGGTTAAAGCCCCTTTTTTAGAGCCTCGTTTCCAAAATAAAGCACCAAAAAAGGCAGGTGCAAGCTGTGCTATTATTACAAAAGAAACCAATCCGATAGAAACTAAAGTATAGTCTAATACAAAGACACGATAAATGATATAAGCTAAAACAATAAGTGAAAAAATACCTATTTTACGGCTAAGCACAATTCGTTTTGTATTCTTTTCCTGAGAAGTATTTTCTAATGATCCAATAAATCCATAAGGGATTAAAAGATTGTTACTCAGCATGGTTGCCAGTGCTATTGAAGAAACGATAATCATTGAAATAGCAGCCGAAAATCCTCCCAGAAAAACTAAAGTTGTTAGAAAATTATTATTATAATATTGTGGTATTAATAAAGAATAGGTGTCTGAATTAAGACTTTGCGTTCCAAAAAGAATATTTCCTCCCCAGGCTATAGGAAACACAAAAATGTTAAACAGCAGTAAATAGAGTGGAAGCAGCCAAATGGCTGTCCGGATGTGTTTTTCCTGATTGTTTTCTACAATAGCAGTATGAAACTGTCTGGGAAGAATAAAAATAGCAAACATTGAAATAAGACACAGGAAAAACCAATTAATACCATTACTCAATGGTCCGATAGTGTTTTTTTTATCGAAATTTTCTAAGACAGAAGCTTTTGTATAAATATCATCAAAACCATCAAAAACAAAATAGGTTACATACACACCAATGATTAAAAAGAAAACTAATTTCAATATGGATTCAATGGCAATAGCGGTTACAATTCCGCGTCTTTTTTCAGAAGCATCTACATATTTATTGCCGTAATATGAGGCAAATAATGCCAGAGCCACACAAATATAAGTGGTGTTGTCACTAAAAATATTAGAACTTGCCTGCGTTTTAGTTACAATATGAAAAGTATCTGAAATAGCTTTGAGTTGTAAAGCGATATAAGGTACAATTCCAAAAATAGATATTAATGTTACAGCAGCTCCCAGCGAACGACTGTTACCATATCGCAACGAAATAAAATCGGCGATGCTTGTTATTTTGTTGATTCTGGAAATCCGGATAATTCTTTTCAGAATAATAATCCAGGTAGGAATGATAATTATGGGCCCCAGATAAATAGGTAAATAATCTAAGCCTGATTTTGCTGCTAAACCGATACTTCCATAATAAGTCCACGCTGTACAGTAAACGGCTAAAGAGAAAGAATAGATATAAGGATTATTGGTCCATTTAGAATGGCTTCTTTTTTCAGACCAGTGTGCAATATAAAAAAGTATTACCACATAGACGGCTAATATGGTCAAAAGCCCAAGACTACTCATAATATTTTTTAATGATTAAGTAGGTTGTGCCAATAGAAAATAACCAGGCCGAAAAGAGATAGATGTAAATAACAGGAAAACCAAATACGGGTTTAGAACTGTCAAATAAAAGGATAAGCGGAATGTTCAATGCTAAAATCATCAGCATTGAAAGAATAATTAGTTTTTGTTCATGTCTTTTTTTCATAGAAATGAAACACACAATAGTCTTACTTTTAAAAAGACTATTGTGTTCTGTTTTTTTGTATAATCTTTTTTTATAAAGGCAGTACCTGTCTGCCTAGTTTTTCATTTATTACAATTGCGGCTGCTTCATAAAAAGCAAAAAAGCCACATAATATTCCTTCATAGCCTGCAATGGTATGAATATTCTGGTTTCCGGTAAAACTGGCTGCAGATAATAGTGCAAACAAAATGACCAGTGTACCAAAAATAAGTTTTCCTATAGTGTTTCCGTTCAGTGTTCCAATGAAAAAAGCAAGTGTAAAAACGCCCCATATTCCTAAATAACATCCCATTGAAGCCCCATCAGGTTTTGTTACTCCTATTAAAGGAAGCAGCCACAACGCAACAAGTGATATCCAGAAGAATCCATAAGAAGTAAAAGCTGCCATAGCAAAGCCGTTTCCTTTTTTCCATTCCATAATTCCTGCAATAACTTGTTGCATTCCTCCAAAAAAGATTCCCATCCCCATAATCATCGAATTAAGTTCAAAGAATCCTGCATTGTGGATATTCAATAACATTGTTGTCATTCCAAAGCCAAAAAGGCCTAATGGTGCCGGATTAGCTGTGGTGTCTTTAAAAATTTGTTCCATTGTGGTTTAAAAAAATTAAGGTTAATTAAGGTTAATTAAGGTTAAAATAGGATACCAAATTCAGTTTTTTTAATTGTAAAAAAAAATAAAATATATATATGTGTTAATGCTATAGTTATTTTTTAAAACGCTCCCATTTTATAAGCATGAATTTGTCTCCTAATTCAGTAATAATCATTCCTGCTCCTGAGAGTGTTTCTTTGTTTTTTATGTATTCAATTAGTTCTGAGTGATTTAATATTTTGTAAGTGGGGTGGTAATTAGAATTGATGGGTTTTTTAATATTAAAGGATTTTATCCAGTTGCTAATACTTACATGGGATACGCCTATGATTCTCTCAATTTCTCTATAGCTCAAACCTTCCAGGTAGAGTTGTAATGCTTTAGTTACATAGTAATCATCAATTTTTTTTCCAACCTTATTTACGGTAAAAAAATAGTTGCAATTTTTACATAAATACCTTTGTTTTTCATTAATAATACCGCTTTTAACGATTTTGGTATTTTGGCATTTGGGACAACTGATTATTTCCATGTATATGAATTTTGCATAAATATACTAAATTAGCAATTATTTTTATATGAGAAAGCTTTTTAAGGTTTTGTTTGTAGAATTTAAAGAAAGGATATGCTTATGTTTTGGTTGTTGCGATAATGATTTGCTGTTATTTTTATAATAAATAAAAAAAAAGTTTTAATTTAATGAGTATATAATAAAAAAAGTGTTCTTTATGTATAAAAGATTCTTTTTGTATATGTGATTTTGGTTAGTCATAATTAGTTAGTGGTGATAAGAGAGTTGTTATTTAGATAGCAACTCTTCTTTCTAAAATTAACAATACCCAAAGAAGGTGATAATTAAAAAATAAATAAATTTTGAGTTTGAAAAATCAAATTTTACATACCGGAATTGTTGATGATAATATGCTGTGGATGCGTCTTAGAGAAGGTGATGAAAAAGCATTTTCAACACTTTTTAAAAGATATTATGGTTATTTAATCCAGTATGGAAATTCCTTTTCTCCATATACAGAGAAAATTCAGGATTGTGTTCAGGATGTTTTTACTGATATATGGATTTATCGCAATAGTCTTAGCGACACTGTCGTTGTTAAAGCTTATTTGTTATCCTGTGTGCGTAAACGTATTGTACGTTTGCAACAACGGGATAAGGTTTTTAATAAGGCAACTTCTATGGATGCTATAACTTTTTTATTCGATTTTTCGGTAGAACAACAATTAATTTCCGATGAGCTGACTGCCGGCAAAGTGGTGCATCTTAATAAGGTGCTCAATCTGTTGCCTTCCCGTCAAAAAGAAGCTTTATTTTTAAAATACCATCATGGCTTAAATATAGATGAAATAGCAGCTATTTTGAATGTTAATTATCAATCGGCAAGTAATTTATTGCACAGGGCGCTGGTAAATATTCGTAAGGAATGGAAGGTAAATGTATTGTTACTGATAACTTTGATGATGTGCTGGGGTTAGAAGTAGTAAGAAAAATAACGAATAATGAGTATGTAAAAGAGTGTTTGTCCTTTATGATTGAAGAAAGACTTTGAAAATGAAAAAAAGAAATAAATATAAAGAAATAGAAGATTTTTTGGCTGATGAATCATTCCGGTTGTGGATGAAGTCAAAAAATGATGTAGCAGGCTGGGAAGACTGGACATTAGACCATCCTAATCGGGCTAAATTAGTCGAAGAAGCCCGTTTGTGGTTGCTTGCTATGAAAGTTCCGGAAAATAATTTGTCTCAGGAGCAACTGGATAATGCGCTGCAAAACACTTGGCTCAAAATTGAACACAAAGAACAGAACCGTAAAATGGAACATAAATTAGTTCAATTATGGAACACAGGCTGGTTTAGAAATATTGCTGCTATACTAATTTTTAGTTTGCTGTCATTTTACGTGTATACCAATTATTTTACTGCTGCAAGCACTGATTTTTATAATGAACAAATTCTTGCACATACCGATGAAGAAGGCTTATTGGAACAAATAAATAATTCTAACAAACCACAAATAATAAATTTATCTGATGGGAGCTCAGTATTGTTACAGCCTAAAAGTAAACTGAGTTATCCTAAAGTTTTTATGGGTAATGAGCGAAAAGTATATCTGTCAGGAGAAGCTTTTTTTGAAATCAGTAAAAATCCGGGAAAACCTTTTTTTGTTCATGCTAATGAAATTGTAACAAAGGTAGTAGGTACCAGTTTCCGAATTAAAGCTTATAATAATGATTCTGATGTAGAGGTTTTAGTACGAACAGGAAAAGTAAAAGTGAATTCTGAAAAAAATGATAATAATACATCAAATCAGAAAGAAATTGTGTTATTGCCTAATCAGGCACTTCGTTTTGAACGCAGGAATCAGACTTTTAAAAAAATAACTGATATTACCTCAGATCAGTCTATTCATAATTCTGTGAGGAGTATTGAACAGTTAAGTTTTGATTTTACAGATATTCCTGTTAGTCAGATTTTTAAAACAATAGAACAGGCTTACTCGGTAGAAATAGATTATCCGAAAGAAGAATTGGAGAAATGCCATTTGACTACTTCTCTGAATGATCAGCCTTTACCGGAAAAATTAAAGATTATCTGTAAAAGTATTGGGAATAATTCCAGTTATACGATGAACGGAAATCAGATCACCATTTTATCTAAAGGATGTAATTAAATAAAACCTGCATAAAAAAAGCGTCGAAATGCTGCAACATCACGACGCCTGTACTCATTCTCACTCTGCAAAGTGAGTTTGAAAATGTTTCTTAAATACGCTCAAATAGTATTAATCAAAACAAACCAAAATTATGAAAAAAAACCAAGTAAAACAACGATTACTAATCCGACTCATGAAGATGACATTGTATCAATTTGTATTAGCGGTTGTCTTTTCGACTGTTACCATGGCAAATAGCCTCAATGGGCAGGGAAAGTTAGACACAAAAGTGACCATATCGATAACTGATATGAATTTAAATAATGCTTTAACAGAACTGGGAAAAACAGCCGATGTAAAGTTTTCATATAATTCAAGAATGGTAGCTTTTGATCAAAAAGTTACTGTTAAAGCGACTAATGAGGTTTTGTCAGCGGTACTTTCCAGAATTTTACAGCCACTGAATATTAAATATACGGTAGTTAGCAATCAAATTATTTTACAAAAAGATACTAATAAAAGTGCTAAAGAAAACGAAAGTGTTATGAGTTCGCTAGCACAACAGCAAAAAATACTTAGTGGAGTAGTTGTAGATGCGGGAGGACTTTCGCTTCCGGGAGCAAGTGTTTTAGTAAAAGGAACAAAGAATAGTGTCTCTACTGATATCGACGGAAAATTTACCATCAGAGTAGATGATGCAGCAAAAATACTGGTGATTTCCTATATAGGTTTTGATACGGTTGAAATGCCGATAGAAGGCAAGACGGATTTTAGAATTACGCTTAAAGAATCGTCCCAAAGTTTAGAGGAAGTTGTAGTTGTAGGTTATGGAACGCAAAGAAAAAGCGATTTAACAGGTGCTATATCATCTGTTTCCGGAGAAGAATTAGCAACAGTTCCTGCAATGACCGCAGCCCAGGCTTTACAGGGAAGAGCTGCTGGTTTAAATATTGTTACCACTAGTGGAGCACCCGGAGCAGGAACTAATATTACGATTCGTGGTGGAACTTCCATTACTCAAAGCACTAAACCACTTTATATTGTGGATGGTTTTCAAATGGATGATGCACTAAATGTTATCAATCCTAATGATATTAAAAGTATTGAAATCTTAAAAGATGCTTCCTCAACTGCTATTTATGGAGCGAGAGGGTCAAATGGTATTATTGTAATTACGACAAAATCAGGTAAAAAAGGGCAAACAACAGTTTCTTATAACTCTTTTATTTCCGTTGATGAACTTTCTAAAAAAATGGATATGATGTCTAATGCAGAAGATTTTGTAAAATACCAATACGAAATGGCTGTATTACAAGGGAAACCGGCACAATGGAGTAATGTTTTTGATAATAGTTTAGCAACAGATACTCCTAATTTTTATACAGGAGCTTTTGAGCGTATTAATAACCGTTATGCATCTGATTATGCTACTGACTGGCAGAAAAAGATGTTTGGAGGAACTGGGTTTACCCAAAACCAAAATGTTACTGTATCAACAGGTAATGAGAAAACACAGGCGTTTTTAAGTTATAATTATAATAATCAGGAAGGAATTATAGCAAATCATAATGATACGAGAAATACCTTCCGTGCAAAGATTAATTCAGAATTGTATAAAGGTTTGCGTTTAGATCTTAATACCATGTTTAGTAATACTTCAACTGATGGAGGTGGAGAATATAGTGGTCTGAAAGATGTTCTTTTGCAGCCAATTAATGGGGGAACATTATTTAATCAGGATCAGTTGCTTAATACACAGACTTTTGGAGACTTATCAGGATTGGATTCGGCTTATGACACTGAAAACCCTTTAGTAGAAAACCAGGCATCCCAATCTAATAAACGTTCTCGTGTATTTCTTGTTAATACTGGTGTAGAGTTTGATTTTCTTAAAAATTTCACTTGGCGTACTTCCGGTCAGTATTCCTGGTCGAGCAGTAAGGGAACTAATTTTTCAGATGAAAATTCAAGAGCAGCACTGACAGATCCTGTTAATACAGGTATAAACGGGAAAATTGATAATGGAGAATCTTTTAGTTATCAAATCACAAATACTTTAAATTTTAAGAAAACTTTTGCTGACAGACATGATGTTTCTGTGTTATTAGGACAAGAGGTTACTTATAACGAATCTGAAAGTAATAGTATAACTCTTCGTCAATTTCCAAGACCCAATTTTGGATTAGACGATATTTCAAATGCAACTGTTTCAGATAAGGAGACAAAACATTCCCGTAATGGTTTAGCTTCATTCTTTGGTCGTGTAAATTATACTTATGATAACCGTTATCTTTTAGCCGGGACATTGCGTTATGATGGTTCCTCAAAATTTGCCGAAGGGAATAAATGGGGTGTATTTCCATCTGTTTCCGGGGCATGGAGAATTTCAGAAGAAAGTTTCTGGAAAAATAATGCTATTGGAGATGTTATTAATAATTTTAAATTACGTGCCGGTTATGGTATCACCGGTAATAACGGAATTGGTAACAACTTATATCTTACTACGGTAAGTCAAACAGATTATCCGGTTAATAATACTCCGGGGAATCCGGCTTATGTACCTAGTTCAACATTAGGAAACCAAGGTTTACAGTGGGAAACATTACATGCTACCAATTTTGGGTTGGATATTTCTTTATTTAACAGAAGAATTGATATCACAGCAGAATGGTATAACAATCAGATTAGTGATATGTTATTAAAGAGTATTATTCCTTCTTCAACAGGATACGCAAATCAATACCAGAATGTAGGAACAATGCGCAATCGTGGTTGGGAATTTACAGTAGGTACAACAAATGTAAGAACTGATAATTTTAGCTGGACGACAAATTTAAATTTAGCGTTTAATAAGTCCAAAGTGCTTTCTTTAGAGAAAGATCAGACACAAAAAACATTTAATGTAGGAGGTAACAGGTCTGGTTCAGTAACATATTATGCTACTGTGGGCGATCAGCTGGGGGATATGTATGGATATGTATATGAAGGGCTTTACACAACAGATGATTTTACACAAAATCCTGATGGAACTTATGTTTTAAATCCTGGTGTTGTAAAACCCTCTAACGGTACAGCAAGTCCGGGTGATGTTAAATTTGCTGCCGATAATGAAGCAGGAGATCAATTTACACGTCAGTTAGTTAAAATTGGGAACGGTACTCCTGATTGTATTGGAGGTATCACTAATACATTTCGCTATAAAGGTTTTGATCTGAATACATTTATGAAATTCAGTATTGGTAATGATATTTATAATGCCACTAAACACAGTACAAGTCCTTATGCTCTTTTTCAAAATGTACCTACAGAGTTTGGTAATAGTTACTACCGTTTAATCGATCCTTTGACAGGACAAAAAGCAACTTCGCTTACGCGTTTACAGGAATTAAATCCTGATGAAGCTTCCCGTACCTCCGCTTTGAATCTTTTGAACTCAAGCTATATCACTTATCCTTCTTCATCTTATATTGAAGATGGTTCTTATCTGCGTCTTGCACAAATAACATTGGGTTATACCCTGCCAAAAGCATGGTCAGAAAAAGCTGGAATTACTAACGCTCGTTTTTATTTTACGGCTAATAATATTTTAACTATTACGGGTTACTCAGGTTTTGATCCCGAAGTTTCAGCCGGAGATAATGATTTAGTAGCAGTAACTCCGGGATATGACAGTTCTGCTTATCCTCGTTCCAGAAGCTTCGTTCTAGGGTTAAACTTAACATTTTAATGCAAAATATACATCATGAAAAAAATATCTATAAAATTGTTTGAGAAAAAAAAGGCATTAATAATTTCGCTTCTTGTTGTTTCTTTAAATATGACTTCTTGCCAGGACTATCTGGATATGCCGTCTTACAATGCTGTTGATACTGAAACGGTATTTTCTGACGAATTAACAGCTGATATGTTTGTTCAGGGCTGTTATCGGGGTATCATTCATTCTGAATTGTTTTATCAGTTGGGAGCGGGAGAGACAGTTACTCACTCTTCAGAGGATGGAACAACTAATAACTCGAAATATAATATTTGTAACTATTTTTATGATGCCACAACACCATATACTGTTACAACTATTTTTAAAGAACAGTATCGTATAATTGAAGCTACAAATATCGCTATCAGTCGAATGAGCAAAATGCCTGAAACAGCTAAAACTAAAGCATTATTAGGCGAAGCAAAAGCAATCAGGGCTTTTTGTTACTATAATTTAATTCGTGTTTATGGTGATGTCCCTGCTGTTTGGCAGCCACTTGAAGAATTAAATCCGGATGATGAAAATACATTTTATCCAAAACGTGCTCCTCGTGATGAAATTTATGACCGCATTGTGACTGATTTGCAATCGGCTGTACAGGATATTCCCTGGTTTTCGCAAAGTGGTTATGCGACTTATGAGCGTATTACAAAGCAAGGTGCTTATGCTTTATTAGCGCGTGTTGCTTTACATGCGGGAGGGTATTCATTACGCTGGAATCTGGAAACAAACGATCCCGGAACTTTAATGATGTCCAGACGTGCTGATGTAGGCCGTGCTCAGGAGCTTTATCAGATTGCTAATGATGCCTGTGAAGCCGTTATTTCCAGAAATGAAAACAGCTTGGTTCAGGCGCAAGGTAATAAAAGCGGTTTTGAATATTTGTGGTATAATTTCTGTCAAAGAAACTTTTCTGCTACCAGAAGTGAGATGCTTTGGGAAGTGGCTAATTTAGGACAGAATACAAACTCTAATTTTGGGGTATATGCTCATCCTGGAACCCGAGGAGGTGTATTCGGCTCACGAAAAGCGTTACAATTTATGTTGCCAACTTATTATTTGTCATTTAATCCAAATGATACCCGACGTGATGTTTCCTGTACTGCTTATAGTATTTATTTTCTAAACAACGGTAATGCTACAACTGATAAGTGGGTTGATGTAGGAACAACATTATCTTGTATCATGCCGGGAAAATTCCGAATCTCATGGTGTGTTGAGCCACAGGGTGCAGCAGAAAGAAATGTTAATATTCCTGTCTTGCGTTATGCAGATGTACTATTAATGTATGCAGAAACTCAAAATTATCTGAACAATAATCCAACAACAGCAGCTAAAAATGCTTTGCAGGAAATAAGAAATCGTGCAGGTATTGGATCTCTTCCTATACCGTCTGACAAACAGGGATTTGAAGACGCTATTGTTCAGGAGCGCAAATGGGAATTTGCAGGTGAATTTAACCTTCGTACTGATTTAATTCGAATGAATCGTCTGGCAACTGAATTAGCAGCGACTAAACAAGATATGAAAGACCTTTCAGACAGGAAAAATGCATACGCTAATACTCCTGTTTATCGTTTGTATAAATTTCATCTGGATGCACAAACATATGGAGATCCGTTTTTGGGAGTTGAGTATATTGATTTAACGGATCCTGCTGAGATAGCACTAATCCAAACCATACCTACTAATACTGCTCAGTATGCTAATTTCCTTGCTACGACTTCAGGTATTGCACAGGCTCATGGCTTTACAGTTACAAGTGAAGATAAATGGTATCCGGTGAATATGTTTCAGGCTTACACCAGTGCTTATAATGGAAATTCACGAAAAACAGTTGGGTTTACAGGAGGTTTTAATACACTTCAAATAGGAAATATTATTTATACCAAACCAACAGGTTCGGCTGAAAATGGAGGTCAGTATCCAAACTGGATTCAGGCTCCCGACGGAAGTGACGGATTGTATTACGGATTTCAGCAAAACCGTTCAGAATTGCTTCCTTTTGCCAATAAATCTGCGGGTCATCCACTTATTGATAATCCAAATTTAACGCAGCATCCGGGTTATTTAAATTAATAATTACAAATTCGGATTATTATAAAAAAAATCTCAGAGCGATATAAATTCGCTTTGAGATTTTTTTTTGGTTTTAAATGATTCCAACTTTCTTTTTTTAATTAAGTGAGTTTGATTTCATAAAATTATAATAGAATTAATAAATGTTTTATTTACATTTGTTAATTCCAGCCAAAATTATAATGAATTAAACCAATGAAAAATATTATTAAATGCAATTGCATTGCTCTGGCATTATCTCTTTTAATGTTGATGCCCATTTTTGCAAATAACAATAAAGCAGTACATCCTGGCTCAGTCTATTTATTTGCTTATACACCTGAGAATTTATCCGGTAGAACGGGGCTGCAATTTGCATGGAGTGTTGATAAGGAAAATTGGCATTCAGTAGGGCAGAATCATAATTTTTTACTTTCAGATTACGGAAGATGGGGATCTCAGAAAAAAATGAAGTCACCTTATCTTTTTCAGGATGCAGGCGGAGTATACCATTGTGTATGGAGTCTGAATGATAAAGACGGTTCGTTTGCACATGCTGCTTCTAAGGATTTGATTACTTGGGGACGCCAATCGTATCAAGAAGTCATGCAAGATAAAAATTGTCTGAAACCTATAGTTTCTCAAAATAATGGAATTTTTACCATATCATGGAAGAGTTCGGCAAATGGGACAAATGGATTGTTTGCTGTAACTACTAGCAATTTTATAAATTATTCTGAAACAAAAACAATTCAGGATTCCAAACGTTCCGATTTAAGAGAATCGATCACAATTTCCGGAATTCTTCAAAACGGGACAGTACATAAAGTCTCCTGGGATTTAGTAAATAATCTGATAAAAAATGAACAGTTAACGACTTATAATAATCAGTTAAAAGAGGAATCTTCAAAAACCGACGCGATTCGTTTTGCATCACTGAAACCGCTAAATGCCACCATGACTGTTGAAGCTACCAGAAGTAAAAAAATAAGCAATATGCTTACCGGAGTATTTTTTGAAGACATTAATTACGCTGCAGATGGCGGATTGTATGCAGAGCTGATTCAGAATCGTGATTTTGAATATGCTTCGAGCGACAAGGAAGGTCGTGATAAAACATGGAATAGTTCTAAATCCTGGACTATCGAAGGAAATCAAAATGCATTTACAATAGATTCGCTTGCGCCAATTCATGAAAACAATAAGCATTATGCTGTTTTAAAAACGACCGAAGTTGGAAAAGGATTATCTAATGAAGGTTTTGATGGGATTGCTTTAAAAGCAGGAGATAAGTATGATTTTTCATTGTTTTGTCGAAATTTGGCTGCAGCCAAAACAAAAATAATTGTTCGTTTGACAGGGAAAAATGGAGAAAAATATGCCGAAACTTCGATTAATTCGAACAGTGTAAATTGGAAAAAATACAACGCTGTTTTGGTTTCGAATAAAACAGCGACTGATGCTAAATTAGAAATTCTGCCTCAAAATCAGGGAAGTATTGCTCTGGATATGATTTCGCTGTTTCCTCAAAAAACTTTTAAAGGGCGTAAAAATGGTCTCCGTGCCGATTTGGCACAGACTATTGCTGATATCCAGCCAAAATTCATGCGCTTTCCCGGCGGATGTGTCGCTCATGGTGACGGAATTGATAATATTTACCATTGGAAAAATACCATTGGACCATTAGAATCCAGAAAGGGGCAACGTAACCTTTGGGGCTATCATCAGTCAATGGGATTGGGTTATTTTGAGTATTTTCAGTTTTGCGAAGATATGGGAGCAGCGCCTTTGCCGGTAGTTGCAGCGGGTGTTCCTTGTCAGAATTCAGGAACTGGCGGAGCGGGACAACAAGGCGGAATTCCTATGGATGAAATGGACGAATATGTTCAGGATGTTTTGGATTTAATTGAATACGCTAATGGGGATGTGAATACCAAATGGGGAAGGAAAAGAGCCGAAGCGGGACATCCAAAGCCGTTTAATCTTAAATATGTAGGAATAGGAAATGAAGATTTAATTACAGATATTTTTGAAGAACGTTTTACTATGATTTTTAATGCTGTAAAAGCAAAACATCCTGAAATTACCGTGATTGGGACCGTTGGTCCATTTTATGAAGGAACAGATTATAATGAAGGCTGGGCACTTGCCGATAAATTAAATATTTCAATGGTAGATGAACATTATTACGAATCGGTGGGTTGGTTTATCAATAATCAGGATTTTTATGATAAATACGATCGTTCTAAGGCGAAAGTTTATTTAGGAGAATATGCCGCTTTTTTACCGGGACGTCCTAATAATATCGAAACGGCTTTGGCGGAAGCCTTATATTTAACTTCAATTGAGCGCAACGGCGATGTGGTAAGTATGGCATCTATTGCGCCAATGCTTGCCAAAGAAGGACACACCCAATGGAATCCGGATATTATCTATTTTAATAATTCGGAAGTGAAACCAACAGTAGGTTATCAGGTTCAGAAAATGTACGGGAATAATGCCGGAGATGTTTATTTGCCCAATAGCATTACGCTTTCTGATGGGAATGAAGCTGTTCAAAAACGTATTGGAGTTTCAGTAGTTCGCGATAGCAAAAGCAATGATTTGATTTTGAAATTAGTCAATATGCTTCCTGTTGCAGTAAATACCCAATTGGATTTAAAAAATCTGGGAATTGCGGCTTCACAAGCCACTCGTATCTTGTTAACGGGAACACCGGATAGTAAAGCAGCTTTGCCGAAAACGGATGCCATTGCTATTGATGAAAATTTTTCAACTGAAATGCCGGCTTATTCATTTACGCTTATTCGAATAAAAACAAAATAAAAACAAAATCTATTCTGAAAATAGGTGAGGGAGCATATGTTTTCAGAATAAAAAATTCACTTAAAATTATGGTAGTAAAACATTTTACAAACAAGTTTTGTGCAATTGCATTGTTTGCTCTTGGTACCTCAGTTTACGGACAATCGGAACAATTGGAATCTTTTCCTTTATCATCTGTTCGCTTGTTAGAAAGTCCTTTTCAAAAAGCACAGCAAACTGATATGAAATACATTTTAGAACTTGATGCCGATAGATTGTTGGCACCTTATCTAAAAGAAGCCGGACTAATGCCATTAAAAGACAATTACGGCAATTGGGAAAATACAGGACTCGATGGTCACATTGGCGGACATTACCTTTCGGCTTTATCAGAGATGTATGCTGCTACAGGAAATCTGCAAATAAAAGAACGATTGGATTATATGCTGGATAATCTGGAAAAGTGCCAGTTGAAAAATGGAGATGGTTATATAGGCGGAGTTCCGGGAAGTAAACAACTGTGGGCTGATATTGCTAAAGGCAAGATTGATGCGGGAGGTTTTTCACTGAATGGCAAATGGGTGCCTTGGTATAATATTCATAAGGTTTATGCAGGTTTGGTTGATGCTTATACCTTAACGGATAATGATAAAGCTAAAAAAATGCTGGTTCAATTATCGGATTGGTGTTTGAAATTAGTGGACAATCTTTCTGATGAGCAAATCCAACTGATGTTAAAAAGCGAACACGGCGGTATGAACGAAGTTTTTGCCGATGTAGCCGCTATTACCGGAGATAAAAAATATTTAGCATTGGCAGAGAAATTTTCGCATAAAACAATTTTGAATCCATTGTTGGAAAATCACGACAAATTAAATGGATTGCATGCCAATACACAAATTCCTAAAGTGATTGGTTTTATGCGTGTTGCTGAGGTGGGCGGAGATGCTAAATGGGCAGATGCAGCTAACTTTTTTTGGAATACTGTTGTTGCTAACAGAACCATTTCTATAGGAGGAAACAGTGTCAGAGAGCATTTTAATCCTACGGATGATTTTTCGTCGATGTTAGAATCCAGAGAAGGACCGGAAACCTGCAACAGCTACAACATGCTTAAATTGAGTAAGCATTTATTCCTGGCACATCCGGACTCGAAATACATGGATTATTACGAGGGTACTACTTACAATCATATTTTGTCATCGCAGCATCCTGATGGGGGATTTGTATATTTTACACCTATTCGTCCGCGTCATTACCGTGTGTATTCAGAACCGCAGGAATCTTTTTGGTGTTGTGTGGGTTCTGGTTTAGAAAATCATGGAAAATATGGCGAAATGATTTATGCTCATAATGCGAATGATTTGTACGTAAATCTTTTTATTCCGTCTACTTTAGATTGGAAAGAAAAAGGATTGAAACTGACGCAAAATACCAAGTTTCCTTTCGAAGAGCAATCAACTTTGATATTGGACTTGAAAAAGGCACAAAAGTTTGCCGTTAAGTTTAGATATCCTTCTTGGGTAAATGATGGCGAATTAAAAATCAAAGTCAACGGTAAGGAGGTAGCGTTTGTAAAGGATGCCAATTCTTATGTTGCTATTGATCGAAAATGGAAACCGGGAGATGTGATTTCGATAGTTTTGCCAATGCATAATAAAACGGAGCAGCTTCCGGATAAATCAAATTGGGTTTCATTTTTACGTGGACCAGTAGTTTTAGCGGCTGTTACCGATACTTCTGATTTGACAGGATTAACAGCCGATGGAAGCCGGATGGGACATATTGCCAGTGGATCCATTTATCCTATTGAAGAAGCGCCAATGCTGGTTTCAAATTCGACTGATTTAGCACAATCAATAATAGCAGTAAAAAACAAACCTTTTACGTATTCGATTTCAGACATCACTTATCAGGATCAATTTAAGGACTTGCAATTGGTGCCTTTTTTCCAAATTCATGATGCGCGATATATGTTGTACTGGCCTTATACCACAAAAGAAAAATTACCGGAATTGCAGGCTGCTATGAAAGAAAGGGAAGATGCTAAAATGAAATTGGAAGCACAAACCGTTGATATGATTACTGCGGGTGAGCAACAGCCGGAAAATGATCACAATTTTAAAGGAGAAAAAACCGATACCGGAATTTATAAAAAACGTCATTATAGAAACGGAACGGGATTCTTTAGTTATGAATTGAAAAACCCCAAACTCGAAGCCCGTAAATTAAGATTCACTTATTTTGGTTCTGATAAAAATAAAAACTTTGATATTTATATGAACTCGGTTTTAATTGCCTCGATTACATTGGATGGAACAGAAGGCAATCAGTTTGTGGATAAAACAATCGAAATTCCGGCTGAGGTTTTAAAATCGAATGCAAAATTATTCGAAGTAAAATTTCAGGCGAAACCGAATTCGTCTGTTGCCGGTATTTATGAAGTGCGTTTGATGAAATAATTTAGAATAGTATTTTAATTTGTAGTGAAGAAGCCTCCTGGAAAACGGGAGGTTTTTTTGTTATATTTATTTTCAATACATATAACGCTGACAGGAATTTTAAAACCAGTTTATCTGCTGAACTAAAAAAGAATATATAAGTAATGCATTTTCAAAAGTTTATAAAAAACAAAAAACCCGAATATTGCTATTCGGGTTTTGTGGTACCTCCAGGGTTCGAACCAGGGACACATGGATTTTCAGTCCATTGCTCTACCAACTGAGCTAAGGTACCGTGCTTGTTGCGGGTGCAAATATAGAACCATTTTTAATATATCCAAAACATTTTTATGAAAAAATCTATTCGTACCTTCGCCCAAGCAAAAACCAAAATATGATAGTAACTGTTGATGTGGGGAATACCCGAATTAAAGCAGCTGTTTTTGAGGGAAATACTAATTTGAAAAACTTTGTTTTTGATAAAACAGTGCTGGAAAATGAGATTAAAAAAATTTTAAAAGAATTTCAGACAATAAATAATTTAGTAGTTTCTTCGGTAGCAGATGTTGAAAAACAGGCCTTTTTAGTATTTGAAAAGTGGGTTCAGGTTCATTTTGTTTCACATGAAGATGCTTTTCCGTTTATCAATAATTACGGAACCCCAAAAACTTTAGGAATTGATAGGATGGTGCTGGCTGCTGGTGCTGCTTTGTTATATCCAAACCAAAACCGACTGGTAATTGATGCAGGGACCTGTGTGACCTATGATTTTGTAGATGAAAATAATGTGTATCAGGGTGGTGCTATTGCGCCGGGATTGCGGTTAAGATATGAATCTCTGCATGCGTTTACAGCAAAACTTCCGCTATTAAAATTGCAAAGTCCGGAATCTTATGTGGGGAAATCAACTTCAGAATCCATACACTCGGGTGTGGTAAACGGATTGGTCTATGAAATTGATGGTTTTATAGAGGAATATAAAACGGGCTGTTCAAAAATTATCATAATTTTAACGGGTGGTGATGCAGAATTTTTGGCTAAACGATTAAAAAATACCATATTTGCCAATTCAAATTTCCTTTTGGAGAGTTTGAATCAAACATTTCAATATAAAATCAAAAATGATTAGAAAAATTATATCAAGCCTTTGCTTGCTTTTATCCCTGGCATCTTTTGCACAAGAAGGAACTTCATCTCCCTATTCTTTTTACGGAATCGGAGATGTACGGTTTAAGGGGACTGTAGAAAGTCGTTCCATGGCAGGTGTTCAGGTGGAACAGGATAGTATCCATATTAATTTAGATAATCCGGCGGGTTTTTCTAACCTGAAATTGACCACTTTTACTGTTGGAGGTACTTATAATCTGACGACTTTAAAAAATGATTCCAGTTCTGAAAAAGCAAAAAGAACTACTTTTGATTATCTGGCGGTAGGATTGCCCATGGGTAAATTAGGGGTTGGTTTTGGTTTACTTCCTTATTCTTCTGTAGGTTACAAGATAGCGGTTGTTTCTAACGAAGTAAATGGTGCAAACAGTCGTGATTTTGGTAGCGGAGGATTAAACAAAGCTTTTTTTGCGCTTTCTTATAAAGTTGCACCCAATTTTAGTTTGGGAGCTAATGTAGAATATAATTTCGGACATATTGAAACTACTGATATGCAGTATGTTAATGGAGTAGCTTTAGGGAGTCTGGAATTAAATGAAGCTGATTTGTCCGGGGTTAATTTTAATTTCGGAGCCATGTATCAGGCAAAACTAAATGAAAAATTAAATTTTTTCAGCAGTTTGAGTTATAAACTGGAAGGGAATCTGGGGTCTTCTAATTCCAGAGTTATTTCTTCTGTAAATTATAATTCTGATTTTGAGTATTCTGAAGTAGAATCTTCTGATGAGGAAACTTTTTCAAGAGATTTAACGTTACCTAGCGAATTAAAAATAGGTGTTGGAATTGGCGAATCCAGAAAATGGCTTGTAGGTGCTCAGTTTACTTCAGCCAGTAAAGGTGATTTGGCTAATACTTACAATACGATGCCTAATGTCTCCTATGAAAAAGCAATGAAATATAGTCTGGGAGGTTATTTTATTCCTAACTATAATTCTTTTACCAGTTATTTTAAACGAATTGTTTTTAGAGCCGGTGTTAAATATGAAGAAACGGGATTGGTTGTGAACGCTGAGTCAATAAAAGATGCCGGTTTTAGTCTTGGATTGGGATTACCGGTTTCAGGGACTTTTTCTAATATTAATTTTGGATTTGAATATGGGAAACGAGGAACAACTTCGGCAGGTTTAATTCAGGAAAATTATGCTAAGTTCAGCGTAGGACTTTCGTTGAACGACCGATGGTTTGTGAAGAGAAAGTTTGATTAATAACTGCTTAAGAATTTTAAACAGTACTTTTTCTAAATTGCATTATGCGTGTATTTAAAACATATAATATATTTCCGGTAGTCATGGCAATAGCTGTGACTCTGTTTTTTGGGTGCGAAAGTAATTTTAAGAAAGTACAGCAAAATAATTTTACTGAATTTGCTCCCAGTGGTGATGCGGATAAAGTGAATTTAAAATATACTGATTCCGGTTTTATAAAAGCAGTATTGGTCAGTTCTAAGATGCTGGATTATGCCACGGTTGATTTCCCTTTTACTGAATTTCCTAAAGGAATTGATCTGACATTATATGATAACAAGGCTAAAGAAACCCATGTTACCTCTAATTATGCTATTTCGTATAAACAAACAGGAATCATTGATTTGCAGGGAAAAGTAAAGATTGTTTCACAAAACGGACAAATGCTGGAAACGGAGCAATTGTATTATGATCAGAAAAACGAATGGTTTTTTACGGAGAAAAAGTTTAAATTTACAGATTTAAAAGGTGTTTCTAACGGTCAGGGAATTGATTTTAGTAAAGATTTTAAAGTTGTTAATTCTCAAAGAATAACCGGTGAAGTACTAACCGCCGAATAATATAATTTACACATACTATGCGTTATTTAAAATATACCCCTTACATTTATATTCTTTTTGCTTTATTTTTTGTTTATGATGCCATCATAAAATGGAATGACCCGTCTAAAACGCCTCTTTTAAGTCTTTTAATAGCTGCTTTGGGTGTTTTTATGTTTTTCTTTAGAAGAAGATTTGCGAAAAAAATGGAAGATCGCAACCGTAAATCATAATTTATGGAAATTAGTATTATTATACTATGTTTAATACTGTCTGCTTTTTTTTCAGGGATGGAAATTGCATTTGTCTCGTCTAATAAAATTTATCTTGAAATAGAAAAAAAACAAGATAGCTTTATCTCTAAAATACTAACAAGACTTACAGAGAAACCTTCTAAATTTATAGCCGCTATGCTTATTGGTAACAATATAGCATTAGTGGTTTATGGTTTTTTTATGGGTGACTTACTGATGAACTGGATTCATTCGCTGAATTATCATTTTTCTGATTTGTTGAATTTATTAATCCAGACCGTATTGTCTACCATAGTGGTTCTGATAACAGCTGAATTTTTTCCAAAAGTCTTTTTTCAGATTTATTCAAATGTGTTAATTAAGTTTTTTGCTGTTCCGGCTTACATGTTCTATTTGCTGTTTTATTTTATTTCCACATTTTTAATTTGGGTTTCCGATTTTATTTTAAAACGTTTTTTCAGAACAGAAGGAGATCAGATTCAGTTGTATTTTTCTAAAGTAGAACTCGGGAATTATATCACTGAACAAATGAGTACAATAGAAGATGATGAAGAAGTGGATTCTGAAATTCAGATTTTTCAGAATGCACTGGAATTTTCAGGAGTAAAAGCCAGAGATATTATGACGCCACGTACTGAAATTGTAGCAGTCGATTTATACGATTCTGTTGATGAGTTAAAAGATTTGTTTGTAGAAACGGGGTATTCTAAAATTGTAGTCTATGAAAATTCATTAGATGAGATTGTGGGTTATGTACATTCGTTTGATTTGTTTAAAAAACCTAAAAATATTAAATCAGTAGTTATTCCGGTCGAATTTGTTCCGGAAACCATTTACATCAAAGATGTTATGGATTTGCTGATTAAAAAACGAAAAAGTGTAGCAGTAATTTTAGATGAGTATGGAGGGACTTCGGGAATCATTACTGTAGAAGATATTGTCGAAGAATTATTTGGTGAAATTGAAGACGAGCATGATTCTGATGAGGAATTAATAGAAAAAGAACTGGAAGAGGATACCTATCTTTTTTCGGCGCGTTTTGATGTGGAATACCTAAATCAGACCTATAAATTACAAATTCCCGAAAGTGATTCTTATGGGACTTTAGGCGGTTTTATTGTAGATTTTACTAAAGAAATTCCTCAAATGGGCGATGTAATCACTATTGGTAATTACCATTTTGTGATAGAAGAAGCCACAAATAAAAAAATTGAATTAGTAAAAATGACCGTAAAAGAGTGATTTTTTTAGAAAAACAAAAAATCTTTTAAAATAAAACGTTACTTGTATTATTATTAACTAGATAATTGTATTTTCGCAAACTGAATATAAAATTAACAACAATAAAAATGGCAGTTTTATCAAAAATTAGACAGCGTTCCGCTTTAATGATTGCAGTTATTGCATTGGCTTTATTTGCATTTATCATTGGTGATTTATTCAAAAGCGGAAGTTTTAGCAGTACCTCAAAAGATGTAGGAAGCATCAATGGAAAAGATATTTCATTTGAGGATTTTAGACTTAAAGTAAGCAATGTTGAAAAAAGTGGTCAGGGAATCACTTCTACAGCTGCTGCTAACAGAGTTTGGGAACAAGAAGTTTCGGTTGCTTTATTAACTGACGAATTTGATAAATTAGGATTAAGAGTTGGTGAAAAACATATCATTGAAATCTTAAAAGCAGATCAGAATATTGGACAAAATCCAATGTTTTTAAATGCTGCGGGGATGTTTGATCTGACAAAATTTAAAGAGTATTTTAAATCTAATCCTGCACAGGCAGAATATTTGAAACAAAGAGAAAAAGATGCTGAGTTAAATGCAAAATACCAAATCTACAGCACTTTAATAAAAGCAGCTTTTTACACTACTCAGGCTGAAGGTAAATTGAAATATGAAATGGAAGCTAATAAAGCTAATTTTTCATATGTGGGCGCTTTATATTCTTCTATTAAAGACAGTGATGTAAAAGTGACTGACACTGAGATTTTAGCCTATATGAAAGAAAATAAAAAACAATATAAAGCTGAGGAATCAAGAGGAATAGAATATGTATTGATTGAAGATAAAGCTTCTGCAGCAGATGAGGCTGAAGTGAAATCAAGAATCAGCAGTTTGTTGTCAGGAAGCGTAGTGTACAATCAGGCGACTGGTAAAAATGATACTGTAGCTGGTTTCAGAACTACTAATAATGTTATTGATTTTGTAAATTCAAATTCGGATATTCCTTATGATTCTACATATGTAGCTAAGAAAGATTTACCGGCTGTAGATGCAGATCAATTATTTAATTTGGCTCCCGGAGAAGTTTACGGACCTTATGTTTTTGGAAATTACTATTGTATTTCTAAATCTTTAGGAAAAAAATCAGGGGTAAATGCTAAAGCAAGTCATATCTTAATTAGTTATGAAGGTGCTCAGGTTCCAAACCAAAGAGAAAAAAGAACAAAAGAAGAAGCAAAAGCAAAAGCAGAAGAAGTATTAGCGCAGGTGAATGCTAATCCGGATAGTTTTATGATGCTTGCTTTCCAGTATTCTGATGATTCATCAGCTCAGCAAGGTGGTGATTTGGGGTATTTTGGACCTGGTCAGATGGTGAAAGATTTCAATGATTTTGTTTTCAATAACGGTATTGGAAAAATTGGTTTAGTTGAAACTCCTTTTGGATTCCACATTATCAAAATAACAGATAAGCAGGACGGTATTCGTTTGGCTACTGTAGCACAAAAATTAGAAGCTTCTGAAGCTACTTCTGATAAGATTTTTACAGAAGCAACTCAGTTTGAAATGGCTGCTGCTGATGGTGATTTTAACAAAGTGGCTAAACAAATGAAATTAACAGTAACACCTGCAATTTCTGTAAAAGCTATGGACGAAAGTTTTGGTCCTTTAGGAAATCAAAGAGCGATCGTGAGATGGGCATTTGGTGAGGATACTAAAGTAGGATCTGTTAAACGTTTTGAAGTAGCTAATTTAGGTCACGTAATTGCTACGGTTAAAAATATTGATGATTCCGGATTTGCTCCAATTGATCAGGTAAGACCTTTTATCGAAACAAAACTGAAGAAAACTAAAAAAGCAGAAATGCTAAAAGCAAAAATGACTGCCGGTTCTCTTGAAGCAATCGCTAAAGCTACAGGAAGTAAAGTGGAGCAGGCTGTTGATGTAACTCTGGATAACCCGGTTTTAAACGGAGGAGTAGGTCAGGAGCCAAGAGTTGTAGGAAATGCATTTGCTTTAGCAGCTAATAAAATGTCTGCTCCTATCGAAGGAAATACAGGAGTGTATGTTGTGAAAACGACAAGTATTGTTAAAGCTCCGGTTTTGAAAGATGTTGCTCCTTATGTTGAAAAAGTAAAAGCTCAATCAGCAGGAGATGTTGGCAGAGTGTTACCGGCTCTTAAAGATATCGCTGATATTAAAGACAACAGAAAACAATTTAATTACTAGATTTTAGTATTAATTAATTTCATAAAAAAAAAACGTCTCGCGAAAACGAGACGTTTTTTTTATGTCTTTTTTGTTTATTTTAATATCATATCCTGATAAGAAATTATGGTTTTGTAACCTTTAGACTTAAAATAAGTGACAGGATTTACATCAGAAATAACCATAATAAAGTCACCTCCCCAGGCACCTAAACTTTTAATTTCACCCATAAAATCCGAAAATAAATTTTCTTTGACAGCTGGTGTTTCTAAGATGGTACTCATAATCGTTTCATGTCTGGCAATTGCAGCGGCCATTATCGTGCTGTTTTTTGCATGGAGGATTTCATGAGTTATTTTATCTGTTTTAGAAATGTATTTTTCAATATCAGTAGTTTTATTTTTCTGATAATTGGCTATCGCTGTTTTGCTGCTTTGTTTTTTATTTAAATACACAAAATAAATATTATCTGTAAAGTTCGGATAAAATTGAACCGGCTCTACTTTCGCTTTTCCGTGCTTTAATTGATAAAGTACCGGGGTATTGTTTTGCGCACAGGCAATATCATAACCACTGCCTCCAAAGCTGTTATTCAGCAACTCAAAAGCATCAATATTTAACCATTGGGCTATGTTGTTGATAAGTGTGGAAGAAGTTCCTAAGCCCCATTTTTTTGGAAATGTTAATTCGGTGGTGATTTGAAATCCTTTTTCCTGATTCAGAAAATCTGGATTTAAAAGATAAGCTTCGTGCAGAATTTTTATTAAAGTGGTTTTTACTGATTCTTCTTTTGCTGAAACAGGATTTTTTATTTCTGAGAAAGTAATGCTGTCTTCAAACCAGGTGGAACCATCAGCATCAAAACTTTTCCAGTTAATCTCCGCATTTTTACTTTCTTCAATAATTAAGTTTTGACCAAATTTGGTAGGCAATGCCAATGCTTTAGCTCCGTCCAATACCAGATATTCAGCAGTGATTAATAATTTTCCGTTGCTGTAAAATGTCTTTTTTGTATCCATTTCCAAATTAAATTAAAATAGCTGCTATTGTTTTGTTCTTAAACTGTCAATAAAATTAACGACTCCGCTATGCGAAACCACATGGTCTTTAAAATGTTTTTGTACAGCATCACGTTCGTTTTTAGTAGCTTCAAGTTGGTTCAGAATGTTATTCAGATGCATTTTCATATGTCCGTCCTGAATTCCTGTTGTGGTTAAGGAGCGTAAAGCGGCAAAGTTTTGAGCTAGTCCGGCCACAGCAACAATTTCCATTAATTCTTTTGCAGATGGGTTTTCGAGCATTTCCAGCGAAAGCTTTACTAAGGGGTGTAAACTCGTTAATCCGCCTACAGTTCCTAAGGCTAATGGCACTTCCAGCGAGAAACTAAATATTCCGTTTTCAACTTTAGCATGAGATAAACTGCTGTATCGACCTTGTCTGGCAGCATAAGCATGAATACCTGCTTCTACAGCTCTGAAATCATTACCTGTAGCCAGGATTACGGCGTCAATTCCGTTCATAATTCCTTTATTGTGCGTCACGGCTCTAAAAGGTTCTACTTCGGCAATTTGCACGGCCTGAACAAAACGCTGAGCAAAAATTTCAGGATTCGGAATGTGTTTCTCTGCTAATTGTTCTACGGGGCAGGAAACTTCGGCTCTAACTATGCAATTTGGCACATAATTAGAAAGGATGCTCATCACCACTTCGATGTTTTTTTCTTCTTCAGTAAAAAGTTCGTAAGCCTGTGCTTCGGTTTTTAAAATCTTAGCAAATTGTTCCAAACAGGAGTTGATAAAATTAGCCCCCATGCTGTCGATGGTTTCAAAAGTAGCATGAAGCTGAAAATAATCGTCTAATAACTGGGTTTTGTCTTCCAGTCGGATGTCCAGAATTCCACCACCACGCTGTTGCATGTTTTTAGTAAGACTTTCTGTTTCTGAGAAAAATTTAGCTTTTGTCCGGGCAAAAAACAGTTCCAGTTTAGAAATATCTCCTCGGTATAAAAAATGAACCTGACCTATTTTTTCGGTATTGAGAATTGTAGTTTTAAAACCACCGCGGCTAGCCCAGAATTTAGCCGATTTAGAAGCTGCAGCAACTACAGAGCTTTCTTCAATTGCCATTGGGATAGTAAAATATTTATCATTAATTAAAAAATTAGGAGCCACACCCAGCGGAATATAGAAATTACTAATGGTGTTTTCTATAAATTCATCATGCAGTTTTTGAAGTTTTTCATCAGAATTCCAGTATTTTTTTAATAATAAAACGGCATTTTCCGGATTTGAAAAGTAAGCGGAGGCAATCCAGTTTATTTTTTCTTCTTTTGATAGTTTTGAGAATCCTGCTACGGTTTTATTCATTTTCAGTTAATTAAAATATAATGAGCGGCAAAGATACGTTTTAGCCTTTTTATTTTTCATTAAATTAGCATCAATAAATAAGATTATTGTTTTTTATTGGCTGAATTTTAATCAATAAAATAGCTGATATGTATCTTTTTTTTACTAAAATTGGGGTTTTCTATACAGATAATTTAAAATATGAATCACAAGCTGCTTTCCTTCGTTTTGTTTTTGTTGAGTATGGTTGTTTTTGGACAACAAAAAATAACTGTCGAATCTATTTATCGGGGAACGTATCGCACCGAGGATATGTACGAATTGCATTCGTTAAAAAAATCCAATCAATACACGGTTTTGAATTATGATCAGGCAACACAGTCTACACAAATTGACTTGTATGATTTTTCCAGTTTACAAAAGACGGCAACAATTATAGATTCTAAATCAGAAAAAATACCGGCTATTGATGCTTACACTTTTGATTCGGAAGAGAAAAAACTATTGTTGGCCTGTAATTCTACAGCTGTTTACCGCCATTCATTTACTGCAGATTATTATTTATATGATATTTCGAAAAAAGAAATAACACGATTATTTGATTTCCAAATTCAGGAACCCACATTTTCTCCTGATGGAAAGAAAATTGCTTTTGCCAGAGAAAATAATTTATATGTTTATGATATAGCAGCAACAACGACAACACAAATTACAGCCGACGGTAAAAAAAATGCAATTATTAACGGAATTTGTGACTGGGTTTATGAGGAGGAGTTTTCATTTGTGAGAGCTTTTGACTGGTCCAAAGACAGCAGGAAAATTGCTTACATCCGATTTGATGAATCTCAGGTTCCGGAAGTTTCTATGCCGGTTTATGGAGAAAGTTTGTATCCACAGATGATGACTTTTAAGTATCCAAAAGCAGGAGAAAAAAACTCCGAAGTTTCTCTTCATATTTGTGATATTAATTCCCAGCAAACGCAAAAAGTCAATCTGAGTGATTACTCCGATTTTTATATTGCCAGACTTCAATGGACTAATGATGCAAATGTTTTATCTGCTCAGGTTTTAAACAGGCATCAGGATAATTTAGACCTGCTTTTTATTGATGGAAATTCAGCTGCTAAAAAAGTGGTTTTAAACGAAAAAGACAAAGCTTATATTGATGTTACCGATAATCTTACTTTTCTAAAAGACAATAGTTTTATCTGGACCAGCGAAAAAGACGGTTTTAATCATATTTATTATTATGATAAAACAGGAAAACTGAAAAATCAGGTGACTAAAGGGAATTGGGAAATTACAAGCTTTTACGGGATTGATGAGAAAAACAATACGGCGTTTTATCAGTCAACCGAAAACGGTTCGATAAACCGGGGTGTTTATAAGATTGCTTTGAATGGGAAAAATAAAATAGCATTATCTGATGAAACAGGGACTAATGAAGCTACATTCAGCCCAAATTTTGATTATTATATCCGTACTTTTTCCAGCGTGAATCAGCCTACCACTTATACTTTGAATGAAGTCAAATCGGGGAAAGAATTGAAAGTTATTGAAGATAATGCTGCTTTAACACAACGGTTGAAAGAATACAATTTACCTGAAAAAGAGTTTTTTGTTTTAAAGACAGAGAAAGGAATTGAATTAAATGCCTGGATGATTAAACCAAAAGATTTTGATGTATCTAAAAAGTATCCTGTATTTATGACGCAGTATTCGGGACCGGGTTCTCAGCAAGTAGCGAATCAATGGAATTCTCTGGATGATTACTGGTGTTTAATGCTTTCGCAGCAAGGATATATTGTAGTGTGTGTGGACGGAAGAGGAACTGGTTTTAAAGGTGCTGAATTTAAAAAAGTAACACAGTTGCAACTGGGAAAATACGAAGTTGAAGATCAGATTGATGCTGCTAAAGTGATTGGGAATTATCCTTATGTGGACAAAAACAGAATAGGAATTTTTGGCTGGTCATATGGTGGATTCATGGCTTCCAATTGTATTTTGAAAGGAAATGATGTTTTTAAAATGGCGATTGCAGTAGCTCCGGTTACTAACTGGCGTTTTTACGATTCCGTTTATACCGAAAGGTACCTGCATACTCCACAGGAGAATCCAGGTGGATATGATGATAATTCACCTATTAATTTTGCTGCTCAGTTAAAAGGGAAATATCTTTTAATTCACGGAAGTGCTGATGATAATGTGCATCTTCAAAATTCTATGGAAATGATGAATGCTCTGATAAAAGCCAATAAACAATTTGATTCTCAGATTTATCCGGATTGTAATCACGGAATTTATGGAGGAATGACCCGGATTCAGTTGTTTAATAAAATGACTAACTTTATAAATGAAAATTTATAAATAATCAACGCTTTATGACAAATGACTCAGTAAACAAGGAAGATTTTTTTGGACATCCAAAAGCCCTTTTTATATTGTTTTTTACAGAAATGTGGGAACGTTTTTCATTTTATGGAATGAAAGCTTTGTTGATTTTTTATTTAACTCGTTACCATCTTTTTACAGATGTAAATGGGAATTTGTTAATTGGAAGTTATGCAGCCCTTGTATATGCAGTTCCGGTAATTGGAGGTTTTATTGCAGACCGGTATTTAGGATTTCGTAAAGCCATTGTTTTTGGAGGAATAATGCTGGTATTAGGACATCTTGGAATGGCTTATGAAGGGAATGCTGCTACGCAATCAGTAACGGGTGAAATCACAAGAGATAATGCAGCATTACAGGTATTTTATTTTTCACTGTGTCTTATAATTGTTGGTGTCGGTTTCCTTAAAGCGAATATATCTTCATTAGTTGGAGAACTTTATGAAGTGGGTGATAAAAGAAGAGACTCCGGGTTTACCTTATTTTATATGGGAATAAATCTTGGTTCTTTTTTAGCTACTTTGATTTGTGTATGGCTTGGAGAAAAGTATGGATGGAGTTACGGATTTGGAGCCGCTGGGGTAGGAATGCTTTTTGGTTTGTTGACTTTTATTTCAGGAAAAAAATTGTTGAAAGGAAAAGGAGAATCAAAAGTGCCGGAATTATTAGAAAAGAAATCTTTTGGATTAAAAAACGAATGGATTATTTATTTTCTGAGTGTTCTATCAGCATTAATTTTTTGGCAGATGGTGCAGCGACATGAAGCTGTATCTTATTCTTTAATGATAGCCGGAGCCGCTTCGTTTGTTTATATTGTTTATTATAGTATTACACAATTAGATAAAAAAGCCAGAGAACAGTTGATTGCTTTGACAATTTTGATTGTTTTCACTGTTATTTTCTGGGCATTATTCGAACAGGCTTACACATCATTAAATTTATTTGCTGACAGAATTTTGGATAGGGACTTTTTTGGGCACACTATTTCTGCTGGGCAATTTCTAAGCTTTAATGCATTATTTATTATTTTGTTAGCGCCTGTTTTTGCCTGGTTATGGGTGAAACTTGGAAAATATAATCCAAATACGGCTGTGAAGTTTTCTATGGCTTTATTGCTCGTGGGATTAGGTTTTGGTTCTTTGGTTTTAGGGATTAGTTTATCAGGACTTGGAAAAGTAGCTATGATTTGGTTAATACTAACTTACTTTCTACATACATGTGGAGAATTATGCTTGTCTCCTGTTGGGCTTTCTGCTGTAACAAAATTATCACCGGCAAAAATTGTAGGTTTTATGATGGGGGTGTGGTTTTTAGCTACAGCAAGTTCAGAATTTATTGCATCAATTTTAGCAAATATCGCTTCAGTAGATACTTCAAATGGTACGGCTCCTGACTTAAATTTAGCAAAACAAAGTTACTTAGTGCTTTTTGAATATCTTTTTTATACAGGAATTGGTTTTGGAGTTGTGCTATTTGTACTTTCACCAGTAATTAAAAAATTAATGCACGGAGTTGATAAAGAATTAAATAATTAATATAGATGAGTCAGAATAATACAGATCAATTTTTTAAGAGTACCGTTTTAGGACATCCTGCCGGTTTATTCGTTTTGTTTTTTACAGAGATGTGGGAGCGTTTTTCATTTTACGGAATGCGTTCTCTGTTAATATTATTTTTAACCACTTCTTTTATAGATGGCGGTTGGGGATGGACTCGTGAAAATGCTTCTGCACTTTTCGGTTCTTACGTGGGATTAGTGTATCTCTCTACAATGCTTGGAGGTTATTTTGCCGATAAAGTAATTGGCTTTCGATGGGCAGTTGTTGTCGGGGCAGTTTTGATGACTTTAGGACATGCATCTATGGCTGTTGAAACGGAATTTTCTATTTATCTTGGATTGGTTTTGTTGGTTTTTGGAAATGGTTTTTTCAAGCCTAACATGACCTCTATCATTTCGGAAATGTATAAAGACCGTCCTGAAAAGAAAGATGGAGCTTATACATTATTTTACATGGGCGTAAATGCGGGAGCTTTCTTCGGAATTTTACTTTGTGGTTATTTAGGTGAAAAGGTAGGGTGGAGTTATGGTTTTGGATTAGCAGGGATTTTTATGTTCTTCGGAATGCTGCAGTTTTGGCTGTCTCAAAATATCTTCGGTGATATTGGCTTAAAACCGAACAAGGAAAGTAAAGCAAAAGCTGAGGCTTTGGATTTGGATAAAAGAAATCCTTTTTCTCCCTTGCAATTAGTAGCAATAGCTTTCTCTTCAATTGTAGCTTTATTATGGCTTCTAAATGATCCAGCATCAAAAATATCAGGAGGAAAGATAAATCTTTTTTCTTTTCTGGGATCTGAAGGTAACTCGATTGCAATTGTTTCGGCTTTGATTGTTTTTATTATATTATTAATTTACAGATTTACACAGTATTCTAAAATCACCAAAGAAAAACTAATAGCAGTAACCTTCTTCGCTTTTCTGACTATTTTCTTCTGGGCTATTTTTGAGCAGTCTCCAAATAGTTTGACCATATTTGCAAGTGATTATACCGATCGTATTTTAGTGGGTAACTGGAGTGTAATCTTTTTGGTTGTCAATTCATTAATTACTATTTTACCTTTAATTATTATTACTTGGGTTTTAATTTTATTATTCAAACAGACTTTCAAATATTATGCTGTTGCCAATATCATATTGAGTATAAGTTTTATCATATTATGGGCAATTGCAATATGGATGCTTACTAAAGATTATTATACTGCAGGATATTTATCCTTATCTGATTCAACTTTGGAAAGATTAAAAATTGAAAAAGTGGCCACTGCTTTAACAGAAGTTCCGGCAACATGGTTTTCTACTTTAAATTCATTATTCATCATCTCTTTGGCTCCGTTATTTTCAAAATGGTGGGAAAGTAAATACAATCCTTCCGCAAATTTAAAATACGGAATCGGAATGGGATTACTGGCATTAGGGATGGCTTGCGTGGCTTTTGGTGCAAATGGTATTGAACCAGGGGCAAAAACAGCTTCAGTAAGTATGATCTGGTTGATTTTGGTTTACCTTTTTCACACAATGGGAGAATTGTGTATTTCGCCAGTTGGACTTTCTTATGTGAGTAAGTTGGTTCCGGCTCGTATGATTGCCTTTATGTTTGGTGTGTGGTATTTGGCAGTAGCTATCGGAATGAAAGGAGCAGGTATGTTTGGAGAAAATATTGATAAAATTGCCAATGAGCATGGATTGAGTTACTTTTTCTGGATGTTAACAATTATTTCAATTTTGGTCGCTTTGTTCTCAATTGGAATGTCTCCGGTAATTAAAAAGTTAATGCACGGTGTGAAATAAAAATTAGGCATTATATTTGTTGCCTATTCGAACAAAATAGAAAATTATGAAAAAAATATATTTAATTGCTGTTTTCTGTATTGGTATAGTTTCTGCTCAGGCACAAAAAGAAGAATTAACATGGCATACAGATGTTAAGGAAGCTATTGCAATAGGGAATAAAGAAAATAAGCCATTACTCATGTTTTTTACCGGAAGTGATTGGTGTACATGGTGTATGCGTTTGCAGAAAGAAGTTTTAACAACACCCGAATTTACTAAATGGGCAAAAGAAAAAGTGATATTGGTTGAAATAGATGATCCAACAAGGACACCTCAAGCCCAAGAGATTAGACAGGAGTATAACCAGATTAGAGGTGTGTTAGGGATTGTGGGGTATCCGACAGTTTACTTCGTTAGAGGTGAGAAGAAGGATGAGAAATTTAATTTACAACCACTTGGAAAAACAGGTTATGTTCCCGGTGGCCCGGTTGCCTGGTTAGAAGTGGCTAACGGAATTTTAAGTCAGAAATAAAATTAGAGAATACAGTTATTTTAATTGAAAGTATCCCTTTTCGGCAGTAGCGTGAAAAGGGATTTTCTGTTTCTTACAACTCATTTCCCATTGCGGTAACATCGATTTATAATTAGAGCCATCCGCAATTACCAGTTTTGGCTGTAAAGATAAGAGCATACGGTCGATATTTATTTTAGGCGATTGGGTGAGCAGAATAATATCCGGTTTTGTGTTTTCCGGAAAAATACCGGCACTGTCCAGAATAAGAATTTTATTCGCTTTGAAATATGCCACGTGCTGTATTTCTTTTTGATTTTTTATATAGCAAAAATTTGCAATTAAATAAGAGTTAAGCATTTTGTTTTTTGCGACAGCACTATCTTTAGAATAAACAACAACTTCATTTCCCTGTCGCTGAATTATGAGGCTGTTTCTTTTTTGATTAAAAACAATCCATTCTTCCTGATGCTGAATTTGCCATTTGTTACTTAGGAATGTTAGCTGACATAAAATAATGCTAAGTAATGCGAATACTGAATTTTTAAAATACGGCTTTTTAAACCAGATTATAAAGGCAATAATTAAAAGGTAGCTAAAAGTAAGCATACTGAAATTAAAAGGAATGTCTTTGATAATAAATTGTTCAAATGAAGCTATAGTATTGATGATCTTATTCAGTAAATAAATGCTCCATTCCAGCGGTTTTGTTAACCAAAAAGGGGTAAAATTTATTGCTGAAAATGCCATTACTATAATTCCCAGAAACATTATAAAACTTAATAATGGGATAACTGCCAGATTAGTGATGAAAAATAACCCCGGAAATTGATGAAAATAGTACAAACTTAAAGGCAAAGTCCCTATTTGAGCAGCGAATGAAACCGTTAAAATATCCCAGCTGTATTTTGCTATTTTGTTTTTTGGTTTCCAAAGTTGCGATAAAACAGGTTGGAACCAAACAATAAAAAACACCGCTAAATAACTCAATTGAAATCCGGCATCAAACAGGAAATAGGGCTGAAAAAGTAAGATCAATAATATGGATACTAATAAGGTATGGTAGATATTCACGCTTCTTCTAAGATGTAATCCAATGGCAACAAAAGAAAACATGGTAACCGATCGGACAATAGAAGGCGATAAACCGGCAACGAATGCAAAAATGAACAAACAGCTTAATATTATGCTTAATTTTAAAAATGACCCTTTTCGGGTATTTGGAATTGGGATGAGTATAAAATTTAGAAATAAAAAAATAAAACCAACATGCAATCCGGAAACCGACAAAATATGAATGGCACCTGCATATTGATAATCCTGAATAATCCCGGGATCGATATCCTGTCTTTGTCCTAAAATTAAAGCGGCGGCTACTGTTAGTGCTGTTGGGTCAAAATGTGCTTTTTGTAAATTATCAGTTATTCGGGTTCTGATTTTGGCAATGTAAAACCAGCTGTCTTTTTGTAATTCAGAACTTAGTTCAATAGCTGTTGGATTAGCATATATCTGGGCATAGATTTGCTTTTTATCAAGATAACTACCATAATTAAACTGATTAGGATTATCAGGCTTTTTGTTTTTTTGAACATAAGCCTGAATGCGTAAAATGTTTCCTGTCTGTAGTGTTTGTAAAGTACTTTGTTTAGAGATATTCAGTAAAATTTTCCCACTGTAATTTTTATGGTCTATCGATTTAATCAAAGCGATGTAACGCTGATTGTAAGTAGTGTTTTTTAATTTTTCTCTGATAACCAGTGTGACAGAATGTTCTTTTTCAAAAACGGTTTTGTGATTACTGTAATTGTCTTTTTGAAAAGAATCAGTTTGAATTATCAAACTGCTTATTCCGGTAAGGAAAGAAATGAAATAGCAAAGCAGAGAAGTATAGCGGTTGTTCTTGCGGCTTTTTCGGACTAAAAAAATAAAAAAGCATGTTAGTAATAAGAAACAAATAAGCAATCCGAAAATCCATTTTGGATTGGGACGACAAGTAAAAGCAGTCAGAATTCCCAGTAGAAAACTTATTGTGATTCTTGCCAATGGAAATTCAAATACTTTCATGATTCTAAAGTACGAATTTTCTACAGAGTAATCTTTTTTTAAGGTAAAATTCTGCTCAGCTGTGTAAAAGTTTTATCATAGTAAGCTTCTTTGGTTGAGGAAATTATGACTCCTCTGGAAGTGGAAGAGTGAATAAACTGCACTTCGTCATCTTTAGTTTCAGTTATAATGCCTACATGATTGATTTTACTCCGCCCATTGGTTTTAAAAAAGATTAAATCTCCTTTTTGAGCTTTCGAAAGATTTTTTCCTAAATCAATTCCCACTTTAGATTGCTCTGCAGAACTTCGCGGGAGTTTAATGTCATATTGATTAAAAGTGGAAAAAACCAATCCGGAACAATCAAAACCTGATTTTGTGGTTCCGGCATATTTGTAGGGAGCACCCAGATTTTCCGAGGCAGTTTTGATTATTTTATCAGCCAGATGCAGGCTGTTATTTTTTTCTTTTTTGCCGGTTGCTACTGCGGTGGATTTACAGGAAGTAAAGATAATTGGTAAAAGAATGAAATACAATAACGGTTTTAAAAGGCTTTTACTATGCATTTAAATTGGCAATAATTAATTGAGCTGTTTTTTCGCTTGCTCCGGTTCCGCCCAGCTTTTGTTCTAATATATTGTACTTAGCTAATAGATTTTGACGGTATTGGGAATCCAGTATTTTAGTTAACTCCTTTTTTATGTTTTTAGTATTGCAGTCGTCCTGAATTAATTCGGTTACTACCTCTTCATCCATAATTAAGTTAACTAATGAAATGTATTTTAAGGTAATAATGCGTTTTGCGATTTGGTAGGAAATCCAGCTTCCTTTATAACAAACCACTTCCGGAACTTTAAAAAGCGCTGTTTCTAAAGTTGCTGTACCCGAAGTAACTAAGGCAGCGTGAGCAATTTTTAACAAATCATACGTCTTGTTAGCAGTAAATCGGATATTATTTTTGGTAATAAACTTTTCGTAAAAAGAAAATTCCTGACCCGGAGCTCCTGCAATTACAAACTGATAATCCGGAAAATCATCTGCTACGCTAAGCATCACCGAAAGCATTTTAGTGATTTCCTGTTTTCGGCTTCCGGGCAGTAACGCAATAATAGGTTTTTCACTTAAATTGTTTTCAGTTCTAAAAGTAGCAGCTTCTATTGGTTTTTGATTTTGAATGGCATCAATAAGCGGATGTCCCACAAATTCTACCGGATAATGATGTTTGTCTTCGTAAAAGTTTTTTTCAAAAGGTAAAATCACATACATTTTGTCTACATCTCTTTTAATCGCTTTGATTCGGTTTTCCTTCCAGGCCCATATTTGCGGAGAAATGTAGTAGTGTGTGGGAATACCCTTTTGTTTAGCCCATTGTGCAATACGCATGTTAAAACCGGGATAATCAATAAAAATAATAACATCAGGCTGAAATTGCTGAATGTCTGCTTTACAAAATTTAATATTATTTAAAATAGTTTTTAAATTAAACAGCACTTCTACAAAGCCCATAAATGCTAATTCCCGATAGTGTTTTACTAAAGTTCCTCCTGTTTTCTGCATTAAATCGCCACCCCAAAACCGGATTTCAGCATTGGAATCTTGTTTGAAAATAGCTTTCATTAAATTAGAACCATGCAAATCACCAGATGCCTCTCCGGCTATAATGTAGTATTTCATTTTAAGCTGCTTATTATAATCAGTATTCAAAATTAACCATTCCATTTTGAGGAATCAAATAAAGAGACTTTTTTAAACTTTTTATTTATTCGTTCCAGTTCCAGGTATTCAGCTGTTTTGTAGCGTGATATGCCGTTAAATCAAACTGAACCGGAACAATAGATATGTATCCGTTATTTAAGGCCCACTCATCAGTATCTTCACCCTGATCCGGATTGGTAAATTCACCTGATAACCAGTAGTAATCGCGATCATGCGGTGTTTTTCTTTTGTGAAATTTTGCAGCCCAGAAAGCTTTTGCCTGGCGGCATATCCGGATTCCTTTAATCTCTTTTTGTTTTAACTTTGGAAAATTAACATTTAAAACTACATCTTTAGGTAATTTGTTTTTTAGCGTTTCTAAAGCTATTTTTCGAATAAAAGGCTTGATTTCTTCAAAATTAGCATTCCAGTTAAAATCGGAAAGAGAAAATCCTACAGCAGGAATTCCTTCAATTCCGGCTTCAATTACGGCGCTCATTGTTCCTGAATAAATAACATTTATAGCAGAATTAGAACCATGGTTAACACCGGAAACACATAAATCAGGCTTTCTTTTAAGTACTTCTTTTACCGCTATTTTTACGCAATCTACCGGAGTGCCGGAGCAGCTGTAAATCGGAAAAGGATCCTTTTCGGTCGAAATTTTGTTTAAAAATAATGTCTCACTGGTTGTAATGGCATGTGCCATTCCACTTTGCGGTTTGTCAGGCGCTACTACAACAATATCTCCAATTTCTTTCATAACAGCTATCAAAGCCTTGATTCCGGGTGCTGTAACACCATCATCATTTGTAATTAAAATTAAGGGTTTACTTTTTGTCATTTTGTAATATTTTTTTCAACAAAAGTTCTCAGGAAGAAAAATTTTAAACAAAGTAACTAAAATTAATTTAGTTGCATGATTATTGCTATTGTAAAAAAAACATTTTTATATCTTTAACAAAAAATTAGGGATGCCTTATTATCCTTGGCATAGTTTTTCCCGTAACTTAGTTTAAAAATTTGGATGAATACTATTATTAGTCTTATGAAGAGAAATTATAAATTACTTCTTGCCGTTGTTATTTTATCGGTATCACTATTTGCTTTTAAAATAAAATCGGCTTCTGAAACCGACCCCGATAAAGATAAATTACTTTTAGAATTACTAACATTTGTAATAGAAAAAGGGCATTATGATCCTGCAGCTATTGATGATGCTTTCTCTAAAGGTGTTTATAAGGATTATATTCAGGCTTTAGATCCTTCAAAACGTTTCTTTCTGCAATCTGATATTGATGAATTTTCAAAATATGAATTAGAACTTGATGACGAACTGATCAATAAAGACCTGACATTTTTTACTTTATCTTATGAGCGTCTGATGCAGAGAATGAAAGAAAGTCAGGGGTTTTATAAAGAAATTTTAAAATCACCGTTTGACTTTACTGTTGATGAAAGTTTTAATACTGATTATGAAAAAGCTCCTTATGCTAAAGATGAAGCTGATTTAAAAGAACGCTGGAGAAAACAGTTAAAGTTAACTACGCTTTCTTCACTGACAGATAAATTGAAAATTCAGGAAAATAAAGGTAAAGTTTCTAAAGAAGAAGTTGCCATTCCGGGAAATCCATTAGAGGAAGAAGAAACAACTCAAGTGGATGAAAAAGAATCAGTAGCAGATAGCAAGCCGAAATCTTTTGAAGAATTAGAAAAAGAAACTCGTGAAAATACATCGAAATCTCTGGATGAATATTTTGGATTCATGAAAGATTTGGATAGAAATGACTGGTTTTCTGTTTATATCAATTCTATTACAGCCCGTTTTGACCCGCATACTAACTATTTTGCTCCTGAGGAGAAAGAACGTTTTGATGTAAGTATCAGTGGTACTTTAGAAGGTATTGGTGCGCGTTTACAAAAGAAAAACGATTATACTGAAATTTCTGAACTGATTTCAGGAGGACCAGCCTGGAGAGGAAAACAGCTTGAGGCGGGAGATGTGATCATGAAAGTAGCTCAGGGTAACGGTCAACCGGTAGATGTGGTAGGAATGCGTCTTGATGATGTGGTTAAAAAAATAAAAGGGCCAAAAGGAACTGAAGTGCGTTTGACTATCAAAAAAGTTGACGGTACTATTAAAGTAATTTCTATAATCAGAGATATTGTAGAAATTGAAGAGACTTATGCTAAATCCAGTGTTGTTACTAAAAACGGACTAAAATATGGCGTGATTTACCTTCCTAAATTCTATATCAATTTTGAAAACAAAGAAGGAAGAGATGCAGGAAAAGATATTGCTTTAGAAGTAGAACGCTTAAAAGAAGCTAAGGTTGATGGTATCGTTTTAGATGTTCGTGATGATGGAGGAGGATCTTTGTCGACTGTTGTAGATATTGCAGGATTATTCATTGAACAAGGACCTATTGTTCAGATTAAATCAGCAGGAAGAAAAAAAGAGGTTTTATACGACAGAGATAAAAAGATAGAGTGGGACGGACCATTAGTAATTATGGTCAATAGTTTTTCCGCTTCAGCCTCTGAAATTCTGGCAGCAGCTATTCAGGATTATAAACGTGGAGTAATCATTGGAAGTAAGCAGACATATGGTAAAGGAACAGTTCAAAATGTGATTGATCTGAATCAATTTGTACGTAGCAATGAACTTGGAGATTTAGGAGCGCTTAAAACTACTACTCAAAAATTCTACAGAATCAATGGAGGTTCTACACAATTAGAGGGAGTAAGCAGTGATGTGGTGATGCCGGACAGGTATTCTTACCTGAAAATGGGAGAGCGTGATGTGGAAAATGCAATGCCTTGGGACAAAATTGATCCTGCTGATTATTCTGTGTGGAATAATAATGGCAATTTTGCCACTGCAATTTTGCATAGTAAACAGCGTATTGCTGCTAATCCGCAATTTAAGCTGATTGAAGAGAATGCCAAATGGATTGATTCCAGAAGTGAAGAAAATGAATATAGCCTGAACATTGATAAGTTTAGAAAAGCACAAAGTGCTATTGAAGAGAAGGCTAAAAAGTACAAGCCTATTTTTGATTATAAAAATGATTTGAAATTTACGTCTTTACCATATGAAACAGAACAAATGAGTAAGGATAATGTCTTGAAAGAAAAGAGAGACCGTTGGCACGAGAGTTTATCTAAAGATATTTATGTAGAAGAAGCATTGAATGTACTGGATGACTTACAGACTAAAATTAATTTGAAAAAAACTCCCGTTCACGCCAGTAAACTAAAAAAAGAAAAATTAGCTAAAACAAATTAAAAAAAGATAAGAGAAAATAATAAAGCGCTTTGGGAATTTAGTAGTTTCCAAAGCGTTTTTTTATTAGAATACAGCTTAATATTTATGAAAAAGAAATTTATTTTTGGAGTTATTGTTTTTGGATTTGTGCTTTTATCATGTAAAGAAGCTATCTGGAATAATAAAATTGAAATACAAAATTCAGATATATCCGTTGTTAATTCAGATTATGATAATGTTAAGGTTTCAGTAAAAGATTTGGCTTTTTATTTGCCCACATCAACAACTTCGCAAATTGTAGAACATAATTATTTTACGTTGTCTTACAACGAAAAAGCGGAACAGGCAGAGTGGGTCGCTTATGAATTAAAAAAAAGTTACATTAAGAATAGTGATTTTAAACGTCCTTTTTTTATTGAGGATCCTAAAGTGAAAACTAAATCAGCCGATTGGAGAAATTATAAAAAGTCAGGTTTTGATAAAGGTCATTTATGTCCGGCTGCCGATATGGAGTTTAATATCGAGGCGTATAATGATACTTTTTATACTTCGAATATAAGTCCTCAAAATCATGATTTTAATGCCGGAATCTGGAATAGACTGGAACAAAAAGTACGGTTTTGGGCAGTTGAAAATAACGGGTTAATTATAGTGACAGGCGGCGTTTTAAAAGGAAGTTCAAAGTCTGTTGGGAAAGAAAAAGTAATTGTTCCTGACTATTTCTATAAAATTCTTTTGAAGTATTCTAAAGGAAATTACAAGATGCTGGCTTTTCTGATTCCTAATAAAAAAAGCAGTAAGCCAATTTACGATTATGTGGTTTCAGTTGATAAATTAGAAGGTATGACCGGAATTGATTTCTTCCCAAAATTAGATGACAGTATAGAGAATGATTTAGAAAAGAATGTAAATCTTACTTCCTGGATTGCTAAATAACCGTATTAATTTAAAGTAGTATTACCACTCATTTACTTTATTAGCATCCATTTTAAGGAAAATAAAAAGCAGAATCGTAAATCCCCATAATCCGGAACCTCCGTAAGAAAAGAAGGGAAGCGGAACTCCGATAGTGGGGAAAATTCCAATAACCATCGCAATATTAACAAAAAAGTGAATAAATAAAATTCCGGCGGTACAATAACCATATACCCGGCTGAATTTCGTTTTCTGCCTTTCGGCCAAATATATAATTCTTAAAATTAAGGTTACAAAAAGCCCTACAACAACAAGTGAACCAATAAAACCCCATTCTTCTCCTACTGTGGTGAAAATATAATCAGTATGCTGTTCCGGTACAAAGCCGCCCTTGGTCTGAGTTCCTTCCAGAAAGCCTTTACCAAACCAGCCTCCTGACCCAATAGCAATTTCCGACTGGTTGGTGTTATAACCAATTCCTTTTAAGTCGACGGTTTTACCAAGCAGGATATTAAAACGGTCTCTATGATGCTGTTTGAAAACATTGTCAAAAACATAATCTACAGATAAAACAAATCCTGACATTAGGACAAAGAGAATACTGCTCGCTACAATATTTCTATCTGCCAGTCTCGATTTAAAATAGACAATAATAGTAGTTAGTAAAGCAAATAATATAACATATACAGGTTCAAATATCAAGGTGAATACAAATAACAAAATGGCTATAAATCCTGTCCAGATATACCAGGCAGGTAATCCTTCTCGATATAAAACAATAAGAATCATACAATAAATTAAAGCACTTCCCGGGTCATGAGGAACGATAAGTAAGATTGGTAAGCCCAGAATGCAAAGCACCTGAATTTGTCGGTTTGTGTCTTTTAGATTAATCTGGCTGTCACTTAAATATTTTGCTATAGCAAGGGAAGTAGCTGTTTTTACAAATTCGGAAGGCTGAATACCAAAAGAACCAAAAGAGTACCAGTTAGTCTGTCCTTTAATCGTTTTACCAAAAACAAATAATCCGGCGAGAGATAATAATCCTATTATGTAAATAACGCTGGCATATTTTTCATAAAATTTTCCATCAACAGCGAGAATAATAAAGATCAAAGGAATAGTCAATAAAATAAATATCAATTGTTTTTGATACGTATCTTCGATAGAGGATAGTGATGAAGAGTAGATGTTTAACCACCCCATTATCACTAATGCACTATAGATGATGATACATATCCAGTCAATATTTTTCTTTACACTTTGATTTTTCATTTGTAAAAGAATCTCTTAATTATTTTTTTTGGTGGTATCAGTTACCGTATTTGTTTTAACCTCTTTGTATTTACGCAGGCTTGTACTGTCTTTCGGAGTGGTTTCTATAGCACTGGCTTCATTCATTCCTCCTAATTTAGCATATTGATCTTTTAAACTTTTCTCAAAAATTCTTTTTTCTAAATCTATTCTGCTGATTTTTTTTCTCAAATATTTTTCAATCATCAGGCTGGCAATTGGACCTGCTATAGAAGCTCCAAAGCCTCCGTTTTCTACTAAGACAGCTATAGCGATTTTGGGATTATCTTTTGGTGCAAAAGCAACAAAAATAGAATGATCCTGTAATTGGACTCTTTTACCTCCAATCTTCGCAAAGTTTTCTGCGGTTCCTGTTTTTCCGCATATATCAATACCATCAACTCTTAACGATCTCGCGGTTCCTAAATTGTATACGTCAAATAAACCGCTTATTATAGGTTTATAAAATTCTTTACTTATAGTAGTTACATGCTTTTCTCTGAATTTTGGATCAATAGCACCGCCTTTTATTTTTTTGATGATATGAGGAGTGTAATAATAACCTTCATTAGCTACAGTGGCCATCATATTAGCTAGTTGAATTGGGGTCATCAGGACTTCACCTTGTCCAATAGCATTAGATACAATGGTAGTACTTCTCCAGCCTCCATTAGGATAAATGCGTTTGTATGTTTTAGAAGTAGGGATATTTCCTCTTCTTCCTGTAGGCAAATCATATCCCATGAATTGCCCCAAACCAAAACTTTTAATATGATTGCTCCACACATCTACGGCATAAGAAGGCTTCACATATTTATTAATGGTTTTCATATATGCTGTAGCAAAATAAGAGTTGCAGGACTGGTATATTCCTCTGTGAAGTTGTAATGCACCACCCTGACAGTGACATCCCATAAATCGTCCTCTGGCGTAACTAAAACCGTGATGGCAAGATACAGTGGTGTTTTCGTCAATAACACCTTCCTGAAGTGCTGCTAATCCTGTCAGTATTTTAAAAGGAGAACCTGGCGGATATTCGGCTAATAATCCTCTGTCATATAATGGTTTTGCAATAGAATCATAATACAATAACGTATAATTTTTAGAACGCTGTCTTCCCACTAAAATAGAAGGGTCATAAGAAGGTGCGGTTACTAACGCCAGAATTTCTCCAGTTTTAGGTTCTATCGCCACAATACCACCTCTTTTATTGACCATTAATTGTTCTCCATAACGCTGAATTTCGGCATCAATAGTCAGATTGATATCTTCTCCCTGGACTGCAATAGTGTCATATTTGCCTTCTTTGTAAGAACCTATTAGTCGATTATATTTATCTTTCTGGAAATATTTAACTCCTTTTATACCGCGAAGAATTTCTTCATAATATTCTTCAACCCCTTGTTTACCTATTAAGTCACCACTTTTATAATAGGGGTGTTTTTCAATTACTCTTTCGTTTACCTGAGTGATAAAACCAAAAATATTGGCGCCAAAATCTACTTCATAATCCCGAAGCGAACGTTTTTGAAAATAGAAACCTTCAAATTTTCGAATTTTTTCCTGAAAAGCTGCAAATTCACTTTTGTTTAATTGAGGTAAAAATACCGAAGGAAGTCGCGGACTGTAGATTTTTGCTTTAGCAATTTTTTCTAAAAAATCTTCTTTTGTAACATCCAGTAATTTGCAGAATTCTAAAGTATCCAGATTTTTTATTTCTCTGGGAATCACCATAATGTCGTAAGAAGGCTGATTAGCTACCAGAAGTTTTCCGTTTCGGTCATAAATATATCCTCGTTCGGGGTATTCATATTGTATTTTTATAGCATTATTCTCCGATTTTAATTTGAAAGTATCATTGATTACCTGCAAATAAAAAATCCGAATTAGTAGCAAAATTGCTGCAATGATAATGATTGATGGCAGCAGAAGTTTTCTCATCGTTTATTGGGCTTAATAAGGTATATTATAATAATACAACTAATTATTGTAAATACAGTACTCAGTAAGGTTCTAATCAGAATGTCCCAAATGAAACTAACCTGAAATGCCTCTAAAATGAAAAGGGTAAAATGATGAATTACCACGGCGAGGAGGATAAATGAAAACCTTTCTGGTGTTAATGATTCGTTTAATTTAATGGTTTGGTATTCATAACTCACACCAAAAGCAAATTTAAATAAATAGGGTCTGTAAAAAGCTAAAATAAGACAGGCTGTAGCATGAATTCCTCCTGAATTAGAGAAAAAATCCATTGTTAACCCCAGTAAAAAACTGCTTATTAACAGAGATGCTCTGTTAGAATTTACAGGATATAAAATAATGAACAGAATGTAGGGTAAAGGCATTATGTAACCTAAGAAAGTCATATTGTTAAATATGATAATCTGTACGGCTAATAACAAAATAAACCGAAAAATATTGACTAACAAAGTGCTATTCATCTTTTTTACTCGTTTTTTCTAAATTATTAACTTCATCTCTGTCTTTACTTTTAATAATGTAAACATGACCTAAATTAGTCATATCATTAAATAATCGGATATTTAATGTGTAATAGTTAGTAACAGAATCAATATAAATATTATGGATTGTACCAATGTTAATGTTCTCAGGAAAAATAACCGACTGTCCTCCGGTTACAATTGTATCCCCTTTTCTGACAGATGCTAATCGGGGAACGTCTAATAACTGAACGAAACCAGTGTTTTTTCCATTCCAGGTCAATGAACCAAAATGATTTGATTTTTTAATCTTAGCGTTAATTTGTGATTTAACGTTCAGAATGCTTATTACCGTGGAGTATTTAGGAGATGTTCTGTCTATGATTCCTACAATCCCCAAGCTGTTTATAACTCCCATATCCGCCTTTACACCGTCGTTTGAGCCAGAATTTAAGGTTAAGAAGTTTTCGTGTGTATTATAGGTGTTGTGAATTACTTTTGATACCAAAACGTCTTCCGGAGCAATATTTTTCATATTTTCCAGTCGTTTTACGGTCAAAGTATCCTTCATGTTGAAGAGAACACTTTTAAGTCTGGCGTTTTCAAGTGCCAAAGCATCGTTTTCTGTTTTCAGATTTAAATATTCAGTAATATTATTTATCTTTTCATAAACACCGCCCGTTAAAAAATTTGCAGAACTGATAATTCTGCTTTTATGGTAAGAATGAGACTGTATCGTAAGCAAAAGCGAAACGCATAATAACAGCAAAAACAGTAGTCTGGTACTGTTTTTGAATATAAAATTGAATATTTGCTGCATTCTCTTATTTGATTATTGATTTCAAAATAGGCTCTGGTGTTTAATTGCTGAACTGTTATAGTTTATAAATTAAATAAATCTCTTATTTTATTAAGATGCTTTTGAATTTTCCAATATTTTTCAGTGCCATTCCTGTTCCTCTTACTACTGCTCTTAAAGGATCTTCTGCAATATATACAGGTAAATCTGTTTTTTGAGAAATACGCTTATCAAGACCTCTTAGCATAGAACCACCACCTGCAAGATAAATTCCGGTATTGTAGATATCAGCAGCTAACTCCGGTGGGGTTTGAGATAACGTTTCCATTACCGCATCTTCAATTCGCTGGATTGATTTATCTAAAGCTTTTGCAATTTCTCTATAAGAAACATCTACTTGTTTAGGTTTACCAGTCAATAAATCTCTTCCTTGTACAGACATGTCTTCAGGAGGAGTTTCTAAATCTTCAATGGCAGCTCCAATCTGGATTTTTATTTTTTCAGCTGTACTTTCACCCACAAATAAATTGTGTTGGGTACGCATATAATAAACAATGTCGTTAGTGAAAACATCACCGGCAATTTTTACCGATTTATCACATACAATTCCGCCTAATGCGATTACAGCAATTTCAGTTGTACCACCTCCAATATCAACAATCATGTTTCCTTTTGGCTGCATGATGTCTATACCGATACCGATTGCAGCTGCCATTGGCTCATGAATCAGGTATACTTCTTTTCCGTTTACGCGTTCACAAGATTCTTTTACGGCTCTCATTTCCACTTCAGTAATTCCGGATGGAATACAAACCACCATTCTTAATGCCGGTGTAAACATTTTCTTTTTTAATGCCGGGATGCTTTTGATAAACATATTAATCATCTTTTCAGAAGCATCAAAATCAGCAATTACACCGTCCTTTAAAGGCCTTATAGTTTTAATGTTTTCATGAGTTTTACCTTGCATCAGGTTGGCTTCTTTTCCAACAGCAATGATTTTGCCTGAGATCCTGTCACGGGCAACGATAGATGGACTATCAATAACTACCTTATCATTGTGAATGATTAGTGTGTTTGCGGTACCAAGGTCTATCGCAATATCCTCGGTCATGAAATCAAAAAATCCCATAAGTTTTTTAGGGGTTTAAAAGTTATAAATTAGGAGCGTACAAAGTTAGTCAAATTAATGTTTAAAATGACGTGTTCCGGTAAATACCATTGCCAAATTATTTTCGTTGCAATAGTCGATGCTTAACTGGTCTTTAATTGATCCGCCTGGCTGAATTACTGCTGTAATACCAGCTTCTTTTGCAAGAGCTACACAGTCCGGAAATGGGAAGAAAGCATCACTTGCCATAGACGCTCCTGTTAAATCAAATCCAAAATGTTTTGCTTTCTCAACTGCCTGTTGTAATGCGTCTACTCTTGAAGTTTGTCCTGTTCCGGATGAAATTAAAGTCCCGTTTTTAGCAAAAACGATTGTGTTTGATTTGGTGTTTTTACAAATTTTAGAAGCGAAAATTAAATCTTCAATTTCCTGTTCTGTCGGACTTGTAGTGGTAACGGTAGTTAAATCTTTTTTATTGTCCGTAATGTTATTTCTTTCCTGAATTAATAATCCGTTAAGACAGGTACGAACTTGTTTTTGTGGTAATTCAACATCATTTTGAACCAGAATAATTCTGTTTTTCTTTTCTTGTAAAATTGTTACTGCTTCAGCATCATACTCAGGAGCAATTACCACTTCACAGAATAATTTATTAATTTCAGTAGCTGTTGCCACATCAATTTTAGTATTTGAAATTAAAACGCCTCCAAATGCAGAAGTTGGATCGCAGGCTAATGCTGCTAAATAAGCTTCACTAATAGTGTTTCTGGAAGCTAATCCACAAGCGTTATTGTGTTTTAAGATAGCAAATGTAGGTCCGTCAGTTTTGAATTCGTTAATCAAATTAACTGCCGCATCTACATCTAATAAGTTATTGTATGATAATTCTTTTCCGTGTAATTTTTTGAACATAGCGTCAAAATCTCCAAAGAAAAATCCTTTCTGATGTGGATTTTCTCCGTAACGCAATACCTGACCGTCAGCAATACTGGCTTTATAGATAGTTTCATCAGTATTAAAGTAACTAAAAATCGCTCCGTCATAATGTGAAGATACATGGAACGCTTTAGTAGCTAATAATTTTCTGTCTTCCAGAGTAGTTGCTCCGTTTTGTTTGGTAATCATGTCTAAGAACAAAGTATATTCGTTCATAGATGGTACAATTACAGTGTCTTTAAAGTTTTTAGCGGCTGCGCGAATCAATGAAATTCCTCCGATATCAATTTTTTCAATAATATCTTGTTCACTTGCTCCGGATGCTACTGTTTTTTCAAACGGGTACAAATCAACAATAACTAAATCAATCTGCGGAATGTTGAATTCCTGCATTTGTTGAACATCACTTTCATTGTCCTGACGGTTGAGGATTCCTCCGAAAATTTTTGGGTGTAATGTTTTTACTCTTCCGCCTAAAATTTCAGGAAATGCAGTAATGTCTTCAACAGCTACAACAGGTATGCCTAAATTTTTTATAAAATCTTCTGTTCCTCCTGTAGAGTAAAGAGTTACATTTTGACTGTGTAAGAATTTAACAATAGGCTCAAGACCTTCTTTCGAGAAAACCGAAATTAATGCAGATTGAATTGTTTTAGATGTGCTCATGAATAGTTTTAATTATAAAATGCAAAAGTAGTTTTTTAATGTGAAAATTAGCTATCTGAAAATAAGATAATTTATATTTAGTTAACTTTTTTTAAATCTTAGGGAAATAGCTGTATTTTATTATGTTAAACCAATTTTATATTAGGTTTTTGAATAATATTTACAGAATTTTACCTTCTTAAAAATGGTTTTTTTATGTTACTATATCTTCGATTGTTAAAAGAAAGCTTTGCATTTGCTATCAATGCATTGCGTAATAATAAACTGAGAACCTTACTTTCGTTGCTTGGAGTCACCATTGGTATTTTTTCTATAATAGCCGTTTTAGCGGCAGTAGATTCATTAGACAGAAAGATTACCAATGATTTAAGCGGCCTGGATAAAAATACCATTTATTTAATGAAATTTTCTTTTGGACCTTCTGATATTCCAAAATGGAAAAGAGAACAATTTCCTAATGTGAAATATGACGAATATATTTATCTGAAGGGTACAATGACCAATACAGCCGAGCTGGGGTATCAGATATTTACAAAAAGTGAGACAATAAAATATGATTCGAAATTGGTGAGTGATGTTAATATTGTTCCTGTTTCCTATGAATTTGTAGATATTGAACGTCTGGAATTTGAAAAAGGAAGGTTTTATAATGAGGCAGAAGGAAATTCAGGAGCTAAGGTGGTGGTGATTGGGAGCGAAATTGCTACTACTTTGTTTGATGGTGTAGATCCAATAGGGAAAGATGTTCGGTTGTATGGGCAGCGTTTTACAGTAATAGGGGTGCTGACTAAAAAAGGAGCTGGACTTTTTGGTGACAGTAATGATTCTTCGGCTTATCTTCCGGTTAATTTTATAAGGCAAAAGTTTGGGGATAATAATACTTCTTTGACTAATGTAATTGTTTTTAAGCCTGTAGATGGTGTAGATATGGAAGCTTACAAAGCTGAGATTTCGCAAAAATTACGTGCTTATCGTGGTATTAAAGCAGGGGAAATGGACAATTTTTTTATCAATGTTTTCTCAGGATTTACTGATTTTATTGATGGGATTATTGGAAGTATGAAATTAGGAGGCTGGGTTATCAGTGGATTTTCACTATTGGTTGGTGGATTCGGAATTGCAAATATCATGTTCGTTTCGGTAAAAGAGCGTACGCATTTAATAGGAATCCAAAAATCATTAGGGGCGAAGAACAGGTTTATTTTATTCCAATTTTTATTCGAAGCGATAATTTTATCTGTAATCGGCGGTGCAATTGGTTTATTGCTGGTTTGGGGAATTGCTGTTGGTTTAACAAAAGCATTAGATTTTGAATTTGTATTGGGTATGTCTAATATTCTTTTAGGAACTGGATTAGCTGGAATCATAGGTTTGATTTCTGGAATTTTACCGGCTATATCAGCATCACGGTTAGATCCTGTGGAAGCGATTAGAACAGGAATGTAGTTTTAATTTTAGATTGCAGAATTTAGATTTCAGAGTCATTGAGAGTTCCGATAGCTATCGGAACGAAGCAATCTCATTATCAAATTCCGCCTAGTTTGAAATTTTTTGTAGGTACAAGCAAGATGCTTATACGTGTTTTTGGGTTGTTAGTTTGACTTAAAAGAGAAATTAATTTTAGTCTTATCCCATTTAATTTCATCTGAATAATAGTATTTCTCGGTTTTTTTGTAGTGAAGCACTGTATCTTCTTCTTGTGTTGTTCTTCTAATGAGATAGGTTGGAATTTTGTTGTGTTTTAAAAAGTCTAAGAAAGCGGTGTTTTTTATAGTGTCATTTTGTGATGCAATAATTAAAATTTGTCTGCCTTTTTCTTTTGATAGAATGTTTTCGTTTAGAAAATCAATTAAACTATTTTGAGGGATTTTGATAATATCTTTTGGTTTAATTCCAAGAAAATCAGGAATAGTGTCGTTCTCATGACCATAGCTACATAAAATCTGAATGAATTCTTTTTGGTAAAAATAGAGGTTGTTGTTTTTGTCAATAATGAGTTGATTGTCTGAATAAAATATTTTTTGTGGAGGCGGTGGTGGTTTTATTTTACTTTTTTTATCTATAGAATCATAGTAATTTTGAAGTTTTTTGTCTTCATAAGAAATAATGTAAGAGTTTCTTTTTGGTGCAATCTTTTCTTTTTTAATACAATTTGCAAAAAGCAAACAAACAATAATTCCTATAACTATTCTTTTCATATTCGAATGATTTAAAATAAAGATAAAAAAAAATCGCATCCCGATAGCTATCAAGATGCGATTTAATATGTTTTATGAAACTTGAAAAACTATCTAATTTCATTATTTTGAATCAAATCAATATACAAGTTAATCTTGTCTTTCAATTCTTTTCTTGGCGTGATAAAGTCTAAGAAACCGTGCTCTAAAAGGAATTCAGCCGTCTGGAAACCTTCCGGTAAATCTTTACCTGTAGTATCTTTAACAACACGTGGTCCGGCAAAACCAATTAAGGCACCGGGTTCCGCAATGTTGATGTCTCCTAACATAGCGTAAGAAGCAGTTGTTCCTCCGGTAGTTGGATCCGTACACAAAGAGATGTAAGGTAATTTAGCTTCGGAAAGTTGAGCAAGTTTAACAGATGTTTTAGCCAACTGCATTAAAGAATAAGCAGCTTCCATCATTCTGGCTCCTCCTGATTTAGAAATCATAACAAATGGTAATTTGTTTTTGATGGCATAATCAATTCCTCTGGCTATTTTTTCTCCTACAACAGCTCCCATAGAACCACCAATGAAGGCAAAATCCATACAGCAAATTACTAAATCTTTTCCTTTGGATTTACCCACTCCGGTACGTACTGCGTCTTTTAGTTTGGTTTTATCCATAACATCTTTCAGGCGATCCTCATATTTTTTTGTGTCAACAAAATGTAAAGGGTCTTTAGACGTAATGTTTGGGTCTAATTCGGTAAATTCATTGTTGTCAAATAAGATTTCGAAATAAGTAGCACTGCCTATTCTTACATGGAAACCATCTTCCGGACTTACAAATAAGTTGCGTTCCAGTTCATCAGCATCAATAATTTTACCTGTAGGAGATTTGTACCAAAGCCCTTTTGGAACATCCATTTTCTGTTCGGTAGGAGTTGTGATTCCTTTTTCGTGTCTTTTAAACCAAGCCATTTTTTTAGATTTTAGATTTTAGACTTTAGGTTTTAGATTTTAGACTATATGAAATCTAAAATCTACAACCAGAAATCTAAAATTATAGTGTATTTACATTATTCAAGTCAGCAAATGCCTGCTCAAGTCTTGCATTGAAAGTTACTTCTCCTTCACGCAACCATTTTCTTGGGTCATAATATTTTTTATTTGGTGCATCAGCTCCGGTAGGATTACCAATCTGAGTTTTTAAATAATCAAGGTTGTCTACCATGAAATCACGAATTCCTTCAGTGAAAGCAAATTGTAAATCGGTATCAATATTCATTTTGATTACTCCGTAGCTGATTCCTTCTCTGATTTCTTCAAGTGTAGAACCTGAACCACCATGGAAAACAAAATCTACCGGATTATGTCCTGTGTTGAATTTTGCCTGAACGAAATCCTGGGAATTTTTTAAGATTTTCGGAGTTAATTTTACGTTTCCTGGTTTGTAAACACCGTGAACGTTTCCAAAAGCTGCAGCAATTGTAAATTTAGGACTTACTTTAGAAAGTTCTTCGTAAGCATAAGCTACTTCTTCCGGTTGTGTGTACAATTTTGAACTGTCAACATCAGAGTTGTCAACACCATCTTCTTCACCACCTGTAATTCCAAGTTCGATTTCTAATGTCATCCCAATTTTGCTCATTCTTTCTAAGTAAGTTTTGCAAATTTCGATGTTTTCTTCGATTGGCTCTTCTGATAAGTCAATCATATGAGAACTGAATAATGATTTTCCGGTAGCAGCGAAATGTTCTTCAGATGCATCTAATAAACCATCAATCCATGGTAATAATTTTTTTGCGCAGTGGTCAGTATGCAAAATTACAGTTGTTCCGTAAGCTTCTGCTAAAGCGTGGATGCTTTTAGCTCCTGCAATTGCACCTGCAATAGCTGCTTTTTCTCCTGTATTAGAAAGTCCTTTTCCTGCATTGAATTGTGCTCCTCCGTTAGAGAATTGTATGATAACCGGTGCGTTTAATTTTGCAGCTGTTTCAAGAACTCCGTTAATTGTGTTAGATCCTGTGACGTTTACAGCTGGAAGTGCAAAGCCTTTTTCTTTTGCGTAATTAAAGATTTCCTGTACCTGATCTCCAGTTGCTACACCTGCTTTAATGTTGTGTGCCATTTTGTTTTTTGTTTTTGTTAGATTTTAGTTTTAGATTGCAAAAATAAGAATTTATTAGCATTAGAACGGATAATTTATTCCAAAATTTAAAACTGAGTTCCCAAAATTGTAGTCTCTAAACCATTTTTTACCTGATTCATCGGCGGGATTATAGGTTTTGAAACCAAAATCAAATCGGACAACAAAAAAGTTTAAATCATATCGAAGACCAAATCCGGAACCTAATGCAATATCTTTTAAACTGGAAAAATTATTAAAAGTTGATTTCTCATCGGTGACATTGTCAAAAACATTCCAGATGTTTCCTGCATCCGCAAATAATGCACCTTTTAAATCACCTAAAATTTTAAACCTGAATTCGGCGCTTGCAGCAATTTTCATATTGGCTTCGTTAAAATCATTTGTGGCTCCACTTCGTCCCGGTCCTAAACTATAAGGTTGCCAGGCACGGTTATCATTGGAACCTCCTGAAAAATAACTTCGGGAAAACGGAATATAATCAGAATTACCAAAAGGGATAGCTATACCAAAAAAACTACGTACCGCCAGTACTTTTTCATGACTCAGATCCCAATGTTTGATATAATCGAATTCTGTTTTAATGTATTCCGAATATTCTAAATCAAATATTTCGCGGTTTCCATTTTGATTCTTTTTTAAATTGGCAGCATTTCCTATTAATGATAAAAGAGAACCGGCCGATTCTATTTTGGTTTTGAAAAGATAGAAAGTGTTGTCGGCTAAATCTGTTTTTGTGGTTTTGCTGAATGAAAAATTAGTGGCCAAAATAAAATCATTTTCAGTCAGTCGCACTCTTCTTTCCTCAATACTTCTCACTTCTTTTAAATCGTTGTCAGATGGTATGAAATTTTGATTTCCGTCTAAAACATCTCTTGTAAAAGCTTTTGTTCCGGATTCTATTATCAGATCATTATTTTCGTTGAAATAGCTGCTGTCTGCATTGTAGTTTTGTGCAATTTCATTTAAAGCATTGTAAGAGGAGCCGTAGACATTAAAATAATTAGATGAATTTAAATTACGTACAAACTGAACATTAAAAAGGTCAAAACGGGCAGTATTGTACCTTTTGGGATTCCAGTTGTATGAAAAAGTTCCTGTGAAATTTTCTTTATCTAATCCGATATTTTTTTGCGTAGCATAACCTATACCAATCAATGTTGATGGAATCATGCTTTTAGGTATTATTTTTTCCGTAGAAAAAGGCATAAATATTCTTGGAAAATTTAATTTGAAGTCAACACCATATTCTGATACGTTGAAAAACTGATTGTTTGGATTGGCTAAATCTCTGGATGAACCAATGTTTGCTCTTGTGGAAATTTCGAATGTTTCAGCTCCATTAAAAATATTTCGGATACTAAGAGAAGGACTAAATGAAATTCCAATATCCTGAATGTTAGAATGTGTTAAGTCAAATGAAGCCTGAAAACTATATTTTTTTCTGGGTGTTAAATAAATTTTAGCAATAAGAGAATTGTTAAGACTGTCTTTTTTATCTACTTCATATTGAATACTTGGCGGATTAAATATTTTAAGATTGGTTAAATACCGTGATGTTAATACGGTTTTGTAATCGGCAAAAACGGTTCCTTTAGTGATAAAAATAGCATCAGTTATAGCATATGGTTTGTATTTTAATTTGTCACGGCTGTACAGGTTGAAATTTTGGTACGTAGTACTGTCAGTTATGTTTTGCTTGCTGGTATTTGGCAGATAATCCGTATAAATGTCTACACTACTGATTTTGTATAATTTAAATTTTTCTGTTTTCGTAGAATCTTTATCCTGATAGCTGTAGTCGCCGATATTTACATTTACATTCGCTTTGTTTTTCTTACCGATGGTGTCAATGTCAAAAATAATAGAAGTAGGCTGAAAATAATAAGCGCCATGATTTCTGAAATAAGTGGTAAGACGGTTTTTTTCTTCAGTAAAATCGGCTGTTTTATATTGATTTCCTGACTTTATAAGAGCATCCTCTTTGGCGTTATTGTATAGCGAATCTAAGTCCGGTGAACTGATAGTTGCCTTTATTGAGTCCAGGAAGTACGCTTTATTCGTTGTAATGCTGTATTTTATTTTACCTCTTTTCTCACTGATAATATCTTGTGTGTAACTGGTTTTAACATCAAAAAAACCATTGTTAAAATAATAATACCTAAGTCTGGAAAGTGATTTTTTAGTTTTTGCAGTGTCAATAATTACTGGCGGTTCACCAGTGTTTTTTAAAAATTCATGAATTCCGCTGTAAAAAAAAGATTTTCCTAACCGGTCTACTTGTTTTGCTGATAACCATTTGGCTTTTCGTTCGTATTTTCCGGGGTTATTCGTGAATTTTGCCTGATAAGTAGAATCAGGGTTTAAATTAGCTAAATTATATAAATTCAATCGCAAACGAAATCCCAGTAAGGTTCCGTTTGGTTTTTGATACAATTGGTTGTGAGCATCTTCATCATTAGTTTTTTTGCCATTTACTACAATCTGATTCCTTAAAAGTAGTTGTTTGCCGTCCGGAACTCTTTTTTCAGCGTTACAGGCAGATATAATTATTCCTATTAGAATAAATAGTGATATTTTTGTTGAAATTTTTTTCAAGAGGTCTAAAATATTTAATTCAAAAGTACATATTTTTATGGTTAGTAAAAACCAAATAAAACTTATAACTAGTTTACAGCAAAAAAAGTATCGGATTAGTCATCAATTATTTTTTGCAGAAGGTGTAAAGGTAATTCAGGAGCTTTTAGACTCAAATTTTGAACTGGAACATTTGTATACTACCCAATATGATTTTGAAGAAGTTTCAGGGACTAAAAAATCGTTGATTCATGAAAATGATCTGAAAAAAATTAGTGCGCTGGCAACTCCTAATAGTTGTTTGGCCGTTTTTAAAATACCTCAGGAAAAAGAAATAGCTACTTCGGGTTTGATAATTGCTTTAGACGATATCCGGGATCCGGGAAATCTAGGAACAATTTTACGTTTGTGTGACTGGTTTGGAGTCCGGCAGGTGGTTTGCTCGAAAGAAACAGTCGATATTTATAATCCAAAAGTGGTTCAGGCGACTATGGGTTCTATTACAAGAGTGAATGTAGCCTATGTTGATCTTGAGCATTATATTGCAGAAACTGATTTAACCGTTTTTGGTACTTTTATGGATGGAGAAAATATTTATCAGAGTAATCTGCCTCAGCAAGGAGTTATTATTATGGGAAATGAAGCTAATGGTATATCAGAAAGAGTTGAAGAATTAATAGGAAAACGGATTTCAATTCCGCGGTTTGGTGATTTACAAAAAACAGAAAGTTTAAATGTAGCTACAGCAACTGCAATTGTATTGAGTGAGTTTAAACGAAATTTAGCTTAGTGAAAAGTGAAGTTAATAAAGATAGCTCTGCTTTTAAGAGATTCTATATTTCCTGTCCACGGGCTATTAGGGTCATTGTCCCGGATAAGTTCATCTTTTAGGCTAAAACAACCTCTTATTGAAGGTGAAAAAATAAAATACTCTGAGAAAAAGTCAATTCCAAAACCTAATTCATAATTAGTACTCCAGGATTTTACTCGGAATTTTTGCTGCTCGTTATCGTCAATAGATTTTGAATTTGAAGATAAATTAAGAGTAGTTGATAATCCTCCTAAAATATACGGACGTATATTTCCTGTTCTCACAGAAGAGAATTTTAGCAGTAAAGGAAAATGAATGTATGTACTGTTCACATCTCTTACAGCATCAGTTTCATTAGTAAAGTTGGGATAATGTAATGTTCTTTTAGTATAATACAAACCGGGTTCGAATCGCAGATTGATGTATTCCTGCAGTTTTAAATCAGCTACAACTCCCACATTAAATCCCGTGGTTTTTTTTACCTGAATATCCGGACCTACGGTTTTGTAATCAATTTTGAAATCAAAGGAGTTAAAACCTAAATAATATCCAAAATAAAGTCGCTGTTTTTGAAAATTTTCCAAATGGATAATAGGATTTTTACTAAACATTCCTTTAGATTGTGAATATCCTAAAAAACTAAGCAGGAATAAAGTAAAGACAGCTGTTTTTTTCATGTAATTAACTTAGATTATTTTTTTGATGCTACATAAATAGTGGCAACTCCAAAAGTTTGTGGCATTGCTTTTACATCTATAAACCCAATTTTTCTTAAAATATTGTTTAATGTTTCACCATATGGAAATGCAGCTGCGGATTCAGATAAATAACCATAAGCAACATTGTCTTTAGAAAATAATTTACCAATAAGAGGAAGGATGTTTTTGGTGTAAAAACGGTATCCCTGCTTGTAAGGGGTTTGGTCAGGAACTGATGTTTCCAGAATGACAAAAGTTCCATTTGGTTTTAAAACACGTAATATTTCAGCTAAACCTTTTTCTAAGTTTTCAAAGTTTCGGACACCGAATGCAACTGTGATGGCGTCAAAATAATTGTCGCCGAAAGGAATGTTCTCTGAGTCGCCAAGAATCATTTCGATTCTGTTGGATAGATTTTTCTGAGCAATTTTTTTTACCCCTACTTCTAGCATTCCTGCTGAAATATCCAGACCTGTAATTTTTTCGGCATTGGTGTTGGCCATTAAAATAGCTAAATCACCTGTTCCTGTAGCAATATCTAAGATGGTTTTAGGTTGGCTGTCCGTAACTATTTTTAAAACTTTCTTCCTCCATTTAATATCAATTCCAAAAGAAATAACGCGATTCAGGTTGTCATAGTTTCCTGAAATGGTATCAAACATTTGTGCTACCTGCTCTTTTTTACCTAATTCAGAGTCTTTATAAGGGGTGATATTTTTTGACATTTTTTAAATTTTCACAAATATACTATAATGCCTTTTAAATTAGAACTCAAATTGATTTTCAATTTACTGTTCATATGATTCATTGTGTGAATTTGTTTGCAAATATCACTAAAAGTGGGTATTGTACGACTGATTTATAATGCAGAAGTTTACTGCATGATTTTGTTTACAATAATTAATAAGGAATTAATGATTCAACTCAGATGGCTGTTTTTTGCGTTGATAGTTTCATTTGTTCTTGTCAGCTATTTTGATGGTGCCGTTTTATATAAAAGCGGTAATTTAAAAGAAACGCAGAATACGTTCTTAGGATTAAATTTGTTTTTGGAAATTTTTATCTTTATTTCCTTTAGTACCTTTGTGGTATTTGGTATTAAGGGGTTTTTTGAGATGTTTTCTCAAAAGATTGCAAACAAAATCATTTTCCTTTCGGGGATGAGTTTGGTGTTTGTAAATTTGATATTATTATGTCAGATTGTCTTTCAGGAATAGAACATTTTTTTCTAAATTATTGTAGCAAATAAAAAAACACCTCTTATTGTGGAGGTGTTTTTTGTTTTCTGATATATGTTTCAAAACTGTAGTCATAAAGGTGTTTTTCATCTTTAGATTGAAATTCTTTATGAGTTAATTCCCAGTCTTCCGGATTTATTTCGGGGAAAAAAGCATCTGCATCAAAGTGATGATGTACTACCGTGAGTTCAATTTTATCGGAAAAAGGAATGGCTAATTTATAAATTTCTCCTCCGCCAATAATAAAAGACTCTTCGTTTTCAGGACATTTTTCAATAGCTTTTTCAATACTGTCAACAATTATACAGCCTTCTGCCTGATAATCGTTTTGCCGGGTTATTATAATATGTGTGCGGTTAGGAAGAGGTTTTGGAAAACTCTCAAAAGTTTTTCTTCCCATTATAATATGATGTCCCGTAGTCAGGCTTTTAAATCGTTTAAAGTCATTAGGTAAATGCCAGATTAATTGGTTGTCTTTTCCCAGAGCCTTGTTTTCAGCAGCAGCTGCAATCATTGTAATCATTAATGCTTATTTATAGTAGGATGTTCTTCGTTTAATTGATTGCTTAATTCGTCAATTTTTTGTTGTTGTCTGGCAACTAAACGATCGATTTGTTCTCTTTCCCAATTCTTACTCATAAAACGATCGGTTATAAAAACTTTTATAAAGTGTAAAATAAATAAAAATAACCATGCTGTAATTAACCAGATATGCCAATTTGCATTTTCATTAAAGTGAAAAACTTTTGTCGATACAAATAAAAAGATGCCTGCTAAAAACAATAAAACAAAATGAAAATAAACCCTTTTTTTTTGTTTTATACGTTTTCTGGCATATTCGTATAATTCATGTTGATCTGATTTCATAGGCTGCTTTTTTTTTGACTATAAAGATAAAATTTAATTTGGAAATGCTTGTTAGCGCAGGAGAATAAATAGAATTTAGCTTTATGCTTTTTTGTTTTTTTAAAATTTAATCCTTCAATATTTGCTTAATTTGCTAGTTTTTAACATTTTATTAAGTATTATGCTAAATCGTTCTTTTGAATGTTAAAACTTCAATTAAAATGTTTTACTTTGTTTCATAAATCTAAAAATGAAACAGTTATGTCAATTAAAAAACAATTTATAAAATCAAAACCAGTTTGTAAAGTTACATTTTCTATTGAGGCAAAAGAAGCTGCAGAAGTTTCTGTTGTAGGCGATTTTAACAATTGGAATCCTGAAGCAGGTACTTTAAGTAAATTGAAAAATGGTACTTTTAAGGGAGTTTTTGATTTAAATAAAGATACCGCTTATGAATTTAAATATTTAGTTGACGGTAAATATATCAACGAAAGTGAAGCGGATTCTTTTAAGTGGAACGAATTTGCAGGAGCTGAAAACAGCGTTTTAGAGGTATAATCTAAAACGCTTTTTTTATACCGCTACGTTTCCTTTTATGGTCTCGTGAGGTTCATAGCCCACGAGGGTAAAATCATTATAGCTGAAATCAAAAATGTCTTTTATTTCGGGATTTAAAATCATTTTTGGTAATGGTTTTGGTTCACGTGATAACTGCAATTCGATTTGTTCAAAATGATTGTTGTAAATGTGCGCATCACCAAAAGTATGGATGAATTCACCCGGTTCCAGATCGCATACCTGTGCAATCATCATAGTAAGTAAGGCGTAAGAAGCAATGTTAAATGGAACACCCAAAAAGATGTCAGCACTTCTTTGATATAGCTGGCAGGATAATTTGCCATTGGCTACATAAAACTGAAAAAAGGCATGACAGGGAGGTAAAGCAGCTTTATTGTTAGCTACATTTTCTTCAAAAGATTTTGTGGTATCCGGTAATACCGAAGGATTCCATGCTGAAACCAGCATTCTGCGACTGTTAGGATTTGTTTTTAATTCCTGAATTAAATCCGAGATCTGATCGATTTCTTCACTATTCCAATTACGCCATTGGTGACCATATACAGGACCTAAGTCTCCGTTTTTATCCGCCCATGCATCCCATATTTTTACTCCGTTTTCTTTGAGATAACTAATGTTTGTTTCCCCTTTAAGAAACCACAGTAATTCGTGTATAATAGATTTAAGGTGTAATTTTTTGGTAGTAACCATTGGGAAACCTTCGCTCAAATCGAAACGCATTTGATAACCAAAAACACTTTTAGTTCCTGTTCCTGTACGGTCACCTTTCTGGCAGCCGTTTTCCATCACATGTTTTACTAAATCTAAATATTGCTTCATTACTAATGTTGATTTGGTTATTGCTAATTTTGGTTATTCGAATTAACAAATAACCAAATTATCCATTATGATTCTCTTTTTGAAATTTCGTCTCTTATTTTTGCGGCTTTTTCATAATCTTCCTGTTCAACAGCCTGAATTAATAAATCATTTAATTCCTGAAGACTGTATTTGATGTAAGCTCTTCCGCTTTCTGCTTCGCCTGTAAAAGATTCCGGATTGGAAATAATGTCATCCATTTCCTGATTTTCTTTATCGGTTTCTGAAGGATTTGTTTTAAGATAAATACCGGCTTTGTCCAGAATATTTTTATAGGTAAAAATAGGAGCGTTAAAACGAAGGGCTAAAGCTATAGCATCAGAAGTTCGAGCATCTATAATCTCTTCAATTTTATCTCTTTCGCAAATGATACTGGAGTAAAATACGCCATCAACAAGTTTGTGAATGATAACTTGTTTTACTACAATGTCAAATCGCTCAGCAAAATTTTTAAACAAATCATGGGTTAGCGGACGTGGTGGTTTTATCTCTTTTTCTAAAGCAATAGCAATGGATTGTGCTTCGAAAGCTCCTATTACAATAGGTAATTTTCTCTCGCCGTCTACTTCATTCAAAATCAAAGCGTAGGCCCCATTTTGTGTTTGGCTGTATGAAATTCCTTTTATGGATAGTTTGACTAAGCTCATAATTGTTGAAATGAAAAATGTAGGTTTTTTTGTTTGAAATTATTTTCCGGCTGCAATATTAATTAAAAAATCTGCCAATAAGCAAAGATACAACTATCTTATTTTACTGGGCAGAATTTTTAGATTGAAAATAGTATTATGAGTTTTGTGCTTTGAATACCTTTAGTTTTTCAATTAATTCAGGAACAACCTCAAATGCATCACCAACAATTCCGTAGTCAGCCACTTTAAAGAAAGGAGCTTCAGGATCTGTATTGATAACCACTTTTACTTTTGAAGCATTGATTCCTGCAATGTGCTGGATGGCTCCGGAAATTCCAACTGCAATATACAAATTAGTAGCAACCGGTTTTCCTGTTTGTCCTACGTGTTCAGCATGTGGTCTCCATCCTAAGTCTGAAACTGGTTTAGAACAAGCTGTTGCAGCTCCTAAAACAGCAGCTAAATCTTCGATTAAGCCCCAGTTTTCCGGACCTTTTAATCCGCGACCGCCGGAAACTACAATGTCGGCATCAGCAATAGCAACTTTTCCTGATGACTTTTCAACGGATTCTGTTTTTATTCCAAAATCATTGTCTCCAATGTTTGGACTGAATGTTTCTTCAGTTAAAGCTGATGCGTTTTCAAAAATCCCATAAGAGTTTTTAGCTAAGCCAATTACTTTTACATCGGTATTGATTTCGGTTATGTTGAATGCTTTGTTAGAAAAAGCATTTCTTTTTACCTGAAACGGGCTGGTGCTTACCGGTAGTCCAACCACATTTGATGCAAATCCGGCTTCTAAACTTACCGCCAGTAAGGAAGAAAGATAGATGCTGTTTGTGCTGGAAGAAAGAATAACAAGTTTTGTATTTTCCTGTTGAGCAGCTTGTTTTATAACGTCAGCGTAAGCTTTGGCGTTAAATTCAGTTAATTTATCGTTGCTTACTTTTAATACTTTGTCTACTCCGTATTTAGATAATTCAGAAACATTTTCGATGTTTACCGTTAAAGCAGTAACAGTTGTTCCAAGGGATTCAGCTACTTTTTTAGCATAGGAAGCAATTTCAAAGGCTACTTTTTTAAATTTTCCTTCGGCTGATTCGGCATATATTAATATTGACATGATGATTTCAGATTTCAGAATTTAGATTTCAGATTTCAGAATCTGGAAACTAAAAACTCGATTTATATTATATTTTAAATTAAGGATTAAGAGAAGTTTTAAACTGCAGTTTGCAATCTAAAATCTGCAATTTAAAATCTTAAATAACCTTTGCTTCGTTGTGTAACAAATTAATTAATTCGTCTAAATTATCTACAGAGACCATTTTGATTGCTGATTTTGGAGCTGGTTTTTCAAACTTTACCGCTTTTGTATTTACAGTAGCTTCAATCGGTTCAACAACATTTAAAGTTTTTGTTCTGGCAGTCATAATACCTCTCATATTCGGAATGCGTAAATCTTTTTCTTCAACAATACCTTTTTGCCCTCCAATGATTAATGGTAACGAAGTTGTGATGGTTTCTTTTCCGCCATCAATTTCACGTACAGCTTTTACATTTGAACCATCAACAGTGATATTGATACATGAATTCAGGAAATTATATCCTAAAATTCCGGCAACCATTCCCGGAACCATTCCTCCATTATAATCTAAGGATTCTTTTCCTGCGATGATTAAATCATAACCGCCATTTTTGATTACTTCGGCTAATTGTTTAGCAACAAAAAAACCATCGGTAGGCTTAGCGTTGATACGAATTGCGTCATTAGCTCCAATGGCTAAGGCTTTTCTTAATGTAGGTTCAGTTTCCGGTCCGCCAACATTTACTACAGTGACAGTAGCTCCTTGTTGCTCCTGAAACCAGATGGCACGTGTTAGTCCGAACTCATCATTTGGATTGATAACATATTGTACGCCGTTAATATCAAATTCAGTATCAGCGTTAGTAAAATTAATTTTTGAGGTAGTATCAGGAACATGACTGATGCAAACTAGTATTTTCATGTTTGGATATTTTATAATATTCGTAGATTGAATTACAAAATTAGAACAATATTTCGAATAATTAGTCATCAATAAACACTTACCAATGAAAGACCGTTGTTTTTTGTTGTTTTGAAAAGGAAGAAATAACAGTATAAATGCGGGATATTCACATACCAACAATAAGATGTTAGATTTTAGGGCGGATTATTTAAGTTAATTTATGCATTAAATGGTTTAAAATATTTATTTTTGCTCTTCAGAAAATTCAACATACAATATAAATATGAGAACAATACAATTTAGAGAGGCCATTTGTGAAGCGATGAGCGAAGAAATGCGTCACGATGAATCCATATATTTAATGGGCGAAGAAGTTGCAGAATACAATGGAGCATACAAAGCTTCGAAAGGAATGCTTGCTGAGTTTGGTGAAAAAAGAGTTATTGATACTCCAATTGCTGAACTTGGTTTTACTGGAATAGCAGTAGGTTCTGCCATGAATGGTTGCCGACCAATTGTAGAATACATGACTTTTAACTTCTGTTTAGTAGGTATTGATCAAATTATTAATAACGCTGCCAAGATGCGTCAGATGACAGGTGGACAATTTGATGTGCCTATTGTTTTTCGTGGACCAACAGCTTCTGCAGGGCAATTAGGAGCTACTCACTCTCAGGCTTTAGAAAACTGGTTTGCTAATACTCCTGGGCTTAAAGTAATTGTTCCATCAAATCCGTATGATGCAAAAGGACTTTTAAAATCTGCCATTCGTGATAATGATCCGGTGATTTTCATGGAATCGGAGCAAATGTATGGTGACAAAGGTGAAGTTCCTGATGGAGAATATGTAATTCCTATTGGAGTTGCTGATGTGAAAAGAGAAGGGACTGATGTAACTATTGTTTCTTTTGGAAAAATTATCAAAGAAGCATTTATTGCTGCAGATGAATTGGCTAAAGAGGGAATATCTTGTGAAATTATCGATTTAAGAACGGTTCGTCCAATGGATAAAGATGCTATCTTAAAATCAGTTAAGAAAACAAATCGTTTAGTTGTTCTTGAAGAAGCCTGGCCGTTTGCCAGTATTTCTTCTGAGATTACTTATATTGTTCAGGAACAGGCTTTTGATTTTCTTGACGCTCCAATTCAGAGAATTACAACTGCTGATACACCGGCACCTTATTCTCCTGTATTGTTGAAAGATTGGTTGCCTAATGCAGCTGATGTTGTAAAAGCAGTAAAGAAAGTAATGTATAAATAATACATATCAGATACTATTGAAGCTTCATCTTACGTTAGTTTGATGAAGCTTTTTTTTTAAATTTACTACATGGATAAGAAATACCTTTTTTTAGCATTATTTATATGCACTGTTTTTTCAAGCCTTTTTGCTCAGACCAAAGTGAGCGGTATAGTAGTTGATAAATCCAATCAGCCGGTTCCTTTCGCAAATGTAGTGTTGAAAGGAGCTAATTTAGGGGTAATGTCCAATGAAGATGGTCGCTTTTATATTGAATCTCCTAAGACTTTTACTACTCTGAAAGTTACTTCAGTAGGATTTTCTGATAGTGAAATCACGTTAGAAAAAGCCGTAAACTATAATTTTAAGGTTGTACTTAAAGATACCGAAGAATTAAAAGAAGTGGTTATCTATACCGGAAAAACTTCCAAAAAAAATAATCCGGCATTAGATATTCTGAGAAAAATTTGGGAACGAAAGCGAAAGAACGGATTGTACCAGTTTGATCAGTATCAAATGGAAAAGTATGAAAAAGTAGAATTTGACATGAACACTATTGATAGTGCTTTTATGAAAAGTAAACTCTTTAAAGGAATGGAGTTTGTTTTTAAGCATGTCGATACTTCTAAAGTTACAGGGAAAACTTATTTGCCTATTTTTATAAACGAATCTTTGTCAGATGTTTACGGAAGTAATAAGCTTAATAAGGTAAAAGAGAAACTGAAAGCTAACAAGAATTCCGGATTTAGTGATAATCAGCAAATTTTATCTTTTGTTAAAGATTTATATTCAGATTATGATATCTATAATAATCATTTAACTTTTTTTGATAAAAGCTTTACCAGTCCGTTATCTAAAACAGGAATTGATGTCTATAATTATGTACTGACTGACAGTGCTTTTATTGATAAAAAATGGTGCTACAATATTTTATTTTATCCAAGAAGAAAAAATGAGCTGACTTTTAAAGGAGATTTTTGGGTTAACGATACCACTTTTGCAATCAAAAAAATTAATATGGCAGTTACTAAGAGTGCTAATATTAACTGGGTCAAAGATATTTATATCGAACAGGAATTTGAGGTGCAAAATGATTCTGTTTTCTTGTTGACTCGTGATCATATGATGTCTGATTTTGCTTTAAATAAAAAAGAAGAATCAAAAGGAGTATATGGAAAACGAACTACTTTGTATCAGAATCATCAATTTAATATTGAAAAACCGGCTTCTTTCTATAAAGAAGAAGTCAATTTTATTGATAATGAGGTCTATAATAAATCCGATAGATATTGGGATGAAAATCGTTTTGAGAACCTGAATAAAGACGAAAGAGGTATTTATAAAATGCTGGATACCTTACAAACGGTAAAAAAATTCAAGCAATTATATAATCTGGTCTCTATACTGGGAAGCGGTTACATTCAGTTTGGGCATTTTGATTACGGACCTATTTTTTCGACATTTGGTTACAATGAAGTAGAAGGTATCAGAATCCGCACCGGAGGAAGAACGTATTTTGGTCCTAATGATCCCTGGAGACTGCAAGGATATACTGCTTATGGGTTTGATGATAATAAATTTAAATACGGATTGTCCGGAAAATGGATGATTGATAAGAAAAAGCGAATTATTATTTCAGCAGGAAACAGGCGGGATGTAGAACAAATAGGAGCAAGTTTGACCACTACGAATGATGTTTTAGGAAGAAGTTTTGCTTCATCTTCGTTATTTTCAACAGGAAATAATGGAAAGCTTACTAATATAAATTTGTCTAATGCAGCTGTAGAAATAGAGCCCGTTAAAAATTTGACTTTTCAAACCGGATTTTCATATAGAACTTTAGAATCGGCTTCAGATACTTTTAGTCTGGATTATTTTACTGATGCCTCACAAACGACAACCAGAAGTGATGTAAAACAATCCGAAGTAAATTTTCAGGTGGAATTCACCCCTAACAGAAAAACGATTGGTTACGGAGTAGAAAGAAGCAATGTAGACAGTCCTTTTAGTCGCTTTTTTATCAATTACAGTCATGGTTTTAAAGGTTTGCTGGATAGTGATTTTAATTATGATAAACTGCAATTGTATTACAAACAGCCAATAATCATAGGACCTTTAGGGCGAACTGATCTCACATTAGAATTAGGTAAAATTTACGGAACAGTCCCATTAGGATTGTTGAGTGTGATTCCGGGAAATCAATCTTACTTTACAATCGAGAATACCTTTAGTAATCTTAACTTTTATGAATTTGTTTCTGATCAGTATGCAACACTGCAATGGGAACATAATTTTCAGGGACGTTTGTTTTCCAGAATTCCTTTTATGCGAAAGTTAAACTGGAGAGAAATTATAGGTGCACGAGCCGTTTACGGAACTATTTCAGACGCTAACAGGGCTATAAATGCTTCCGGATTAACCTATGTAGCACCAGAAGATATATATTGGGAATACAGTGCCGGAATAGGGAACATTTTTAAAGTTTTCAGAATTGATTTTGCCTGGCGTGGAAATTATTTAAACACACCTGATACCCAACGATTTTCTGTAAAAGGTTCCTTCGGATTTTATTTCTAGATAAACAAAAAGTAAAAGAATAATTTGAATGTCTTTTAAATAGAAATGTTTTGCTATAAAAGAGGATTTAAATTACTTTTGTGCCCAAATAAATTCAACTTAAGATAATAAATAAAAATGACTGCAGACAAAATAAACACTTTCGATGTTTTAATCGAAATTCCAAGAGGAAGTAGAAATAAATATGAATACGACTTCGAAATTAAAAGAATGCGTTTTGACAGAATGTTATTTTCTTCGATGATGTATCCTGCTGATTACGGATTTATTCCTGAAACATTAGCCTTAGACGGAGATCCTCTTGATGTATTGGTTTTGATTAATGAGCCAACATTCCCGGGATGTGTGATAGAAGTAAAACCAATTGGTGTTTTCCACATGGCAGATGATAAAGGTCCGGACGAAAAAATTATTTGCGTACCTGTTTCTGATCCTATCTGGAATTCATTGAATGATTTGTCAGATGTAAACCCTCATTTGCTAAAAGAAATTGAACACTTTTTTCAGGTGTATAAAGATCTTGAAAATAAAAAGGTAGATGTTGAAGGCTGGGGTAATTTAAGCGAGGCTAAAAACATCATCAAAGAATGTACAGATCGTTTTAATGCAATTGAAAACAAACCGGAAGGATTATTTAGTATTAAATAATTTTTACCTGCATATTTTATAAAAAAAGCAATATTCCTCCGGAGTATTGCTTTTTTTGTTTAAATTCGTTCGTATACTGTTGAATATTAACCTTAAACCAAAACGAATTTATGAATGCAATTATGATTTGGGTGCCAGTTTTTATGGCATTATTAGGACTTATTTTTATGTTTGTTAAACGTGCCTGGGTACTGAAACAAGATCCCGGCGACGGCAAAATGGCTTCAATTTCTGATTATATTTATGAAGGTGCTCTGGCTTTTCTTAAAGCAGAATACCGTTTACTGGCTGTTTTTGTGTTTTTTGCCAGTATTGTTTTAGCAGGGATTACTTTTTTGCCGGGTGTTAAAACACACTTATTGATTGTAATTGCCTTTATAATTGGCGCATTTTTTTCTGCATTAGCGGGAAATATGGGTATGAAAATCGCCACTAAAACGAATGTTCGAACTACTCAGGCTGCCCGTACCAGTTTACCTCAGGCTTTAAAAGTTTCTTTTGGCGGCGGAACTGTAATGGGATTGGGTGTGGCCGGTTTAGCAGTTTTAGGATTAACTTCTTTCTTTATTTTCTTTTTTCATTTTTTTATGGACGGAACATGGACTTCTACAGAAGACATGACCATTGTTCTGGAAACTTTAGCAGGATTCTCGCTCGGAGCGGAGTCTATAGCTCTTTTTGCCCGTGTGGGTGGCGGCATTTATACTAAAGCTGCCGATGTAGGAGCCGATTTAGTTGGGAAAGTAGAAGCAGGAATTCCGGAAGATGATCCAAGAAATCCGGCTACTATTGCTGATAATGTTGGGGATAATGTTGGGGATGTTGCCGGAATGGGAGCTGATTTGTTTGGTTCTTATGTGGCAACCGTTTTGGCAGCTATGGTTTTAGGAAACTATGTTATTAAAGATATGGGTGGAAATATTCAGGATGCTTTTGGCGGAATTGGTCCTATTTTATTACCAATGTCTATTGCAGGTTTTGGAATTTTATTTTCTATTATTGGAACATTATTAGTGAAAATTTCAGATGATAATGCTAAGGAAGCTCAGGTTCAAAAAGCTTTGAATATTGGGAACTGGGTTGCCATTGTTTTAACAGCAGTGAGTTGTTTCTTTTTAGTTCAGTATATGCTGCCTCAAACCATGAAAATGGAGTTTTTTGGTGAAGGGAGTCAGGATATTTCTTCGATGCGTGTTTTTTATGCGACAATCATTGGTTTGGTTGTAGGTGGCGTAATTTCATCTGTGACAGAATATTATACAGGCCTCGGAACAAAACCAGTGATGGCAATTGTTCAGAAATCTTCAACAGGAGCAGGAACAAACGTAATTGCAGGTTTAGCTACGGGAATGATTTCTACTTTTCCTACCGTTTTATTATTTGCAGCAGCAATTTGGTCTTCTTATGCTTTGGCTGGTTTTTACGGAGTAGCTTTAGCAGCTTCGGCTATGATGGCTACAACAGCCATGCAATTAGCTATTGATGCTTTTGGTCCTATTTCAGATAATGCCGGCGGAATTGCCGAAATGAGTGAATTGCCTAAAGAAGTTCGTACCCGTACTGATATTTTAGATTCAGTAGGGAATACTACCGCAGCAACCGGTAAAGGTTTTGCTATTGCTTCAGCAGCTTTGACTTCATTAGCATTATTTGCTGCATATGTCACTTTTACAGGAATTGACGGAATTAATATTTTTAAAGCACCAGTTTTAGCCATGTTATTTGTAGGCGGAATGATTCCGGTAGTTTTTTCGGCTTTAGCAATGAATTCAGTTGGAAAAGCAGCAATGGATATGGTGTATGAAGTACGTCGCCAGTTCAAAGAAATTCCGGGGATTATGGAAGGAACGGCAAAACCCGAATATGCTAAATGTGTAGATATTTCTACCAAAGCGGCGCTTCGCGAAATGATGTTACCGGGAGTTTTGACAATCGGCTTTCCAATAGCAATTGTTATACTGGGTAAATTAGTTTATGGAAGCAATAACCAGTTAATTGCCGAAATGCTTGGAGGTTATATGGCTGGTGTAACAGTTTCCGGAGTGCTTTGGGCTGTTTTTCAAAACAATGCAGGAGGTGCGTGGGATAATGCAAAGAAATCTTTTGAAGCAGGAGTAATGATTAATGGAGAAATGACCTATAAAGGTTCTGATGCGCATAAAGCAGCAGTAACAGGCGATACTGTTGGGGATCCTTTTAAAGATACTTCCGGACCTTCAATGAATATTTTAATTAAGTTAACTTGTTTGATAGGCTTAGTTATTGCTCCCATTCTGGGAAATGGAAGCCATACCATTGCAACAACTGCTTCTTGTTGCACGACTATCGGAACTTGTACTTCTATGTCTGAAGAAGAATGCATTGCCAAAGGTTGTACCAATAAAAACTGTGAGCATCATAATCATGCTATGATAGGACATTGTGATATGTCTAAAATGGCAACAATGTCTAAAGAGGAATGTGCTAAAATGTGTGATAGTTTGCAATGCACTCCTGAACAAAAAGAAATGTGCTTATCTCATTATGATGCAAATGGAAAGTTTATTATACCTTCAGGAACTTCTAAAGGAAGTTGTTGTGCTCATAAAAAGTAAGTTTATCATATAAAAAATGCCCCGCAATTACGGGGCATTTTTTATATGAATTTAAAACAATCCGTTTAATTCGGCGTTGATGCGTTCAATGATGTTTCCTAAGTCTTCCGGATTGTCAACAAAGTTAATTTTATCGACATCAATAATTAGTAATTTTCCTTTGTTATAGGTGTGAATCCAGGCCTCGTAGCGTTCATTCAGACGGCTTAGATAATCAATCGAAATAGAGTTTTCATATTCGCGTCCTCGTTTGTGGATTTGTCCCACTAAATTTGGAATAGAACTTCTGAGGTAAATTAATAAATCAGGTGCTTTCACAGTAGATTCCATTAACTCAAAAAGAGTAGAATAATTTTGGAAATCACGGTTCGTCATTAATCCCATGGCGTAAAGATTGGGAGCAAAGATGTAAGCATCTTCATAAATGGTGCGATCCTGAATTACCTTTTTTCCACTTTCGCGAATTTGCATCACCTGACGAAAACGACTGTTGAGGAAATAAATTTGGAGGTTGAAAGACCAGCGTTCCATTTGGTGATAAAAATCATCCAGATAAGGGTTGTCTACTACATCTTCATAATGCGGTTCCCATTTAAAGTTTTTGGATAGTAAAGCGGTTAAAGTGGTTTTTCCTGATCCTATATTTCCTGCTACTGCTATGTGCATTACGGTGTTACGATTTTAGGGGTTTTTACTTATTGATTTGTAAAAATAGGTAAATTTTAAACTTTGTCACTCTTTTTTTTAAACTAAATTATTTTGATTAAAAACAGGTTTTTTATTGAAATTCAGATGTTTTTTTGAGATATACCATTCTTATATTTTACTTCATTTTTAATAAAGCATTTATAGAAAACCAGTTTAGTGTTATTTTGTTGTCTTTGTTTTCTCCATCTAAGGACCGGTAATTCAATTGAATGTCATAATCTTTGGTGATAACTGTCTGGACGATTTTTTTGTTATTATCATGAAGCAAAGTTTTGTTTTGCAGAATGAAATTATTTATTGGTAGCGGAATGATATCATTATTGATTTTTAATTCAATTCCATAATCCTTTTTACTGTAGGTAATTGAATATTTTTTTCCATTTAAATCCAAACAATTTTCACAGTTTAAATTATTGTTATTGCTTATTTCAAAAGCAAAGTCATATCCCTGAACTTTTTCAATATTCATTCCGTCAGCATTGTAATAGCTGTAATAAAAATTTTCTTTTTTATCATTTTCATTATAGTATCTCCCGCGATAAGTATAGCCCAAGGCTTCCATGATTTGAGAATCGCCTGGGTTTTTGTCTTTTTTCTTTAAATCAGCTAATTTGTTAGCGATAGGAATTAATTCTTTGATGCCGTAATTGTCGTTAATAAAGCTTACAATACTGCTTAAGTCTTTTTCTTCTTCAATAGTTAAAGTAGATTTTTGTCTCGTAATATAATTTTCAAAGCGATCTAACTGGCTTCTTTTTGAAACCGAATCAGCACTTTGCGGACCTAATATGGTTAACAGAGCAATCAGACACATGCTAATAGGTATAAATCTTATTTGAGATTTTTGATTAAAAATAAAATATACTGTTAAAATAGTCAGCCAAATCGAAAGTGCTAATACGTAATAGCGTTCATGTGTAAATCCATAAAGATTGATTCTGTACAAAATGGCCCAAAATAAAAGTCCTATCAGAGGAACTAATAAATAATAAAACCATTTGTGAAAGGTACGCATCCAAACATTTCCTTTCTCATTTGCAATAGGGTGAATTAATAATAAAGAAAGAACTCCAAAAATGGCAAAAACTAAAATCAAATTAGAAACCCATCCTACAGGCAGAGAAAATAAAGCAATAATTTTTATTTCATAAGATAATAAAATCAAGAAATAGATACTAATTAAAGGGATTAGGACAAACTGAGTGAATTTTTTTAAAGTAATCGGGTAGTTTAAGTGTAATGGTGCATTTGGGTTGTTTGTTTCTGGAATGCCGGAAAGAAAAAATACGGTATTAAAGATTCCAAAAATCACATAAAATAAATCAAGGTAAATTTCATTGTAATAATCAATATTAAATAAATGATGAGTTGCCAGTAAAGCAAATGAAAGTCCCGCATAAATAACGATACTGTATAAAGCTGAAGTCAGGATACGAAGGAAGAGTTGTTTGTTAAATTCCCAAAAAGCACCTTCATTATATTTTTTATTAATAAATGCAGCAAAAGAAACCAGTAAATGCAAAGCCAGATTGAGCGCCAGAAACTGATAGGTTTCGAATTGCTTGATACGTTCTGAAAATTGAAATACGAACACAAAAACCAAAGCCCCTGAAATTAAACTACTAATAAATCGGAGTATGCTACTTTTTTTATCATTTAGAAAGTATAAAGAAATTGATAAGAACAAAACCAGACACAGGGAGCATCCCATAATAATTTTCGTAAACAACTCTTGGGTATGTCGATTGGTTTCATTAGTAGCATCAATTGCGCAAATGGTACCGGTAATAGCAATAATAATTTCGAGTGGAAATCGTAAAAAAGTAGTATGCGTTTCTTTGATTATTTTTTGAAAAGAAGGAAATGAAGCCATAGATTATTTTTTTACTAAGTAACAAAAAATAATCCTACAAAAAAAGGCTGCCTAAAAAGGCAGCCTTAATGTAATAGTATGATAGATGTTACAATCCAAATGCTGTTTTTATCTGGTCAACATAGTCCAGTTTTTCCCATGTAAACAATTCAACAGTTACAGTTTTTTCTTCACCTCCGGGAGCTGAGAAAGTTTTTGTAACTACTTCAGGAGTACGTCCCATGTGTCCGTAAGCTGCTGTTTCGCTGTAAATAGGATTTCTTAATTTTAAACGTTGCTCGATAAAGTAAGGACGCATGTCAAAAATAGCTTCCACTTTTTTAGCAATTTCTCCATTTGTTAAATTCACTTTGGAAGTTCCGTAAGTTTCAATAAATATGCCCATTGGTTCGGCAACACCAATTGCATAAGAAACCTGTACCAGAATTTCATCAGCAACACCTGCTGCAACTAAGTTTTTAGCGATATGACGTGTCGCATAAGCTGCACTACGGTCTACCTTACTTGGGTCTTTTCCGGAGAAAGCACCACCACCATGAGCTCCTTTTCCACCGTAAGTATCAACAATGATTTTTCTTCCTGTTAATCCGGTATCTCCGTGAGGTCCTCCAATTACGAATTTTCCTGTTGGGTTAATATGGTAGTTGATTTTATCATTAAATAAGTGAGCATGTTCCGGGTTTTTAGCAATGATTCTCGGAATCAAAATCTCAACAATGTCTTTTTTGATTTTAGCAAGCATCGCAGCTTCTTCATCAAAATCATCATGTTGCGTAGAGATTACGATTGCGTCAATGCGAACAGGGATATTGTCATCACTGTATTCTAAAGTTACCTGAGATTTAGCATCCGGACGTAAATAAGTAATTTCATTATTTTCACGTCTTAAAGCAGCCAGTTCTTTTAAAAGTTTATGAGATAAATCAAGAGCCAGAGGCATGTAGTTTTCAGTTTCATTAGTAGCATAACCAAACATCATTCCCTGATCACCCGCTCCTTGCTCTTCAGGACTTTTACGGTCAACCCCCTGATTAATATCTGCTGATTGTTCGTGAATAGCCGAAAGAATACCGCATGAATTCGCTTCAAACATATATTCGCTTTTGGTATAACCAATTTTTTTGATTACATCACGGGCAATTTGCTGAACATCAAGATATGTATTTGATTTCACCTCTCCGGCAAGAATCACCTGACCAGTTGTTACTAAAGTTTCGCAGGCAACTTTTGAGTCAGCATCAAATGCCAGGAAATTATCAATTAAAGCATCTGAAATTTGATCCGCAATTTTATCCGGATGTCCTTCACTCACAGATTCTGACGTAAATAAATAGGCCATAATTATAATTTTTTATAAATTAAGCGAGGAAAAATAATTGCAAAAAGGACTAAAGGAGAGTTTCTGCTTTAGCATTTTTTTCTACTGAAAATTTTTCAGTACTCATAATGAATTCGTTTCATTATGAAGAGGTTGCAATCAGTTCAAATTTTTCCTCTTGTATTTTGAGGTGCAAAGGTATGAAACCATTTTTGAAATGTAAATTAATCTTAGCTAATTTTTTAAAGAAAAAAAGCAGGCTTGAAAAATGTTAATTTATTTAAAAATAATAGGATTTTGAAAAAATACTTACGTAAATTTGATTCAGAAATTTAAAAAAAAATGAAAATATCAAAAGCAATGATGTGTACCATGAAACAGAATATATTCTGCGGGTTCACTATTGCTTAAATTTAAAATATAGATTTAGCAAAGCCTCCCGGGAAACCTGGAGGCTTTTTTTTTACTAATTAATCATAAACAAAATAGACATGAGTACCTTAAAATTTGAAACTAATGCTTTACATGCAGGACATGATGTAACAAAACACGCCGGAACAAGAGCTGTTCCTATTTATCAGACTTCTTCTTATGTGTTTAATAATTCAGAACATGCGGCTAATTTATTTGGTCTGGCAGAACCGGGTTATATTTACACAAGATTGAACAATCCTACTAATGATATTTTAGAACAGCGTCTGGCTGCTTTAGAAGGTGGAATTGCAGCAGTAGTTACTGCTTCAGGAACAGCAGCGATCTTTACAGCGTTGTTAGCCATACTTAAAACCGGAGATCATATTGTGGCTTCCAGCAGTTTGTACGGAGGAACTTTTAATTTATTTAGTTCAACTTTACCTCGTTTGGGAATTACAACCACTTTTGTAGATCCTTCAGATGCGGCTAATTTTGCTAAAGCCGCTACAGCAAATACAAAATTGTTTTTTGTGGAAAGTTTAGGAAATCCAAAATTAGATGTGTTGGATTTAAAAGCAATCTCGGCAGAAGCAAAAAAAATAAAAGTGCCTTTTATTGTTGATAATACGGTGGCTTCGCCGGCTTTATTGCGACCAATTGAGCATGGGGCAGATATTGTTATTCATTCTTTGACAAAATATATTGCCGGAAACGGAACTTCATTAGGAGGTGCTATTGTTGATGCGGGAACATTTGACTGGAGCAGTGGTCGTTTTCCTGAATTTACAGAGCCTAATGCTGGTTATCACGGATTAGTTTATCACGAAGCATTAGGAGCTGCAGCTTTTATTGCTAAAGTCAGAATTGAAGGTTTGCGTGATTACGGAGCAGCTTTGAGCCCGTTTAATGCGTTTCAGATTATTCAGGGATTAGAAACTTTATCAGTACGTATCCGGAAACACAGTCAGAATGCGCTGGAACTGGCACAATGGTTAGAATCTCAGGATCAGGTAGCCTGGGTAAATTATCCAGGATTGAAATCCAGCAGGTATTATGATTTAGCACAACAATATTTGCCAAAAGGGCAAAGCGGATTATTGACTTTTGGATTGAAAGGTGGTTTTGATGCCGCTAAAAAAGTAGCCGATGAAACAAAATTGTTTTCATTGCTGGCCAATATAGGTGACACCAAATCATTGGTTATTCATCCGGCAAGCACTACACATCAGCAATTGTCAGAAGAGCAACAATTAACTTCAGGAGTTTCTCAAGATTTAATTCGATTGTCAGTAGGTCTTGAAGATATCGATGATTTAAAAGCTGATTTAAAAGCTGTTTTTGATACTTTATAATTAATATTAATTTAAAATAGAATTAATATCTAATTGTGTTTTCGGTTATATCTTTGAAATAACAAATCAAAAGAGTGGAATAGAGTTAATTTTTAAATTTTCTGGAGTAAAAAAGCTCTTGTTTGGTTTGTATTTTTGGTTGACAATAGTAAATTGTCGTTAAAAAACATAAAGAACTGTTAATTAGTTATTCTAACAGAAAAAATCTTTAAAAAAATACGGGTTGTAAAGAATAATTTATATCTTTGTGACTCTAAATAAAAAGACAAAATGAATTTTATTATTTGTATAAAATCGATGGTTCAGACTAAGGAAATCTGCAGGAGTGCGATAGCTTAATTTATTTATTCAAATAAGATTAAAATATATAGCAAAAGCCTCCTGAAAAATCGGGAGGCTTTTTTGTTAAAAAGACAAATAATTAAAATTCAAAAAAAGAATAATAGATGATTATTATTAACATTAAACAGCAAAAACAGTTTACAGTCTCTATGCTTTGCGCAAAGATGCTGGTCTGTTGATATCCAAAAGAATCGTTTATAGTATATAAACCCTTTTGGTATAATAATCCAAAAGGGTTTTTTATTTAGGAATATATTTAAATCACAAACAACAATAGTCAATAATTAATTAAATTTAAACATCATGAACACAAGAAGATTAATCACTAGAGCATTAGACTTTATCAGGGAGATAAGGACTAATAACAATGAAGAAAAAGAAAATAGAATAGAATTAACAAATAATAGATTTGGTATTAATGCGGATGCTGATTTTAAAGAACAAAAAAAGGCATCTGATTCTTTAACGTTTTTGATGTATTCTAAAGAAAATGAAACACTTTTTATCTAAGCATAGCATTGTAAATATAGGTTTCAAACGCAGGTGATTTCTGAATTTTGTGTTCAGTAATGGCTTGCGTTTGTTTGTTTTGTTACAGCTGTTTTAAAAGTAAATCAGCAAAATTTGTTTGTTTGAAAAAATAGTAGTTACTTTGTGTCCTGAAAGTTCATAAACGTATTGAAATGTTATAAAGAAAGCTCGAGGGAATAGACCCAATGAAAGCTTAGCAACCCTTTGCAAACGAAGAAGGTGCTACATTCTATCCGCATAGCGGAAAAGATAACGACAATAAAGTTTACTTCTGACTTTCTTTCTAATGTTTCCATCATCAATCCTTTTAAAGATTTGAAATTGGAAAATAAACCATTACATCTTATTATATCTGATTTTGTCACCGAGAATGGTGCAAAATACCCCTCTCTGAATCTTTCGTACCAGGTTTTTGGTGCGCCTTTGCATACAGCACCTGTTATTTTGATTAATCATGCCCTGACCGGAAATTCACAAGTTGTTGGAGAAGCAGGCTGGTGGAACGATTTGGTTGGAATTGACAAAACTATTGATATCAGAAAATATACTATAATTGCTTTTGATGTGCCTGGAAATGGATTCAATTCTATTATAATTGAAAATTATCAGGATTTTATTGCCAGAGATATTGCCCGTATTTTTATTGAAGGGCTTCGCATTTTAAAAATTGATAATTTGTTTGCACTTATAGGCGGTTCTGTAGGAGGCGGAATTGCCTGGGAAATTTTGGCATTGGAACCTAAATTGGCACAGAATTTTATTCCTATTGCCACCGATTGGAAATCGACTGACTGGTTGATTGCTAATTGTTATTTACAGGAAAAAATTCTTAATAATTCTAAAAAACCAATTGAAGACGCCCGCATTCATGCGATGTTATGTTACAGAACGCCAGAGTCTTTTAAAGAAAAGTTTAATAGAAATACCACTGAAAAACTGGAAACTTTCCAGGTAGAAAGCTGGTTAAATTATCACGGTGAAAAATTAGAAAAACGATTTCAGCTTTCCGCTTATAAAATGATGAATCAATTGTTGAAAACTATTGATATTACCCGTAACCGTGGATCTTTAGAAGATGTTATTTCAAAAGTGGAAGCTAATATATATATTGTAGGCATTAATTCGGATTTGTTTTTTACGGCAAAAGAGAATAGGGAAACCTACAATGAGATTAAAAAATTTAAAAATAATGTATTCTACAGCGAGATTGATTCTCAACACGGGCACGATGCCTTTTTAATGGAATACGAACAATTAGACAATTTATTAGAGGTTGTTTTCAAAAATAAAAAACAGATGAAAGTAGTAAAGTTCGGCGGTAAATCTTTAGCCAATGGCGAAGGTATCAATAAAGTTTTGGATATTATTGTTGATAAAATAAAGCAGGAAGAAAAAATTGCAATTGTAGTTTCTGCAAGAGGAAATGCAACGGATGAGTTGGATGATATTCTGTTGATTGCTGCCAAAAACGGAAATTACAAGCCTTTGCTGGAAAGCTTTAAAAGTTATCAGAAAGACGGATTTGAGGCTGTTGATTTTTCTCATGAGTTTGCTAAGTTGGATAATCTGTTTGAAGGAGTAAGTCTGATTGGTGATTTTAGTGCTAAAATCCGTGACCAGATATTAGCTCAGGGCGAATTACTTTCGGCTAAATTGTTAGTGTTTTTACTGAAGCAAAAAGGAATTTCTGCAAAATTAGCCGATACAAGAGAATTAATTATAACCGATTCGAATTTTGGGGATGCTCAGCCTTTAGATGCTGTTTCTAAGAAAAATGTTATTCAGTTTTTCAAAGAAAATAAAGATACTGTTTTAGTAATTACCGGTTTTATAGGTTCGAATTCCAAAAATGAAACGACTACTTTAGGCAGAAACGGAAGCAATTATACGGCTTCTTTGATTGCGAATTACATCAATGCCGAAGAGTTACAAAATTATACTCATGTTGACGGAATATATACTGCCAATCCTGAGATGGTTCCGGATGCTAAAAAAATCGAGCATTTATCGTATAATGAAGCCAATGAGATGGCTAATTTTGGTGCTACCATTTTACATGCCAAAACGATTATTCCATTATTAGAAAAAAATATTCCGTTGCGAATTTTAAATACTTTTAATAATGAAAATAAAGGAACACTTATAACCTCAAAGTCAAATCAGGAAGGGATTAAGACACTTTCTGTTTTAGAGAATGTCGCTTTGGTAAACTTAGAAGGACGTGGATTATTAGGAAAAACAGGTGTTGATGCCCGTATTTTTAAAGTAATGGGAGATAATAATATCAGTGTGAGTATTATTTCTCAGGGTTCTTCCGAAAGAGGAATCGGTCTGGTTGTAAATTCCGGAGAAGCTACTAAAGCAATGATTGAATTAGAAAAAGAGTTTGAAAATGATTTCTACTCTAAGGATGTCAATAAAATTTCGGTAACGGATGATGTTTCTGTGATTTCAATCATTGGACAGGATTTGAGTACGTTTCATAAACCTTATACGGCTTTGATTCGTAATAAAATTGTACCTATTTTATTCAACAATACTGTTACGGGTAAAAATGTGAGTTTAGTAGTTAAAAAATCTGAGCTGAATAAAGCACTAAATGTTATTCACGGAGAGATTTTTGGGGTAGCTAAAAAAATCAATATTGCCGTTTTTGGTCATGGATTAGTCGGTGGAACGCTCATTAATCAAATTTTAGAATCAGCGGTTGCTATTGAGAACCGAAAAGACATCAAACTGAATGTTTTTGCTATTGCAAATTCTAAAAGTGTTTTATTAAACAAAGATGGTGTAACACCAAATTGGATCAATGAAATACAAACCAACGGTTTCTCTTATACAATAAATGATGTTATTACTTATGCCAATGAGCACCATTTAGAGAATTTAATTGCGGTTGATAATACAGCAAGTGCTGCATTTGTGGAAAATTATATTCCATTAGTGGAAAACGGATTCGATTTAGTTTCTTCTAATAAAGTCGCTAATACACTGAGTTACGGTTTTTATAAAGAATTACGAAAAGTGTTAGTTGATAATCAAAAGAATTATTTGTATGAAACAAATGTTGGTGCAGGATTACCATTAATTGATACGATTAAATTATTGCATCTTTCAGGTGAAAACATCACGAAGATCAAAGGTGTTTTCTCCGGAACGTTAAGTTATTTGTTTAATAATTTTTCGGCTAAAGATGTTCCGTTTAGCGATATTTTGAAAGAAGCAATTGATAACGGATATACCGAACCGGATCCAAGAGAAGATTTATGCGGAAATGATGTAGGTAGAAAATTATTGATTTTAGCACGCGAATTAGATTTGCAAAATGAATTTGATGAGGTTGCTATTCAGAACCTGATTCCGGAACATTTACGGGAAGGGAATGTAGCTGATTTTCTAACCAAACTAAAAGAGTTTGATCCAATTTATAATACAATAAAAGAAAATCAAAAGCCTAATCACGTGTTGCGTTATATAGGAGAATTGTCCGGAGATTTGCAAAATGACAAAGGAATATTAGAAGTTAAATTAGTTTCTGTTCCTTCTGATACGGCTTTAGGGGGATTGAAAGGTTCGGATTCATTTTTCGAGATTTATACAGAATCTTACGGAGACAGACCAATCGTAATTCAAGGAGCTGGAGCTGGTTCGGCAGTAACGGCGAGAGGTGTTTTTGGAGATATTTTAAGATTGTCTGACAAAGGATAAGATTTTAGCAAATGATATTTATAACACAATTTATATACGTATTTGAAGGAAAGGAAGAAGTTTTTCACCAGTTTGAAGCTATAGCCATTCCAACAATTTTGAAGTATAACGGACAATTATTGCTTCGGGTTAGACCTGATGAGAAAAGTTATATTGAAGGTAATATTGAAAAACCGTATGAAATTCATTTGGTGGAATTTGCTTCTGAAGAAGATTTTGAGAATTTTAAGCAGGATGAAGAGCGAAAAAAGTTTCTTCATTTGAAAGAACAGTCTATAAAATCGGTTTTGTCCATAAAAGGAACTTAACTTTGATGATAAAAGGTAAAAAATAAAAACAGCACAATGAAAATAACATTAGACAGAGTAAACGAAAACTTCCACTTTCAATTGAAAAATGAACGTGGACATATAGTAAATGTAGATGCACGCCCGGATTTTGGAGGAAATGATATGGGACCAAGTCCTATGGAATTGGTATTGATGGGAGTGGCAGGATGTAGCGGAATTGATATGATTTCGATTCTGAAAAAGCAACGTCAGGAAATTACTTCTTTCAAAGCTGAGGTTGAAGGAGAGCGCGTTCAGGTAGGAGAAGCAAAACCATTCAAAGATATTTATGTAGTTTTTTCTTTGGAAGGAAATATTAAAGAAGACAAAGCGGTTAAAGCAGCGCAATTGTCATTCGAAAAATATTGCTCGGTTTCTAAAACAGTAGAACCTACCGCAACTATTCATTATAAAGTGATTTTGAACGGAGTAGAATTAGCGAAATAGTCTTTGGCTATTAGTAAGTAGTTTTTTTAAAGAGATTAAAAATAATTAGTTTTGATTTTAAATTGTATCGTCATTTCGATAAACTTTAAACTTTAAACTTTAAACTAAAATAGAATGGATGAACAAGAATTTGGTTTTGAAACTCAAGCCATAAGAACACATATAGATAAAACACAGTATCAGGAACATTCAACGCCTTTGTTTTTGTCTTCAAGTTTTGTATTTGAAGATGCTGAGGATATGAGAGCTTCTTTTACTGAGGAAAAAGTGCGTAATATTTACAGTCGTTTCAGCAATCCAAACACAACGGAGTTTGTAGATAAGGTTTGTGCTATGGAAGGCGCCGAGGCTGGTTATGCTTTTGCAACCGGAATGGCAGCTATTTATTCAACTTTTGCAGCTTTGTTGAGTTCTGGTGATCATATTGTTTCGGCGGGAAGTGTTTTTGGTTCTACGCATGCATTGTTCATGACGTATTTTCCAAAATGGAATATCACCACTTCTTATTTTGATATCAATCAGCCGGAAACAATCGAGAGTTTTATTCAGCCAAACACTAAGATTTTATATGCTGAGACACCAACAAATCCTGGTGTGGATGTGGTTGATTTAGAATTGTTAGGGCAAATTGCTAAAAAACACAATCTGATTTTAATTATTGACAACTGTTTTGCAACACCATACATTCAACAACCTATTAAGTACGGAGCACATATTGTGATTCATTCGGCTACCAAATTAATGGATGGTCAAGGACGTGTTTTGGGTGGAGTTGCTGTTGGTAACGCCGATTTGATTCGTCAGATTTACCTTTTTTCCCGAAATACAGGTCCTGCAATGTCGCCATTTAATGCCTGGGTATTGTCGAAGAGTTTAGAAACCTTGTCGCTTCGTGTGGACAGACATTGCGAAAATGCAATGAAAGTGGCCGAGTTTTTGGAAAGTCACCCGAATGTAAACAGCGTGAAATATCCGTTTTTGAAATCGCATCCTAAATATGAAGTGGCTAAAAAACAAATGCTTTTAGGCGGAAATATTATTGCTTTTGAAATTAAAGGTGGTATTGAGGCTGGAAGAGCGTTTTTGGACAAAATAAAATTATGTTCGCTTTCAGCAAATATTGGAGATGCTAAAACAATTGTTACACATCCTGCTTCAACAACACATAGTAAATTGTCAACGGAAGAAAAATTAGCTGTTGGAATTACGGAAGGGTTGGTACGTGTTTCTGTTGGTTTAGAAACGGTAAAAGATGTTATTGCCGATTTAGAGCAGGCCTTATCTTAAAAAACAAACTTGTAAGGCTCTAAAGTCTTACATGTTTTTTTATTCATATATTTTCATCATATTTGAATAACTATTTTGATGTGATGGAAATAAAAAATATAGTTTGGAGTTTTATTCTTCTTTTTTCTGTACTCGGTTGTGAGACTAAAAAAGAGGAATTTGAATTAGAAAAAACTGTTTTTACTCAAATATTACCAAGTTTAGTGGATTCCATTTGTGTGGATAGTAGATTGGTACAGCCGCCACCAATGTTAGGTGAATATGTTACAGATAAAAATGGACATGTTTTTGTAGATTCAACCAAATCAACAAATGAACAAAAAGTCAGATATGCAAAATGGGAAAAATTAAAATTAAAAGCGCAACAAGATACATCTAGTGTTTTTATCGCATTTGACCCATTGTTAAAAAAGGCTGTTTATCATTTAAATAAAAAATTGCTAAAAAAATATCCAATTTCTGATTTCTCTCTTAAAGGAAAAGATACAATTGATAGTTTTGTTTTAGACTTTGATAGAATTAGATTAAACAGTAGGTTTAAATTAAAAAATATTTCAGAATTTCTGAATACGGATAAACATAATTATCTTCTTTTTGAATATAAGTATGATTTTATCTTTTCTGGTATACTTTATGTTTCGCGTATTCAATTTGATAAAGAAAGAAAAAAAGGAGTCTTAGAAGCCAGTTTTGATTATTGCGGTCGTTGTGGTCGAGGTTATTATATTTATATAAAGAACGTAAACGGTATTTGGATAATTGAAAAGTTAGAAAACACTTGGGTTTCGTAAAAATCTGACTTTAAAATAAAAAAATAATAATATATAATGCTTTCAAAAAAAACAAAATACGGAATTAAAGCTTTGACTTTTTTGGCGCGCCAGGAAGATCAGACGCCGGTTGCTATTGCAGATATTGCAAAGTCTGAAAATATTTCGATTAAGTTTTTGGAAAGTATTCTGTTGTTATTGCGTCATTCAGGATTTTTAGGAGCTAAAAAAGGAAAAGGCGGCGGTTATTATTTAATTAAAGAACCAAAGGATATTAATATGGCAAAAGTGTATCGTATCCTTGAAGGACCTATTGCTTTGTTGCCTTGTGCCAGTCATAATTTCTATGAGCCTTGTGATGATTGCACCGATGAAGCTAGTTGTGCGGTTAGAAAACTGATGACAGAAGTACGTGATAATACCCTGATGATTTTGGAAAATAATACGCTGGCTGATATCGCTTTTTAAACAAGTTATTCTGCCATAAAAAAAGCCCTTTCATTAAAAAAGTAATGAAAGGGCTTTTCTGTAAATTGATTTTCCTATTTAGAAAATTAATTTGTATCCTGCAAAAAACAACATGATGGCTATGGCGTTTCTTAGGTATAAGTCAGGGATTTTTCCGCTTAACATACTTCCTACAAAAATTCCCGGAAGCGATCCCATTAATAATTGTCCTAGTAATAAATAATCCATATTTCCCATTGAGGCGTGTCCTATACCTGCAACAAGAGTTAAAGGTACGGCATGAGCAATCTCGGTACCAACTAATTTTGGAGTTGGTAAAAGCGGATACAGGAAAAATAAAGTTACCGTCCCTAATGCTCCGGCTCCTATAGAGGTTAATGTTACTGTTGCACCCAGCATGATTCCAATGGCAATAGTTAATATATTTTGCGTTTTGCTCTCATGATGAAACTTATCTCCGGCATGTTTTTTTGAAAATTTAGCAATTTTTGTTTTGAATAAAATAGCTACTGACGTAAATAGCAGCGCCCATCCTAAACTGTATTTGATAACCTGGTTTATCGTTGTTACATCTGTTTTTATATTGTCTAATACCCATAAAGTTAAAAGAGCTGCGGGAATACTTCCTAAAGATAAAAATCCGGTTATTTTCCAGTTGATGTTCTTTTTTTTATTGTGTACAAATACACCGGCCATTTTAGTATATGCTGCATATAATAAGTCGGTTCCAACGGCGGTTGTTGGAGGGATTCCGAACCATAGTAAGATAGGAGTCATCAGAGAGCCTCCGCCTACACCAGTGAGTCCAACAACAAAACCCACGACCAAACCAGCAATAACTAAACCTATTTGAAAATCCATAAATTAAATTTTTTGACAAAAATACAATTATTTTATAATAATCCTATAGGCGAAGTAGAGTTTGTAAAAATATTTTAGAATCGAACCAATTAATATCTAAAATTCCCATTTTTATAAGCTGTGTAAAGTAATAAAAGTCAAAAATAGTATTGTTTAGATGTGCTGAAGATTTAATGTGTTGATACCTATTGAGTTTCAATATTAAAAAAACTGTGATATTGTTTTGTAATTTCGAAATAAGTAGTACTTTTGCGGAGTAATCTACTAAACCGATAGGGTAATAGATTTGGATTAAAATAAAAATAAAATGAGTACAGCTATAGTTCAGGCATTGTTAGAAAAAACCAAAGATTTCTCTATAGAGGAAACTTTTACTTTTTTGGCTAATGAATATAAAGATCAGGTGGTTTTTTCAACTTCTTTTGGTCAGGAAGATCAGGTGATAACCGCAATAATTGCAAAAAGTCAGGCTCCGATAACTATTTTTACTCTTGATACCGGTCGTCTTTTTCAGGAAACCTATGATGTTTTTCACAGAACACAAAAAAAATACAAATTACCTATTAAAGTGTATTTTCCGGAAGCCAAGGCGGTAGAGGAATTGTTAGAGAAAAAAGGGCCTAATAGTTTTTTTGAGTCTGTTGAAAACAGAAAAGAATGTTGTTTTATCCGTAAAGTAGTGCCGTTGAAAAAAGCATTAGCCGGAAATAAAATCTGGATAACGGGTTTAAGAGCAGAGCAGTCAGAAAACAGAAGCGATTTGCATTTGTTTGAATATGATGCTAATTTTGACCTCGTAAAATTCAATCCATTATTAAAATGGACATTAGAGGAAGTTCAAAAATACATTGATGATAATAATGTTCCACAAAACAGTCTGCACAAAAAAGGTTTTATAAGTATTGGTTGTGCTCCTTGTACACGTGCTGTAGCGCCGGGTGAAGATATAAGAGCGGGAAGATGGTATTGGGAACAAAGTCATAAAGAGTGTGGTTTACACGGAAAATAATAAAGAGAAAAGATAATAGAATAAAGAGAATAGATTTTAGAATGCAGAGAATTTTATAATCATTAAATCTTTCAATTTTTAAATTAAAAAAATGAGTTCAGTTTTAAAAACAAATGCTTTAGAGAGCGAAGCGATTTACATATTCAGAGAAGTCATTTCTCAATTTGAAAAGCCAGTACTGCTTTTTTCCGGAGGGAAAGATTCCATTACATTAGTGAGATTAGCGCAAAAAGCTTTTTTTCCGGCTAAAATTCCTTTTCCGTTATTACATGTTGATACAGGACATAACTTTCCGGAAACTATTGCATTTAGAGATAAATTAGTAGAGGAACTGGGATTGGAATTAATCGTTCGAAATGTTCAGGATGCTATTGATGAAGGAAAAGTAGTTGAAGAAACCGGAAAATATTCCAGTAGAAACAGTTTGCAGACTACAACACTTTTAGATGCTATTGAAGAGTTTAAATTTGATGCTTGTATTGGTGGAGCGCGTCGTGATGAAGAAAAAGCCAGAGCGAAAGAACGTATTTTCTCTGTTCGTGATGATTTTGGTCAGTGGGATGAAAAAAATCAGCGTCCTGAATTGTTTGATTTGTTAAACGGAAAAATTGAAAATGGGCAAAATGTACGTGTGTTCCCTATTTCAAACTGGACAGAACTTGATGTCTGGAGTTATATTGAGCAAGAGCAAATTGAGATTCCATCCATTTATTTTTCACACAAACGTAAAGTGTTTATAAGAGACGGAATGATTTGGTCACATTCTCCATTTGTTTATCAGGATGAGGATGAGGTTGTTGAAGAGAGAATTGTTCGTTTTAGAACTGTTGGAGATATGAGTTGTACCGCTGCGGTGGATTCTTACGCTGCCACAATTTCTGAAGTTGTTGGTGAAATCAGAGCTTCTACTATTTCAGAACGTGGAGCACGTATTGACGACAAACGTTCTGAAGCTGCAATGGAAAAAAGAAAACAACAAGGATACTTTTAAAATAGTAATTGAAAGATTTAAGGATTTAAAAATTAAAAGATTTAAGGAAAGGAGTTTTTAGAACTTGAAACTTTAAACCTGAAACAAAAAATATAAAATGGAAGTTTTAAAAATAGCAACGGCAGGAAGTGTAGATGACGGAAAGAGTACATTAATCGGGAGATTATTATACGATACACAATCTTTAACTACCGATAAATTAGAAGCAATTGAAAAAAGCAGTAAACAAAAAGGCTATGATTATTTAGACTTTTCATTGGCTACTGATGGATTAGTTGCTGAAAGAGAACAAGGAATTACTATTGATGTAGCCCATATTTATTTTTCTACTGCTAAGAAGAGTTATATTATCGCCGATACTCCTGGACACGTAGAATACACTCGTAACATGGTTACAGGCGCTTCAACTTCTCAGGTGTCTATCATTTTGATTGATGCCCGTAAAGGAGTAATTGAGCAAACGTACCGTCACTTTTTTATCAATAATTTATTGAGAGTAAAAGATGTTATAGTTGCTGTAAACAAAATGGATTTAGTGGATTATTCTGAGGAAGTATTCAATAAAATCAAAGCTGATTTCCAGGCATTGAATGAAAAAAGCGATTATAAAGAGCAAAATGTAAGTTATATTCCTTTAAGTGCATTAACAGGTGATAATGTTGTGGATTCATTAGGGAAAATGCCTTGGTATACCGGACAAACAATCTTACAGCATTTAGAAGCTTTAGAATCAAAAGATATTTACGATACGGGTAAAACACGTTTCCCGGTTCAGACAGTTATTCGTCCTAAAACGGAAGAGTACCATGATTTTAGAGGTTATGCCGGAAAATTATACGGAAACAATATCAAAGTGGGAGATGCTGTAACAGTATTACCATCTTTAACTGAATCTAAAGTATCTAACATTCGTTTCTTTGATCAGCAATTTGACGAAGCAGTTGCAGGTTCTTCAATCACTATTGAGTTAGAAAATGACATCAATGTGACCAGAGGAGATATGATTGTAAAATCAGATGAGTTGCCAAAGATAGAAAAAGACATTACAACAACGGTTTGTTGGATGGACAGCAAAAAATTAGTTCCTGGAACTAAATATCTGATTCAACACAATACGAACAGAGTTTTAGCAAAAGTGGATAGTATTAATAATATAATTGCTACTGATTATTCAGGTACTACTCCGGCTTCTCAATTAGCTATCAACGAAATTGGTGAAGTAACTATTAAATTAAGTAAAGCTTTATATTTTGATACTTACGAAGAGAATAAGTCAAATGGAGCGTTTATTTTGATTGATCCTAATACTAATACAACTGCAGGAGTAGGGTTTATTAGATAATTTTAGCCTTAAAAACAACAACCATTCTTCAAGCTGATGGCAGCGGTGAATGGTAAAAGTAAAAGAAATGGAAAGTTTTAGAACAGAAATAGAAAATCCGATAGTTCAACAGGAAATTATCGATTTAGAAAAAAAGATACATGCATTCCGTGGCGGAAAAATTGATGACGAGCGTTTTCGTAGTCTTCGTTTAGCTCGCGGTATTTACGGGCAACGTCAGGAAGGGGTGCAAATGATTCGTATTAAATTGCCTTACGGAAAAGTAACGAGCGAGCAATTAAGAAGAATTACTGATGTTTCAGAAAAATATTCTACAGGTCGTTTACACATAACTACGCGTCAAGATATTCAAATTCACTACGTGAGTTTGGATAGAACTCCTGAGCTTTGGGCAGATTTGGCTAAAGACGATATTACATTAAGAGAAGCTTGTGGAAACACCGTTCGTAATATTACAGGAAGTGAATTAGCAGGTGTGGATGTGGATGAACCATTTGATGTAACCCCTTATGCTCACGCTTTATTCCAATATTTATTGCGTAACCCTATATGTCAGGAAATGGGACGTAAATTCAAAATTTCGTTCTCATCTTCTGAGAAGGATACAGCTTTGAGTTATTTACACGATTTAGGATTTATTCCTAGAATTGTTGATGGACAAAAAGGATTCAAAATCATGTTAGGTGGTGGTTTAGGTTCACAACCTTCTCACGCCGAATTGCTTTCTGAATTTGTGCCTGTAAACCAAATTATCCCAACTGCCGAAGGTGTAATTCGTATTTTTGACCGTTATGGAGAAAGAGCAAAACGTCTAAAAGCACGTTTGAAATTCTTAATCAAAGATTTAGGTCGTGATGAATTCTTGCGTTTGGTTGAAGAAGAGAAAAAAGCGTTACCATTTCATTCTTATGAAATAGATACTACAGCTTTTGAAGGACCTATTACGGAACCTGTATTAGAAGTGCCAACAGTTACTATTGAAGATGTAGCTGCTTTTGAAGCTTGGAAAAAATCAAATGTTATTGCGCAAAAACAAGCGGGTTATGTGGCTATTGGTGTAAAAGTGCTTTTAGGAGATTTTTATATTGACAAAGCAAGATTATTAGCTGATTTGATCAAAAACTACGGAGCTAATGAATTGCGTTTTTCATTACGTCAAAACATTGTAATCCGTAATATTAAAGAGGAAAACTTACCGTTCTTCTATCAGGAATTAGCCAAATTAGATATGGTTAATTTAGGATACAACACAATTGGTGATATCACAGCTTGTCCTGGAACTGATACTTGTAATTTAGGGATTGCAAGTAGTACTGGTATTGCTGATGAATTAGAAAGAGTGTTGAAAACAGAATACCCACAATATCTTAATAACACCGAAATTGCTATTAAAATTAGTGGCTGTATGAATGCTTGTGGACAACACAACATGGCTGAAATTGGTTTCCAGGGAATGTCTATCAATGCAGGGAAACTAGTAGCACCAGCTTTACAAGTATTATTAGGTGGTGGAAATTTAACAAACGGAAACGGTCGTTTTGCTGATAAGGTAATCAAAATTCCTAGCCGTCGTGGACCGGAAGCCTTACGTTTAATCTTAAATGATTTTGAAGCAAATGCTAATGGAGCGAAGTTTCTTGATTATTATGATGCTAAAGGTGAAAAGTATTTCTACGAATTCTTAAAACCATTAGCAGATGTAACCAATCTTACCGAAGAAGATTTTGTGGATTGGGGTAATGCTGACAATTATGTGAAAGCAGTTGGTGTTGGAGAATGTGCCGGTGTAGTGATCGACTTAGTAGCGACTTTGTTATTTGAAGCTAAAGAAAAAATCGATTCTGCTAATGCAGCCTTGAGTGAAAATAAATGGTCAGATGCTATTTACTTAGCTTATGCCGGATTTGTAAATGGAGCTAAAGCATTATTGTTAGCTGAAAAACAAAAAACAAATACACACGCTGGAATCGTTGATTCATTTGACACTGTTTTTGTTGATGCAAATAAAATTGAATTGGGATCTTCTTTCAAAGATTTAGTGTACCAAATCAATAAAAATGAACCGACAGAGGCTTTTGCGAAACAATACATTCAGGAATCGATTACGTTTTTTGAAAAATTAGAAGCATACAGAGCAGCAGATTTAGCAAAAGCATAATCAAAATATCATGAGCAAGAAAGATGCAACAGAGAGTGGTTTACAATCAGCAGCACAAGAGCGTAATGAATTGTATCCGGTATTTTTAAAATTACACAACCTTAGCGTACTTATTGTTGGTGGAGGAAATGTAGGTTTAGAAAAACTGTCTTTCTTGCTTAAGTCTAGTCCTAATGCAAATGTCGAAGTGGTTGCTCCCCGTTTTTTACCTGAATTAGTTAGTCTTGCCGAAGCACATGCTTCCGTAAAACTGACTCAGAAAAGATTCAGGAAAAAAATGCTCAAAAAGCGCCACATGGTCATTGCCTGTACTGATGATTTAAAAGTAAATAAACGGGTGTATGAGTTATCGCGAAAAAGATATTTGATTTGCAATATCGCTGATACACCGGATTTATGTGATTATTATTTAGGTGGAATTGTAACCAAAGGCAATGTGAAAATTGCTATTTCTACCAATGGAAAGTCACCTACAACAGCAAAACGCTTGAGAGAGTTTTTTGAGGAAGTGATTCCGGAGGATATTAATAAAATGGTACAAAACTTAAATGAGTATCGCAAAACTTTAAAAGGAGATTTTGAAGATAAGGTTCAAAAAATGAATGAGATTACTCAATCATTAAAAAAATAAATAGTAAAGTGTAATTTGTAAAAAAACGAATGGTATAAATCAGCTGATAGATTTGATTTTTTTTTCGTTTCTTTGCAGCTATTAAGAATGATTATAAATAAATAGAAAATGATTGAAACAGATATCCTTATAATAGGAGCCGGTCCAACTGGTTTATTTGCCGTTTTTGAAGCAGGATTGTTAAAATTAAAATGCCACATCTTAGATGCATTGCCACAACCAGGTGGGCAATTGGCTGAATTGTATCCTAAAAAACCAATCTATGATATCCCGGGTTTTCCAGAAGTATTAGCTGGAGATTTAGTGGATAATCTGATGGAACAAATCAAGCAGTTTGAACCAGGTTTTACTTTGGGAGAACGCGCTGAAACAATCGAAAAACAAGAAGACGGTACTTTTATCGTAACTTCTAATGAAGGAACAGAATTTCATGCTAAAGTAATTGCTATTGCAGGTGGTTTAGGAAGTTTTGAACCAAGAAAACCATTAATTGACGGAATCAATTTTTACGAAGATAAAGGAGTAAAATACTTTATTAAAAACCCGGAAGAATTCAGAAACAAACGTGTAGTTATCGCCGGAGGAGGAGATTCTGCTTTAGACTGGAGTATTTTCTTAGCTGATGTTGCTTCAGAAGTAACTTTGGTTCACCGTCGTAATGAATTCCGTGGTGCTTTAGATTCTGTTGAAAAAGTACAGGAATTAAAAGATGCCGGAAAAATCCGTATGATCACTCCTGCTGAGGTAGTGGGAATCAACGGAGCGGAGCACGTAGAATCTATCGATTTAGATGAAAACGGAGCGCACCGTAAAATTGATTGCGATTATTTTATTCCACTTTTCGGATTAACGCCTAAATTAGGACCTATCGGAAATTGGGGATTAGAAATCGAGAAAAACGCGATTAAAGTAAATAATGCTTTGGATTACCAAACTAATATTCCCGGAATCTTCGCTATCGGAGATATCAATACGTACCCGGGGAAATTAAAGTTAATCCTTTGTGGTTTCCACGAAGCTACTTTAATGTGTCAGGCGGCCTACCAAATCATTAATCCAGGAAAACGTTATGTATTGAAATACACAACTGTATCAGGAGTGGATGGATTTGACGGAACTCGTAAAGAAGCACCTAAAGCAGTCGTAAAAGCGATTAACTAAAATAAAGTTACTAAGATACTGAGGTTCTGAGTTGCTAAGTTTTTTTAGTAACTCAGAACCTTTTTAGTTTCTAAATGACTTAGAATCTTAGGGTCTAAGCAACTAAGTGACCTGAAAAAAAACACTTGCAAGTGGTAACGCTATTGCTTTACTTTGCATTTCCAAATTTGAAAAATAATTTGGAGCGAAACAATTGGAATTTCAGTGATTAAGTTTTTTTTAATAAGCCACAATTGGTTACTAATTTATACATAAATAAAAGAAAAAGTCGAGCTTACAGGCGTAATAGCCAAAAGCTTAAGGCTAATAGCTAAAAGCAAAAAAATATGCCAAGCATTCAGGAAGAAATCAAAAAAAGAATACTCGTTTTAGACGGAGCCATGGGAACCATGTTGCAGCGTTATAATTTTTCGGAAGAAGATTTTAGAGGCGAACGCTTCAAAGATTTTCCGCATTCCTTAAAAGGAAACAACGATTTATTATCGCTTACACAACCTAAAGCTATTGCTGAGGTGCATGCTGCTTATTTTGAAGCAGGAGCTGATATCGTGGAAACCAATACGTTCTCAGGCACAACAATCGGTATGGCCGATTATCATATGGAAGACTTGGTGTATGAGTTGAACTACGAGTCGGCTAAAATTGCGCGTCAGGTAGCCGATGAATTTACGGCTAAAAATCCAGAGAAACCTCGTTTTGTTGCGGGTTCAATTGGACCAACAAACCGTACGGCAAGTATGTCTCCAGATGTGAATGACCCAGGATACAGAGCGGTAACTTTTGATGATTTACGCATTGCTTACAAACAGCAGGTAGAGGCGCTGATGGATGGAGGAAGTGATTTATTATTGGTTGAAACCATTTTTGATACATTAAATGCAAAAGCAGCACTTTTTGCCATCGAAGAAGTAAAAGAAGAAAGAGGAATTGATATTCCAATCATGGTTTCAGGAACCATTACTGATGCTTCCGGAAGAACACTTTCAGGGCAAACGGTAGAGGCTTTCTTGATTTCGGTTTCACACATTCCGTTGTTAAGTGTTGGTTTCAACTGTGCTTTGGGTGCCGATTTGTTAAAACCGTATTTGCAAACCCTGTCTTCGCATACGTCCTTTAACGTTTCAGCGCATCCTAATGCCGGATTGCCAAATGCCTTTGGAGAATATGACGAAACACCAGAGCAGATGCAGGCTTTTATTAAAGAATATTTAGATGATAATTTGGTAAATATCATTGGTGGTTGTTGTGGTACTACACCTGATCATATCCGTTTGATTGCAGAAGCTGCGGCACAATACAAGCCAAGAGTATCGACTGCGAGTTTGTAAATTATTGTGATTTAATAATGAATGATATTCAAAATATTCTCGATATTACATTTCCTTTTGTTGAAAAATTACTCAAGGATTATGGGGAATTTTATCCCTTAGCCTCGGTTGTAAATTTGAATCACGAAGTTGAGCAACTTTTGTTGTCTGAAGACGAAGAGAATGATTTTCCTAAGTCTACTGGTGTTATTGGAGAAATTAAAAAGGAATTAAGATGGAGAAGGGATGATTATATTGCATTTGCCATTTTTTATGATGTGAGATTGAAAGAAAAACAGACAGATGCAATCGCTGTTTTAGTTGAACATAAATTTGAGAAACAGGCATTTGTTTTTTATTATCCTTATAAATTAATTGACAATGAATTGTTTTTTTCAGATTCATGGAAGGAAATGAAAGAAATTGAAATTTTTGACAAATAATATTGACTATTGTCTGCAATCCCCCGCACAGAGAATAAAAAAAGATTTAGTTTTGTTATTCTGAGGAATGACAAAATGAGAATACAGATAATGAGATTGCTTCGTTCCTCGCAATGCTTGGACGAATAAAAATAAAATAAAAAAATGGCAGAAGCAGAAGCAAGAAAAAATTTAGTTTTATCGGGATTAGAGCCGTTGATTATTACGCCGGACAGTGTTTTTGTAAACGTGGGGGAGCGTACTAATGTAACAGGTTCTCGTAAATTTCTTCGTTTGATAAAAGAAGAGAAATACGATGAAGCCTTAGATATCGCCAGACAGCAGGTAGAAGGTGGAGCGCAAATCATCGATATCAATATGGATGAGGGAATGCTTGATGGTGAATATGCGATGGTGAAATTCCTGAATTTAATTGCTGCCGAACCGGATATTGCCCGTGTGCCTATCATGATTGACAGCTCTAAATGGCATATTATTGAAGCGGGGTTGAAAGTAGCACAAGGAAAATGTGTGGTAAATTCAATCTCGTTGAAAGAAGGCGAAGAACAATTTATTCATCATGCTAAATTGATTAAACGTTACGGAGCTGCTGCGATTATCATGGCTTTTGACGAAGTAGGTCAGGCGGATAATTACGACCGTAGAGTAGAGATTTGCCAACGTTCTTATGATATTTTGGTAAACAAAGTTGGTTTTCCGCCTGAAGATATTATTTTCGATTTGAATATATTTCCGGTAGCAACAGGAATGGAAGAACACCGTTTGAATGCCTTGGATTTCTTTAGAGGAACGAAGTGGGTTCGCGAAAATTTACCGCACGCGCACATTAGTGGAGGTGTGAGTAATGTGTCTTTTTCTTTTAGAGGAAACGATGTAGTTCGTGAAGCCATGCACTCGGTTTTCCTGTACCATGCCATTCAAAACGGGATGACTATGGGAATTGTTAATCCGGAAATGTTGACCATTTATGATGATATTCCAAAAGATTTATTAGAACATGTTGAAGATGTAATTCTGGACAGGCGTGATGATGCTACGGAACGTTTGTTGGATTTTGCTGAGAATGTAAAAGGAGGTCCCAAAACCAATGAAAAGGAAGTGCAGGAATGGCGTTTTGGAACTGTTCAGGAAAGAATTACCCACTCTTTAGTAAAAGGTATTGATACTTTTATTGAAGAAGATGTAGAAGAAGCACGACTAGCGGCAGCCAAACCAATTGAGGTTATCGAAATCAATTTGATGGCAGGTATGAATGTGGTTGGAGATTTGTTTGGTTCCGGAAAAATGTTCTTACCACAGGTAGTAAAATCGGCACGTGTCATGAAAAAAGCGGTGGCCTATTTATTGCCATTTATTGAAGCAGCCAAACAAGTGGGAGATAAAGAAGGAAATGGTAAAATATTAATGGCAACCGTAAAAGGAGATGTACATGATATTGGGAAAAACATTGTTTCGGTGGTATTGGCTTGTAATAATTACGAAATTATTGACCTTGGTGTCATGGTAGCTCCGGAAAAAATTATTGCTGCTGCATTAGAACATGAAGTAGATATTATCGGTTTGAGTGGTTTGATTACGCCTTCGCTGGACGAAATGGTATTTCTTGCCAAAGAATTGGATAGAAGAGACATGAAAATACCGGTAATGATTGGTGGAGCAACCACTTCGCGTGCGCATACTGCTGTGAAAATTGCACCACAATACAAAGCAACCGTTATTCACGTAAACGATGCATCGAGAGCGGTAACCGTTGCAGGAAATTTATTAGATCATAATAAAGAAACTTATACGGCTGGAATTCGTGAAGAATACGATGCGTTTAGAGAGCAGTTCTTGAATCGTTCGAGAGATAAAAATTTCCTCAGTATAGAAGATGCTCGTAAAAATAAATTACAGTTGGATTGGGCAAATTATACCGCTCAAAAACCAAATTTCATTGGAACTAAAAGTTTCGAGGTAGATTTGGATGTGTTAGTACCTTATATTGACTGGACGCCATTTTTTAGAACTTGGGAATTGTTCGGGAAATATCCGGCAATCTTAACGGATGAAGTAGTGGGGGAACAAGCTTCTTCAGTGTTTGCTGATGCAAAGGCCATGTTAGAAGTGATTTTGAAAGAGAAAAAATTCGTTGCCAAAGGTATTTACGGAATATATCCGGCAAACCAAGTAAATGATGATGATATTCAATTGTATGACGAAAACGGAAAAGAGTTAGAAAAATTCCTGACTTTGCGTCAGCAAGCACAAAAAACTAAAGGAGCGCCAAATATCGCTTTGGCTGATTTTATTGCGCCAAAAGACAATGGAGTAACGGATTATATGGGCGCTTTTTGTGTAACAACAGGTTTTGGAGTTGACGAATGGGCTGATGAATACCGTGATAATCTGGATGATTACAATTCGATTATGGTCAAAGCTTTAGGAGATCGTCTGGCGGAAGCATTTGCGGAATATTTACACGAGCAAATCCGTAAAGAAATTTGGGGTTATGCACCGGATGAGTCTTTAACAACGGAAGCTATGATTGAAGAAGTGTATGCAGGAATTCGTCCGGCACCTGGATATCCGGCTTGTCCGGATCACTTAGAGAAACCAACCATTTGGAAATTGTTAAAAGTAGAAGAAGAAATTGGTGTAACTTTGACCGAAAGTATGGCTATGTGGCCGGCAGCATCGGTTTCCGGGTATTATTTTGCTAATCCTGAAAGCAGGTATTTCGGATTGGGGAAAATCAAAGAAGACCAAGTAATTGATTACGCAAAACGCAGAAGTATTTCAACAGACAAAGCCACAAGATGGTTGAGTCCTAATATAGCGGATTAGATTCTGGTTGATGGTTGATAGTTGTCGGATTTTCCAATCGACATCAAGTTTTTCCAATCAACTAACAACCAATCACCATCAACTAAAAAAAAATGGAGTACGATAAATTAGAGGTTTGGATGGAAGCTAGGAAACTAGTTAATTTGTTGTATGATTCATCTAAATTATTTCCAAAAGAAGAATTGTTTGGTTTGACAAATCAAATGAGAAGAGCTGCAATTTCAATACCTTCAAATATTGCTGAAGGTTGTGGACGTCAAACATCTAAGGATACATTACACTTTTTGCATATTTCAAGAGGATCATTATATGAATTAGAAACTCAATATTATTTAGCATTGGATCAGAAATATATTGACGAAAATAATTTTAATATTGCTTTTGAACAGATTCAGAGTTGTAAAAAATTATAAAACGGATTTATAAATTATTATAAAAGTAAGATTTAGGTTAGAGGAATATAGTTAGATACAGGTTCAATCCCATCAACTATCAACCATCAACCATCAACTATAAAATAATGAAAGTAACACAGCATATAGAAAACGCAAAGGAAAAAACATTATTTTCCTTTGAAATTGTACCGCCTCAAAAAGGAAGTAACATCAATGATTTATACGTAAATATTGATCCATTAATGGAGTTTAAACCGCCATTTATAGATGTAACGACTTCGAGAGAAGAGTATGTGTATATTGAAAAAGATGGGCTTTTTGACCGTCGTATTACACGTATGCGTCCGGGAACAGTAGGAATTTGTGCTTCTATCCAGCATAAATATGGTGTTGATGCTATTCCACACGTATTGTGTGGTGGTTTTACCAAAGAAGAAACGGAATATTTATTAGTAGATTGTCATTATTTAAACATTGATAATTTAGTGGCTTTGCGTGGAGATCCAATGAAAGGTGAAAAATATTTTGAACCTGCCATTGGTGGAAATCAATACGCTGTAGATTTAGTAAAACAAATTAAGGCAATGAATGCCGGTAAGTTTTTACATGGAGAATTACCTATTGCTAATGCGCCTGATTTTTGTGTAGGTGTAGCAGGTTATCCTGAAAAACACATTGAAGCACCAAGTTTAGAAGCCGATTTGAAAAGACTGAAAGAAAAAGTAGATGCCGGTGCTGATTATGTGGTAACGCAGATGTTTTTTGATAATCAGCGTTATTTCAGGTTTGTTGAAGCGGCTCGTGCTATCGGAATTACCGTACCTATTATTCCGGGAATTAAACCAGTAGCCGTAAAACGTCATTTGCAGTTATTGCCACAGGTTTTTTGGCTGGATATGCCTGAAAGTCTGATTAGCGAAATTGAAAATGCAAAAGACAATACTGCTGTTCGTCAGATAGGGGTAGAGTTTGCTATTCAGCAGTCAAAAGAATTAATTGAATTTGGCGTGCCTTGTTTGCATTATTATTCAATGGGTAAGTCAGATAATATTCATAAAATAGCAAGCGCGATTTTTTAGGAGCTTTATCCAGCTATTCGTTACAATCTTTTCTTATCTCCAAAAAGAGATAAGAAAAGGATTTTCACTGCTATCTGGGCTAGGGCATTTGATTTTATACAAAAACAGTTGGTTTTATGTCAAAAAAAGCATCGTTTCCACAAGAGACGATGCTTTTTAGGTTTTGTATTAATTACTCTTTGCTAATCTAATCACTTCTACTTAGTGATTTCCCTAAAAATAGCTTCCAGGTTTTTATTCTTTTGGTTCAGTTGTAATGTTTTTAAACCATTGGCAGTGGCAAAGTCGAAAACAGCTGGGCGCATGTCTTTTTCGGATTGGAATGTGAGTTGCCAAGTCATATCGTGCGTATTTTTAAAAGAGACTAAATTTTCAATTTTAGCAATGGCTTGTTCTTCGATTTTATAATCAAATTCGACTTCAATGATTTGTTGTTTGTCTTCGGAGATTAAATAGTCTAATTTTTTATCGGCAACAATTTTTCCTTTGTCAATGATAATGACACGGTCGCAAATGGCTTCTACTTCCTGCATGATATGCGTAGAAAGAAAAACGGTTTTGTCTTTTCCTGCATTTTTAATAACGTTGCGTATTTCTAATAATTGGTTTGGATCTAATCCGGTTGTAGGTTCATCCAGAATTAATACATCAGGATTATGCAATAGAGCATTCGCTAATCCTACACGTTGGCGATAGCCTTTAGAAAGTTGGCCTATTTTTTTGTGAGCTTCCTGGTTTAATCCTGTTAACGCAATAACTTCATCAATTCTATTTTTGGAAACTTTGTAAACATCGGCATTAAAAGCCAGATATTCTCTCACGTATAAATCCAGATATAACGGATTATGTTCCGGTAAATAGCCAATAGAAAGCTGAACCGCTTTTGGATTAGTGATTATATCCTGTCCGTTTACTAAAGCATTTCCTTCATCGGCGGCAAGATAAGTGGTCAATATTTTCATCAAGGTTGATTTCCCAGCTCCATTTGGTCCCAGAAAGCCTACAATTTCTCCTTTTTTTATAGTAAATGAAATGCTGTCCAAAGCTTTTTGGTTGCCATAACTTTTGGAAATATTTTTTACTTCTATTGACATGCTCTTTTTTGTTTGCAAAAGTAAACAGAAATTTGTTTGAATTATTATTTTAAGAATTTTAAAAATGTATTGTTTGGATTCCTATATTTGAATGTTGTCAATAATCACTTCTTAAATTTACATATGAAAAAAACTAGTATTTTATTAGGGCTCTTTTTAGGGTGTGTTTCTCAAGCGCAAATTCAGCCAACGATTGACAAAAATAATGTTGTTAGAATTGAAACAAAATTAGCAGCAGATGAAATGGAGGGGAGAGCAATTTTTACTCCAGGCATAGAAAAAGCATCTGTCTTTATTGAAGATGAGTTTAAAAATATAGGACTTTCTTTTTATGGAGATTTGCAGAATTATCGACAAGAGTTTAATGTAAAAGGTAAAAAAGCAAATAATGTCATTGGAGTGCTTTTAGGTCGAACCAAACCGGAAGAATATGTTGTCTTTTCTGCTCATTATGATCATTTGGGTTTGGAAAGAAAGAGAAAAGACAAAGTGTATAATGGCGCAAATGATGATGCTTCCGGAACTACTGCAGTAATAGCATTGGCTAAATATTTTAAAGAAAATAATCAAAATGAAAGGACAATTATTTTTGTTGCTTTTACCGGAGAAGAAGTAGGTGGTTTTGGGTCAAAGTTTTTTTCTGATAATATTAATCCGAAACAGGTAGTTGCTATGTTTAATATTGAAATGATTGGTACGGAAAGTAAGTGGGGTAAAAATTCTGCTTATATAACAGGTTTTGAAAAATCAGATTTCGGAAAGATTTTACAGCGAAATTTAAAAGGTTCTAATTTTAATTTTAATCCAGACCCGTACCCAAGTCAGAATTTATTTTATCGTTCAGATAATGCCAGATTAGCTGCTTTAGGAGTGCCAGCGCATACGATATCTACTTCTAAAATGGATGTGGAACCTAATTATCATCAGTTGTCGGATGAGGTTGAGACATTGGACTTAAATAATATGACTGAGATAATTAAAGCTATAGCTACAAGTTCAACAAGTATTATTAGGGGAGAAGATACTCCTTCGAGAGTGATTAAATAGCTTTTTTGTTTTTTTGAAAAAAAAACAAAAATATTTTTTGTGCAATTGTAAATATGTTATATATTTGCCAGCGTTAAAAATAATCATTCGAGAGAATAATATTTAATTAAGATGTCAAATAACCGTTTCTATTTTAGCTTTTCTTTTTATTTCTTTAGCGAGAGATAAGGATTGTGCTATGGTAATTTGAAAATATAATAAAAAACAAATAAAACTAATATACAATCCTGATGAAAATCAGGATTTTTTTTTGATTAAATGGAAACAAAAATTGCGATACAAGGTATACTAGGTTCTTTTCATCATCAGGTGGCTCAGGAATATTATGAGCAAAATGTAGAGGTAGATGAGTGTCTGTCTTTTGATGAATTAGTAGACAGCCTTTTGTCTGGTAAATCAAGCCAGGCTGTAATGGCTATAGAAAATTCTATCGCAGGTCCTATTATTCCAAACTATGCATTAATTGACAAGAATAATTTACATATTATTGGGGAGCATTATTTAAGAATTCATCAAAATCTGATGGCCTTAAAAGGACAGGATATTTCAGATATCAAAGAAGTTTATTCGCATCCAATGGCGTTATTGCAGTGTATGGATTTCCTGAAAAAATATCCGCACATCAAATTAGTTGAAGATAAAGATACTGCAGAAACGGCTCGCAGAATTCAGGAAAAACAGCTAAAAGGAGTGGCTGCAATTGCAAGTAAAACAGCAGCTGAAATGTATGATTTGGAAATTTTAGCTCAGGAGATTCAAACTATAAAAAATAACATGACGCGTTTTGTTATTATAAAAAAGGAGAATTCATTTGTGCCGGAAAACGAAATTAACAGAGCTTCTTTAAAATTTGAACTGGATCATAAACGCGGAAGTTTAGCGGCAGTTTTGAATGTGATGAGTGATTGTAAAATGAATTTGACTAAAATTCAGTCGTTGCCAAAAATTGAAACGCCCTGGAAGTATTCCTTTTTTGTGGATGTTACTTTTGAGAAATACGAAGACTATGCTAAAGCAAAATCTTTGTTAGCCATTATGGCAGAATATTTTAAAGTTTTGGGAGAGTACAGAAACACAAAGCCTTAATTATTTTTGATTTAAAAAATAAAGCAAAGCAGATTATCGATTCAGGTATGTCGGGAATAGTTCAATATCAAGAGAATAAAATGATTACAACAGCAAACAGATTAAATACAGTTGAGGAATACTACTTTTCATCAAAATTGAGAGAAGTAAGGCAGTTGGCTTCAGAAGGAAAACCAATTATCAATATGGGAATTGGAAGTCCGGATTTAGCCCCTTCAAAGGCTGTAATTGATGCGGTTGCATTAGCAATACAAGATGAAAATGCACATGGTTATCAAAGTTATCAGGGTTTACCTGAGCTAAGAAAAAGCATGGCTGATTTTTATAAGAATAATTTTGATGTCGATCTAAATCCTAATTCAGAGATTTTACCTTTGATGGGTTCGAAAGAAGGAATTATGCATATTTCGCTGGCTTTCTTGAATGAAGGTGATCAGGTTTTGATTCCTAATCCGGGTTATCCAACCTATACTTCGGTAACGAATTTAGTAGGAGCAAAAGCTGTTTATTATGATTTAAAAGAAAGTAATAACTGGGAACCTGATTTTGAAGCTTTAGAACAATTAGATTTATCTAAGGTAAAGTTAATGTGGATAGGTTATCCGCACATGCCTACAGGAGCCAGAGGAAGTTTAGTCTTGTTTGAAAAATTGATAGCATTTGCTAAAAAACACAACATATTGTTAGTAAATGACAATCCGTATAGTTTTGTTTTGAACGACAATCCTATGAGTTTGTTACAGGTTGATGGTGCTAAAGAAGTAGCTCTAGAGTTGAATTCTTTGAGTAAAACTTTTAATATGGCAGGATGGCGTGTAGGAATGGTTTCCGGGAATGCGGATTTAATCGATGCTGTTTTAAGAGTTAAAAGTAATATGGATAGCGGAATGTTTTATGGAATTCAAAAAGGCGCTATCGAAGCATTAAAGAGCTCTCAATCATGGTTTGATTCCATGAATGAAATGTATAAAAAACGCCGTGTTTTAACCGAGCAATTGGCTGAAAAACTAGGTTGTAAAGTATATAAGGAAGGTGTTGGATTATTTGTTTGGGCTAAATTGCCGGAAGGAATACAATCAGCGGAGCAATTCATTGATCAGATTTTGCATGAGAAATATATTTTTATTGCACCGGGAACTATTTTTGGTTCTAATGGAGAAGGATATATTCGATTTGCATTATGTGTAAAAGAAGAAAAAGTACAGGAAGCAATAGACAGATTTTAATAAAATGAAAGTATTTGTAATAGGTATAGGATTAATAGGGGGTTCGATGGTTTTAGACATCAAAGCACTTTATCCTGAAGCTACAATTTACGGAATAGACACTAATGAAAACCATGTTGAACAAGCATTGAAGTTAGGTGTTATTGATGTTGCGGCTACAATGGAAGATTTAGCTCAGGCTGATTTTGTAATTGTTTCGGTTCCTGTAAATGTTGCTATTAGTTTATTACCTCAAGTGCTGGATTTGGTTGATGATAACGCCATTGTTTTAGAAGTGGGTTCGACAAAGAATCCAATTTGCAAAGCAATAGCAAATCATCCTAAACGAAGAAATTTTATTGCAACTCATCCTATTGCGGGAACAGAATTTTCAGGACCTTCGGCAGCATTGAGAAATTTGTTTAGAGATAAAACAAATATTATTTGCGAAGTAGAAAAAACGGCTTTTAAGTTACAGGAAAAAGCATTGGAAGTTTTTAAAAATCTGGGAATGCGTATTCGTTATATGGATCCAAAATCGCATGATAAACATATTGCTTATGTTTCGCATTTATCGCACATTAGTTCCTTTATGTTAGGAAAGACGGTAATTGAAAAAGAAAAGCACGAACAGGATATTTTTGATATGGCGGGTTCCGGTTTCGAAAGTACGGTGCGATTAGCCAAAAGTTCACCGGCAATGTGGACACCAATCTTTGAACAAAATAAAGCTCAGGTGTTAGAATCATTAGAAGAGTATATTTCTAATCTGTCACAATTTAGAGATTTATTAGCTCAGGATGATTACAAAGCGATATATGATGAAATGGCCAGTGTAAATAAAATTAGAGAAATATTAAACGGAATAAGCGTTAAAAAATAGAGAACAGAAAATAAAAACAACACAATAAAAAAGGAAATAAATAATTAAAAAAAATGGAAAACAAGAAAGAAATGAGAAATTGGTTGGATGCTTTCAAATTGAATCATCCATTTGTGATAGCAGGACCTTGTAGTGCTGAAACAGAAGAGCAAGTATTGAAAATTGCTCACGAATTGAAAAATTCTGATGTAAGTGTTTTTAGAGCAGGAATTTGGAAACCAAGAACTCGTCCAGGAGGATTTGAAGGAATTGGAGAAATAGGATTAAAATGGTTGAAAAAAGCTAAAGAAGAAACAGGATTGTTGATGGGAACTGAGGTTGCTACTGCTGCTCACTGTAAATTAGCTTTAGAATATGATATCGATGTATTATGGGTTGGAGCTCGTACAACAGCAAACCCATTTGCAGTTCAGGAAATTGCAGATACATTAGCTGGAACTGATAAAATTGTATTGGTTAAGAATCCAGTAAATCCAGATATGGCTTTATGGTTAGGTGGTGTAGAGCGTTTACACATGGCTGGTATCAAGAATTTAGGAGTTATTCATAGAGGTTTCTCTACTTATGAGAAAACAAAATACAGAAATATTCCAGAATGGCAAATTGCTATCGAATTGCAAAATAAATTCCCTGATTTACCATTAATCATTGATCCATCTCACATTACAGGAAACCGTAACATGATTCTTGAAGTAACTCAAGAAGCTTTGGATTTGAACTATGATGGTATGATTATCGAAACGCATATTGATCCAGATAATGCTTGGTCTGATGCTGCTCAACAAGTTACTCCAGATGCGTTAAAACAAATCTTGAAAGACTTAAAAATTAGAAAAGTAAGCGGAGATAGCGATTTTGAAAATAAAATGACAAAATTAAGAGCTAACATCGACGTTTTAGATGCTAATTTATTAGAGCTTTTAGGAAAAAGAATGAAAGTAGCTGACGAAATTGGTCAGGTGAAAAAAGAGAACAATGTAGCTGTGTTGCAAAACAACCGTTGGAATGAAATCCAGGAGAAAATGGTGGCAGAAGGTTCTAAAAAAGGATTGTCAGAAGAATTTATTACTAAATTATTCAAATCAATTCACCAGGAAAGTATTGAACACCAGGAAAAAATTATCAACGGATAATTGAATTTTAATCATATTTATAAAAAACCTACAAGTGATTGTAGGTTTTTTTGTATCATTGCATTGTCAAATAATTAAAAAAATAACTATGAAAAGAATTTTACTAGTCGGTGCTTTGATTTTAGGTTTAAATGTTATGAATGCTCAGAATGATGTGATTACAAAACACAATGGAGAAACTGTGAACGGAAAAGTTGTAAAACTTGAAGAATATACAATTGTGTTTAAATATGACGGAGAAGATGCTGAAAATACTTTAAGCAAATATGCAGTTGAAAAAATTGTCTATGGAAAAAGTGGTCGTGTAGAGAATATTACGGATAAAATTGAGATTAAAGGAGAAGAAGATTGGGAAAAAGTAGTTATTTTAGAAGATAAAGGATATGCAGCTGGTCTTAAAAAAGGAGAAGAAGTTAGAGGTAAAACAGGTTTGATTAATTATCATACTGGAAATACGGCAGATAAAAAAGCGGAAATGAAATTAAAAAAAGCAGCTGCAATTGTTGGTTGCCCATTTATATTAATGACCGCTGATAAAGCGACGGTTGGTTTTAATTCTAATCAATTAGGTGGTTCTCAGGCTATTAAAAAAGGTATTGGGTATAAGTACTAATTTGGTACAGTATTTTTTATTCATAAAAGCAGAAATCCCTTTGACTTAAAAAAGTTAAAGGGATTTTTTTATGCTAAATTTTCATTGAAAAGCTTAGTTTATTACTGCTTCGTAGATAAAAATAGATATTAAAATTGTTATAGTCAAGCTAATTAAAAATAATAATTGGCCTAATAAAGTCAATAAGAATGTTCTTTTCAGGCTTAAATTATTAAAAAATTGTCCATTAACCCAAAAAATGAATACCGTATCAATAATGTAAATAATTAGAGTAATAGTTCTCATTGTGCTCGTTCCATTGTAAAAATAAAGTAAAGGGAATAGGGCAATATGAACGATTAGCCTTTGAGAGGCGATGTAGGTGTTAAGAATGAAATATTCAACTAGATTATAACGTTGTTTTTTAAAAGCAATCTTGGTTCCAATAGTGTAAAGCGGAATAGTCAAAAGTGTTACCCAAGCATAATGACTACCCATCCAGTTATTAATTTCAGCAGAATCCACACCCGTTCCAGAAGTAGTGTTTGAAAATCTAATATTATAATAATGATACAAAAAACCATATAATGTTGCCATTAAAAGAACTAAAGAAATGGGTTTGAAATGTCTAACACGCTTTCCTTCAATAAATTCTCTTATAGAATGACCAGGTCTTGTGAATAGTTGTTTGACAGAGTATAAAATTCCAATATCAAAATGTAGCAAGCTGCGTCGGATTTCTTGCCATAAAAAATGAGAATTTAATTGATGTGTGGCTGTGGGCTGTCCACAATTATTACAATAATGTCCAGTGTAAATTGACCACAGTTTTTGCATATTACATCCATTGTTTATCAATTATATTATTGAGTAAGATATTGTTACCAAAGTCATTTTGATAGAAATCAAACCTTTTTAATAGATAAAAAGCACTTTCAACTGTAAACCTAAAACAAAATTTTATCTTTGCAAACATTCTAATCTAAAATCTGAATTCAGAAATCTAAAATTGCAAATGACAGGAATCGTTTATAAATCAACAGGAAGCTGGTACACCGTAAAATCCGATGAAGGGAATTTTGTGGATTGCAGGATAAAAGGAAAGTTTAGGATGAAAGGTATTAAAAGTACCAATCCTATAGCTGTGGGCGACCGGGTTGATTTTGAATTAGAAGAATCTAATGATCAAGTTACAGGAGTGATTAATACCATTCAGGACAGGAAAAATTATATTGTTCGAAAATCGGTTAATCTTTCTAAACAAACGCATATTATTGCTTCTAATATTGATATCGTTTTCTTGTTAGTCACGATTAATAATCCGCCTACAACGACTAGTTTTATAGATCGGTTTTTAGTAACTGCTGAAGCTTATGGAATTGAGGCTATTTTAGTTTTTAATAAAATAGACACTTTTGATGAAGAGGCTTTAGACGAACAGTTGTTTCTGCAATATACTTATGAAAAAATAGGCTATCAATGTTTGCGTGTTTCTGCTCAGGAAGACAAAGGTTTAGATAAATTGACTGCTTTAATGAAAGATAAAGTGAGCATGTTCTCTGGTCATTCCGGTGTGGGGAAATCCACTTTAGTAAATGCTATCGAACCGGGCTTGAATTTAAAAACCAAACAAATTTCAGATTCGCATTCGCAAGGACAACATACTACAACTTTTGCTGAAATGTTTGATCTTTCTTTTGGTGCCAAAATTATCGATACGCCAGGAATTCGTGGTTTTGGAGTGGTTGATATGGAGAAAGAAGAAATCAGTGATTATTTCCCCGAGTTTTTTAAACTAAAAGATAAATGCAAATTTAATAATTGCTTGCACAAAGAAGAACCCAAATGTGCTGTCAAAGAAGCCTTAGAAAACGAAGAGATTTCCTGGTCCCGTTATAACAGTTACTTAAAACTATTAGAAGGTGATGATGAGCATTATCGAACAGATATTTATGATGATGATCGAAAAAACAGCGATAAATCCAGAGGTTAATGAGAGCAGTCATTCAAAGAGTTGCTGAAGCTTCTGTTGCGATAGATTCCCAAATAGTAGCTTCGATTCAAAAAGGTTTATTGGTTCTTGTAGGTATTGAAGATGCCGATACTCAGGAAGATATTGATTGGCTAACGGCTAAAATCGCTAAGCTTCGAATTTTTGGTGATGAAAATGATATTATGAACTTATCGGTTCAGGATATTGATGGCGATATTATTGTGGTAAGTCAGTTTACATTGCATGCAGCTACTAAAAAAGGAAATCGCCCTTCTTATATTAAGGCATCAAAGCCTGAAATTGCTATTCCGCTTTATGAAAATTTTGTTCAAAAATTAGAACAGGAAATCGGTAAAAAAGTGCAAACTGGTCAGTTTGGAGCCGATATGAAAGTGAGCTTAATTAATGATGGTCCAGTAACTATTATCATGGATACTAAAAACAAGGAATAGCTTTTTTGTAGTATACTTTCCCATTGATTTTTTTATTGTTTTTTAATTGTTAAATTTGAGGTTGCAACAAATTTAATACTTAGTTATAACTTAATAAAGACAAGAATCTTGGCCAAAATAAACCATAATAATTATTTAGATGTTGTTGATAATATGTGGACCTCTGCAAAGGAAAAAGGAATCATGCATATTAATTCGGAGGAACAAAGTTTTAATGGTGAAAAATTCAGGATTAAAGGTCGTGATTTAATAAATTTTGGAACCTGTGGGTATTTAGGTTTAGAAATCCATCCCGATTTGATAGCGGGTTCAATTGAGTTAACAAAAAAGTTTGGAACACAATTATCGATGTCCCGGGCTTATATACGTCCCCCTTATATTCAGGAACTGGAAGAATTAATGTCTCAGGTTTTTGACGGAAACAAGGTGATTTGTTATACATCAACATCCAATGCACATATTTCTGTAATTGCTACTATTATTAAACCTGACGATTTAATAATTCTGGATCAGCAGGTTCACTTTAGTGTACAATTCCCATGTAAAAATGCTAAATTACTAGGTACAGAAGTAAAAATGGTAAGGCATTCTAATTATGAAATGCTGGAAGAAATGATTCGGGAAAACTACAACAAATACAACCGTATCTGGTATATGGCTGATGGAGTTTATTCAATGCACGGCGATTTACCGGATACCACTATTTTAAAACAGTTACTGAACAAATATCCTAAATTGCATTTGTATTTTGATGATGCACATGGAATGGGTTGGGCTGGAAAAAATGGTGCGGGCTATATTTATGAGCAATTAGGAGTTAACGAACGTATTGTTATAATTTCAACATTGGCTAAGGGGTTTGGTTGTGTAGGAGGAACGGCTATTTTTGCTGATTCGGAGATGTACAGAAGAACCGATATTTTTGGAGGTCCATTAAGTTATTCTCATCCGCTATCGCCAGCGAGTGCCGGTGCGGCAATTGCTTCTGCAAAAATTCATTTGTCGAATGATATTTATACCTATCAAGCTGAATTGAGAGATTTGATGCATTACATGAATGGGTGTTTAAAAGAAAAAAATCTGCCTAATATTTCATCACCGGATTCTCCTATTTATTTTATAGGGAGTGGTTTGAATAAAGTAACGCGTAATTTTGTTCATCGTATTTTACAGCAAGGAATTTATGTGAACACAGCTACTTTTCCGGTGGTGCCTAATGATAAATCAGGACTTCGATTTACATTAACCCGTCATAATACAAAAGCTGATATTGAGCTGTTGACTGATGCGATGGCATATCATTTGCCTAAAGCGATTGAAGAAGAAGGAGATTGTGTTGAAAGAGTGTATCAGGAATTTGGATTTCATTTGAAAAAAAAGGCAAATAATTCATTAATTAAACCGATAAATAATTCGAACTTAGTTGTTGAAGAATATACAAGTATACATGATATAAATCCTGCCGATTGGGACTGTATGTTTCAGGACAGAGGAAATATAAGTCATTCAGGAATGCGGGCAATGGAAGAAATTTTTTCCGATAATGAGAAGCCGGAAGAAAACTGGAGTTTTCATTATATTATAGTTAGAGATAAAGCAGCTAAGGTAATATTAGCTACTTTTTTTACAGGGGCCATTTATAAGGACGATATAGTTGCACCAGAAAATGTGTCTAAACAAATAGAAGAAGTACGTAAGGCTGATCCGTATTATTTGTGTTCTAAAACTTTGGCAATGGGGTCTTTGTTTTGTGAGGGTGATTTTATTTATCAGGATACGCAACATCCTGAATGGAGAAATTCGGTTAATTGTTTATTTGATTTTGTATCTAAAACAAAAAAAGAGATTAAGGCGACAACTGTTATATTTAGAGATTTTGAAAAAGAGAGTATACTTACTCAAATAATAGAAGAGGAAGGATTCGCCAAAATGAGAATGCCAAACACTAATGTTATTCAGAATCCTAAATGGGAAACTCCTGATGATTTAATGGCACTGATAAAATCCAAAAAGAAACGTGATAATATTAAACAATATGCCATTAGAAATCTGGATAAGTTTGAAATAAAAATTAAAAATGAAATTACAGATAAGGAAGCAATTTTGTATTTTAATTTATTTGAAAATGTTAAGAAAGCGAATTATTCCTATAACTTTTTTCAGTATCCTGCTAAAATGCCTGAAATTCTTTCTAAATACAAAGAATGGGAATTTATTGAAATTAGTCTGAAGGAGAATAATCAGTTAGTTGCTGTTGTTTTTAGTTATGTTGGAGATCATCATTATTGTCCGTTAATTGTTGGATTGGATTATAATTATATCGATTCACATCATGTATATAAACAGGCAATGTTTCAAATGGTAAAGAGGGGAAATGATCTTAATAAAAAAATCACATATTTAGGACTGACAGCTGATTTTGAAAAGCAAAAATATTTAGCTTTGACAATTCCTACATGGGCTTATTTAAAGGTAGACGAAACTTATAATTTAGAACTAATTGAATCGTATTCAAACGTAGGTTGAATACAAAAAATAAATTGCGAATATGAAAGAAGTGGCAAATGATTTTGTTAAATTTTGGATAGAAGATGGTATTCTTTATTCTCAATTTAAAAAACCGGTGATTATTGATATAGAAAAAGTAAAAATCTTAATTGATTTGCGTCATCAGATATCAGCCGGTGAAAAACAATATTGGTGTTATGATTTTGATGGTATTAAATCCTATGATAAAGATGCCCGTGATTATGCCGATATTCACGGACAGGAATATTTACATGCCTGTGCAGTATTATTGAATTCTCATATTACAAAATTTACTCTCAATGCTTTTATGAAATTAAAAAGACCTATAATTCCTTTAAAAGGTTTTACTAAGCAAGAGAATGCAGTGAATTGGTTGAGAGAAATTCAGGGAAAAATATAATAATTGTGACAGATTAGAGTTAATTAGAAAGTATGAAAGAAAATTACATTAAAAAAATAATCGGTTAATTTTTAAGTTACTAAGTACTTGATTTTTGATTAGTATGGCATTTTAAATATTTTAATTTAAAATTATTACAAAATGTTCTTTTTTTTGAAAGACAATTACTATCTTTCGGTTTTAATAAGTAAGATTTGTTTTCGGTTATTTTTGTATGCGAAAAATAGCTTTTAATGAAGTTAATGAGATAAATATCAAATGTCTAAATTAGAGAAAATATTAGCCTTAGTACGGTCTATAAATGAAGATGAGTTTCAGGAGCAACTCACTCATGGAGATACTTTGGATGATGTTTATGAAGAATTAGTCTTTTTATCTGAAAAAATGACTTCAAAAAAGAACAGAACAGAAGGTATTATTGAGCAGATGTCTAACTGTTATGCAGGTGATTTTTTTAATTATCTGCCTGTTTCGGATGCTAATGATGAATTAGATGTCTTTTGCATGGGGTTTAATACTTATGTGGAAGAATTAAAAGATGTCATGGTTTCTAAAAAACTATTAGAATCTATAAATGAAAAATTAGTAAAAGAAAAAGACCGTTCTGAGCAGCTGGCTTCAGCAAGAGATCAGTTCTTGTCTAATATGAGCCATGAAATTAGAACACCTCTTAATGGAATTTTAGGTTTTACAAACTTGTTGTTGAATAATCCGTCGTTAAATCCTGAACAAAAACAACAGTTAGATTTCATTAAAATGTCAGGAGATATTTTGCTGGTCATCATTAATGATATTTTGGACTTAGCCAAAATAGAATCAGGGAAAATAATACTTACTAACAAACCATTTAGTTTATCTCAACTGACCCGGTTAATTTATGACTCTTTTGCAATTAAAGCACAAGAGAAAAATATAGATTTTCAGATATTAACAAATAGTAATGTGCCTGCAATACTTATTGGAGATTCAGTTAGAATTTCTCAAATATTGTTTAATTTAATAAGCAATTCAGTCAAATTTACTCCTGAAAGAGGTAAAATCCGTTTAAAAATCAGACTGATTGAAGAAGATGAATCTTATCTTATAAAAATAATTGTAAAAGATACCGGTATAGGAATACCTTCGGATCAGTTACAGGGTATTTTTAATCCTTATATTCAGGTCAGTAATAGTGTTGCGGGGATTGAAAACGGAACAGGTCTGGGCTTGGCGATTGTTAAAAAAATAATCGATATGATGAATGGCGACATTCAGGTAAAAAGTAAATTAAATGTAGGGACTAAATTTACAGTATTGCTTCCATTCCCTAAAGGAGCATATTATTTTGAGGCATCAGAGGAGTTAATAAAAAATGAAAAAAAGCCGGTACAAGGTAACCGGAAAAGAAAAATTAAGATTTTATTAGCCGAAGACAATCATGTGAATCAAATGTTGACGCAAAAAGTATTATCACAGTTTAATATGGATTGTGTGATTGTTGCTAACGGAAAATTAGCTATTGAGGCCTTGATGAAAGAAGATTTTGACTTGATTTTAATGGATCTGATGATGCCTGTAATGAATGGTTACGAAGCAGCTTCGGCTATTAGAGACCTGAAAAATCATACTAAGAAAAATACTCCCATTATAGCATTGTCTGCTGTGGTAACAGGTTTGGTTGATGAAGCCTGTAAAGCAGTGGGTATTAACCGTTATGTCTCAAAACCGTTTAATGCTGAAGAATTACATCAGATTATTATAGAATTGCTTGAAAAGAAAAATTAAAGCAAAACTTCTCCTCTGGATTTTATACAATCCAGTTTTTTATTTCATATTAATAATAAGTATCTTAATAATAAATATCAGATTATTTGTGTTTTGTCTGATTTTTTTTATTTTTGATAATTCTATCTATTCTTAAATTCATTATGAAAATCACAAGAAATTGGTTTGTTATAGTTCTGTTGTTTTTTTTATGTAAACTACAGGCTCAGAAAAATGAATATGCCGTCTCTCTTATTGCGGATAGTTTAAAAGAAAATGCAAACGCAGTAATCCGATTAAATCAATTGGATATCGTTATTTCTTCCCAAAAAAGCATGACCATTAGAACTCACAAAATTATAACTGTTTTTAATGAAAATGGCTTGTCGGCTATTGATGCTTTTGAAAATTATGACAAAACGACTTCGGTTAAAAGTGTAGAAGCAAAAATTATCAATGCTTTTGGTAATGAAATTAAAAAAATCAAAAAGAAAGATTTTAAAGACGTAAGTGCGATAAGTGGGAGCACTCTTTTTTCAGATGCTAGGTATATTTATTTAGATTATACTCCTGTGCAATATCCTTTTACTGTAATTTATGATAGCGAAGTAGAAACTTCAAATACTGCTTTTATTCCTAACTGGTTTCCTGTTAAGGATTTTCTTGTTGGGACAGAACAAAGTATCCTAAATGTGTCTTATCCGGATGATCTTGGTTTTAAGAGTAAAGAATTTAATTTTTCAGGATTTAATATTCAGAAAACAGTAGATACAAATACGCAGCTGAGCTATAAGGCTGCAGCAATTTTTGCTCAAAAGAAAGAACCTTATTGTGCTGCTTCAACAATTTTTCCGCGATTAATGATGAGCTTAGAAAAGTTTCATCTTGAAGGTGAAGATGGTACTGCAAAATCCTGGAAAGAATTTGGAAAATGGTATTATGATGAAATTTTAAAAGGTACCACTCAGCTGTCTCCTGAAACAGTTAATAAAATTAAAGCACTTGTAGGGGATGAAAAAGATCCTGTTAGTAAAGCCCGGATTGTATATGATTATGTTCAGAAAAAATCAAGATATGTAAGTATTCAGGTGGGAATAGGAGGATGGAAACCTATGCTGGCTAATGATGTTGATCGTTTGGGTTATGGAGATTGTAAAGCATTAACCAATTATACCAGAGCACTTTTGGATGTAGTCGATGTTCCATCTTACAATACTATTCTTTACGGCGATACTTATAAAAGAGATATTATTGCTGATTTTGTTTCGATACAGGGTGATCATATGATTTTAGCAATACCGGATAAAGAGGGGTATATATGGTTGGAATGTACCAGTCAGGATAATCCTTTTGGATATCAGGGTAAATTTACAGATGACAGATCCGTATTAGTAGTAAAACCAACTGGAGGGGAAATCGTCAGAACTAAAGTTTATGAAGATAAAGATAATTTGCAGGACAGCAAAGGAACTTACAGCATTGATGAGAAAGGGAATCTGTCAGGGAATATAACTATTGCATCAGAAGGTTTTCAATACAGTAACAAAGCCGGATTAGAAAACAGCCAGCCTAATCAAAAAGAAATGCATTATAAAGACTATTGGAGTAGTATTAATAATTTGAAATTAGCTAAAATCAATTTCTATAATGATAAAAAGAAAGTGGTTTTTGTAGAAGATGTTACCATGAATGCAGCCAGTTATGCAACGGTTTCGGGGGCAAAGATGATTTTTGTTATTAATGCTTACAATCAAAATACTGGTGCTGTTAAGAGAATAAGAAATCGTAAAAACCCATTTGAAATTCAGCGTGGATATGTGGATGTAGATGAGATAGCATTGATGTTACCAACTGGGTTTGCTATTGAATTCCTGCCGTCTAATTTTGAATTAAATTCTAAGTTTGGGGAGTATAAGACTGAAATTTTAAAAAAAGATACCAATCATTTAGTTTATAGAAGAACCTTACATATCCATAAAGGTTTTTATTCTAATACTGAATATGATCAATACCGTCTTTTTATGGAACAGGTTTCCAGAAATGATAATGCTAAAATTATTTTAACCAAAATCTAAAAGTATATGAGAACAAATTTTTTATTAACAACTGTTTTTTTCTTTTTGATAATTTTTAGTTCTAAAGGACAGGACTTTCGACTGGGTAAAGTTTCTGTTGAAGAACTAAAAGAGAAAAAACATCCGAAAGATTCTTCGGCAGTAGCAGCGGTTCTTTTTGAAAAAGCAGAAAATAGGTTTGTTTACAGCCAGGATAAAGGTTTCGAAATAGAGTTAGTGGTTAAAACCAGAATAAAAATCTACAAAAAAGAAGGTTATGATTGGGCTAATAAAAAAGTCAGCTATTATTTAGTTAATAATTTAAGAGAAAAGGTTTCGTTTTCAGAAACAGTAACATATAATTTGGTAGACGGTAAAATAGAAAAAACAAAACTCAAAAGTGATGGAGAATTTGATGAGGTAATAAATAAATATTGGGGACAAAAAAAAATAACAATGCCGAATGTTAAAGAAGGTTCAATAATTGAATATCAATATACCTTGCATTCCCCTAATATAGGAAGTCCTAAAGATTGGCATTTTCAATCAGATATCCCGGTAAATTATTCGGAATATAGTAATTATGTTCCTGAATATTTTGTTTTCAATACTAATGTGAAAGGATTTATACGTCCAACAATAAATGTTGTTAAGAATTCAAGGTCAATAAGAATTGATTCTAAGGAAAGAGTAGCTAACGGTTTTGGTGGACCAGTAAGTACTAATTATACAAGCGAGGATATAGACTATACAGAAACAAAAACAACTTATTTGGCCGAGAATATGCCGGCTATACAAGATGAAGCTTTTGTTAATAACATCAGAAATTACACCACTAGTTTGGAGCAGGAATTATCTATGACTAAATTTCCTAATACTATGCAGAAAATGTATTCGAATAATTGGGAGGCTGTAGTAAAAACAATATATGAGTATGAAGATTTTGGTCCTGAATTAAATAAAACAGGATATTTTGAAGATGATTTAAAAGTGATTCTTTCCGGTTTAAATACACAACAGGAAAAAATCGCTGCAATATTAAAATTTGTAAAATCGGCTGTGAAGTGGAATGAGTATTATGGTTATTCCTGTAATGATGGAGTAAAAAAAGCTTATAAGGATAAAACAGGAAATATAGCCGAAATTAATTTAATGCTTACAGCAATGCTCCGGTATGCAGGCTTAAATGCTAATCCGGTTTTGTTGAGTACAAGATCTAATGGGATTTCGTTTTTCCCTAACAGAACTGCTTTTAATTATGTAATTGCAGCCGTTGAAAATGGGGATAACATGGTTTTATTAGATGGATCCGATCCTTTTTCAGAGCCAGATGTTTTGCCTTTTAGAACTTTAAATTGGTTAGGAAGACTGATTAGAAAAGACGGAACTTCAACAGCTGTGGATTTAATGCCTAAAAAATCCTCTCTGGAATTAAAAGCTTTGAATTATTCAATTAATGATAAAGGAGAAGTTTTAGGAAAATTGAGGAGTCAAAAAACAGCACATACTGCAATGGTTTTTAGAAACGAAATGAAGGGCGTTAAGAAGGACGATTATCTTGAAAAATTAGAAAACAACAATAATAAAATTGAAATAAATGAATATTCTTTACAAAATGACAAAGAAATTAATTTACCTGTAATTGAATCTTATTCTTTTACAGGGAATAATTTAAGTGAGATTATAGGTGGTAAAATTTATATTAATCCCTTATTGTTTCTTACCCGAAGACAAAATCCTTTTAAGCAGGATGTCAGAGAATATCCGGTAGATTATGGTTATCCTTTTCAGGACAAGTATGCTGTGAATATTCAAATACCTAAGGGTTATAAAGTAGAGAGCTTACCTCAGTCTGTAACATTGAAAATGAATGACGATTTAGGTGTGTTTAGATATTTAACTAATTTGAATGAAGATTTTATTCAGGTTTCGGTTTCAAATCAAATAAATGCTTCTATGGTTCTTTCAGAAGATTATATAGCTTTAAAATCGTATTATCAAAAAATGATTGAAAAGCAGAATGAAAAAATCGTTTTAACTAAAATCTGAAACCATGAAAAATAAGATTTTAATGATTATGGTTTTGTTGCTTTTGATGGTTCTTAGTATAAACGCACAGGACTTTCGATTAGGAAAAGTTTCTATTGGAGAACTAAAAGAAAAAATACATCCAAAAGACTCTTCAGCAGTTGGGGCTATATTATTTAAAAGAGGACGAACATATTTTAATTATGATATTAAAAAGGGTTTTTATGTTAATCATGAAATCCAGATTAGAATTAAAATATACAAAAAAGAAGGTTTAGATTGGGCTAATTTTGAAATTCCATACTATGTGGGGTATCAGAATTTAAGTGATGAAATGGTTCGTTTTTCTGACGGAGTTACCTATAATATTGAAAATGGGTCTATAGTAAAAACTAAACTAAATAATGAAGGTACTTTTAAAGATAATGTTAATGAAAACTGGAAAAAAGCAACAATAACAATGCCTAATGTAAAAGTGGGGTCGGTTATTGAGCTTAAATACATCATTATATCGGAGAATTTAACTAAATTTCCTGTGTTTCAGATTCAATATCCTATCCCGGCAAATCATGTAGAATATTGTAGTGAAATTCCGGAATATTTCATTTACAAACCATTACTTACGGGCTATGTAAAAGTAAAATCAGATTCCAAGATGGAATATGCTTCTCAAACTTATGACAATGAATACAAACAGACATCATCATTTAGTTATAAGCAAATAAAGTCAACGTTCGATGTAGATGATGTACCACCGTTGTTAAAAGAAAATTATGTAGATAATATCAATAATTATAAATCATCGTTGCAATATGAGTTAGAGACAACCAGGTATCCTAATCAGCCGGTCAAAGATTATTCTCAAACATGGGATGGTGTAGCAAGAACCATTTATGCCGATAAAACTTTTGGTAAAGAATTACAGGAGCGATTGTATCTTATAGAAGATTTAAAGAGAATTATCAATAATCAGGATAAAACTATATCGGATTCTGAAAAAACAAATATTGTTTTCCAGTTTATTCAAAATAAAATGAACTGGAATGGCAAATACGGATATTACACCGATAAAGGAGTGAAACAAGCTTATCTTGACAGGACAGGAAATGTTGCTGAAATTAATTTTAACCTAATAAATATGCTGAATTTGGCAGGGATTACAGCTAATCCTGTCTTATTAAGTACTGTTGAACATGGAATTCCTGTTTTTCCTAACAGAACTGTTTTTAATTATGTTGTTGCTGCTGTTGACGTTAACGGTGAAAGGATTTTATTGGATGCAGCTAACAAATATACCACCAACAATGTTTTACCTTTATATGCATTAAACTGGAATGGAAGACTCATACGACAGGATGAAACTTCTGAGGAGATAAAACTAATACCTGATAAGCCATCGAAGGAGTTTTTTAATTTAATAGTTTCTGTTGCTGATGACGGTAGTATATCCGGAAAATATTTAGTGCAGAAAACAGATTATGAGGCACTGGTTTTTAGAGAAAGAGAAGCTAATATGAAAAGCGAAAATTATCTTGAAAAAAAAGAAAATGAGTTTAATGGAATTAGCATAAGTGATTATAGTGTCGAAAATAAGGATACTAATTTGTCAAAAGCTGTTGTTGAAAAATTTACTTTTGCCACTAATAATCATTGTGAAGTTATAGGGGGAAAAATGTATATTAATCCAATGTTATTTTTTACAATAGATAAAAATCCTTTTGTTCAGGAAAAAAGAAAAATGCCTGTGTATTTTGGATATCCACGACAAGAAAAATACAATTTGAATTTTAAAATTCCGGAAGGCTATGAAGTGGAGTCTATTCCTAAACAACTAAAGATGGCAACTGAGGACAAGTCTTTAACTTTTTCTGTCAATAGTGTCGTGAATGGGGATAATATTCAGATAGCTGTTTCAAAAGAAATAAACATTGGAATCGCTGCTGCGGATCTTTATGAGGGTTTAAAAAGTTTCTATCAAAAAATGATTGAAATGCAACATGAAAAAATAGTGCTTAAAAGAATATAAAAAATGAACTTAAAAAACGCCCAACTAGACGTAGATACCTGGATAAAAGAACACGGTGTTCGTTATTTTAATGAATTAACTAATATGGCTCAGCTTACGGAAGAGGTAGGTGAGGTAGCCCGAATTATTGCCCGTCGTTACGGTGAGCAATCGGAAAAAGAATCAGATAAAAATAAAGATTTAGGTGAAGAACTAGCCGATGTGGTTTTTGTAGTGTTGTGTCTGGCTAATCAAACGGGAATCGATTTGCAAGCCGCTTTTGATAAAAAAATGGATTTGAAATCGGTTCGCGATAAAGACCGTCACAAAAACAACGAGAAATTGAAATAAATATCTGTTGCGAATTATGAATTGTGAGTGAGGAGTGCTAAATTGCGCCCTCAAATTATATACGTTAATTGCATAGACATTAACGAGTAATTTTATCACTAATAATTTAAAAAATGAATTTACTACTTCAGGCAACTAATAACAACCTAAATGCTCAGATAGCAGTTACAGGATCTAAAAGCGAAACGAACAGATTATTATTATTGCAGGCTTTGTTCGCTAATATTACTTTGGCGAATACCTCTAATTCTGATGATAGCGAAGTAATGCAAATGGCATTGAGCGGGAATGAAGAAGTAGTAGATATTCATCATGCAGGAACAGCTATGCGTTTTCTTACTGCTTATTTTGCGGTAAAAGAAGGTCGCGAAGTGGTTTTAACCGGTTCCAGCCGTATGCAGGAGCGTCCTGTGAAAATTTTGGTGGAAGCTTTACGTCAGTTAGGAGCCGATATTTCTTTTTTAAAAGAAGAAGGGTATCCGCCCATTAAAATTAAAGGACAAAAAATCACTAAGGCTAAAGTAAATATGGCTGCTAATGTAAGCAGTCAGTACATTTCAGCTTTATTATTAGTAGCTCCCAAATTAGAAAACGGTATCGAGCTAACGTTGGAAGGAGAAATCACTTCCATTCCTTATATCAAAATGACGCTGGCTTTATTGAATGATTTAAATATTCAAACCAGTTTTGAGGGCAATGTAATTAAAGTATGGCCTCAACAAGATGTAGAATCAAAAGTAATGACTGTGGAGTCCGATTGGAGTTCGGCTTCTTACTTTTTTAGTTTGGCAGCTCTGTCAGACGAAGCTTCTATTTCATTAACAAGCTACAAAGAATCTAGCTTGCAAGGGGATTCGGCTTTAGTAACAATCTATAAAGAAATGGGTGTTGAAACTCAGTTTAATGGCGATACTATTACTTTAACAAAAACTAAAAAATTCAAATACGAAGATGTCACTTTCGATTTGAATCATACTCCGGACATTGCGCAAACTATTGTGGTTACCTGTCTTGGTTTAGGAATTGGTTGTCACCTTACAGGTCTTCATACCTTAAAAATTAAAGAAACCGACAGGCTAGAAGCTTTACGCATTGAGTTAAGTAAACTAGGGGCTAATATTTCAGTTACTAATGATAGTTTGACTTTAGTGGCTACTTCAGATATTAATTCAAACATTCGTATTGGGACTTATAATGATCACAGAATGGCAATGGCTTTTGCTCCATTAGCCTTAAAAGTGCCAATTATTATCGAAAATGCCGATGTAGTTTCTAAATCATATCCTGATTTTTGGACTGATATGGAAAAATTAGGCTATAAAGTTTCTGATTTGGTTGGGTAAAACTTCTGGTTACATCCTTAAAATACTGACTCTTTGAGACTTTGTTGTTTTAATTTTAAATTAAACAGCAAAATACTTGACAACGCCTGTTTCACAATCGTATATTTGCAGCCGAAAGATTTTTTAGTTGTTTGTAAACTAAAATCTAAAATCTACAATTTAATCTATAATATGAAATTATCACATTTTAATTTTGACTTACCCAAAGAACTTCTGGCTGAGTTTCCAGCAGAAAACAGAGATGAAGCTCGTTTAATGGTTATTGATCGTAAAAAACAAACCATCGAGCACAAAATGTTCAAAGATGTTATCGATTATTTTGACGATGGAGATGTAATGATTTTGAACAACACTAAAGTTTTTCCTGCCCGTTTATACGGGAATAAAGAAAAAACAGGAGCAAGAATTGAAGTGTTTTTGTTAAGAGAATTAAATGCGGAACAACGTCTTTGGGACGTATTAGTAGATCCTGCACGTAAAATCAGAATTGGTAACAAATTGTATTTTGGGGATGATGATTCATTAGTTGCAGAGGTGATTGATAATACAACTTCCCGAGGAAGAACATTACGTTTTCTTTATGATGGTTCTTATGAAGAATTCAGAAATAAACTTACTGAACTTGGAGAAACTCCAATTCCTAAATATATCAACAGAGAGGTAACTCCGGAAGATGCGGAACGTTACCAGACAATTTATGCTAAAGAAGAAGGAGCTGTGGCAGCACCAACTGCAGGATTGCACTTTTCCAAGCATTTATTAAAGCGATTGGAAATTAAAGGAGTTAAATTTGCAGAAGTTACCCTTCACGTAGGTTTAGGAACTTTCAACCCGGTTGAGGTAGAAGATTTGTCTAAACATAAAATGGATTCTGAAGAATTAAAAATTACTCAGGAAGCTTGTGATATTGTGAATGAAGCTAAGGGAAAAAGAAAGCGTGTATGTGCTGTAGGAACCACATCAATGCGTGCAATTGAAAGTTCTGTTTCTTCTCAAAACACTTTGAATCCATTTGAAGGATGGACCAATAAATTCATCTTTCCACCGCATGATTTTAGTGTGGCAACTTGTATGATTACTAATTTTCATACTCCAAAATCAACTTTATTAATGATGATTTCAGCATTCTGTGGTCATGATTTAATGAAAAAAGCTTATGAAGAAGCAATCAAAGAAAAATATAAATTCTATTCTTACGGTGATGCAATGTTAATCATCTAATCACAATAAAGGTTAATTCACTAAAAAAACTCGTCTCGTTCTAAAAAACGAGACGAGTTTTTTGTTTTAAAAAAGATTTTAGTCTAATCAACCTGATATACTAATCGAACCGTAATAGTTGCTGTTTTGTTTTTAGATTGTGTGTTAAAAGAGCCACCATATGAATAATCTTCAGAGGAATTCTGACCAATAATCTGGAAAACCCCCATGTCTGATTTTTTTAAATTTCCTAAATCAGCATCTGCATTTTCAGCAATGCTTTTAGCTCTGGTGCTGGCATCTTTTGTAGCTTCGGCAATCATTTTTATCTTTAATTCCGCCAGTTTAGTGTAATAATATTCAGGTGCATTAGAGTAAAATTCGATACCTGAATTGATTAATTCACTGGATTGTCTTGATACATCTTCAATTTTATTGACTTCTTTAGATTGAATAGTGACACTTTGAGTTAAGGTGAATCCGCTAAAAAGAGTTTGTCTGACCGTTCCGTTTTCGTTATAAGTAGTCTCATAATCTTTATTGAAATTTACTGCCGAAAAAACGATTTCACTGGCTGTAATCCCTTTGCCGGATAAATAACTTTTAATTTTTTCTCTGTCGGCATCTAATGAGGCATAGGCTTCTTTTAACGTAGGGCTTTTTCTGGAAAAGGAACCACTCCAGACAATTAAGTCTGAAACAAAATCAGTTTTTCCTAATCCCGTTACACTTATCGTATCAGTGTTTTTATTCCGATTCTGAAACGCATTCGAAAATAAATAGGCTGATGTTACCATTGCAATAGCAATAATGATCACATTGAGGTTGTTTTTAAGCATAACAAAAGGGTTTAGATTCAATCAAATATAATAAAATATGGTTTTGAAGCCTCATGATTTAACTGTAATTTAATTTTGATAGGATTCTTTATAAGGTAGTTTTTCCTTTTTTAGTTACTTTTACAAAACAAAATGCAAGTCACATTATGATTTTTGAAAATACCAGAGCATTTGCGCAGCAATTGGATTCGCAGGATCCTTTACACAAATACAGAAACGAATTTTATTTTCCTGAAGTAAATAATAAAAAGGTTATTTATTTTACAGGTAATTCCTTAGGCTTACAGCCCAAACGTACTAAAGCTTATATTGACGAAATTATGAATGACTGGGCAAATCTTGCGGTTGAAGGTCATTTTTATGCTAAAAAACCCTGGTGGGATTATCAGGAACGTTTTGCTGAGCCTTTGAGTAAAATTGTAGGCGCAAAACCGTCTGAAGTTACGGTAATGAATACGCTTACGGTAAACCTCCATTTGCTGATGGTTTCTTTTTATAGGCCTACAAAAACAAGATTTAAAATAATTTGCGAAGAAAAAGCCTTTCCTTCTGACCAATATATGTTACAAAGTCAAATACGTTTTCATGGTTTTAATCCAGACGAAGCTATTGTTGAAATTAAACGTCGAGAGGGAGAACATAATATCCGTACGGAAGATGTTATTGCTAAAATTGACGAAGTTGGAGAGGAACTGGCTTTGGTTTTAATAGGCGGAGTAAATTATTACACGGGTCAGGTTTTTGATATGAAAGCCATTACAGCTGCGGGAAAAGCAGTAGGAGCTTACGTAGGTTGGGATTTAGCACATGCAGCAGGAAATGTTAAATTAGAATTGCATGATTGGGATGTAGATTTTGCCGCCTGGTGCAGTTATAAATATATGAATTCAGGACCAGGGAATGCTTCCGGTTGTTTTGTTCACGAGAAACATCATAATAATCCGGATTTGCCAAGGTTTGCCGGATGGTGGGGACATAATAAAGAGCGGCGTTTTAAAATGGAACCTGATTTTGATCCAGTTCAGGGCGCTGATGGCTGGCAAATTAGTAATTTGCCTGTTTTATCTTTGGCTCCTTATCTGGCTTCGGTAGAAATGTTTGCCGAAATAGGAATGGAGGCGCTGATTGAAAAAAGAGATAAAATTACAGCATACTTAGAATTTATTCTGCACGAAATTGACAAGGAAGTCGATAGTAATTTTGAAATTATTACACCATCAAATCCAGCCGAAAGAGCCAGTCAATTATCCGTTTTTCTTCATGGTGAAGGCCGTAGTTTATTCGATTATTTAATGAAAAATGGTGTGATTACTGATTGGAGAGAGCCTAATGTCATTCGTCTGGCACCGGTTCCTTTATATTGTTCTTTTGAAGATATGTACCATTTTGGACAAATATTAAAAAAAGGAATTTTAGAAAAATAACTCGTGAAGCCACGATTCACGAATACATATATGTTCCTGAATTCATGGCTTTTTTAGATCAAGCTATTTCTAATTTGGGGATTTCGATAGATTGCAATTCCTTTTTATAGTATTCGAATTGGCTCATTATTTCTTTTTTTGTGCTTTGAAAATCAGGAACATTAATGAATAAAATTTGGTAATATGCAATTCCTTCTAAAAGATTGTTTTTAAAAGATTCCAGTTTTTTAGTTTTTGCATTATTTATTTCGTTACCAATAGTCTGAATATCACTTTTTAAATAGTCGATGTACATTTTTAGTTCTTTTACAAAAAAATGAGGACGATTTGTAGTTCTTAAAACCGTAGTATTTCCATAAATATGCTGCAGCATTTTAGAAAGTGAAACTTCCTGATCGAAATAAGCCATATTGGGTCCCGGACAAATCACAACTCCCTGATCCTGACCTTTAATTTTTATGTTGTTTTCCAGATAAGAAGCATTGGCTAAACCTACACAAAGACATGATTTTTCGGTAATCCTGTGTTTTTCTTTTTCATAATTGGCTATTGAAAGAATGTTTTTAGTAGCTTCTAATTCCTCCAGTTTTCCATCTTGGTATTTCTTCGAAGCGGTACAAATTCCATTGCCTTGGCTGTCTTTGCTTAATGCTAAGAATTTTTTAGGACACGAACTACCGGCTTTTCTTTCCTGAATGCGTTTTTGTTTGATAATTTCGTTTGTAGTGCCTCTCAAAGTGTTGAACGGAACTCCCAAAGGCGAAATATGGCTTAAATACAAGTCTTTTTCTTTCGCATTTATCAATAGCTTACGGGTATCCGGATCAACGGATGTTGCTTCAGGAACTAATAGGAAAGGAGTTCCCCAACCCACAGAATCCGCCTGATAATAATTCAACAAAAAATCATGTTCTTCCGAAGTTCCTACACCACCCTGAACTGTAATTCTCAAGTCTAAAGATTGTTCAGGAATGTTTTTTCCTTTTTGTTCTAAAGCTTTTACCATCAATTCATGAGCGGATTGTACGAGTTGTTCTTTTTTTTCTCTGAATTCTTCCATAATAGGACCTAATAAAAGACCTTCGGTAGCAAAGGCATGTCCGCCACAATTTAATCCTGATTCGATTCGGTATTCTGAAACCCAAAGTCCTTTTTTGGCTAAAAAATTTCCCTGTATCATTGCCGATCGAAAGTCGCTCACTTTTAAAGTGATTTTCTTTTTTAACTGATTGTTCTCATCAGGGAAAAAAGCATCAAAATTTTCAAAGTAACTATATAATCTCGGATTCATTCCTGCTGAAAGTACAATGGATGAACTTACCGTACTATTGGCAAAACCTCGAAGAGCCGCATGGGCATCATTGAAAATAACGGGCAATTGTTCCTTGTTTTCAAAATTGTCTTTGTCTAATTTGGTCATAATATTAACATCAACAGCTCCGGCAGATAAATGTTTTTCTATGTAATTTTTAATATTTTCTTTCCAATGAAATCCTTCATCAATAAAAGATTGTAGCCCTTTTTTGATTTCAGATTTATTGGGCAACATGGTAATATAGTTTTCTAAGCATTCTTTGCTTTCGACCAATTCATTTTTAAAATTTTCAAATTTTTCTTTTACAATCCGATCTACTAAATTCAAATAAGAAGTGATGCGTTTGGCTCTGTAATCGGAAACTTTTTGAGATATTTCCTGATATGGAAGATTGAATTTTTGATGGTAAAAGGCATTCATTTTTTCAATCAATTCGTCATCGGCTATAGAAATTACAGATGAAATTCCATAATGAGCCACTCGGATAGGGCTGTCTATGGTATATGCTAATCCCATAACCGGAATATGGAAATTGTGTAGTGGTTTTGAGTTTTCTGTCATGTTATTACATTCATTATAATTAGTGCAAAGTTTATAAAAAGCATTGGCTTAAAAACTGATAAATATCATATTGGTGTTGGAGATACTAACTTATCTTTGATATTTTTACATTAGATAAAATAGACGATGCGATTTTGAGTTATAGTATCTGTAATAATAATTGATTAACAAAATATATCTGAAATTCAAGTAAAAACTGAGGTTATAGAGCGTTGTTCAAATAATAAATCAGTAATTTTGCCTAACTTTTTATAAAAAAAACAATGCAAACTCCCAAAAAAATAGCGGTAGTAGGTTCTGGTTTAGTAGGTTCCCTATTAGCTATTTACTTAAAAAAAGCAGGGCATACGGTTCATATTTATGATAGAAGTCCGGATATTAGAAAAATACAATTCTCAGGTCGTTCTATTAATCTGGCCATGTCAAACCGCGGCTGGAAAGCATTAGACGGTGTTGGAGTAGGAGATGCTGTCAGGGAAATTGCAATTCCGATGGATAAAAGAGCAATTCATCTTGTGGATGATTTGAAGTTTCAAAATTACGGACAAGAGGGAGAAAGTATTTATTCCATTTCGCGGGGAACATTGAACAGGAAAATGATTGATCTTGCTGAACAGGCGGGTGCCGAATTTTTCTTTGAACAAAAAATTTGGGATGTAACCTTAGCTACGGCTACTTTGCATATTGGAGAAACAGAAAGAGGAGAGTGGGAAGAACGAAAATACGATATGGTTTTTGGAGCCGATGGCGCTTTTTCAAGAATTCGTCACCGTATGCAACGTCAGAGTATGTTTAATTATTCACAGGAATTTTTAAATATCGGGTACAAAGAATTGAATATTCCTGCTAATGCGGATGGATCCCATAAATTAGATAAGAACTCTTTTCATATCTGGCCTCGTGGTGAGTATATGTTGATAGCGTTGTCTAATTTAGACGGGAGTTTTACCTGTACTTTATTTATGCCTTTTGAAGGAGAAAATTCATTTGCTTCTTTGACAGACAGAAAAGATGTGGAAGCTTTTTTTGAAAAAAACTTCCCGGATTCAGTTGAAGTAATTCCAAATCTAGCCGAAGATTTTTTCAAAAATCCAACAAGCACTTTAGTGACTATGAAGTGTTATCCCTGGACGTATGAAGATAAAATAGCTTTGATAGGAGACGCCTGTCATGCGATTGTTCCGTTTTATGGACAAGGGATGAATGCTGGTTTTGAAGATATAACGGTACTTTATGAAATGATTTTGGAATATGGAGAAGATTGGGAACGTATTTTTTCGGAGTACCAAAAATCCCGTAAACCTAATGCAGATGCAATTGCTGAACTGTCGTATCGTAATTTTATGGAAATGAGTTCTAAAACCGCAGATGATAAATTTTTGTTGCAAAAGAAGATTGAAAAATGGTTTTCTGAAAAACATCCTGATAAATGGATTCCGCTGTACAGCAGAGTAACTTTCAGTGATCGTCCATATGTGGAAGCTCTGGCAATTGGGGATTATCAAAATACGATTATGGAAGAAGTTTTAAAAATGGATAATATTGAATCTGTTTGGGATTCTGCCGAAGTCGAGAATAAGATTTTAGAGTTGTTACAATAAAAAATCAATATCAAAAATCAATTCCAATAGCTAGAATGAAATTGATTTTTGATGTTGATATTGATCTTATTTCTTTAGAATTTTAGATAAAATTCCAAAGGCTCCTCTTATGAAAGTGGCACTTGTTAATACTTTTAAAACAGATTTCCCTACTACTTCTGTGGTGCTTGGTGCTTGTCTGGTGGAGGTTCTTGTTTGTTTTACTTCTTTTTCTTCTGCTTCCTTCTTTGCTTGTTCGGTTTCTGCCTCAGCAATCTTTTTATTTAAAATTTCATAAGCACTTTCGCGGTCTATATTTTCACTGTATTTTTTTACTAATCTTGAATTCGTATTAATTTCCTGAATTTCACTTTCGGTTAGTACATCCATTCTGCTCATTGGTGCTCTTAACATTGTTGCGGCTAAAGGTGTTGGAATTCCTTTTTCGTTTAAAGCTGTTACCAGCGCTTCGCCAATACCTAAACTAGTTATTATTTCGCTGGTGTTGTAAAAATCAGAGCTGGGATAATTATCTGCTGTTTGTTTTATAGCCTGTCGGTCCTTAGCCGTAAAAGCTCTTAAAGCATGTTGGATTTTTAAACCTAATTGCGCTAATATACCGCTTGGAACATCCATTGGGTTCTGAGTGATAAAATAAATTCCAATGCCTTTGGAGCGGATTAATTTTACAATAGTTTCAATTTGGTCTAATAGAGTTTTGCTGGCTTCTTTGAATATTAAGTGTGCTTCATCAATAAAAATGATTAATTCAGGTTGTTCTGCGTCTCCCTTTTCGGGCATTTGCTGGTATACTTCTGCTAGTAAACTCAGCATGAATGTAGAAAATAATTTAGGCTTATCCTGAATGTCTGTCAGACGAAGAATATTTATATATCCCTTTCCTTCTTCATCAATTCGCATTAAATCATGAATATCAAAAGACATTTCTCCAAAAAAAAGTTCGCCTCCCTGTTGTTCTAGTTCTATGATTTTTCTTAAAATAATACCAGTAGTAGAGGTAGAGATTTTGCCATAATTCTGAGTGATTTCTTCTTTTCCTTCTTCTATAATATAATTAATGACTTTTTTGAAATCTTTAAGATCAAGCAAGGGCATCTTGTTGTCATCACAATACTTGAATATAATAGAAACAACACCTGACTGAGTATCATTTAAATCGAGTATTCGTGAGAATAATACGGGACCAAATTCTGATACTGTTGCTCGTAAACGTACACCGCTTTGTTCGGATAAACTTAGTAATTCAACAGGGAATTTAGCTGTCTTATAAGGAATGTTGATTTTATTATGCCGTTCAGTTATAAAAATTTTCTCTTCTCCTTCTTTGGCAATTCCGCTAAAATCACCCTTGATGTCCATCATTAAAACAGGAATTCCAAAAGAGGATAATTGTTCTGATAGTACTTGTATCGTCTTTGTTTTGCCTGTTCCGGTTGCTCCGGCAATTAATCCGTGTCTGTTTAATGTCTTTAATGGGATTTTTACAGCAGCTTCGCTTAAAGTTTCTCCTTCTAATATAGCGCTTCCTAATAAAATGCTTTCTCCTTTAAATTGGTATCCCTTAATGATACTTTCGATGAATTTTTCGGTTTCTTTCATAAGAATCTAAGTTAATTTGAAAAGTTTAGATGTACTGTGTTTAATACTGTTTGAGTGGTGTAATATTAGTATATACTGTAATTTTAAGCCTTTTTTTTTGTTAAATATTAAAAAAATCTATTTTTTTTATAAAGAAATCAGATGTTGAAATATTGCGCTATAAATGCATAATTTAATAAATTATTTTATCAAAATCTTTGAATTTTTATGATGATATTGATAATAAAACAATGTTTAGTTTTTTTTAACACCAATTTACAAATGATTAATTTGAATATAACGAAAAAAAATTTTTTTATTTGAACTAAACATATAAATTTGCGGGACTACAAGTTAATAATAACTAAAATAAAATTATTTAAAACTATTAAAATTTAAAAAAAAATGGCAAACGTTAAAAAAGAAAGCAGTTCAAAAGGTGGAGGAATGGTTTCAGGAATCATTATTGTATTATGTGTGGTGGTGGGAATTTTGATTTGGAAATTTGTTATGGGGTCGCCTGCTAACTTTGAGGGAGGAAATCCAGAAACTGGTCACCCAATTAATACGCTGGGAATGGTTTATCACGGAGGAATCATTGTACCATGTTTATTAGGAATGTTATTAATGGTAATCACTTTTTCTATTGAGAGATTTTTTGTAATTACTAAAGCTGCAGGTAAAGGAAATTTAGATACTTTCATGGCGTCAGTACAATCAAGCATCAAAGGTGGTCATATTGAAGAAGCTATTGCTGCTTGTGATAAACAACAAGGTTCAGTTGCAAATGCAATTAAATCAGCATTAGTGAAATATCAGGATGTTAAGAAAGAAGGATTCAACAGTGAGGAAGCTTCTGAAACTATCCATAAAGAAGTAGAAGAGGTTACTTCTCTTGAAATGCCAATGTTAGAGAAAAATATGACTATTATTTCTTCATTAGTATCTTTAGGTACACTTGGTGGGTTATTAGGTACAGTATCAGGGATGATTAAAGCGTTTGGTGCATTAGCTTCTGCAGGAACTCCGGATCAGGCGGCACTTGCAACTGGTATTTCTGAAGCACTTGTTAATACAGCAACAGGTATTGCTACTTCTATTTTGGCAATTATTGCTTACAACTTCTTTACTTCAAAAATTGATGATTTAACTTATTCAATTGATGAGGCAGGAACTACAATCGTAAATACATACAGAAAGTTCAGAGGAAGCTTGAAACAATAATCATTTTGATATCATTGTATCAAAATAAAAAATAAAAAGAATGGCTAAAATAAAAATGAAAAAGAAGTCGACATCGACAGACATGACTGCCATGTGTGATGTTGCATTCCTTTTGCTTACCTTCTTTATTTTGACAGCTACTGCTAAAATTCCTGAGGCACTGCCTGTGGATACACCTGCATCAACCACGCAAGTAAAGTTGCCGGATTCAGATTTAGCAACAGTTATTGTAGGTAAAGATAATGGTAAAAATAAAGTGTTTTTTGATTTAAAAGGCAAGGATGTTCGTAAAAGAACATTAGAGTTGATGTCCGAAAAGTACGGAGTTACTTTTTCAGACGAGGATAAAGATAAATTTGCATTAATGTCTGATTTTGGTGTGCCAATAGGAAGTCTGAAGCAAATTATCGATATGAAATCTGCGGACAGAATAAAAGCAGATCAACCTGGTATTCCGATGGACTCTCTTGATAATCAATTGAAAGAATGGATTTATAATGCTCGTAAAGCTAATAATGAGTATAATAATTCTATAGGAAGTAAGCAAGAATTGCAGATTGCAATAAAAGGCGATGCTAAAGAAGAGTATCCTGTTATCAGAAAGATAATGGATATTTTGCAAGATCAAAATGTAAATACTTTTAGCTTAGTAACCGGATTAAGAGGAAAAGATTTTTAATTAAAAAAAACACACTAAAATGGCTGAATTAAATACCGGCGACAGTGGTGGTGGAAAAGGCGGCAAAGTAAGAAGTAAAAAACAAAATTCGAAGGTAGATTTAACTGCTATGGTGGATTTAGCTTTCTTGCTAATTACTTTCTTTATGCTTACCACTTCGTTATCAAAACCTCAAGCGATGAGTTTAGGTTTGCCAGATAAAAACCCCAAAGAGGAATCGAAAGATATGAAGGTTGATGAGAATCGTACGATGACTGTCATGTTGGGAGATAATGATAAAATGTACTATTATATGGGTATAATTAATACTCCGATGGTACCAAAAGAAATTGCTTACGGTAAAGAAGGAATTCGTAAAGAATTGTTGAAAAGAAAAAAAGAAGTTGCGGCCTATACTGCAGCTAAAGGGAAGCCTGATCAGGGAATGATTGTTATTATTAAACCTACTAAAAAGTCAACTTACAAAAACGTTGTTGATATTTTAGATGAAATGGCAATTTCAGCAATTCCTACCTATACAATCAGTAATGATTTTTTACCTGAGGAACAAAAATTGTTAGAAGGAAAATAAGAGCAATCTTATTTCTTAATAACCTAATAATTAAGAAAAATGAAATTAGATATATTAAAAAATTCATGGGTTGATATCGTTTTTGAAGGACGTAATAAACTTTATGGAGCTTATGACTTGAGAAAGTCTAGCGGTAAGACATCAACTAAGGCACTTATCATTGGGGCTTTATTTTTTAGTCTGGCGGTTAGCGCTCCTCTTATTATCAGCATGATTCCTAAAGGGGAAGAAGAAGAGGATGTTTCAGTAAAAGTAGTTAAGCTTACAGATGTTAAATTGCCTCCTAAGAAGGTAGAGCCTCCAAAATTGAATGCGCCACCACCGCCACCACCGCCACCGGCAGTAGATCAGGTGAAATTTGTTAAGCCAGTTGTGGCGAAGGCTGAAGAGGTAGTAGAAGAACCACCTAAGATTGAAGAAATCAAAGACAAGAAAATCGGAGCAGAAACAATCAAGGGAGATCCTGATGCGGTATTAACTGTAGCTCCGGCTGGAAAAGGTCCTAAAACAAGTCAGGTAGTTGAGGAAACAGGGGATGAGATTTATAACACTGCCGGTATTGAAGTAAAGCCTGAGTTTCCGGGTGGTATGGATAAATTTTATTCTTTTGTTGGTAAAAACTATCGTACACCGGATGAAGGTGGTCTAAAAGGTAAAGTTTATGTGACTTTTGTTGTTGAGAAAGACGGGTCTTTAACTGATATTAAAGTATTGAGAGATATTGGTTATGGAACAGGAAAAGAAGCGATAAGAGTTCTGCAAAAATGCCCAAAATGGAATCCGGGAATCCAAAACGGAAAACCGGTTAGGGTATTGTACTCTCTGCCAATTACAATTGTAAGTCAGGATTAATGTTGAAGAGATTTATTATAAACATTCAGAAGAAATCGCTTAAAGAGCGATTTCTTCTCGTTATAGCCATTTTGTTTTTTGTAATCTATCTGATTTTAGGTTTGATTGTTCTGTTTATGAAGGATTTGCCATTGGATATGCCAAAGAATTACAGAATTGCTTTTGGACTGCTTTTGATTGTGTATGCTTTTATTCGATGTATAAGAATTATTAATGATAATAAAGAATAGGTATGAAAAAAATAGCACTGTTATGGTTGGGTCTTTTGTTTTTTGGAATAGTTTTTTTTATTTCATGTAAGCAATCAAACTCTCAAAAAGATAAAGAATCAATTCTTAAAGGTACAATTACGATACTTGTAGACGAGACCGTAAAACCTTTAGTTGAAGATCAGATAGCTGTTTTTGAAAGTACTTATAAGGCAAAAATTATTCTTGAAGCTAAATCCGAAAAGGAATTAATGCAATCTTTGCTTAAAGATACTTCTCGTGTTGTGGTAATGTCAAGACCTTTGAATCCCGACGAACTAAAGTTTTTTGAAAAAGCAAAAATTAAACCTAAGACCACTAAATTCGCTACTGATGCCATTGCTTTAATCTCCAATAAAAAAGAATCGGATACTTTAATTGCTGTTAAAGATATTGTGGCTTTTCTCAAGGGTGATCTTGAGACTAAGATTGAAGGTTTGGTTTTTGATAATCCCAATTCAAGTACTGTTCGTTATTTTACGGCTTTAGCAGGAATTTCGGAATTGCCTAAAAAGGGGGTGTATTCTTTTAAGTCTAATGAAGAGGTTATCAAATTTGTAGCTGAAAATGAAGGTATGATAGGTGTTATTGGTGTTAATTGGTTGTTTCAGCCTACAGCTAATATTAATGATTATTTAACTAATATTAACGTCTTGGATGTTGAAGGTTTAAATAAAAATTCTTATTTTGCGCCTTCTCAAAACAATTTGGCAGAAGGAACTTATCCTTTGGCACGTGATTTGTTTATTATTAATTGTCAGGGTTATTCAGGATTAGGGATGGGGTTTTCTTCATTTTTAGCGGGTGAAATCGGACAAAGAATTGTTTTGAAATCGGGGCTTTTACCGGCTAATATGCCTGGTAGAAAAATTTTGATTAAAACAAATTGAAATAATAATGAGAGTGAAATATGAAAATGAATAAATTAAATAAAGTTACAATGAACAAAATTAAATTTTTAAGTGTTGCACTTTTTGCATCTGCTTCTCTGTTGCATGCGCAAGATATTGATGAAGTAAAAAAGCAAATTGATGCAGAGCAATTTCAAAAAGCAAAAACATCTTTAAAATCAATTATAAAAGGAGATCCTTCTGAAGGTAAGGCCTATTTTCTGTTAGGGAATATTTATTTAAAACAAAGTATTGCTGATTCAGCCAAGATTACTTACGATGAAGGTTTGAAAGCGAAAGACAATGCTCATTTTAATAATATTGGACTGGGGCAAATTGATTTGGAAAACAATAATCCAACAGCAGCAAAAGCTAAATTCGAATCTGTAAAAAAAGAAATGCGTAAAAAAGATTTCGAAGAATATATTTATATTGCTAAAGCTTATATGAATAATTCTAATCCGGATTACAAAGCTGCTCTTGCTACTTTAGAATTAGCAAAAGAAAAAAATGCTGATGAGCCACAAGTTCTTTTAACTTTTGGAGATGCATATTATGGAGACAAAAATCAGAATCAGGCATTTTCAAATTACCGTAATGCTTTTCAGGCTGACAATAGTTTGATTAGAGCAAAAGTTCAGTTAGGTGTTTTGTTAAAAGGAGCCAAAGCTTATCAGGAAGCTGTAGCTGCTTACAATGAGGTAATTGCTTTAAGTCCTAATTATGCTCCGGTTTACAGAGAATTAGCTGAAACTTATTATTACTGGGCATTAAATGTACCTGGTCGTTACGATCAGTATATAAAAGAAGCTTTGTCTTATTATGAAAAATATATGACTCTTACAGATTATTCATTAGATTCCCGTATGAGACATGCTGATTTCTTAATCTTAGCAAAAGATTATAAAGCTTTAGAAATTGAGGCTAATAAAATGAAAGAATTGGATAAAGTAAATCCAAGGATTCTTAGATATTTAGGCTATGCTGCTTTTGAAAACGGTCATATTGATGAGGCTATTTCTTCATTGGATGAGTTTATTAAAAACCCATCTAATAAAGTGATTTCTTTGGATTATTTATATTTGGGACAGGCTAAAATTAAAAAAGGAACTAATGCTGATGCAACTGCTGTAGATCCGGCATTGTATGCAGAGGGAATCGAGCTTATTAAGAAAGCGGTTGAACTGGAGCCTTCTGTGGCTGACGGCTTAGGTGATTTAGGTAAAGAATATTACGAGAAAAAAATGTTTAAGGAAGCGGCAGCTATTTTAGAGATTGCTACTTCTTATAAAGAAAGCAGAAGTTTCTTGATTGATAATTATTATTTAGGAAATGCAATTTATTTTGATAATGCAGGAAAACCTGTAGCTGAAAGAGATACTATTGCATTGAAGAAAGCTGATATTGCTTATGGAAATGTATTAGAAGCTTCTCCTGAAACTGTTGATGCGTATGTGTCCAGAGCAAGAACTAATAGTTTGTTAGAAGATGATCAGGCGATGATTAAGTATTATCAGGAATATATAGACCATGTTACTGCTAAAGGGGCTGAAGAATTAGCTAAACCAACGGTTAAAGCAAAATTAGTCGAAGCTTACAGTACTATGGCTGCAGGATATGCTAACTTTGATAAACCTAAAGCGATAGAGTATTTTAATAAAGCTTTAGAAGTTGATCCTACAAATGAATATTCAATTCAGGCATTGAAGACACTCCAGTAATTGATTTAAATAAAATGATGAAAGCCAGTAGAAATACTGGCTTTTTTAGATTTCTATGGTAAGCATTTGTAGTTTATTGAGCGATGTCTTTTGTAAATTAGTTATCTTTGCTCCCTTAACTTGTAAAAATGCTATCAAAAGAAATTCAATTAGAAGTGAACAAAGGTGCTATGTTGCCTTTGATGGAGGAATTTTATACTATTCAGGGAGAAGGATTTCATACGGGAACAGCAGCTTATTTTATTAGAATTGGCGGGTGTGATGTGGGATGCCACTGGTGCGATGTCAAAGAAAGCTGGAATGCTGAATTACATCCTCCTACAAATATTCATCAGATTGTAGATAATGCAGATAAGTATGCTGACACAATAGTTGTTACTGGTGGTGAGCCATTAATGTGGGATATGACGCTATTGACACATAAGCTGAAAAGTAGAAATCTAAAAGTTCATATAGAAACGTCGGGTGCTTATCCGCTTTCAGGTTCTTGGGATTGGATTTGTCTTTCGCCAAAAAAAAACAAGTTGCCTACAGAAACAGTTTATGATGCGGCTCACGAATTAAAAGTAATTATTCATAATAAGCACGATTTTGTTTTTGCTGAAGAGCAAGCGCAGAAAGTAAATAAGAATGCCATTTTATTTTTGCAGCCCGAATGGAGTAAAAAAGAAGAAATGACTCCTTTAATTGTGGATTATGTGATGAATAATCCAAAATGGAGGGTTTCGTTGCAAACACATAAATATCTCAATATACCATAATAGAAATCCCAAACTAATTTCAGTGTTTGGGATTTTTTTTGTGCTTTTTATATCGATAGCTTTGCCAGATAATCATAATGTTCGCCTTCTGAAAGCAATTCGCATTGCAATCCATTGTCATTTGCGGCATTTTGAAGGGTGTTGTAATCCAGATAAAGCCAGGGGAAAGTGTCTTCTTTTTCTCCTTTGTAGCTAATTGTAAATTCCAATTCTCCATAATAGCCATTGGCAGGAATTTCGTAAGCACCGTCTTCGTCTTCGTCAAACATATAAATGATATCGGAACTGTCAATTAAAATTTGTCCTCCCGGATTTAATAAAAATTTTAATTTTTGAAGAAATTTAGGAGTGTTTTTTAGAGTGCCAAAAATTCCGGTTCCGTTCATTAAAAGTAGAATGCTGTCGAATTTTTCATTTTCGAAAGTCAAAATATCTTGGACATAAGCATTTTTTAGACCACGAAGTTGACATGCCTGTATGGCATTTGGAGAAATGTCAATTGCTGTAGTTTCTAAATTTCTTTCGTTTTGTAAATACAAACTATGGCTTCCTGCGCCACAACCGATATCCAGAACTTTCCCTTTTGCCATTTGTAATGCTTTTTGTTCTATAGCTGGCATTTCATTGAAATTTCTAAATAAATAAGCAACACTCATTTCGTCTTCTTCTGAAATAGTTGTTTCGGTAATCAAATCTTCCGGAGCATTATTTGTTTGGTAGTCTAGAATAGCTTTGCCAAAAAGGTCTTTCATGGTACTTTATTTTGTTGATTCGGTTATTTGTTAATTCGTTTTTGTGTAATTTTGCAGCTCATTTATCAAGTAATTAAATTGGCAAATCCACAAATCGACATACTACAAAAGCTGGCCAAAGATAAGCAACTCGAGAATAAAAAGTATTTTGATAAGCTTAAAAAGAAAACGCCGAAGAATTTAGATTATATAATGCAGGATTTGCATGAGGCTGAATTTAAAAAAACAAACTGTCTGGAATGTGCTAATTGTTGTAAAACAACCGGTCCGTTGTTTACTTCTTCCGATATCGAGCGCATAGCAAAGCATCTTCGTCAGAAACCACAACAGTTTATTGATCAGTATTTACGCATTGATGAAGATAATGATTATGTGTTACAGACTCTTCCTTGTTCCTTTTTAGATTCCGATAACACTTGTTTTATTTATGATGTGCGTCCTAAGGCTTGTCGTGAATTTCCTCATACTGACAGGAAAAAGTTTCAGCAAATTTCAGCAATAACAATAAAAAATATTTCTATTTGTCCGGCAGTGTATAATATTGTTGAAGAAATGAAAAGGAAATTACCGTTGTAAGTGATTTTGTTTGCGGATATATGCATTGTTGTTCTTTGATTGCTTTTTTTCTTGTAAGTTCTCTTAAGAAGCAAGAATAAAACAGTATTTTTGAAAATCAATTTTGAAATTAAAACACTTGAATCTAGAATATTTCATCGCAAAAAGATTAATAACTGCTAAAGAAAATAAAAGCAGTATCTCTGCACCTATAATAAAAATTGCAATTTCAGCTATTGCAATCGGAATGATTATGATGATTGTGTCTGTGGCGACAGGTATTGGTCTTCAGCAAAAAATCAGAGAGAAAATCTCAGCCTTCAATGGTCATATCATCATTGCTAACTATGATAGTAATCAGTCGGAAACAACTTTGGTTCCGGTGTCCAAGAATCAAAAATTTTATCCAAAATTCAATTCGGTTCCTGAAGTAGATCATATTCAGGCTGTTGCCAGTAAGGCCGGAATTATAAGAACAGCTGATGCATTTGAGGGAATTGTTTTTAAGGGTGTTGGTGCTGACTATAAATGGGATAATATTAGTGAATATCTTGTTTCGGGCAGATTGCCTAATTTAGTAGATGCTCTTAATTCTGAGGTGTTGATTTCTCAATATCTGGCAAATAGATTAAAGCTTAAAGTTGGAGATGGTTTTAATACATTCTTCATGAAAGAAGGGGAGAATAAGCTGCCTAATGTAAGAAGGTTTAAGATTGTCGGAATTTTTAATTCTGGTTTTCAGGAATTTGATGCTACTTATGTGTTAGGTGATATCAGGCACATGCAACGAATAAATAAGTGGAAACCAGATCAGGTAGGAGGGTTTGAAGTTTTTGTGAATGATTTTGATGATATAAAAGGAGTTGGAGAAAAAGTGTATGAGCATACAGGTTCTACTTTGGATGCAAAAACGATTGTAGAAAAATACAGTTATATTTTTGAATGGTTACAATTGTTTGACTTTAATATTGTTGTTATACTAATCATAATGATATTGGTAGCAACCATAAATATGGTAGTGGCATTGTTGGTTTTGATTTTGGAACGAACTCAAATGATAGGAATCTTAAAGGCTATTGGTGCAAATAACTGGTCTATCAGAAAAATGTTTCTTTATAATGCTTCTTATTTAATCTTTCGCGGATTGCTCTGGGGGAATTTAATAGGTGTGAGTATTTTGCTTATTCAAAAATACTTTGGAATTATTGAGCTTAATCCTGAAAATTACTATGTAAATGAAGCGCCGGTATATATAAATGTTTTTTATATTTTGTTGTTGAATCTTTTAACGGTTGGGGTTTGTTTTTTGGTTTTGCTAATTCCTTCCTATATCATAACTAAAATTACACCTGTAAAAGCAATTCGTTTCGATTAATTCAGGTTGTTACAAACAGTATTCGTTGTCTTTTTGATCTTTTTTATGTAGCATTCTCCTGCTATCCGCTTCAATCTTACTCGCCGAACCCCGGCAAGTAAGGATTTCCGCTGCTATCAGGGTTAGGGGATGGTGCTTACAAGAAAAATGTTCATCATTAATATATAGTAAAGAGTGGTATTTGATTCAAAAATGCTCTGCGGTTCTCTGTGCCTTCATGGTAAATCTTGTTGAAATCCGATAAGATGTTTTTCTAAATTCTTACAAATGATAAAAAACCTAAAATCCAAGTGGTGTATTTTCAGTGAGTTAAAAAAAAGATTAAAAATAGTTGGTTTAAAAGTATTGAATAACGGTATGAAGTAACTACTTTTGCACCCGCAACAACGCAGACGTTCATATAAAGACTGGCAAGAAAAACGAATTTAAATCAAACGAAAGTT
>NZ_JBELQA010000006.1:0-351998 GCF_046000495.1 Flavobacterium plantiphilum
AACAATTATGTTAATGGTAAAAAAGGTAAAAACGAAAACGGAATTACATTAGTAAAATTATACAAAGCTACTTTAGAAGGAGAAAACTGGACTAATATTCAGGCGCTTTCTTTCACCAGTGACAGTTTCAGCACGGCACACCCTACGCTGAGTCCTGATGAAAAAACCTTATACTTCGCTTCTGACATGCCCGGAACATTAGGAATGTCGGATATCTTTAAAGTACAGATTAATGAGGATGGTTCCTTTGGAACTCCTGTAAATTTAGGCCCTTCTTTAAATACCGAAGGCAGAGAAACCTTTCCTTTTGTAAGTCAGGATAACGAACTCTACTTTGCCTCTGACGGACATCCCGGTGTGGGAGGTTTAGACATTTTTATGACTAAAATTAATGAAGATGGTTCTTTGAATAAAGTACAAAATATAGGAATGGATGCTAATTCGCCTAAAGATGATTTTGCTTATATCATTGACAGTAAATCCAGAAGAGGCTTTCTATCTTCTAATAGAGATGGCGGATTGGGATATGATGATATTTACAAATTTCTGGAAACTAAAAGACTGATTTGTGAACAGGAATTATATGGTGAAATTACCGATGTGGATTCTAAAATAGCCCTACCAAATGCGAAAGTGACGTTGTTTGATAACAAAATGAATGTATTAAAAACAACTAATGCGGATCAAAACGGAGCGTACACTTTTTTAGTAGAATGCAGCAAAATGTACACCGTTAGAGCCGAAAAAGAAAATTACAATACCAATGAAAAACAAGTTACTATTGCTAAAGAAAACGGAAAAACATACCTGCCTATAGCGCTGGAAAAAGACCAGTGTAAAGTAACTATCGGAGATGATTTAGGAAAATGTTTTGGTATTCAAAACATCTATTTTGACTTAGACAAATCTAATATCAGAACGGAAGCAGCTTTGGATTTAGAAAAAATATTAGATGTTTTAAACCAATATCCAGCTATGAAATTAGATATCCGTTCACATACCGATAGTCGTGCTTCTTTCAAATACAACGAAGCTTTGTCTGACAGAAGAGCTAAATCGACCATTAGCTGGCTAGTTAAAAACGGCATAAATCCCGATAGATTAACCGGAAAAGGGTATGGCGAGAGTCAGCTGGTAAACAGATGTGCCGACAATGTAACATGTACGGAAGAAGAACATCAAATGAATCGCAGAAGCGAATTTATTATTACCGCGCTTTAATATTTAACTACTCTTAAAAAAGTAAAAAAAACACCAAGAAGATACAAGGTTAAAGTTCCTCCCTTTTTTAGGCTTTACAGCTGACTAAGGAACTTTATATCTATGTATATAAATTAACTAATATTTCTTAATATTGAAATCGAAAAAGATTATTTAAGTAAAGCTTTAGTCCTAATGATAGGAAAATGGATATTTGTTTAATTACTTTTATCATTAGTATTTTGAATATAGACATATTACTTAGTAATCCAAAATTCGGAAGAAAACATATATTTTCTTCCGAATTTTGAACACTAAGGATGTTACTTTTTAGAATTCATTTATACGAAATAGCGTTATTATTTTTTTTTTTTTTGAAAGTAAAAGGTTTTATTCTTATTTCAATTAAAAAAACAATAACGCTATTTGCATATTTTTTTATTCCTTTTAGCAATCTACCAATCAGGATTTTGTGTCAAGTTAGGATTTATAACTGTTTCCGTAAAAGGAATTGGATATAAATACATCTTTTGATCAAAAGGTCTTGTAGTTAAAAGTTCTTTAGTGAATGAGAATCCTGTTTGAGTTTGTTGAACATTCATTTTGTAAATATCTTTAGTCTCTTCGCCAATTTTCCAACGACGAACATCCCAAAATCTATGTTCTTCAAACGCTAATTCTACACGTCTTTCATTTCTAAGTTTAGTACGGAAATCATCTCTTGTCATTCCTAGTGGGAAAGATGGCATAGTAGCTCTAGAACGAACTATATTTATAGCTTGTCTTGCAGTTAATGTAAAAGAACCCCATTATCTGGACCATAAATTTCATTCATAGCTTCCGCATAATTCAATAATACTTCTGCATAACGGAACAATACCCAAGTATGCTCTTTACTTGTAACATTAGGAGCCTGTAGATTAATTGATTCATCCATATACTTTTTAAGGTAATAACTTGTCTTTGTAGCATACTGTAATGGAGCTCCATTACGACCACCTTGAAAAACTTCAACAGTTTGACCTTTCCAAGTAGATCCGTTGTATAATCCCCAATAACCTGGATAAATATGTACAGCATAACCAATATTTTCTCCTTCAATAGGATTCACAGCATAGCCCTTATATTGCGATTGCCACCCTGAACCTGGAATCCAAAGAATATTATTGGCTCCATTAGCTCTAATCATATTAACAATGGGCTGAAAAAATAATTTTAATTGGTCAAAATGTGCCTGAGTATTTGCTCCTACCGAATTATCAGGAAGTTTAACTCTTATAGGTTCATTTGCTAATTCAAACATCACATGATCTGAATTTTTTAAAGAAGAATGTTTCGATATATAATCCCAAACTAATTTTAAATAATCGTGATAAGCATCGCCAACAGCAATCTCTTCAGGGCATACCCCCGGAGGTCTTAAAATAATGTACATTCCCTTGGATTTTGCATAAGTAATAAGCGGTAGAATAACATTATCAATAGCCGACTTAAATCTTTCAAAATTAAACTGGGATATATCATTTTCCTGAATGCCTGAAACACCTGGATTATTTGTCCAATAAGGATCTATATGCAAACGCACATAATTGAGATACCAACCTTGCTTTGCATCCGATAATTTATTCATTACCGCTTTGTTGTAAGTCAAACATCCTGCTACGTCATAATTATTCCAACGCCACTCCTCTACAGCTCCTCCATTAAACCAAGGGCTTGGTGTCATAGCTACACCATGTAACTTAACAATATTGCCACAAGGATCTTTCAGATATTTGCCAACTACTTTTAATTTAGGTGTACTTAATGGCCAGCTGATTGTTTCTTCAGCCGGAGGTGTATCATCTTTAGGACTTGATGTTTTAGGAGTATCGTCTTTTGAACAAGAAAAAAAGAGTAAAAAAGCAAATTGGATACTCAAAATTTTATATAATTTCATTTGGATTAATTTTAAAATTAAAAACCCTTTGGACGTAGTTAAAAATAAATACGACCAAAGGGAAGACTCAAACTTGATATTTAAGATTGATTTTAAATAATTGAAAGTATTATCAACTATATTACTATAACGATTTGAGACCTTCTGCAAATGAAGCATATGAAGGCTTACGGGTAAATACCTGATTAAATATTCCCTGATTTTGTCCTGGCAACCAAGACGAACTTGCGGGGCTGTCCGTTATTCCCCAAACTGTAATTCCATATCTTTGATTTACCGGAATATATTGCATATACTTGTCCACAATAAACTTGTACATATCGGCTTGCAATTGAAGATCAAAAGCAGTTGGACTAAGACCTGCTGCCACATCAAGTTCAGAAACTTTAATAAGTTTTCCGGTAGCTGCAAGTAACTGAAACATAGTCTCTATTTTATCTTTATCGGAATGAATATTAATATGCATCTGCGTTCCTATACCATCAACCACCTGACCTTTACTTTCTATATAATTAACATACTGAATAAGACCCTTACATTTATCAATATTATACTCTAAATTGTAATCATTTACAAATAATTTATCAGTTGAATTGCCATACTTTCTTGCAAGTCTAAAAGCTTCTACTGCATAATCTTTACCTAAATAATCCTGCCAGTAAAATTCATCCCCAGCCATATTGGTTTTGCCTACTCCCGTTTTCAATTCATAAGGATTTGCATCATCCATTGGTTCATTAACAACGTCCCAGGCTTTTACATAAGGAGCACAAACAGTAAGCATTCCAGAAATCCAACTATCTAATGCCTCACCTATTATTACCTTCTTTTGTTCTGGTGTTTTCTCTAATGTTTGAACACTACCTGTAGCGTTATATCTTTCTATTTTTAGATTATCATAGTAAAAACTACTAGCCGTTTTTCCAAGATTAAATGCAATAGTATTACAGTCAACCATTTGTTCTGTAACCGTAATTTCTTTGACATAAGGAGCCCACGTAGTGGTGTAAGGAACAGCTCCAAAGAAATCCCAATGTCTGTATCCTCCAGGATTTAATTGTGCCTGTGTCGGAGAAGAAGCCGTTACATCAGCACGTACATCAAGAGTAAGCTTGTACTTCTCGCCTACTTTTACTCCTGGAGAAAACTTTACGTATAGCTGCGCATCCCATTCATTAGTACGAACACTTTCATTTGTTAATTTGAGTGCTTTTCCTGAACCATTTGATCCTTGACCAACTGCAGTGTAACTAACCGTTAAACCTGAATTAACCTGAAAATTTGCACTATTTGTTGTCTCAAAATCATTCTCTGTTACCAAATCCCAACCAGGACCTGTTGATGAGAGTACATCTGGAGCAATTAACTTTTTTAAATAAGCAGCATTTTGATTGGCATGCCAACAAAGGGTATGTCCAAAAACGGAAACATTTGCAGCAGCTGCTGTTTCAAGAAGATCTTGAATATTATCAAGTTTTAGAGTTCCATCAGCCTGTACAACAGCACCATGTTTCATTTCATACCCCATAGTAACCTCGTCAAAATTACTGTTAACTAATCTATACATTACTGATTTGCTTGTATAGTCTGTTAAAGTAATACCCGCTCCTAATTTAAAACTAGGATTTAGCTGCCTGTCTACATAAGACTTTAAATCGGAATAAGCATTTATTATTTCCTGATCTGCAATACTCAATGGCTTTTCAACTTCGAAAGGCAGCGTATGTGATTCAGTACAGGATGCTAATAAAAATAGTAAAGCTGAAATTGATAAAAATTTAAATATATTTTTCATTTTTAATAGTTTTAATTGTTGATGTAATTATCAAAACAAATTAATTAAGCTCTGGAGTAAATACTTCAGCTTTAACCCCTCTATTTCTTAAAACCAGAGTATCCGTAGTAGTAATATTAAAATTACCATAGTTTACGTTGTACTTTAAGTAAAGTGCATCTCGATCCTTAGCACCCCAACTATTTTTCTCTCCGCGTTTAACAAATTTTCCTGTTCCTGTAGCTGAATACGAAGTAGGATTAGAAGAAGAAACACTAATATCTCCTGTAGTTTTGTCAATAGTCAATACCAAATTCAAATTCATGTTATTTCCGGATGCATCCTTGTAAGTAACTGGGAAATCAATCGTAGATAATGAAAGTGTGTTTATTTTGAATACTTGGTCTTGCTCAACATATTGCTGATGTCTTTTATCTGTTCTGTTTTGAGAAGTGTTAGTACTGTTTGTATAAACGTCAACTCCTCTTCTTAAATAAAAACCATCCCAGGGATTAATATATTTTATAGCATAAAAAATAAAATCCTTTGGAGCAACAGACCATTGACCAGTAATGGCTCTGTTAGGATTTGAAACTAGCTGAGTCCCTGACAAAATTGTATCTGCATTTACTACATTAGTCATTAACAAAGGGATTACATAAGTTTGCTTAACTGATAATGGGTCTGCAAAAAATGCATCCGTAAGCTGTACATCAACACCTCCGGTCACCTGACCTTTAGAAATTACAATTTTATTTGAAAGTAAAGAATAATAATTACTCGGCATAGCAACTATTGGATCCCCTCCTGCTCTAAACAATAAACCTGAAGTTAGTGGATTAGCCACTTCAACATCAATAGTAACATTTTTATCGTTATCATAGACTCCACCTAGTGTAGCCATAATTCTACATTTATAATCATTGTCTAAAGTAGTATCAAAAATATCTTCACCCAAAGTTATGGTTCTGACAGGAAATTGATAGGCAAAATAGACTGACTTATAGTCAAAATTATTAAAATCAGTATCTTGATTAGTACATGAAGATAAGGAAACCAATAAAATGACTAAAACTGAAAATATTTTATTTTTCATTTTTTATATATTATATTAAATAAATTACAAAGTAATGGATCTCTATCTCCAGCCTTTGTTTTGAATCAAAGCAGTAAATTTTAATGTTTCAAAATATGGAATTGGACCATAAATCATATCTGGAGTGAATACTCTTTTCTCTACTTCAGGAAGTAATGTATAAGTTGGTGATCCGGTTGTAACCTGAATATTAACACCTTTTGCAGGTTCAGTCAAGTTTGCTTTCCATCTTCTTAAGTCCCAAAAACGGAAACCTTCAAAACACAATTCTAAACGACGTTCATTTCTAATTAAATTACGCATAGCATCTTTGTCATTCTTAATTGACTCTAAATAATTGTCTGTTGTAATTCCAGCTCTTTTTCTCAAAGCAGCAATCACATCATATGCAGAGAATCCAAAATTAGAAGTTCCCTGAGGTCCCCAAGCTTCATTAGCTGCCTCTGCATAAATTAAATACAATTCCGTGTAACGCATACGAGGTCTGTAATGTCTCTGTTGAGTCCTTGTTTGCGGATTTAAGTTGATATCCTGTCTAAGTAGTTTTTTCATATAATACCCCGTACGAGTACTAGTCTCTACTTTGTTTAAGCCATCAACAGTTGTACTATTACTTGCTGTTGAAATTACACTTCCTGATACACCAGCGGTCTGACCATTAACTAAAATAAAATGATTTAAACGTGAATCACGGTTTGTATATGGATTTGAAGCGTTGTAATTACTCAAAGGATGAGAAATTGGGTAACCATTAGATGCAGGAAAAGCATCTACTAAATTTTGAGTTGGATTTAGACGACCACTACCAAAAAGTGATGGTGGATAATGATCTAATTCTAAGTTATTACTGTTAGCAATATCTCCTCTCCAAACTACCTCTTTAGAGTTAACTCCTGAACCTAAAGTTTCAATTTCTGCATTTCGATACCAGGTCAAACCATTAGGATCTATTCCTGCAACACCACCGTTTAGGGTAAGTAATTCACCAGCATAATTAGCAGCATCTACCCAAGCCGTTTGATTACCATTATTAAAAGCCGGACTTGCAGCAAGTAATGCTACTTGCGCTTTCAAGAACATCACTATTCTTTTACTGACACGCTGCCTTGCCTGATTATCAAATACACGATTATAATCACTTAAATTTGTAAAACCTGGAGGTAAAGTAGTAGCAGTCTCATAATCCAATGGAAGCATAGCACTCGCCTTTTCAATATCACTGTATATTTGAGCTAAACATTGCTGAAATGTGTTACGTGGAATATTAAAATTGGATGAAGCTGATTCTGGTTCTAATAAAATTGGAACACCTAATAGTTCATTATTATCAGTCACTCCCGCATGAGCCTGTAAAAGATAATACATATATAAAGCACGTAGACCGTAAGCTTCTCCTTTTAATCGTTGTGCAAATAACAATCGAGCACCTTCATCTCTAGTCCAGATTACCTTGTCAGCCTCAGCAATAAAAATATTCAAATATTGAATTGCTGCTTTTGAATTTGTCCATTGGTCAAAAGGATTAAAATTAGAGTCCCATTGACCAGTTGCTGATCTTCTGTAATTGTTCTGCAAATCATTAGAGACAGCATCATCTGTTGCTACGTCATTAAAAGTCCATCCATTTGTAGGCAAACGAGTGTACCCATTCAAGAGAATTCCCTGAGCAAATAATGCATCTTCATACATATCTTCAAGATTTCTATTGTTAGCAATATTTGGTTCAATCAAATCATCACAACTAGTAAAAGTTAGAGTAAAAGCGATTAGTATTAAAAATAATTTATTCATATCATTTAATTTTATAATGATTTCTAATTAAAAGGAAGCTTTCAAGCCTAAATTAAAAAACCTAGTTTGTGGAGCTCCACCTATGTTTAATTCCATCAATTCACGTTCTTGAGATATCGTCAATAGGTTGGCTCCATTAATATAAGCGCTTAACTCATTCACAAAAGAACTCTGTAAAATACGTTTTGGGAAATCGTAAGTAAATTGAACTCTGGAAAGATCAAATCTGTTAGTACTATACAACCAGAAATCAGAATTGCGATAGTTATTATCAGAAGTAAGTGTTGTCAATCTTGGGAAAGTTGCTGTAGCCTGATTTTCAACTGTCCAACTGTTTCTCACATTCACAGAATACTTGTCAATACCATCAATGTTATAATATGCACTCTGATTTTTCAAGGCATAAGCACCAACTTGGCCCGTAGCCATAGCAAATAATGTAAAGTTTTTCCATTTAACAGTGAAATTAATACCTCCAAAGAAAGGTGAGCCATTAAAACCAGCTTTTCCTAAATAAACTTCATCCTGCTGATTGATTACTCCATCACCATTTTGATCCTGATATTTAATATCACCAGGTTTTACAGTACCAAAAGCAGAAGTTGGGCTATTAGTGATATCAGCTTGATCGGTGTAAAAACCTAGATTTTTTAAACCGAAAATGGCATCCAGAGGCTTCCCTTCTCTATACTGATAATCATCTTCCAATATTTCAGCCCTTTGTGATGCCGTAGAATTATAGTAATTTCCAGTAACTCCTAACGATAAATCAACTGTACCTACTTTTTTATTAAAATTAATATTAAAATCTAAACCTATACGATCGTCATTATTGAAATTAATATAAGGAAGCAATGAACTATTAGGAAAACCAGTGACAAAATAATTTGGATACAAAGCATTTGCTTGTGTAATATTTCCCTTCATTCTATTGGCATAAAAACTTCCATTGAAGGTAATCATTCTATTAAAGAATGATGCTTCTAAACCTGCATTAATCTCACGTCTTTGTGCAAATGTAAGATCTAAATTTTCCCCTCTTCTAATGTCTGTACTTCTCTCTAAAGCACCATCTCTCCAGCTAAACCATTGTCCATCTGTTTGAGAATAAACAGTTTCATAAAGATAATAGTTTGAAGCACTAATGTCAGTATGTAAAATACCCGCAGAAACAGTAATTTTTAGATTATCTAAAGACTTCCAGTTTTTAAGAAAGTTTTCTTCACTTAGCCTCCATCCTAAAGACAAAGTTGGTGAGGACATCATTCTTTTAGATTTAGCAAATCTTGCTGAATGTACCAAGGCTTCGTTGAAATCAACATAGTATCTGCTATCATAATTGTAGGAAAGATTTAAACCTAAATTGGCATTACTTTCCTTGTGATAAACTGCAGAAGTTGAACGTTGATAACCGTTGACAAGAAACATCGCACCAAAATTATTTTTGTCTACTTGCTTTTTGTAATCAAGATTAGTGGAGAAAGTAAGTGTTTGTCTGTAAAAACTATTACCTACATTCTGTCTGCCATTACTAGCATCATCATTAATTTTTGACAATGAAGTGATTTGATCAAACCCTGCAAAAGTGTTCCATGTAGGTTGATAAACAGCATAGGTATCATTATAAGAAGTCGTGTATTGCGTATCATAGTCAATACCGAAATTAGTATGTGATGTCAAACCTTTCAATAAACTGTTCAAATTAGCATCGATACCTGTATTGAATTGAAATTGACGACTTACAAAATTACTACTACCTCCTGCATAAATTGATCCAATTGGATTAGTTGTCTCTAATTGATTGCCACCTAATAAATACATTCCATCAATTACATTCTTACTATTTTTAATTTGCAATTGAGTTGCAGCATCAGAAGCTTCAATAAGATCGATAGGTATTAAAGGAGTATAACGAAATGGTCTCAAAGTAGCAGCACCACCCCAATAATCTGCATTTACGCCCCGAGAATTAGAATAAATAGCATTAACACCCAGTTTTGCGGTGATGAAATCGTTAATCGCCACATCAACATTCCCTCTGACATTAAAGCGAGTTGTCTGATTGTTTTTGGCTTCACCAAAGTTTAAAAGATCATTATTGTTAGAAAAATTAACAACCGTATAATACTGAGCAACTGGGCTTCCACCTTTTATTTCAATGTTAGCATCATAACGATTTGAAAAGTTTTTTAAGTACTTAGAGGAATAGTAATCAACATTAGGATAACGAAATTCATTACCAAACGCGTGATTATATATTGTTTCATCATTGTACAAAGGTGCAAGACCATCATTAACCAATGCCTGATTGTAATAAGTCATATACTCAGCTGATCCCAGATACTTAGCAAATCGTTTTGGTACATCAATCCCAGCATTAGCACGAACACTAATTTGCTGTTTTTGCACAGAACCTCTTTTAGAAGTAATATATACCACACCCTGAGCAGCTCTACTACCATACAAAGCAACTGCATTGGCTCCTTTTAAAAAAGTAATTTGATCAATTTCAACAGGCAAAATAGAACCTGGCTCACGAAGAAAACCATCAACTAGGACTAAATATCCACCTTGTCCCCAAATGTTGTAATTAAAACCTCCTACTAAAGACTGCATTCCATCCAAACTATATGTGGAATAACCTTTATTTAAAATATCCTGTACATTAACAAAAGAAATTCCACTAGAAAGGTCTCTTTCCTGTACTTTCTTGAAAGCAACTTGTACAGCATTGTCTTTTAGTAAAGAAATACTATAATCACTTGAATTACTGTTAACCGAAAATGATTTAGTACCAAACCCTTTGGCAACAACTGATAATTTTGCCCCCATAGGAACATTCATCGAAAACTTACCACTCGGGTCGGTAGTCGATAATATATTGTCTTTCTCGTCTACAAGAGAAGCACCATCAATAGGCTTTCCTTCTGCAGTCTTCACGATACCATTAACTTCAACATTACTAACTTGAGCCAATGATATCTTAGGAAAAAAAGCAATAATTAAAAAACATAACACTATTCTTAGCTGTATATATCTCATTATTTTCTAATTTGTATTTATAAATTTTAAAATGATTGTAAGTATTACCAACCTGGATTTTGAGGAAACTCAAGATACATACTCACATCAGCATTTTTTAATGGCAACCAATAGTGCTTTTCTGAAAAGTTTCTTTCCAAAATAGTTACTTGTCTTAGGTTATTCACCTTATTCGTCTTTGGCGTAGCTGGATTAAATGAAGCGTCACGATCAAACTCAAGTGATTTTTTCAATGTATAAGGACTTTTAATCAATAACATCCAACGACGTAAATCATTAAAACGATGTCCTTCAAAAGCCAGTTCTACAGCACGTTCTCTGCGTAACTCTGGCATAAAAGCATCAACTGAACCGATAAATTTATTTGCAACATGACCTACTCCTGCTCTGTCTCTTACAAAGTTAATAGCATCAACAGCTGTTTTATTATAAGATGGATCTTTAGCAGTAGGTGAATTGTAAGCAACAGCAGTAGCCTCAGCATACATCAAATAAATATCAGACAAACGCATCCATGGAAGGTGAATATTTAGATTATTACCATAATTATATCCACCATCATACAAATTAGCTGTAATAGGAATAAATTTGTACAATAGATAACCTGTACGGCTACCAGTACTAATATTTCTGTAGCTTCCACCTGAAAACAAATTAGCATAACGATCTGATACACTTCCGGCAGGCATTGTACCACTTACCATTTTTACCCCATCATAAATTATATCATTATAAAAACGCGGGTCACGGTTTTTCCATGGATAAGAAGGATCATATCCTGATACTGGATCAGCTTGTGTTGGATTTTCAATTGGCAAACCATTAGCCATACCATAGTTGTCAACATAATTTGCAGTTGGTAAGAATTTCACATCCCCATCAGTTAAAATTGGTGCAGGCTGGTATTGTTTTGCAGTACCATAAGTGGAACTGTGTGCTCCTAAATAAGGACCTCTAAAAATAGCTTCAGTTCCACCTGGTATAGCCCAGTTTTGACCAGTTGTATAAAAATTGTCACTGTATTTTGCAAATGGCAACAAAGCATGTTTAGAACCTCCTGATTCCGTAATATTCAATAACTCAGCAAATGCCTCACTGGCCTTCTTACAAAATTCAGCATTATACGATTCACTACCTGTAGAAACTTTATTCATCAATGGACTACCCGCCCATAAATAGTTTTTACCAAGGTAACCTAAAGCCATTATTTTATTAATACGTAATGCATTTTTTGTTTCGGTTCTTTTACCTGTAACTGTATTATCCCAATCAGCAGGTAACAAATCTGCTGCTGCCCTAAAATCTGCTGCTGCTTTCTCCGCACATTCTGCATAAGATAATCTTGGCAATTGTATTGGTGCATCTCCGGGAATCACTTTATCGATATAAGGTAAACCTCCAAAATATTGCATAAACTGGAAATGAAACCAGCCTCTAAAGAAAAGCAACTGTCCTTTTATCAAATTTTTTTCTTCCTGAGTAGCTTCTTCTAAAAGATCGATATTAGCTAATCCCAAATTGGCTTTACGAATACCATACCAACCCAAAGTCCAAAGATCTTTTTGGAACCGATCTCCGCTAGTTCTCATGTTATTCCTATTTCTATTCATCCAGCCAGCTTGCCAACCATCGTTTTCAGATTGCCAACCTAAAAAATTTCCATTATCAATTTTTACTACAAAGTGAAAATCACGAGCCGTGGATTGAATCTCATCCTCACCCCAATTCCATGAATTAGTCCAATAGGCATTAGTGAAATCTGGAATGCACATATACAACTCTTCAGTAAAACCCTGAAATCTGGTAAAATTTTCAAAAGCTGCAGTTTCTGAAACAACAGCTTCTTGTGTTATATCCAAATAGTCTTCACAAGAACTAGCAGAAAAAACTATACTAAATAAAAAACTATACTTTACTATTGATTTAAAATATTTTTTCATAATTCTAAAATTTAAAAAATAATATTAGCACCTACATTATATCGTTTCACGGTAGGATAAGCGCCCTGTGATGCCCATCCGGTTCCAGCAAAATTACTCTCTCTGTCATCTGGCATTTTAGACCAAATATATAAGTTGTCACCGTTGACAAATACTCTTACACTTTGTATTCCTAAAGATTTTACAAAGGAGCTCGAATTATCAAAAGTGTATGCTATTTCAGCATTTTTAAATCTTATATACGAACCATCGTACATGTAACGTTGGGCATTATTATATGGACTAGGAGTTGACAACCATCGTGGCATAGGAACATCAGCATTTATATTGTCTTTATTCCAAAGTGTCCCTTGATCATAAACTACTGTATTTTGTGAAACTAAACTGCCTAAAACCACTTGTCTGGTCACATTATTTACCCCATAAAACTGAACAAAAACACTAAAGTTTTTCCAATTTAGCCCCACATTTGCATTATAAGTATTTTGAGGTACTCCGGAATATCCAAATGGTATGTTATCAAAAGTGTTGATAATTCCATCACCATTGTAATCAATAAGATTATAATTACCTGGTAACTTTTGGGCGTCGTTCTGATCGTGTATTGTACTAGCATACAAATCATCCCAGGTATTATAATAACCTTGAGCTACATGAGAATAAGCTTGACCTAATGGTCTTCCCACTCGCTTCTGGTAATCTGGTAAAAGTTTCGGGTCATCTAATTCTATAACATCACTCTTAGCATGAGTCATATTTAAATCTGACCATAGATTCAAGCCATTAGCAAAAGTATGATTTAGTTTTATCTCAATTTCATAACCTCTATTTCTCACTATACCAAGGTTAGCCGCAGGAGGTGAAGAAGCACCATAGTAAGAAGGAATCGCTCTATTAACACCATTTACCAAAATATCTGAACGTTCATCCTGGAATACATCAACAGAACCTTTTAAGAAGCCTTTGAAAAAACCAAAATCAAGACCAAAATTAGATTTAACCACTTTTTCCCATTTCACATTAGGATTCCCTACTGAATTTTCCGTGTACCATACATAAGGACTTAATTCGCCACCTTCGCCAAGTGTACCTAATTGAGACTGACCTCCTAACCCCCACAGGGATTGATATGCAAACCTTGCTCCGGCAGAGTCATCACCAACTTCACCGTAATTAGCTCTTAACTTTAATAAATCAATAAAGGAACTTGTTTTTTTCATAAAATTCTCCTTACTGATAATCCAGCTCAATCCACCTGAAGAAAAGAAACCAAAACGATTCCCTACACCAAATTTTTCTGAACCATTGTAAGCTCCATTGTATTCAATAAAATACTTGCCTCTGTAATCATAAGCAGTACGGAAAACCCAATCCTCACGATAACTCGGAATTTGTGACCCCTGTGTAAATTCGTTACGATTTACCAAAGCTGTAATTGCTATGTTGTGATCATCATTTATTGTTGTATTATAATTTAACTGTCCTTGATAAAACAATCTTCTAAAAGTTTGATTGTTATCAACATTCCCAGCATTAGGTGTCCATCTGACACCATCTTGAAAATCAAATCTATTATTTGCATCAAATGGTCTTTTGAAAATTGCAAGACCAGTTGCTGGATCAATCCATTTTTCCTGAGTATTGTTATTAATATCATTAACACCTCTGGAAACTTCACGAAAACTATTATCAAAAGCAATTGTACCTGTTATAGAAAGTCCTTTTATTAGTTTATCTAAATTTTGTGTCAAACTGAAATCCGTATTAATCCTTGTAGTAGTTTGATATTCAACCCCACTAAGTGCTAAACTGCGAACGGAGTTAGAGGCTTTACCTTCATTAGGTGCAAAATATCCCCAAGAACCATCACTCTCATAATAAGGCAGGAATACATCTGGTGCAGTAGAATAGGCAGCATCCCACATGGTATACTCATTTAAACGTGCTGCCGGCATTTTTCTAACACCATGAGAACCTGATAAACTTACCTTAAAAGTAGTTGTAGGACTCAATGTAAAATCTAAATTTGTTCTTACGTTGATACGGTCAAAACCATAACCTCCTTCATAACCTCTATTATTATCAACCTTTCTAAAAAGATCACCTTCATGTAAATAATCGATACTTGAGAAATATTTCACGAAATCAGTACCACCACTTACGTTTAAACTGGCATTGTGTGACATCACAAAATCCTTAAATAAAGTTTTTGCCCAATCCACATTTGGATAACGTTCTCTCTCGGTTTGATTAGCCGGAAATCTGTACTTATCAATGATATCCTGAGGTAAATAATTATTCCATGCTCCAGGAGAAAGAGACAACTCGTTTTCGATAGCTTGATTTTTCACCATTAAAGCGTCATAAGCATCAAACTTATTTGGCAATTGAGAAGGACTCTTCATTGTAGAGTTAATTCTTGCACGAATTTGAGCTTTTCCTAAACTACCTCTCTTAGTAGTAATAAGAATAACCCCATTAGCCCCTCTACTTCCATAAACTGCAGTAGCTGAAGCATCTTTTAATACAGAAACCGTTTCAACGGATCCGATATCAACACTATTCATTGGACGCTCAATACCATCAACTAAAATAAGGGGATCTGATCCATTAGGCGAACTTGAACCACGTATTACAATACGAGGATCTTCTTCTCCTGGCATACCTGTACTGGCATTAGTCACTAAACCTGGTGCATTACCCGTCAAGGCTGCACCAAGACTGGAAACCCCACCCGCTCTTTCTAACGTTTTTCCTGATACTTGGGAAATAGCAGCAACTAAGCTTTCCTTTTTTTGCGTTCCGTAACCAACAATAACGACCTCTTCTAATACTGTTTGATCTGAAGTCATTACTACATTAATCACAGACTGCCCACTTAATTTTTTCTCAATAGTAGTAAAACCAATACTAGAAAAAATTAAAATTGCATCTGATGATGGTACACTAATTTTATATTTACCATCAAAATCGGCTACAACACCAATTTTAGGGTTTCCCTTTACAGATACAGTTACACCCGGAATTGGCATCTTATCTTCTGCCGATGTTATAGTTCCTGTAATAATTATTTGTTGTGTTTTTTGAGATTTATTAGTTTCTACAGAAGGTAAAGAAGTATTTCCTTCATTAGCCAATAATACATTCGAATACATAAACTGAAATAAAACTCCCATTACCACGAACTTTCCTTTTCGTGGAATCTTAATTAATTGTATTTTCATATTAATATTTTGACATTTTTTAATTTATTAAAAATTAACACTTAAATTAAACATCACATACTTTACAAACTATTCTACTTTAAGCTTAATCGAATTGATAATACTTTGAGACTTAAATCTAAAATAAAACACAGTACATGATTTAATTGAAATAAAACACCCTCCTCTTACTTCACATCTTCTAAAGAAATATGAATATTAGTTACATAAAAAGGTGTTTTCTTTTTGAAAACTTATCCCATAGGCTTTTTGGTTATTATTTGGTTAGTTAATAGTAGTTTATTGTTGGTTATTTAAAAATTTTTAAAATCCAAATCCTGTTTAAACAATCGGTTGTGTAATTATTTTAAAAAAATAAGTGTTAGCACAACACTAAATAATTTTAACACAGTCTTTTGAGTAAGTGTTAAACAAATGTAAAATAAAAAAAGATAAAAACAACCGATTGTGTTGTTTTTTTTAATATAAAATATAAAAAAAAGTAAAATAAAATATTTTAACTGTATTTATATAACAATTAAATTAAACATATAGCAACATTAAACCTAAGCACGCTTTATGTTTTTTTCAGGTAATAATTATTTAAACAATATTTATAGAAGTTAAATCATTTTAGAATATAGGTTTTATCTGTTAAACTTGATTCAAGCTTAACAGATAAAACATATTCCTTTATTTATGGGTGTGCATCATTGTTTGAAGTAGCATACAATCCTAACAAGCAACCTGTAAATCCACCTGCCACATCAGTTGATAAAATATCTCCTGAAACAGGTCCGCCAACATTAACAAAATTAACTCTATCAAGAGAATAACTGAAGTTGTATTCGTCACCTTTGGCTTTTATTTGTAATTGTATTGGTTTCTTGATATCTATTTTAGCACTGCCAACTATTGTAGAGTTTACTTCAGCATCTCTTCTTGTTTTTTGATTTTTTTGTAAAACCACATAATAGTCTTTGTCTTTCATCGTAATCCCAAAAACATAATTAGAAGCTTCATTTTGCAAAGCCACAACACCTGCCAAATCTTTATCTGATTTTGGCTTATAGTCAATCGTAGTCGTCAATGAAAAACTATTATGCTGCTGACGATAAAACAAAGTAGAAGTTGGTTTTACTTCCTTAATATTAGTATCAAATGGATTAATTGTTAATCCTTTTTTCGAAGTTGTGATAAATTTTTCACGGGGTCCTCTTAGACCAATCCAACGATAATCTAACTTAGTTGCGGTAAAATTATCATTGAATGTAAAATTTCCATTAGGGAAGAATCCTTCTTTTCCTGTTTTATTTTCGCTAACTCCTTTTGGCATTTTTAATTTTGGCTCTAATGGAATTAAACCATTTTCAAAAACCGGAAATTCTCCAGACCAATCTACAGGTAGAATAAAAGTTTCACGACCTGTGTTGACTCTGTTTTTTTCATTTGGTCTCACTGCCAAGAAAACTCCGTAGTATTTATCTCCAGGTCCTTTTACTAAATCCGCATGACCAGCCCAATCAACTTTATTGGCTCTGTCTCTTGGAAAGAAACGCTGAGTCAAAATTGGATTGCTTGGAGCAGGAATGAAAGGCCCTTTTGGACTATCACTTTTAAAAATAACTTCGGTATGATTACCTCCTGTACCACCTTCAGCACACATTAAAAAATATTTTCCATCTTTTTTATACAGATGTGGTGCTTCGATCCAAATTGGATTTTTAGCCGGATCTACTCCTCCATCCACAATAATTTTGTCTGTTCCCGGAATTACCTTATCATTTTCAACATCATATTCCCATACTTTAATCACACGGTGGCCATTGTAACGCTCTTTCCCATTATCCGGTGCATCATTATGAACAATATATCCTTTTCCATCATCATCGAAAAAGATACAAGGATCTATTCCTCCAAATCCTAATTTTATAGGATTACCCCAACCTTTCTTAGGATCTTTAGTTTTTACAATAATATTGTTCAAACCTCCAGAAAAAGCGGTTACAATCATATAAAAAGTATCATTGTGAGGATTATAAGTAATCCCAGGAGCATAAACACCTGCGCTAATACCTGTATCGTGAGGATTAAATTGAGTAACATCATTTAATACTCCACCCAAATCTGTCCAGTTTACTAAATCTTTAGAGTGAAAAACGGGTACTCCCGGAAACATCGCAAAGGAAGAGCACACCATATAATAATCATCTCCTTTTCTGGTAATGGCAGGATCTGGGTAGCAACCCTGCAAAATTGGAGTATAAAACTCATCCGATTTTAAGGGGTTATCTTTATATACCTGATCATCTCCTTGGTAGGTAAAATTCGAAAATAATGGTGCATTATTCTTTGATTTACTTTGACTGTTGGCTCCCATAAAAGAAAACAGCACTAACATTAATAACAATTGCTGCAATTGTGTTTTTTTCATTATATTCATTTTAATTGGTTTATTTATAATTCATTTATTAAAAAATAATTTTTAATAGCATTAAATTTCGGTTGTTTAAAAAATCTAATTTATACTTTTTTCAACATAAAAACAACCGATTGCTTAAATATTTAAAAAGAGGATTATTTCGAAAACATCCAATAATCGAAGTACATGATTTGGCTCGTTGCTTTTCCTTTGAAAATAAAATATAAATCGTGAATTCCAGTTACTTTTTTAATATCAATTGTTTGTAGCGACCAACGGTCATTTCCACCAGTCATGGGTACTTTTAGCGTTCCTAATAGTTCACCATCTTTACTGTTTAATCTTATTTCCATTGATACATTTCCGTTATGAGTGGTACCAATTCGTGCTGTAAATTTTGAAGCGCCTTCTTTGCGAAAATCTACGGCTTTGACTTTAGTATAAGCATCATTGTACTTTGCGGTAATAAAATTTCCAACAACATCATTTTTCATTGATTTTACACCTTCCGACCAGGCAATAGTCTCTGCTTCATTTTTAGCATAAGGATTTAACGTACTTAAACTCTGTTTTATGCCTTCGGTCATATTCAACGGTATAATAGAACCATCTTTATTAAATTGAAGTTCTTCAACACATACCGAACGATTAAAACCACTTCCTCCAGGCAATCCCGCATTGTGATAGAAAAAATAACTTTTCCCTTTAAAATCGATAACACCGGGATGATTGGTAAAAGATCCGCCTTGTGTAGGCATTACAACACCCTGATATTTCCAAGGTCCGGTTATACTTTTACTGGTTGAATATCCGATATGTTCCGATATTGGACCGGCAGCAAAAAATAAATAATAGAGATTATTGCGTTTGTACATCCAAGGTCCTTCTTCATAAGTAGTAGGCCTTTGTTCATTTACTTTTCCTTCACGCTTGCCAAAAGCTTCAATTGTATTAGGAATTTGCTTGATTTCGCCTTCATAAGAAATCATATCTTCATTCAACTTTACATAGTAACAAACAGGATTTCCCAAAAATAAATACCCCTGTCCATCATCATCAATAAAAACGGTTGGATCAATATCGGCATTACTGTTTGAGACTAAAGGTTTTCCTAATGAGTCAATAAATGGTCCATAAGGGCTGTTAGCAACAGTAACTCCAATACCGTTCTTTCCCTGACGATCAGTAATGGGTACATACATATAAAATTTTCCATCGCGCTCGATACATTGCGGAGCCCAGGCATTCATTTTTGCCCAAGCAAACTCTTTATATGACAAAACAGCCCCGTGATCCGTCCAATTGACCATATCTTCTGTGGTATATAATCGCCAATCATTCATGGTAAACCAAGTAGATTCATCTTCGTCATGACTAGTGTATAAATATACTTTCCCATTATAGACCATCGGTGCGGGATCGGCCGTATAATTGGTTTGTACAATAGGATTTTGAGCTTCTCCTATTGTAACTTTTAAAAGAATTATAAGTAATACTACTATTTTATAAAGATGCTTCATTTTGTTTTAATTTGTTAATACAAATCCTCCATTAGGTTGTATTGTAATTGTAAGATCTCCTTTTTTAGAAACTTTAACCGATGTTGTATACGTTTCTTTATCAACCTTATCATTATAGATATTGATTGTTTGACCAGCAAGCATTGGTAATTTAAGTTTTAACACTTTAGCTGTTTTTTCGGCATTCACACCAGCAACATACCATTTTTGATTATTTCTTCGGGCAATTACAGTATATTTCCCTGGATAACCATCAATAAAAACAGTCTCATCCCAAGTGGTTGGAACAGTTTTCAGAAAATCCAATTCGAATGCTGGCACATCTTGAAGGTTATTGGGAGTCAAACCAAACATTTGAACAGGATTTTGAAAAAGAACAGCAGTTGCTAACTGAAAAGCATCAGTGGTTAAACGTTCTTGTCCCTTTTGATTTCCTTTATTTAGAAATTTATTTAACAATACTCCACCAAATTCCATACTTCCAACCGCATTTCGAATAAAAGGGTGTAAAGAAGCAAAATAAGCTTCTTTTTCGCGAACATCCTGCGAAAAAATTAGCATTTCGGAGGCAAGAACAGCTTCGCTACCAACAAAATTGGGATACATTTTTTCCCAACCACGAGGAAGAGTTGTACCATGAAAAATTATCATTAGACCATAATCATTCGCATCTGAAAGAATATCTTCGTACAATTTCATTGTTTCTTGCTTGTCACCACCAAAGAAATCTACTTTCAGCCCTTTTACACCAGCTTCTTTGAGCCATTTCATCTCATTTTTTCGGGCAATCGTAGTATTCATTTTATGAAGAGGAGTCTGAAATGCATCATTTGCAGTACCATTCGAATTGTACCACAAGAATACCTCAACATTTTTAGATTTGGCATACTGGATTAATTCTTTCATTTTTTCATAACCAATTCTTTCATCCCACCAGGCATCAATTAGAATATATTCGAACTTCATAGCAGCGGCCAAATCAATATATTTAACCTGATCATCGTAGTTCATACTATTGTCTTGCCAAACAATCCAACTCCAGGAACCACGCCCCGTTTTATATTCTTGCGATGGTTTATAAAGTGGTTTTACTACATCAAAAGGGATTGTTGTTTCAACAATTGGTTTGAGTGTTTCACCAACAGTAATCGTTCTCCAAGGTGTTACTCCAGGAAGGCTTATTTGTGCTCCCGAGCTTCCAAAACCATTATTTTGTTTGGGATTAGGATATTCTACAGTAAACAATCCATCTTTAAACTTACTCAAATGTGAGCCTGTATATAAACTACTAACTCCTGTTTCGGATAACAAAACCCATGCTTTATCTCCTAAATGGAAAAGTCCCGGAAATACATAACCTTCAGAAGATGTAGCCTTATCCAATGGCAAATCGGCTTCGTAACCACTTTCATAACTAGGTGCTGTACGTGCAAATCCAGTCATTGGTCGCATCATCGGAGAAAGAAATGTAGTTGTTGAAGATGAAAAGCTAAACCCTGTCTTTTCTTCAGTAACGACACAAACTTTAGTATCTCCCCAAGAAGGGATTTCATATCGAAAAGCAATATTATTATTACTCACTTGAAACAAAACAGCTATTTTTTGTTCTTTAGCATTCGAAAACACACAGTTTAAAGCATTTGCTTTATAGCTTACTTGCGATTGTTTAATTTTTGTTTGATTGTAATTTTCCTCCACTTTAGCTGTAGCTGAACTTACAAAATTCATATTAGCCGTAAAATCACCTGCATTAGTAATTAGTCCTAATGGAGAATCTTCTAGTACAATTCCACCTTTATACGTTACTGAATAAACGGGTTGACCACTTTTGACCAATACATTCAATATCAATTCTCCATCAGGACTAGAAACTGACATTGTGTTTTGCGAATAAACTACCGAAGCCATTATCAAGCAGTATAAAACAATTATTTTTCTCATTTTTATCTATTTACTGAATTTCCATGCATCAAAATTAAACAACTCTCCTTGTCCTCCTTTAAAAATAAAAAACAAATCATGCACGCCATCTACTTTCTTAACTTTAGTTTGAACTGCTTTCCAGTTTTGCCATCCACCAGTATTTTCAATTTTTAGTGTTCCAATAATTTCACCAACTTCATTATCCAAACGAACCTCAACCGTTCCCTCATTTAAAGAAGCAGCTATAATTTCTATTTTTTTAGCTCCTTTTGCAAAGTCAACTCCTCGCACCTGAATAAAATCGCCATCGTGAATTTGGGTTACATATACTCCCGTATCCTCACTTTTATCTGTTTTAACGCCTTTACTCCAAGCCATAGTTTCGGCTTCAATACGTCTAAATGGATTGACTGTTTCTATTTGTTCGGGACCTTCATTTGTAAAATAAGAATGATTTTGAATGGTTCCATCCTCGTTATAAATAATCCTATCGGCATCAACAGAACGTCTTTCATAAAAGGTAGAAGTTTCACTTTTAATCAAATCATAACTGTGCCCAAAGACATAAGATTTCCCCTTATAATCAATAATTCCGGGATGATTTCCTCTTGTTTTTTCGCTTGCATCAATAATCATTCCTTTGTATTCCCAAGGTCCCGTAGCGGAATCACTCATTGCATACCCAATGCCTTCCGGACAACAAGTAGAAGCATATGACAAATAATAATGATTATTTCTTTTCCAAATCCACGGTCCTTCTTGATAATTTTTAGGTTTTGAATCCACTTTTACGACTTCGCCTGAAGTAGAAATCATATCCTCATTAAGTTTGACATAATACAAATGCGGATTCCCCCAGTACAAGTAAGCCTGACCATCATCATCAATAAACGGACTTGGATCGATGTCGTCCCAAATATTATGATCAGAATACACTAGTCTCTTACTCAGAGGATCTTTAAATGGTCCATAAGGACTATCAGAAACTAATACGCCAATACCTCCACCATGCATGGGACAGTATAAATAAAATTTACCATTTCGCTCAATACACTGAACTGCCCAAGCACCATTATCTTGTCTGGCCCAAGAAAAGTCTTTTAGAGAAGCAACAATTCCATGCTCCGTCCAATTAACCATATCGGTTGATGTATACAATAACCAATTGAGCATTTTAAATCCTTTGGCATCATCTTCATCATGTGAAGTATAAAGAAATATGGTGTCATTATGAACCATAGGAGCAGGATCGGCCGTATATTTAGTTTGAATTATTGGTTTTTGAGCCATTACTGCTGCAAAATTCAAAAGAAATAGGATTCCTAAAACCCGTATTTTTATGGTGTTACATTCTAATAATTTAATCATAATTGATGTTTTTACTCTACTTTAGAGGTATTGTCTAAAATTGTGTATTTGTTTAATGATGAAACATCAACAGGCTTGAACAAAAACTGAGATAACATATATAGACCATTTTTCCAAACTTTAAAATCATGCCCGCCTGGCTCTAAATAATACACATGAGGTACATTGTTTTGAAGTAAATAGTCGTGAGTGCGTTTACTGAAATTAAGTAATCCATCAGCATCACCACAAGAAATCCATAACAGTTTTAATTGTTTCTTTGCTTCTTCTGGATTTGGAACTAAAACTTCAGGTAATTTAGTGTTAGGAGCAGAAGAAAAACCTCCCACCCAGGCAAATTTATCTAAGTTCCCCAAACCAAAATTCAGAGATTGTCCACCTCCCATAGAAAGTCCAGCAATGGCACGATTCTCTCTATCGGTCAAGGTTGGATATGTTTTTTCAATAAACGGAATTAAATCATCCAAAAGATCTCTTTCAAAAGTGGTAAATCCCTGAACTTTATCCGGAGCCATTATATTTCCTGTAGCTCTATCGTCTTTAATGGCGCGACCATTTGGCATCACCACAATCATCGGTTTAATTTTTCCTTCAGCATATAAATTATCTAATATTACTTGAGGAGAACCTCCTTTTAACCATTCTTTTTCATCACCACCAATACCATGTAGCAAATAAAGTACGGGATATTTATTACTTTTTGAAAAACCAGGAGTAGTATAAACCAGAGCTTTTCTGGTTGTGCCTACTGTTTTAGAATCATAAGAAATGGTGTCTATTTTACCGTGTGCAATAGCTGTTCTTTCCTGGTCAAATCCTTTCGGACCTTCTTTCTCAATTTTTTGGGCAACAACAATTAGGTTACACATAAAAAGCATGCTTGCTGTAGCGATAATTTTTTTCATTATTTTATTTTTAGATGGATTGATAGTTTATTTATATTTCAATTATTCTTTTAATCTTTAAAAAGCAAAGGTGCTAATTCTCTTATGCTGCGACGCCAAGTTTGAAACTCATGAGCTGTTTGATCAGACACGTAGGAAACGGCATTGAATCCAGCCTCTTTAAGCCCTTTTACCGCAGTTTGAACTCGATCTGGATTTTCGCGACTTCCACAGCTTATGAAAATAAGTTTCACTTTAGATTTATCTTTAATCTCTTCCGGAGTATAAATGCCTCCACTTAGCAGTGCAAATTGTGAAAAAACATCTGGTTTATTCAATGTGATTGTATGGGTTTCCATACCTCCCATAGAAAGACCAGCCATTGCACGATTGGGTTGGTTGGCTAACGTACGGAAATTAGCGTCTACATAAGGAATTAATTCATCGACCAAAACCGTCTGAAATGGTTCAATCTTGAAACTTGCTATACCCCCCCATTTGATTTCATTAGTCATTCCATAAGTCATCACAATAATGAAAGGTTTTATTTTCCCTTCGGCAATTAAATTATCCATGATCAAATTGACGCGTCCTTGATTGCTCCAAGCTGTTTCATCTTCTCCCCAACCGTGTTGCAAATACAAAACTGGAAAACGTTTTGATTGCTCTTTTGAATAACTTGGCGGTGTATAGACATAAGCTCTACGTGAAGTATTGGTGCTTTTTGAAGGAAAAAGAATTTGCTGTACATGACCATGAGGAACATTTTTCAAAGCATAAAAATCTTGATCATGAGCCGGAATTTCAATACCACTTTCCCAACGAGTAGAGCCATAAAAATTTAGTGCTCCAGGATCATTAAAAACACCTCCATCAACTGTAACGTGATAATAATGAAATCCTTCATCCATAGGACCAGCTGTTGTTCCTGTCCAAAATCCATTTTCTCCTTTAGAAAGTTCAGTTCCGCCTTTTGCTCCACCCAATCCTAGACTTACAACAACCGATTTAGCATCGGGTGCCTTAATTTGGAATCGGGCATAACCTTGAGAATTCACTTGTGGATATTCTTGTCCGGGTTGATTAACTGTTGAAGCTTTGAAATCTTCAATAATAGTTGCCTGTGCTGTTTGTGCTGAACACAAAGAACCAGAGAACATTAGAAATACGAATAAGATAATTGAATACTTTTTCATGTTTTTTAATTATTTAAATTTTTACTTTTTTATAATCATAATATTAAATCAACTATTTAATTCTAAACCAATCAAAATCAACATATCCTCCTGGATTTTTAGTTGCATAATTAAATAAGCCAAAACGATACCCCATGAAATGCGGAAGTGTATAAGGTAGGTTTATCGTGTTTCCAATAGGAGTCCATTTTTTTCCGTCAAGACTGTAATAAAACCGTCCTTTATCTGCTCTGTTTTTAAAATCACATGCTGCTTTAAAATATACTTTGTCCTGATTTAAAGGAACACTTTCGATTTCTTTTGGAATGTCTTGTGCGGCATCAATCATTACAATTTTTTTAGAACCATTTTCAATTTTGACAGCAATCAAACCATATTGTTTTTGTAACAAAGAAAGTCCGGCAAGATCTCCTTCTTTCATTTTAGAAACATCAACAAGTGTCGTTGCGGAACTTTCTGGTCCAAAAGTTCTTTGAGTTAAGGTATTTTTGGCTTGAATAAAACTGCTATCAATTCTTGCGGTTTTTAATCTTAGATAGCCTTTTCGCTCTGTAACCGACCAAAGTGAATTATCCGGATTATGGTTCCATTGCCAAACCAAAGGCAAAGCTGCATCTCCTTTTTTACGGTTAAATTCATCAGAATTTACAATTCCAGGAATTAATCCTTTGCTAGGTGGTAAATCTAAATATTCAGGAACTTTACCATTAGTTCCCAAAATAGGCCAACCATTTTCCCATTGTACAGGAACTAAATAAGGAATACGACCAACGCCTCCATTATCTTTAAATAAATACGAAAACCATCTGCCATCTGGAGTATCAATAAGTCCGCCTTGTGCCACACCCTGATCTTGTAATCCCACTTTACCTTCCCAAGGACCATTGATGTTATCGGCACGATGGATAACTACAGTTCGCATTCCGCCACGCGGCCAACAAATATTAAATAAATAGTACTTTCCGTTTATTTTAAAAAGTTGAGAACCTTCAGAATTTAGCATAATGTTATTTCCAGCAGCTGCACTGGCATTTTCAATCAAGACTCTTTTTGTTTCTTCTTTTACACTTGAAAGGTCTTTGTTTAGCTCTATAATTTCAAGTTTTCCTGCTCCCCAAACCAGATACACTTTCCCATCATCATCAAAAAGAATAGAATGATCGTGATAAGAACTATTTAAAACTATTTCTTTCCAAGGTCCTTTTTCAATATCTTTTGTTGAAAAAATATAGGTTCTGCCTGTTGTTCCTGAAAAAGTACTGACATAATACATTCCGTTTTGGTAACGCAAACAACTAGCCCAAGAACCTCTGCCATAATCATTTTTACCATTATCTAAATTGAGTCTATCGTTATTATCTTCTAATGTTTCATAAGCATAATTAACCAATTTCCAATTGACTAAATCAGTCGATTTCATAATGGGTACTCCAGGATTCACGTGCATTGTGGTACTGCTCATATAATAAGTATCTCCTACTCTTATCATAGACATATCCGGAACATCAGCATAAATCAATGGATTTTGTGCTTTTTTTTCTTGTGCAAAAGCGACCATTTGAATAATTATAAGCAAACATGAGAAGATAAACCTGTTCTTATGTATCATTGGATAAAAGATTTAAATTGAATTAATTATTACTCGATTTTTTTAACGCCGTCAGTAGTTTGTATTACTTTTTGAATCGTTCCGTCCTCATTATAATACATATAATCTACACAAACAGAGCGTCTGTAACTACCTCCAGTTGGTAAAGTTCCGTTGTGGTAAAAGAAATACGATTTTCCTTTATAGTAAATGATACCTGGATGAGTAGTAAAACTATTAGGTACATTTTCCTGAATAATTCCTTGATACGTCCAAGGTCCTGCAATACTTGTTGCGGTACAATATTCTATCATTTCTGGTTTTGTACCAGCACTAGCATATACTAAATAATACAGCCCTTTTCTTTTGTAAACCCAAGGTCCTTCTATATAATTTTTTGGTTTGAAAGTAGTAATGGAACCGTCTATTTCAGTCATATTCTCTTTCAATTTCACCCACTTACAACTTCCGTTACCCCAAAACATGTAGGCCTGCCCGTCATCATCCACAAATACGGTAGGATCAATATCATCCCATGCGTGAGGTAAATCTTTAGTCATTTCGTTAATAACAAGTGCTTTTCCGATGGCATCTTTGAAAGGCCCTGTAGGCGTATCTGAGACCGCAACTCCTATGGCAGCTCCACCGCCACTAACATCATCTTTTTCGTGAAAGGTAGAGACAAACCAGTAAAATTTACCATTTCGCTCGATACATTGAGCGGCATAAGCATCTCCTGTAGCCCAAGAAAAAGTACTTGGAGAAAGCGGTGCTCCGTGATCTTTCCACGTGGCCATATCAGTTGTTGAAAATACGTGCCAATCGGCCATTTTATAATTGGTATCTGCTTCTGTTGCCACATCATGACCAGTATATAGAAACAAAGTATCGTTATGTACAATCGGAGAAGGGTCTGCAGTAAAAATGTGTTTTATAATTGGATTTTGAGCTGTCATTTCAATCATTGGCAAACAACAAAATGCCAATACAATCTTAGTTTTCAATTTCATATTTATAGTTATTTTAGGTTGGTTATAATAGTTATTACCTAATGGTTTATATTTTATCGCTAATCTTAATTTCGAATTGGATTTAAAGACACTACAAAACCTCCTCTTCTGAGTAGTTTTACTTCAATTGCACTTGTTTTATCTACTACCATTACTTGTGAATTAAAATCCTTATCGTGCTTACCATCAGTAATGATAACGGCGCGATAACTCATCCCTTCTTTCAAAAAATTCAACTTGATTTTCTTTGTTTTTTCCTGACGCTCAGAAGCACTAATTCCACCAATGTACCAAGTATCCCCTTTTTGTCGTGCCATAGTAACTTCTTGCCCCGGATAACCATCAATAAGTTTGGTGTTATCCCAAACTGTAGGCACTTCCTTCAAAAAAGTTTTGGCTTCATCCGGAAGTTCATAATAGCCTTCTGGTCTGTCTGCCAAATGTTGCAAAGGAGACTCAAAAATTACGGAAAGCGCCAATTCATGTCCATAAGAAGTATGATGCGGAAATTGGGAATTTGTAAATGTAACAGGCGTATAATCCATTGCTCCGACAACATTCCTTGTAAACGGCAAAATAGTATTATGCTCTGGCGCTGTAACACTGAATTCAGAGCCGTTATTATACCATTCGGCTCCACGTACAGCTTCGTAAGTCATCAAATTAGGGTAGGTTCGAGACCAACCACGAGGTACGATACATCCGTGAAAATAGACCATCATTTCAAATTGGGCAGCATCTTCCAAAATATCAAGATAGTATTGTATCATATTTTGTTTTTCACTTTCAAAAAAATCTATTTTGACACCAGCAACACCTAATTTTTTCAATTTTGTAAATTCTTCCACTCGATTTTCATGGGTAAGCATACGATTTTTTGGAGTAGAAGAAACCCAAGTGTGATCTCCTCCGGAATTATACCACATCAAGGGTTTTATACCTTTAGAATGGATGTATTTCAAGGCATCTTCAAGATTCCCGCCATTTGTCATTCCATCCCATTCCCAATCTAAAAGCGTATAAGGCCAATCCATTTTTACGGCTAAATCAGTAAAATCGCAAACAATTTTATAATCTTTGGTGCCGTGGTTACTCGACCAATAATTCCAGGATACTTTTCCTGGTTTTACCCAATCCGAATTTTTAAAATTTGTGGGAGTTGATACATCTTCAACTAAAGTGCTTTCTACAATATCGGCTAAACTACCAATAGTAATTACCCTCCAAGGCGATTGCCATGGAAGCGAAATATTCGGTTTTGATTCACCAGTTCCTCTACCATCTCTGGGATCAGGAAAAGTAAGTTTATATGTATTTACATCCTGCATATTACTTAATTTTGTTCCACAATAATTGCGGTCTAAATCAGCTTCGTGGAGCAAATACCAACACGATTTGTCAACGGAATTGAATAAGGCAGGATAGCACCACTCTTGTTGCAGCAATTTATCTTCACTAGAAGCAGCATACAAACCTTCATTGGCAGGATTCCATTTTTCTAACCATCGCATACTTTTATTTGGAATTTCATACGCGGTAAATTCATCTTTTAAACTATAAGTTCCTTTTTTTTCAGGAAATTCATATCTAAAAGTAATTCCGTCATTATAAGCTCTAATGATAAGGTTTAACTTAGCTTTGCTAGGATTTTCAAATGAGACCACCACTTCGTTGGCTTCATTATCACGCACTGCCTTTTTGCCGAAAGGAAGTTCATAGTGCTCCTTTATCATTTTTGATTTACTTGCCTTTAAAAAAAGAAGTTCTTTCGAAAAATCCTGATCATTTCGAGATAATCCAAGATGTACTTTTGGAAGAATTTCAGATGTATTTTTATCTGTATTGTAGGATACTTTTAAATACCATTCGCCTCTATTACCAGCATTCATAGAGAACAATTCCACCCTGTTTTTTTTATTTGGGGATTGTAATTTTAATTGCTGGGAAAAAGTTGGAAGTATTCCAAACAAAAATCCAATAAATACATATATTCTGAATTTCATATTCTTATTTAATTTTCATTAATTCAAGCATTTTTGCTGCATATCGTTTCCCTAATATTCTATACCCTTCGGCTGTAAAATGAAGATTATCTTTAGCATCAGGAATACCACTTGACGAAATCACATACGAATTTGAAATTACCTCTGGCAAAGTCGCAATGATATTATTCATACTCGCGCAAATCCCTTCTTGATTCGCATGAACCACTTCTCCGGCTAGTAAAGGAGTAGATTCCGCTTTAAGATTTAGGTCTTTCAATAAATTATCATACACTAATTTTACCTTTTTTGGCCAAAGCACATCACCCGTATTTGATTCTCCCTGATGCAATAATATTCCTTTTATTACACCTGTTTTTTGAGCAATTTTAGCCATTTCTACTAATCTGGCATAAGGATTTCCATCATACTGTGACACCGTGTTTTTTAACCAATCTGGCGATGTACTTACATAGGATTCATAATTATCTTTGTCAAAAAGTTCAATTTTACAGCCACCAACAGCTACATTGATAACACCTACTGTTACATCATCAGGCAAATTAGCGATCATTTCTCTTCCAAAATAATCAGATGGAGTCAATCCTGTAGTACAACGACTTAAAGGCGGAACTGCAGTGTACCACTCCCCCTTTTTTCTTTTCAAATTATCACAATTGACTGCTTCTAAAACTTTAAATCTTTTATCAACTACAGTATCTTGTGGTTCAAACTTAGCATTACCTTCCATATTAGATTGCCCAAAACACAGATAAACATAAAATTTAGGATTTTGTCCAAATGTATTTGATACACAAAATAATACTGCTACTAGAAACAAGCCGTTTAATTTATTTTTCATATTATTCTATTTTTAGATTTTGTATATAATAATTTATTTAGTTTCGAATGTGTACGTTTTTCCTTTCACGGTATTTATATCGACCAAAATTGTTGGTCTTAATTCCAATGCTTTAATGTTAGATTCTTTAGATATAATGGGCTCTGCCGTTTCATTTACAAAATAAAAAGGATTTGGATTTTCCCCTTTTGCAATTACCAAATCAGCTCCTGACTTTTCTTTCATAGTATTTGGTAAACGTAATCTTAAATTTCCTCCTAAAGCTGATTTCACTGCTATATTAATAAGTTTACCGGCTTTCCATTCCATACTGACAATCTCAAAACCACCTCTGACGCGTATTCCACTAATGCTTCCATTTTTCCATACATCGGGTAATGCAGGAAGCAAGTGAATGGCACCATCGGAACTTTGAACCAGCATTTCAGTAATTCCAGACGTACACCCAAAGTTTCCATCAATTTGAAAAGGTGGATGTGCGTCAAATAAATTATTGTAAGTTCCGCCGCCTCCTTTGTTTACCCCTAAAGGAGTGAGTTGATTTTTAATCAATGAATAAGCGTGGTTACCATCTTGTAATTTTGCCCACCAATTTATTTTCCATCCCATACTCCAACCTGTAGATACATCGCCACGTTGCAATAATGTATTTTTAGAAGCCGCAAATAATTCCGGCGTTTTGTATGCTGATATTTGATTGGATGGAAATAATCCATATAAATGAGACACATGGCGGTGATTGTCTTTTGGATCATCAATATCATCCAGCCATTCTTGAAGTTGGTTATATTTTCCAATGTGCATTGGTGCCAATTGGCTACGCATTTGCTTTAAAGTATCAATCAAAGTAACGTCTTCATTTAAAATTTGTGCAGCACGAATGGTTGTATTAAAAACATCACTTACAATCTGAGTATCCATTGTGGTTCCGGCATCAAGAGAAGAACCATTATGAGCTTGCGGAGCATTCTCCGGGGAATTCCCAGGATTGACTACCAACCAATTGTATTTAGGATGTTTTACCAAAAAATCGACATAAAACAAAGCAGCGCCTTTAAGTGCAGGATATATGGATGCCAAAAATTCTTTGTCTCCTGTGTAAAGATAATGTTCCCATAAATGCTGACTGGTCCATCCGCCACCCGCAGTCCATAATCCCCAAAAAGCACCATCAACAGCACCCGTTGCACGCCAAATATCGGTATTGTGGTGTGCCATCCAACCTCTCGCACCATACATTCTTTTAGCTGTCTCTTTTCCAGTTTCAGATAAATCTTTAACCATTTGTAAAAAAGGAGCATGCAATTCGGAAAGATTTGTTTTCTCGGCTGGCCAATAATTCATTTCGGCATTGATATTAATCGTGTATTTACTGTCCCAAGCCGGATTAAGACTGTTATTCCAAATTCCCTGTAAGTTCGCTGGTTGTCCTCCTGGTTGAGAAGACGAAATCAATAAATAGCGACCATACTGATAATATAGTGCTACAAATTGTGGATCATTGGTATTTCTAAAATTTTTCAAACGCTCATCTGTTGGCAAATTGGCTTCTTGAGTTGTACCTAAATCCAATTTTACCCGATTGAAATATTTTTGATATCCAACAATATGTGCTTTTTTAAGAGATTCATACGATTTCCCAGAAGCCTTATTCAAATAGTCCAAAGCGCGTTGGTTTTCATTGCCACTGACGTCCTGATAATTATTAAAATTAGTCGCTATTGATATGAATAATATTGCTGAGTTTGCCCCTTTTACTGTAAGCGAATTTTCGGTTTGCTCTAGTTTTCCTTTATTTAATTGAATACGAGTGATGCCTTTAAACTTAATTAAACTTGCCACGCCTTCATGGTCACTAGTAGAACCTGAAATTTCTAAATCTTTAGAATTGCTTACTTTAAAATTTTTGATTTTATGAGGCGAAGTATAATCGGCAGTAAATGAAATACTCCCTTTTTTACTTGCCGTAAGATGAATAACAATAACTCTATCTGCAAAAGATACAAAAGCCTCTCTGGTATAGGTTATACCATAAACAACATAAGTAGTTTTTGTTATTGCTTTTTCTATATCTAATTCCCTTCTATAATTAGAACAGTTTTCCTGTCCTTCAAAAGTCAAATTCAAATTCCCCACGGTTTGAAACGTTTGACCATGGGACTTTTTAGAAATAAAAGCTTCGTTAGCTAATTTTTCCGCTTCTTTGTGTTTGCCTTCAAAAATTAATTTCTGAATTTTTGGTAATGCAGCAAAAGCAGCTGGATTATCATTTCTGTTAGGTCCTCCACTCCAAACGGTATTTTCATTCAACTGAATAATTTCATGAGCAACATTCCCATAAACCATAGCTCCCAAAAATCCATTACCAATCGGCAAAGCATTTTCCCAAGTACTAGCTGATGGTTGGTTGTACCAAAGCTTAAGACTATTGTTCTCTTGTGCATAATCTAAACATTGTACTAAAAGCAAAGCTATAATGAATATTTTTCTCATAAAATACTAATGTATTTAGTTAAATATTATATGTGTATGTATTACATTTAAAAAAAAGCCTAAAAAAATTCATAGATATTTTTTCTATGAATTTTTTAAATTATAATCTAACAAAAATTAAAAGCCGAGAGTAACCAGCTCTCGACTTAAAAACCAAAAAATACTAATTAAAACACACATTGTTTTTAAAATATTAATACCAATTGAAATAACAGATTCTTTTCATATTGGTACTAATAAATTGTCTAATATTAGTTGTAACCTGGATTCTGATATGCTGCTTTTTCAGTATCACTCATCTCCATTAAATCTATCTGACCCTGAGGAATTGGACGCAAATAGTGATAGGGTTCAATAGTTCTGGTAACAATCTGTGGCGTATGCTGACCATAATTTGAACCACCTATTGAGTAGGTACCAGCAAGCTCATTCCATTTTTGAGTTCTTACTAAATCATACCAGCGGTATCCTTCACCGTAATATTCACGGGAACGTTCAGCCAGAATATAATTTATAGTAATTACAGCAGGAGTTGCACTTGTCAATACGGCACTATTATCTGCATTTTTAACCATATTACCATTATTGTCCCAACGCCATTTTCCTGCACGAGCACGAATTACATTTATAAGATTTCTAGCAGTCATAGAACCTGTCGCCCCTTTTACTGCTGCTTCAGCTGCAACAAAATAAAGTTCTGAGAATTTAGCTATTGGGAAAGGTCTCGTACTTCCGGCATTAGGCTGACCTAAGCCTCCATCATTATCTGTACGGTATGGTCCTAATTTCCACAATCCCGGATATACAATTCTGCTTATTCCTTGTGGAGAAATTACATAGTCAGCTCTTCCTGGCAAAGTTCCGGCACCTACACCATTATCACCTGCTCCTGAAGGATAAGTAATTGATGTAGCAGGCTCATTATTAAGAAAACTTACAATTGCATCACCCGGATTTACCGGTAATGAATTTGCATTGTAAAGTGTAGTCACATCGGTCAGCCCTGTACCTTTTAGATTCCAGTTTCCACGGTAAACAGTTGTAAACGTCCCATCATATCTGGAATCATTTGTTTTGTCAGCAAAAGTATTAGTAAAAACTTCGATAGGTGGTGCCATTCTTGTCCATGGACGTCCTAAAAACTGATCAGCTGCACGCTGTACTGTAGAAACAGATGCCCCTGCACCATTTTTACTTCTTATCGCTGTATAATTCCATGTCCCCATCCATCCGGCAAAATTATCAGGTGAACCACCACTTCCATAAGTAAGGCTGGCACCATTATAATACTCACTCTCTTCAGTATGATCTGCATACAACATCATTTCCTTATTGCGATCATTAACACCTAAATTAACATCATAATAGTAATCTAATAATCCGTAAGACCCAGGATTGTTAATTCCTTCTAAAGCAATATCATAAGCTTTTTGAAAATACCATTGTGCATTGTGTCCATCCGGATCTGTTCTTGGCGTTTCAGGATAAGTTGGAATATTATTTGGATTTTCTAACCACCAGGCATACGTTAAATATGCTTTTGCTAAATACAAACGAGCTAATGTTTTAGTTGCCGTTCCTGTTAATCTTGGAACATCAGGCAATTCATTCACAGCCGTTACCAAATCCGGAAAAATGGCTTTAGTATAGACTTCTGTTACTGTATTTCGTTTAGAAGATCTTGATGGTTTATTGTTAAATTTAAGTTCACCTGCTCCCAAATCTAAAGGTACACCACCAAAATTCTGTACCAGTAGAAAATAATCAAAAGCTCTGAAAAACCTGGATTCGGCAATTAAGCTGCTTGCCACTCCCACTTCCGCTCCATTTTCAATAATACCGCTGGCAGTATTAATATCATTGTAAGAATTGTTCCAGACTACGTCAGCCCTGCTCGAATTAGGATTAATAACTCCTACTCCTGACAAATCATGATCCTTAAAATTTCCGTCAGCACTCTGTGCATAAGTATGTTCATCTGTACCGGTTTGAACAGAATTGTAATAATAAGCCTGACCGTATATCCAGCGTAAATGAGCATAGTGCGAAGTTAACCCTTGTATTACACCCTGTTCTGTTTTAAAATAGCCCGGTTCATAAAAGTCATGTGGTTTTTCTTCTAAAATATCAGAGCAGCCTGCAAAGGAGAACAAAACTACTGATCCTATAATTAATTTTTTAAAAATATATCGTTTCATGGTTGTTCCTTATTAAAATGTTAAATTAAGTCCGATTAAATAATTTCTGGTTGAAGGAGTGTTCGTTCCAATAACCAAAAACCTTCGCTGGTATGAGTTTACTGCCTGATTTTCATCTCCAAATGAATTAGTTTCTGGATCCATTCCGGATTGTTTATGATAAGGAGAGAACAGTACAAAAGGATTTTGCGCTGTAAAATAAAGTCTTAATTTTTCAATACCTAAATCTTTCATGAATTGCTGATCTAATGTATATCCTAATGTTAATGCTCTGATTTTTACATAAGACGCATCAAAATATCCCATTGCTGACATATATTTAGGATTATCACCACTTCTGATTCCTCTTGGATTAGGAAATTCGGCATCTCTGTTATCCGGTGTCCAGTAATCTACGTCAACATTGCTTCTTCTTCCATTAAGTAAATTAAGGTAACTTGCTCCACCATAAAGGGTACTGATTAATACTCCGCCGCTTTTAAATGCCCCAACAGCAGAAAAATCGAAACCTTTGTAGCTTAAATTGGTATTAAATCCTCCCTGAAAATCCGGGTCAGTATCTATAATTTGTCTGTCACTTGCATTAATAGCACGTGTAGGAGAACCATCCGCATTATAATCTCCCGTATATTTAACTTTGATAGATCCTACAACTGTTCCCTGATCATTTATTCCTGTTGGACCAGGTTCTAATATTGACATATAAGGATCACCTTCCTGCCAGATACCCACTTTTTCATAATCATATATAGAATTAATATTATGACCTACAAACCAGGAATTCCCTTCATCTCTGGTAGCTCCTGATGCCAGTTTGACTAGCTTATTATTATTAGCATATAAATTCAAACCAACAGACCAGCTCAAACCTTCCGGATTATCGATAATGACTCCGTTTAATGCTATTTCGAAACCATTATTTTCAGTCTCTCCAACATTTGCAACATAACTTCCCACTCCCGATGTTGCTGGGAGATTTACTCTTTGCAGAATATCTTTTGTATTGGTCCTGTAATATTCAATCGTACCGGATAAACGATTATTAAAGAATCCGAAGTCCAGTCCATAATTCCATGTTGTAGAAAATTCCCATCCTAAATTTGGATTTGGCAATTCAGTAACATATACACCCGTTGAATTGGTGTTGCCAAAATTATAAGGCCTTGTACTCAAAGCACCTAAAGTAGCATATGGATTAACAGCCTGATTAGAAGTCTCACCGTATCCTGCACGGAATTTTAATAAATTAACCCATGAAAGATTTTTCATAAAAGATTCATTAGAAACGGTCCATCCTGCAGAAACAGCCGGATAAGTTACCCATTTATTTCCTTTAGCCAATCGCGATGAGCCATCTGAACGAACAGTTGCTGAAATGAAGTATTTATTATCATAGGAATACATCGCTCTTGCCATATATGAACTCAATCCCCATTGCGTATAATCCTGATCTGCTGGATTTATAACTGCTTCTTCTTCACTTTGTCCTAAGTTATAAAATTGAAATGCATCAGAAGTAATTCCGTTTCTTGTTATACGGGAAGTATTGCCTGTAAACTGTTCATTCGAATATAATCCTACAAAATTTACAGTGTGCTTGTCAGCAAAAGTTTTATCATAAGTTAACAGGTTTTCAATTAGCCATTGAGTTGACATAGTATTGCTGATTGAAGCATTTGAAATCGTTGCTGGATTAACATCAAACACACCCTGACCTTCGTAATAACCGCTGTTAGAGGTACGAAAGTTTAATCCGGCATTCATACGATATTTTAACCCTTCAACTCCTGGAATCTTAACCTCACCAAATATATTGTTATAAGAACTAAAAGCCCGTGTTTGATTCACATAGGAATCTCCTAAACCTTCAATTGTATTTCTTGTATATACCCAATTTTCGTCAGCTCCCATTCTAACTGTTCTTTTTAGTGATCCGTCTGTATTATATGGATTAGCTAAAGGTGAAGTACCTAAGATAGTTCCAGTACCAATATTATCTCCATTTGTAATAGCATAATTACTATTAGTATTAAATCCAATATGTATAGATTTCCCAAGTTGCTGATCTAAACCTGCTCTTAATGTAAAACGTTCGTATTTTTGACCCGGTAATACAGACTGTTCTTTATAATATCCTAAACCTGCATTGTATGTGCCATTTTCACTGCCTCCTGAAACGCTAACATCATGACTACTCATCTCACCCGATCCATATAATAAATCCTGCCAGTCAATATTGGTATCCCTTGTTTCGTCTACACCATCAGTATATAAAGTCGAATAATCACGGAGTGCTGCAAACTTAGCACCGTCCATCATATCATATTTTCCAAAAACCTGCTTGATACCAGTGAAACCATTATAAGTAAAGGTAGCTTTCTGATTTTTACGTCCTTTATTAGTTGTAACTAATATTACCCCATTCGCTCCTCTTGACCCATAAATGGCAGTAGCTGAAGCATCTTTCAATATATCAACAGATTTAACATCAACCGGATTAATATCTCCAATCTGCCCTGCAAAAGGAACTCCGTCAAGGACTACTAAGGGATCATTACTGCCCGTAAGTGATCTGGTTCCACGAATACGGATTTGCATAGCCGCCCCTGGTTTAGAGGAAGTCTGTGTGAGCTCTACCCCCGGTAATCTACCTTGTAATGCTTGTGTTATGTTGGCAGATTGTACTTCATTAAGTTCTTTTCCTCCTATAGAAGCAACAGATCCTGTTACCGCTTCTTTCCTTTGCGTTCCGTATCCAATAACCACTACTTCTTTCAAAGCATTCGAATTTTCCTCTAAAACAACATTGATTTTAGTTTGTCCTTTTACAGTTACCTCTTTAGTATCTAAACCCACAAAACTAAAGACAAGAATGCCATTAGAAGGTACATCTTTAATCGAATAGGCACCATCAAAATTTGTCATTACTCCTGTACTCGTCCCTTTGATTAAAACATTTGCCCCCGGAATGGGACCATTTGCATCAGAGACAACTCCAGAAACTGTTGATTGAGCATTCGCTCCAACAGAAAACAAAAACATCAAAACAAGAAACCCCAAATGTTTCATATGCTTTGATTCACTTTTAATAATAAAAAAGTTCGTCATAAAAATAATTTAGTTGGTTAATTAATAAAGTATTAAACACTGTTTTATCTATTTCATATTTTTCTTAATAAAAGAATAAAAATCTTACATAATAAAACTCTACAGCATTTTAACATTACAAACATACAAAATTTACACAATCGGTTGCATTTTTTTTGATAAAAAAAAGCATTATTTTTTATCATTAATAAAATAATGCTTGTTTTATTCAAGAATAATCGAACTAAAAACAAACAAAACAGTTAATCTGATAAGTATGACTTCTTGAATTTATTTGTTTTCCACAAACAACCTAAACACTTTCAATTACATCCTCTAATGGTCGTCTTAACTTAGGTGTAACTTCAAGTCGGTTGTGATCATCTGCTGCTGCATAGCCCACCGCCATAGCAAAAAGTGGTTTATAAACAGTCATCTCAAGAATAGCAGCATATTTATCCGTTTCTATTCCTTCCATTGGGGTGGCATCCAGTCCAAAAGCAGCAGATGCATTCAATCCTACTCCCAAAGCAATATAAACCTGCTTTGCCATCCATGTTTTTAAATCTGCTTCGGGAGTGTTTTTTCTAAGACTGTTATACCAGTCCTTATGTCTGTCAGAGAGTACACCGCAGTCTACCACTTCCTGAAAGGCATCCAGATCATCTGCCACGCTAAAAACTACCAGTAAATCTGCCTGGTTTACTTTTTCTACATTGTGCATTGAAACAGCTGCCAGTTTTTCTTTTATTGCGGGATTTTGTACAAACGTAAATTTCCAGGGCTGGATGTTTATAGAAGAGGGTGCCAGACGCAAAATTTCTTTAAGATCGTCAATAATTTCCTGAGGTATCTTTTTACTGCTGTCATACTTTTTCGCAGAATATCGTATTTGGGCTAATTCTAAAGGATTCATATTTATATATTTTTAAGCTTTTTGTTTAAACAAAAATTGGATTATTTATGATTTTATTTTTAACTAAATGTGTTCTTAAAGAAGACCTCTGCCAGTAACCTGTTGGATTTTAAACGCTCCTGATGATTTCCGGTAATGGTTTGTATCATAATCTCATGAGCTCCAAAAGCTGTTGCTATCTGATTAATCCAGTCATATAATTTATCAGGAGTTGCTGCTAAAAATCGTGGAGGCTGTCTGGGATCAATCAGGTTAATTTCAGGTGAACGGAACTTGTTTCCCAGTAGTATTAAAGCTGTTTCTTCGTCTTCCAACAGACTTTGCGTATCTCCTTCTGTTTTTAAGCGATGTTCAAATAACTGATAAGGCGCTGTCATTCTATGGGCTTTTTCTTCTGTTTCGGCAGCAAAAACATTCAGTGCCAATATTAATTCAGGTTTTTGTTTCGCCGAATAATCAGACGGTGTAAATTCCTTATGGTAATTTTGTACAATGTTAAAAGACATAGCCGGATTTATAAATCCTGCAAACACATATCGTAAACCCAGACTGGCAGCTGTTTTTGAACTCCATGAACCCGAACCCAGTAACCAAAAATCAGGTGAAGTACCATTATTGTAAGATATAATTTCAGAAAAAGGGTTTTCATCATCAAAATCCTGATGCATCCAGTTCAGAAGCTCCACTACTTGTTGTTCAGAATCATCATTTTTTTTGGAACCAACAAACCGATGACGTTGTAAAGCTAAATCACTAATCATTCCTGTTGACGCTCTTCCTATTCCCATGTCTATCCGGCCGGGAAATAATTCTTCCATAGTGTTGAAAATCTCAGCAACTTTAAACGGACTGTAATGATTCAATAATAAAGCACCTGATCCTACTTTAATTTTATGAGTATGAGCTGCTATAAAAGGTATCATCACTTCAGGACTGCGACCAGCGCCGGCTTTGGCTGCATAATGTTGTGCCAGCCAAAAACGGGTATAACCTAACTCATCAGCCTGTTTTGCTGTTTCAAGGGTATTCATCAAAGCCTGATGGCGGTCACCATTCTGTGGAACAATTGATAAATCCAGTATAGAAAGTCTCATAGTTTTATTATTAGGATTACAAAGTTAATATTGCTGATGATTTTATCAGTCCGATACGATTATTAATTATACTTAATACTATAAAAAGATAAAAATTCCCTCTTATTTGAACAGATTGAATTTTAATAAAATGATACATTTGTAGTACTCAACCATTTTTAAAACAAAATTACATGCTTAATGATTCCTTTATTTTTTGTCTCGAAGGAGTTCCTGACGTAGACACTTATATTACTACAGAGGTTCTTAAAAACCTGGAACATTTAGCATTCGAACATAAAATTGCCAGTATATATAAAAGCTGCGATACCATTGAAGGACTTGAAGAAAGTTTAGGCGCTTTGTTATATGATGATCATAATTTTAAAGATTACAGAATAATCTATCTCGTTATGCCCGGGCAGGAAAACAACATTTGTCTCCACGATTATTATTATAGCTTAGAAGAAATAGCGGAATTGTTCGAAGGAAAACTCAAAGGCAAAATTGTTCATTTTGCTAACAAAAAAATTTTAGACTTATCTGCAGATGAAGCGCAATATTTTCTTGACATTACTGGTGCCAGAGCAATTTCCGGTTATGGTGCTAAATGGAACAAAGTAAGCAGCATACATCTTGACAAATTCTTTTTTAACTTATGTGATGAGCTGGATGATTTAGTGGAAATTGTAGAAGAATTACATCAAAAAAACTACGCACTCTGTAAATACCTTGATTTCAGATTGTATTATTAAGAAACGATGCAAAATAAATATTCACTTGTAATAAGTCCGCCGGAAACAATTATCTCCATAGTTAAATCTATGAAAGATCAATTAGCGGAAGAAATCGGCTGGTTCAACAGTAAAAATTCTCTGGCGCATATTACTATCAATGAATTTATGGCGTCAGAAAAACAGATTGAGTTTATAAAAAAAGAACTGATTCTTATTTGTGACAGCATAAAACCTGTTGCCGTTTCACTCAAAACTTTTGGTACCTATCCAAATGGTGCTTTTTTTCTGGCACCTGATGAAATTACAAAACCGGAATTAAAATCGATACTTCAATATGTAAATCAAGCCTTTAATACAAACACACGCTTTAAAAACAGCGAACCTCATCTGTCAATTGCACGCAAATTAAGTCCTGAAAAAATTGAAAAAGCCTATCGGTTATTTCCATCAGCTGTTGCGCTAAATTTTATTTGCGACAGTATTACGCTGCGCTGTTATAATCCTGATGTCAAACAATTTGAAATAGTAAGTTCCTTTCCTTTTAACAATAATCCGGATTCGTTTTACGGCCAGGGAACTTTATTTTAGTGCAGTTCATATACCCTGCTAATTGATTAAATATAAAATTGTAACTTTAAGATTGCCAATATCCCCTCAGGGAAAACAACAATCTATGAAAAAGCACTACAACATTATTATTGCAGGAGCCGGAGGAATTGCTGAAGCAACCGGCTTAATTCTGGCTGAATGGAGTCAGGTTACACCAACAATATTTGTAGGAAACCGGACACTTGCTAAAGCACAATCTGTAGCAGAATGGATTAAAAAAGGAACCACTAAAAACTGTACCGTTGAAGCTTTTTACTTTGCCGAAAATAAAATTACAGCTCAAATGCAGGCTGTTTTGACAAAAGGTGATATTATTTTAGACTGCCTTCCGGGAAGTGAAGCGCCTAGAATTGCCCGATTAGCCAGAGAATATCATTTGCATTACGCTAATCTAACCGAATATGTTGCCGAAACTGAGGAGATTAAATCTTTAGCCAAGGAAGCTAAAACAGGTTTTATTTTACAAACAGGAATCGCTCCAGGTTACATTAATGTACTTGCTAATTCCCTTTTTCAAAAATTCTGCAGTGAGCATCAAACAGATACTGTCGAGAAACTGGAGTTTAAAGTTGGAGCATTGACAAAAAATGCTGTTGCTCCACATTATTATGGTTTTACCTGGAGTCCTGTGGGAGTCGCAACTGAATATCTTAAAAAAGCTACCGTTTTAAGAAATTATAAAAAAACCGAAATCCCTGCCTTATCTGAAAGAACTTCTGTTATCCTTAACGGAATTATGTATGAAGCTGATTTAACTTCAGGCGGTGCAGCAGATTTACCGGATGCCTTATGTGGTAAAGTCCGTAATCTAAATTACAAAACACTCCGTTTCCCAGGGCATTACGACTGGATACATAAACAATTAATTACAATAGGAAATCACGAAAATACCATTCAGGAATTACAAAATATTATGCAAAAGAAAATTCCGCTCATTGAAGAAGACCAGATTATTTTGTATGCTGCTGTTGAAGGCAGAGATAAAAAAGGTATTTTAAGAAGAAAAGAAGTTCACAAATGCATCTTACCTCAAAGGATAGGGAACTACACTCTAAGAGCAATACAAACCACTACTTCAGCCCCTTTGGTACAATCAGCTCAACTATTACTTGATAATAATCTTAAAGGTATTATTCTTCAGAGTCAGTTGGAAACCGAATCTTTTTTAAATGGAAATTTCATCGTTCCTGTTTATGGAAAAACAGAATAGTATTAAAAACACCGAGTCAAAAAAAATTGAAAATAGAAATCTTTTTTCTTACATTTTACAATCCCTTTAATTACTCCAATTAGTGTCCTAAAAGTGCCTATTGTTATCTATTCTACATTCTTATCAGAAGACTGCCTGATAATTAATTCAGGTTCTAATATAATACGGCTTACTGTTTTTTTCTTTGTTTTTTTCATTCGCTCTAAAAAAGCTTCGGCAGCTAATTTCCCTATTTGGTCACTATGCTGATTCACTGTTGAAATGGAAGGCTGTGTTAATGAGGTAAAAGGTTCGTCACTAAAACCGATCAAAGCAATTTCTTCAGGAACTTTAATATTATTTTCTAAAAGGACCTGCAATGCTCCCAGTGCCGCAATATCACCTGCTACATAAACTGCATCGGGTTTTTCAGGAGCGTCTAGCAATTGCTGCATAATACGTCGCCCATCATCAATGCGCAGATTACTTTCAATAATCCAATCTTCCTGAACAGACAAATTCCATTTTTCCAGCGCATCTTTGTATCCCCGAATTCTTTCCTTATAAATCCGGATATGATGAAATCCTGCAATATGTGCAATGCGTTTGCAGTTTTGAGAAACCAGATGATCAACAACCAGATGACTGCTTTTATAATCATCAATTCCTACATAATCCACATTCAGTTCCTCCTCACCCCTGTCAAACAAAACCAGTTCCGTTCCTTTGGATTTAATTTTTTCGTAATATTCTAAATCAATCGTTTCATTGGCCATAGAAGCAATAATCCCGTCAACCTGGATTTTCAATAAAGTGTCTATTTCCTGACATTCTTTAGCATACAATTCATTCGACTGAGTCATAATAATATTATAACCGTTTAAATTCAGAACTTTTTCAATATTCTCGACCACCGAAGAAAAAAAATGACTGTTGACCCGGGGAATAATTACGCCAACTAAATTGCTTTTCCCTTTGCGTAAAGCACTCGATAAAAAGTTAGGCTGATAATCCAATTCCTGCGCCACCTGCCTTACTGCAATTTTAGTCTTATCGCTAATTCGGGGATGATCACTCAGAGCTTTTGAAACTGCAGAAGGTGTTAAACCTAAAACTGCTGCGATATCTTTTATTGTGGATTTTTTTTTATTCTCCAATTAGTTTTTATATTTGTTCAATCGATTGAACAAAAATAGAAATTTTAACGAGAAACACAATTCCTGTCAGTTGTGTTTTTTTTATTTAAAAAATGATTTAAAGATTCAGGAGAAAACAGCATCGCAGATAGTTTGCCGGTAAACAACTCTAAAACAAAAGCGACAATATCAATGACCAACAACAAATAACTTTTACATATATGAAATACATTGTTTGCGAAAAGCCAGGTGAATTTATTTTAAAAGAAAAAGAAGCTCCTGTCAGAAAAGAAAATGAAGCCTTATTACAAATCAACAAGGTTGGGATTTGTGGTACTGATTTACACGCTTATGGCGGAAATCAGGCCTTTTTTACCTATCCCAGAATCTTAGGTCATGAATTAGCCTCTACGGTACTAGAAATTGGAGATAATCCCAGAGGAATTAAAGCAGGAGACAATGTTGTAGTAATGCCTTATGTGAGCTGCGGTACTTGTATTGCCTGTAGAAATGGAAAAACAAACTGCTGTACAAACATTAAGGTTTTAGGTGTTCATGCCGATGGCGGGATGCAGGAACAAATTACAGTTCCGGCTTCTATTCTTTTGCCTGCAAACAATTTAACTGATGACCAAATGGCTATTGTAGAACCGTTAGCAATTGGAGCTCACGCTATACGCAGAGCAGCCATTGTTCCCGGCGAAACAGTTGCGGTAGTAGGTTGCGGACCTATTGGAATCGGAATTATGAAGTTAGCTCAAATTGCCGGTGCAAAAGTAATTGCTATTGATATGAATAAGCAACGTCTGGCTTACGCCAAAGATAAAATCGGAGTAGATTTCACTGTAAAAGCAGGCGAAAATACGGTTGAAGAAATTACTAAAATCACGAATGGCGATTTATGTACCGCTGTTTTTGATGCTTCGGGACATAAAGGTGCTTTAGAAAGCTGCCCTGATTATATGTCACATGGTGGACGTTTTGTTCTTGTAGGTTTATCTAAAGGAGAATTGACTTATAGCCACCCTGCTATTCACGCTAAAGAAATGACTTTAATGTGCAGCCGAAATGCTACTACAGAAGATTTTGAACACGTAATCAGTGTTTTAGACCAATTCCCTACAGAATCTTATATTAGCCATACAGTTCCTTACACAGAAATGATTGCAAATTTTGACAGTTGGTTAAACCCTGCAACAGGCGTTATTAAAGCTACGGTCGATTTTAAATTAAAATAATATGGTAGTAGATTCGCATCAGCATTTTTGGATTTACGAAGCAGAAAAACATGCCTGGATTGACGATAACATGAAAGTCATTCGTAAAAATTTTCTGCCTGAAGATTTAAAATTGGTTTATCAGCAAAATGACGTTGATGGTTGTGTAGCGGTACAGGCAGACCAAACCTTAGCCGAAACGGATTTTCTTTTGGATTTAGCTAAAAAAAATGATTTTATCAAAGGAATTGTAGGCTGGGTTGACTTAAGAGCCTCTGATATTGACACGGTTTTTAAACACTATAGTCAATTTCCAAAACTAAAAGGATTCAGACATGTGGTACAAGGTGAAGCCGATCATAATTTTATGCTTCGCCCCAATTTCCTAAACGGAATTGCAGCTTTAGAAAAATACAATTTCACTTATGATATTTTAATTTTTCCACATCAGTTAGGCGCTGCATTAGAATTAGTTCGCCGTTTTCCAAATCAGAAATTCGTTATTGATCACATTGCAAAACCATACATAAAAGATGGGTTTTATGATGGTTGGGCAGCTTTAATAAAAACAATAGGTCAATATCCAAATGTGTATTGCAAATTATCCGGAATGACCACAGAAGCCGATTACAACACTTGGACACCAGAACAAATTGAGCCTTATATGCAATTGGTTTTAGATGCTTTTGGCACTGACAGAATCTTATTTGGTTCTGATTGGCCAGTGTGCTTAGTCGCCGGAAACTATACAAAAACAAAAGAATTAGTAACCCAATTTATTGCAAAATTAAGCTCAGAGGAGCAAGCCGCTATCATGGGTGGGAATGCAATTAATTTTTATAACTTATAAATAATGGATTTAGGATTAAAAGGAAAAGTAGTCGTTATTACCGGGGCTGCAGGAATTAAAGGAAGTATAGGAGAAACTATTTTACAGCATCTAGCTGCCGAAGGTGCCATTCCGGCTGTGATTGACAGAAATGATCGTGGATTTGCCTATGTAGAAGAATTACAACAAAAAGGAATTGACGCCTTATTTTGCAAAACAGACGTTACTAATCCTGAGCAAATTGAAAAAGCAATTGCCGAAATTACTGCAAAATACGGTCGAATTGATGCTTTAATCAACAATGTAGGTGTCAATGACGGTGCAGGATTAGATGCTTCTTATGAAGAATTTATGGATTCTTTAAAGCTCAATATGGTGAGTTATTTTCTAACGGTGAAACACGCACTTCCTTACCTGAAAGAATCGAAAGGACCTATTTTAAATATTGGTTCTAAAGTAGGCTTAACAGGTCAGGGTGGTACTTCGGGTTATGCTGCTGCAAAAGGTGGCGTGTTAGGTTTAACCCGCGAATGGGCCGTAGATTTAATCAAGCATTCGATAAGAGTGAATGCCGTGATCATTGCCGAAAGCTGGACTCCCGCTTATGACACCTGGATTAAAACACTGGAAAACGGTGAAGAAAAACTGAAATCTATTGTCAAAAAAATTCCTTTGGAAAACAGAATGACTACACCTGATGAAATTGCAGATACCTGCTTGTTTACCATTTCAGAAAGATCATCACATACTACAGGGCAATTCATCTTTTGTGACGGTGGTTACGTTCATTTAGACCGCTCGTTACTAACCGAATAATACTATTTCAACTGTGAAAGAACAAATCTTATTCTGATAGGATTTGTTCTTTTTCTTGACAAACCAGACCAAAAACCATTATTAAACGTATACCAAATGACAAAAACTTCAAAAATCCCTGTAGTAAAAAAGGAACTACTTTTCCCGTTTATTATCATCACTTCTTTATTTGCCTTGTGGGGAGTTGCTAACGATTTGACCAACCCAATGGTTTCTGCATTTAAGAAAGTAATGCCTGAGTTATCTAACATGCAAGCCTCACTTGTACAATTTGCATTCTATTTTGGCTATTTTTTTATGGCTTTGCCGGCAGCTTTATTCATTCGAAAATACAGCTACAAGTCAGGAATTATTTTAGGGCTTTGTCTGTATGCTTCGGGTGCATTTTTATTTTACCCTGCTGCCGCTTATCAGGACTATAACTTTTTCTTAATATCCTTATGGGTAATCACCTGTGGACTAGCGTTTTTAGAAACAACATCTAATCCTTTAATTTTAGCTTTAGGAGATACAGAAACAGCTACTCGCCGATTAAATTTGGCACAATCTTTCAATCCGGTTGGTTCCTTAATGGGAATGATTGTGGCACAGCAATTTGTTATTTCAGCCTTGCGTTCTGACGATAAAGATGCTTCGGGAACCTTAATTTATGATACTTTATCTGAAACTGCAAAAGCTGCAGTTCGTGAAAACGATTTGGGAATAATTAGTGTTCCTTACCTTCTTTTAGGAGGAGTTGTTTTAGTAATTATGACGATTATTATTTTTACTAAAATCCCAAAAACAGCGGATCATGATAAAATGTCTATTTCTGAATCTTTCCAAAAGTTATTTGCTAATAAGACTTATATTCAGGGAGTAATTGCTCAGGCATTTTATGTAGGAGCTCAAATCATGTGCTGGACATTTATTTTCCAATATGTCGACAATATCAACGAAAACCTACCGGAAAGTCAACAATTAACAGCTTCCTGGTTTAATATTTCGGCAATGATAATTTTCCTTACAGGCAGATGGATTGGAACAGCATTAATGAAAACTATTAATCCTTCTAAAATATTAATGCTGTTTGGTATTGGAGGGGTTCTTTTGTGTACAGGAACTATTTTACTTTCCGGAACTGCCGGTTTGTACTGCTTAGTAGGCATTTCATTATTCATGTCAATTATGTTTCCTACAATTTACGGGATTGCGTTGAAAGACATGGGAGACGAAGCCAAAATTGGTTCCGCAGGATTAGTAATGGCGATTGTAGGAGGTGCTTTAATGCCGGTTTTACAAGGAAGCATTTTAGACTGGGGTGGCCCCGGATTTTCAGATGTAAAAGTTTTAGGTTTTATTCCGGAAGTAAACTTTTCGTTTATTTTACCCTTAATTTGCTTGGCTGTTGTGGCTAATTATGGCCGAACAACTCTAAAAAAATAAGATTTAAAAATACCTTTTATAAAGCTCCATACCAATTGTCTTTTAGTAATTGCGTGGAGCTTTTTAAAATTAATCGCATTTTAACCAACCCGTAATACTCATTCTGGTAGTATTTGTTAGTAAAACTTCATGAAGTAATTCGTCACTTTTAAAGAAAACCGTTTTTCCTTGTACTGGACTTATTTTTTGATTGTTATTATCCTGATGAATCATTAATTCTCCTCCATCTTCGGGTTGCCAATTGCTGTTTAAATAACTAATCATCGAGAACTTCCGACTGGAATTGTTTTGAAACTGATCGAAATGCCTGAGATAAAAATCGCCTTTTTCGTATAAGGAATAATGAAATTCATAGCCCGTAATTCCGGTGTAGCAACTTTGATTGAGGTAACGAATAAAATCTTCGATCTGTTTGAAAAACTCATTTTCAAACTCATTATTATGCTTTTTATCCAACCAGTAAATAGAATCGCTTCGAACAGCACTATCATAGGCAACAGCTTCTGAATTACCTGTTCCTGCTTCTTTCAAAAAACTTTGTTTGTTTAAGGAAAATAAATTTTGTTTTAAATTATTGGCCAACTCATCGCTCAAAAAGTGTTCAGAAATCCCCACTTTATTCTCAATATACGAAGCAATTAAAGCCTCAAAATTCTTTTCCATTTTGTCAATAGCTCCAAGTAGAGCCAGCAAGCGAATGTAAACTAAATATAACTCACATAGACTATCTAAAAAATATATTTAGTACTTATTACCATAAATAAAAATCACTCAAGAAAGAAGGGTTTTCTTTATCTGCTTCATAATAATATACTCCAACTAATAATTTATTATTATCAATATCATCTTTCAATTTAGGATTAGAAACACGCCATTTTGTTTTACTTAAAATCTGAATCATTTCATCATCAATATCGCCTCCAAATCCACTTATTTCTTTAACCTGTGTACTTTTCAAATCATGATCTAAAGTTATTTCATAAATTCCATATTTTTTATCAAACTGAATTCCTTTAAACTGATTTAAATTAGCACGGAAATTAGTAATATCAAGATACCTTGTTTTATTTGTATAATCAATATTTTTAGACTTCAATACTTCTAATATTTCCAATTCTATATCTTGTCGCTTACTATCTCTTCCATTTAAATAAAGTAAACCTGAACACATTCCAACACTATAATTCCCATCACTATCTTTTCTGGCATAGGCTACTAATTTTGTGTTTACCGGAATAAAAATATCACAAGATGTCCCCATACTTTTATCACTTCTCCCATAAACATATATAGATTTTAGCTTTTCACCTTTAAACAAATCGTTTATTTTGATATCAGCTCTGTAACTATTAGCATTTTTTTCATTTGGATATATTTTAGTTATAGTTACCATAGCCACAAAATCAGACTCAATATATTTTTCAGTCATATTTAAGAGACCGCAACTACAAGCCCATCCTGAAAACGAAATCAAAGAAAAAATTACAAATAGAATATTTTTCATAACTATTAGAACTTATTATTTAACTAAAATTACAACTTACTAATATAACTTCCATAAATATCCTTAAACTGATACCCTTCGGTAATCCTGTCTTTGCTTAATTTTCGATATTCGACTAATCCCCAAAGAATAAATTCTTTCATGAAAAATTTATCTTCTTTTGCTAAATCACTTTGATATTCTTTTACCAGAATTTCCAGAGGAACGATAGCTCCTAAAATTTGTTGATATTCTTCATCTGTACAATCATCCGGCAATTCAAAACCGCTTTCGGCAAAAAACCATTCAATTAAATCGGAATAAGGGGTTTTATCATTTGGTTTTTCCAGCTTTTCTATCTTAGGAAAATAAGCAGGAAACATCGTTTTTACAGCAGCAGCAATCAAATGTTCAGCAACAGCAGCAGCTCCCTCCTGCTCTCCTTCGTAAACCAATTCAACTTTTCCGGTAATAGCAGGAATAATCCCCATAAAATCTGACAATCTTAAAGTCGTTTTATCAACTCCTGCTTTCAATGCACGACGTTCAGCAGTACTCAATAAATTTTCATAAGCCGTAATACTCATTCGGGCACTTACACCACTTTTATGATCAATATATTCACTTTCTCGAGCTTCAAAACTAATTTGTTCCAATAAATCTTTGGCTAATGAAGGAACATAAACAGTATCATTTTGAGTAGCATCTAATTTGGCTTCCTGTTCCGTAATAGTTCTGGCTATTTTTAAAGTCTCCGGATAATGGGTTAATATCTGAGAACCAATTCTATCTTTCAAAGGTGTCACAATACTTCCACGATTTGTATAATCTTCAGGGTTTGCTGTAAATACAAACTGCATATCAAGAGGTAACCGCAATTTAAATCCACGTATCTGGATATCGCCTTCCTGCAGAATATTAAACAAAGCCACCTGAATTCTGGCCTGTAAATCAGGTAATTCATTTATCACAAAAATACAGCGGTTGGCACGCGGAATCATCCCAAAATGAATCACACGATCATCAGCATACGAAAGCTTTAAATTTGCTGCTTTTATAGGATCTACATCTCCTATCAAATCAGCAACAGTCACATCGGGAGTGGCTAATTTTTCATAAAATCTTTCACTTCGGTGCAACCAGGAAATTGGGGTTTCATCGCCTTTGGCTAAAATTAAATCCTTTGCAAACCGGGAAATAGGACGTAAAGGATCATCATTAATTTCAGAACCGCTCACATACGGAATGTATTCGTCTAACAATTCAACCATTTTGCGGGCCAGTCTGGTTTTGGCCTGACCGCGTAGTCCTAATAGATTGATATTATGACGGGACAAAATAGCGCGTTCTAACTCCGGAATTACCGTGTTTTCAAAACCATGAACGCCTTCAAAAGCAACTTGGCCTGTTTTTATTTTTTCGCGTAAATTGTTACGCAATTCATCTTTGATACTTTTACTTTGGTAACCCGAAGCTTTTAATTCTCCTAAAGTATTTATATTTTGTATTTTCATTTTTGAAATTTAAAGATTTAAAGATTGAATAATTTTAAAATTGTATTCTTATCTTATCATTGTATTCTATATTTTTCTTTTTTCTATATTCTATTTTCTATATTCTATTTTCTATATTCTATTTTCTACCTACTTTAACCTCTTCTTCCTATTCGTTTCATAATCTTCAAAAATCATTTCGCCCAAACCTTTTAAACCGGTATAAAAAGCTTTTCCCTGATTGGCTTCGGTAAATTTATTGACAAATTTTTGCAAATAGGGATCACTTGCAATCATAAAGGTGGTAATAGGAATATGGAGTTTTCTGGCCTGTTGTGCCTGAGTATAACATTTATCCACGATATACTCGTCTAAACCATTACTATTCATATAATAAGAACCGTCACGTTCTATTACACAACTGGGTTTTCCATCAGTAATCATAAAAATTTGCTTGTTGGTATTGCGTTTTCTTCTCAGTATATCCATGGCTAATTGCAAACCTGCTACAGTATTAGTATGATAAGGACCTACTTTTAAATAAGGTAAATCTTTAATAGCAATAGGCCAGGCATCATTTCCAAAAACTAAAATATCTAAGGTATCTTTTGGGTAACGTGTGGTAATTAATTCGGCCAACGCCATCGCTACTTTTTTAGCCGGTGTAATACGGTCTTCACCATACAAAATCATACTGTGACTGATATCGATCATCAGCACCGTACTCATCTGCGCTTTGTGTTGTGCATCTTCAACAACCAAATCATTTTCAGTCAGCATAAAATGCTCAACTCCATTATTAATTTGGGCATTTCGTAAACTTTCGGTCAATGAAATACGTTCCAGACTGTCCCCAAAATGAAACTCTCTGAATTCGCCTGTATGTTCATCGCCGTTTCCGGAATGTTTGGTTTTATGATTTCCGCTTCCGGAACGTTTTAATTTTCCAAAAATCTGATCTAAAGCCTGCTGACGAATGGCTCTTTCTGTTTTTGCTGTGATTCCTAAACCCGGAGTTCCATCTTCTTTGACTTCATCTTTAATATAACCTTTTTTCTTAAGGTCTTCTATAAAATCATCGATAGTATAATTTTCATCAGTTAGTTTGTATTCAACGTCTAATTCTCGCAACCAACTAATAGCTTCATCAAAATCTCCGGAAGTATGCGTGATTAATTCTTTGAAAATTTCAAATAATTTATCAAATGGAGATTGATTGGGAGCCTGATACTGTTTAAAGAAAAACCCTTTTTTATTGCTCTTTTCCATAGCTTTAAAATTACATTTTTTTAAAGAGTACTTCAAGCAAACAGTTATTAATTTTAAGTTAAAAAGAATTTTCTTTTCCCTTTCTCTAAGGGACAGAAAATTTCTTAAAAATTCATCAAAATTATATCCTTTAGGAATTTGGGATAATTAAGATGAATTTAAACAACCTCTAAAATCAATAATATTCTCCATCTACATAATACCAGCTTCCTTCTTCCTGAACAAAGGTGGAAAATTCATGATGGATATGTGTTTTTTTATTGGTATCCAAATAATAAGCTTTGAATTCAACGGTAGTTGCAGTTGTCTTTAATACTTCTAATTTTTGCCATTGATTGCAGGTTGACCAAAGCAGAATATCCTCTTTAGAATGTAAATCTCTTTGCGAAACATGAGTGGTTGCCATCAGATAATCGGCATGATGGGTAGCATAAGCGCTATAGCGGGAACGCATTAAAGCTTCGGCTGTTGGAGCCTGTTTTGATCCTTTAAGATAAGGTTCACAGCAATCTTTAAATATTTTTTGCGAATTACAATAACATCCATTCATACTATGAAAACTTATGCGTGACCATTAAGAGCCACTATTCTTTGATACAATTGATTTAATAAAACCTGATATTTACTAATTTCTATTAAATCTTCGTCTTCATCCGAAGTATCTAATAATTCATCAAGCTGTTCACTTACTTCGGCCAATTTATTATTGGCCTCTTTAGCATTTTTAGCCGCAATCAAATCAATTATTTCCTGAACCTCTGCTTTTAGCAAACTGTATTTATCGTTTTCCATAATGTATTTTATTAATTTCCTGCGGAAGGATTATTTTCATTAAATTTTTTCACTATTTCTTTTAGTTTTTCTTTTCTGGATAACTCCGCTTGTTTTGTTTTAGCTTGTGCTTTGTGAAGCTTATCATTGTGCTTTTTAATATTTCTTTCATTGTTTCTTCCCATAATCAGCTCCTTTAAAATTTCAGATTATAATTCTATCCTTATTTATTAAATAAAAATAAAGCTTATCTGTTTTATAATGCACAAAGTTCATCATTTTTATATAGAAATTTCAATAAAATCTTTTTATTATCTATTAATTGGAGACCAGCCTGTTACTAAAATTTTATTTCTGCTTTTAAAAAAAATCTGAATTTATACTTTTTATAAATTAGCAAACCAGGAATCAATTTTCCTTTTTTTTTATTTTTTTTTCATAGATTTGGATAAATTCATTACATTATCATTTAATTTTTAGTAATTAGCTTGACAAAAAATAAAAACTCTTAGCTTCTTTGTAAAATGAATTTTATTAAATCAAACACAAATTCAGGCAATTGGTTCAAATTAAAACCAAAATTGATTGGGACGCTGGTCTTTTTATTTTTTTGTACTATTTTTTCTTTAATTATTTATCAGCAGTATCATATTGAAAAAAAGGTCAAGCACGATGAGATGCATACTATTCTTGAAGCAATACACAAAAGCATAGATCAATCTTTAAAAAAAAATTATGTCGATGCTCTGACGTTAGCATTAACTATTAATGATAAAGGAATACCGGAAAATTTTGAGGCAGTAGGTAAAAAAATTCTGGAGGCAGACAGCAACATAGACGCTGTACAACTGGTGCCCGACGGAATTATACGCTATACTTATCCGTTAAAAGAAAATCAGGCTGCCCTGGGAATTGATATTCTCAACAATAAAAAGTATCGTGCAGAAGCTCTCAAAGCCATTCAGACAAAAAGAATGTATTTTGCAGGTCCGTTTGAATTAAAACAGGGTGGATTAGGCATCTTAGGCCGTATAGCCATTTATAAGGAAAACCGTTTTTGGGGTTTTTCAGCAGTTATTATCCGCTTTAATACTTTACTCAATAAACCGGAAATAAAAAAAATTGATCCGTCGAAATATTTTTTCCAAATTTCGAAAGTCAATCCTCTTACTCATAAAGAAACCTTTTTTTTAGAAACATCAGAAAAATTAAATCCTGAAAATGCAGTTGTTTCAATAGTTCCTGATGGTGACTGGACACTTTACCTTGTCAATAAAAAACCTAATGAGTTATTATTTACTTTTACAGTTCGTAGCCTTCTGGCTTTGATTTTAGCTTTACTGATTGGATTTCTGACTACTTCTTTTTTTAGAAAACCGGCAGAATTAGAAAAATTACTTAAAGAACAGGCGGCGAAACTTTTAAAAAATGAAATTAAATTTAAAAGTGTTTTTGATCAGGCTGCAGTAGGAATTACCTATGTTGATACTGTTACGGGTCAGCTTTTAGAAGCTAATAAAAAATATTGTGATTTGCTGGGCTACACAGAACAGGAAATAAAACAAAAAAACATTCAGGCTATAGTTCATCCTGATGATTTAGAAGAATCTCTTGCAAATTTTGAAAAACTCCGTCAAGGAATAATCAGAGAATATGCTACTGAAAGAAGACATATTACAAAATCAGGTGCTACTATCTGGATTAAGCTTACTGTTTCTCCTCTTTGGGAAGTCAATTCATTTCCTACAAACCATATTGCTATTGCAGAAGATGTAACCCAGCGTAAACTTGCAGAAGAAGCTATTTATAATTCGCAGAAAAGAATAGAATCCCTCATTAATACCATTGATGGAATTGTGTGGGAATGTGATGCCAAAACATTAGAATTTAATTTTATCAGTAAAAAAGTGGAAGATATTTTAGGCTTTACTTCTCAGGAATGGATCAATACACCAAATTTTTGGATTGATCATATTTATCCTGCTGATAAAGAATCTGCCTTGTCATTTTGTTACGAACAAACCAGCAAAAAATTAAATCATGATTTTGAATACCGGATGATTGCTAAAGACGGCTCCATTGTTTGGGTAAGAGATATTGTTAATGTAATTGTTGAAAATGGCGAAGCCCAAAGATTAAGAGGCATTATGATTGATGTTACTAAAACCAAAGAAATTGAAAAAGATTTAAACAATTCATTCCATCTGGTTACCGAACAAAATAAACGTCTTTTGAATTTTTCATATATTGTTTCTCATAATTTAAGATCTCATACCAGCAACATTTCCTCTATTGTTGATTTAATTGAACACTCAGAATCCGAAGAAGAAAAAGAAGAAATGATACAATTATTAAAATCCGTTTCCGATTCATTAAATGAAACAATGTTAAACCTGAATGAAGTTGTTAATATCCAGACTAATGTAGGTATTGTAACCGAAGATCTGAATCTGAAACAATATATCGATAATACAATCAATATTCTTGCTGACCAAATTGAATTAAAAGGAGTAAACATAATTTCTTCCATTGACGAAGCCATTCAAATAAACTATAATCCAGCTTATCTTCAAAGTATTTTATATAACCTTATTTCAAATGCCATCCGTTACAGTCATCCGGAAAGACATCCTGAAATTTATATTGACTGTTACACTGAAAACGAAAAAACCGTACTGAAGGTATCTGATAACGGAATAGGTATTGATCTTGATAAAAACGGGCATAAAATTTTTGGAATGTATAAAACATTCAGTAACCACAAAGAGGCTAAAGGCATTGGTCTGTTTATTACCAAAAATCAAATTGACGCTATGGGAGGCAGTATAACTGTAGAAAGTAAGCCTGATTTAGGAACCACTTTTAAAGTTTATATATCATGAACCAAAAAAGCATCTGGGTTGTAGATGATGATCCTATTTATCAAATTATCATGAAAAAAATCATCGGTAAATCGGGACTTTTTTCTAATGTACATTCTTTTTCAAATGGATACGAAGCAATCAATTCCCTGAAACAGATTATTGCCGAAAAAGGAAATTTCCCGGATGTCATTCTTTTAGATATTGAAATGCCGGTTCTTGACGGCTGGGGCTTTATGGATGAAATACTTGTTTTGAAACCGCAAATTCAGGCTGAAATTAAAATTTATATTTCCAGTTCTTCTATAGCAATTGAAGATAAAGAAAGGGCAAAAAACAATCCGGTAATTCTGGGATACATGTCAAAACCCATAAGTTTAAACGACTTAATAAAAATTACAACAAACTAAATTTTAAGAGCCACCTTTTTTTTGATCTCTTCCAGTGTATTATCGGTATAAATCAAATCTTCGATAATTAACGTTCTCAAAAGAGCAATATCATCACAGTCAAAATGTTTTGCCCAGGAAGTCAATTGAAGTAAATTTCTAATTTGTTTGATTCTTTTGGTCGTTTCCGCACTAGTACGCAATATTGCTTTTTGATCATAAAGCGGATTCATCCGGTGTTGATAATTAACGGTGTTTTTACCATAATCCATTTCTAAATAATACAATTTATCTGTTGCATTATCCGGATAAAAACAATCCCATTTTGCAAAACCTGTTTTATATTTGGATTCTGTTTCCGGATCCATAGCCACTAATCGCCATTTACTGTTAGCCAAACGTCCCCAATGATTAGAAACGCGATACATTCCTTCCTCAGTGTAATAATAACTGCTCCCTGCTTTGCTTTCAAACTGTACTTTTAAGCCGTCTAAAACATCCGGAAGGACTTCGTGAAAGACACAAAAGGTGTTTTTAAAAGAATTAGGATGGGGTTTAAAGTTTTTTTGCATGAGCGCAAAGATACTCAGAAAACATAAAACTGCCTGCAGCGATTAATAAATGATTAACTTTGCACTTAAATTTAAAAATAAAGATTATGAGCAAAGCTTCAGAAGGAAAGATGTTACAAAAAGGAGTATATACAGGAATTATTGAAAAAGATGAAAACAACAACTTTTTTTGTGGAGAATACTTATTAGATTATAAAATGGTTATGGCTAAACATGCTGTTGGTGATTGGATTACCATAAAATCAGTCATCGAAAACCCAAGTGACATCAGTCATAATAAATATCCTAAAAAATCTAAAAACTTTGACAAAGCAAACAATAAGCCGGAACAATAACAACTGACAATCTGAATGTTAGCAGAATAAAATCTTTTTTCTTTTTTTTTATTGATAAAGTAAAATTTAAAAAAAAGTGTACCTTTGCAAAAAAATTGTCGATTTTGAAACCGAAAAACATCTGTTTCCTCAATAAAAGACAAGTAGTTACCTTAATTTATGAAAAAAATAGTTGAATACCGCAAGCTCTTAAATGTAGACAAAACTGCACAGCTAAAAGATTTAAAAACCATTTATCGCAACGCGATGAAAGAAGCACATCCTGATAAATTTCAGGGAGATGAAGCTGGTTTAAAAGCGGCCGAAGAAAATAGTAAAAAAATTATTGAAGCTTACCATTTTTTAGTAAGCATCAATCCTGAAACTATTAAAGCAAACTTACCTGAGTACAAAGAAACTATTGCTACGGCGACAGTTACAGATTACAAATTTGTAGAAGGAAGATTGATTATCAATTTTTCTAATGGTAGTGTTTATGAATACATCAGTGTTCCTAAAGCAACTTATGTAAAAATGGTGAATGCTGATTCTCCTGCAAGATTTGCAAAAAGACATATCTTTAATGCTTTTCCTTATAGAAAAGTAACTAATCAGGATTAATTCATTTAATCTTAATTGATATAAAAAAAAGCCAGTAAAAATAATTTTACTGGCTTTTTTAGTTATTCTATTTTTTTTATTCTAATATAAAATTCACACTCACATTAGCCGTAATGGTAATTTCTCCTGCGGCAAGAGTTTCTCTTGGTGCAGCTGAATCGCTTTCCATTGCCATAGTTTTAAATCTTGCATACACCGGTTGCGGAGTGTAAGTCTGGGTATTGTCAGATATGGTCATAGCGCGTCCTATTTTTTGTCCTAAAACTGACACATAATCTTCGGCTTTGTGCTTTGCCTCTTTCATGGCTAATTTTCGGGCTTCTGATTCATATTGAGCTAATTTAGACGATTGAAAAACCACATTATCAATTCTGTTGATTCCCTGATTTACTAAACCTTCCATTAATTCGTCATATTTATTTAAATCTCTGACGATAATTTCAATGGTTTGTGTAGCATTATAAGTGGTTTTCTTTTTGTCGCTATCGTATATCGGATTTAACGCCACACGTTGTGTTCTGAAATCTGCGGAAGCAATATTCATTTTTTTAATTAATTTCAAAACAGCTTCCACTTGTTCGTCATTTTGTTTTTTGACATCTTTAGCAACATTCCCTCTGGTTTCAACCGTTGCTGAAATGGTAGCTTCATCAGGAATGACTTTTACCTTTCCTTCACCTGAAACACTTATTTGAGGAACTTGTTTTATCTCCTGACCATAAGATACGGTCATAAACAGTACGGATAGAAATACGACTACATTTTTCATTTTTTATACTTTTTAAAATTTTCAGATAATATTCAAAATTTGTGCCATTAAAGCTTCTTTAGTTTTATTAAAATAAAAAGAAGTATTATAGGAATTGTTAACAATATGACCATCAGTGGCTGTAGCCAGATCAAATCCGGATAAAATAATAATGTAATTAAATAACCGCCTATCGCTCCGCCAAAGTGTGCGGTATGTCCTATATTGTCATTTTTAGCCCGCATTCCGTAAATGGAATACATTAAATATAAAATTCCAAATACATAAGCCGGCATTGGAATGATGAAAAAGATTCCCAACATCATATCCGGTCGCAATAAAATTGCCGAATACAAAATTCCCGTTACTGCTCCTGAAGCTCCAATAGCTCTGTAATTATAATCATTTTTATGCAAAATTAATGTAAGTAAACTTCCAAAAAGCAAACTTGAGAAATAAATAATAAGAAAATGAATATTACCTAAATAAGCGATTACTACAGGTGCAAAAAAATAAAGTGTAATCATATTAAAAGCCAGATGAGCAATATCAGCATGCAGAAATGCAGAAGTTAACATTCGGATTTTTTCCCCGGAAAGAATACTCCCTGTATGAAATTCATATTTTCTAAAAAAAGAATAATCATTAAATCCTTTGTAACTAAAAAGCACATTGGCAACAATTAAAGTAATCAAAAAGCTGTTCATGTATTATTTTTATTATGATTGGTAAATATAATCATTCCGTGACACTCAAAGGCTAAGGAACTCCATTTTATTAAGGTTATTCATTTTTGACTTATATTTGCTAAAAAAATACTGCATGCAATTTTTAATTTTTATAATCGCTTACCCGTTACTCTGGTTGATATCGATTTTGCCTTTCCAAATTTTTTACTGGGTTTCTGACATCATGTATTTTGTAGTTTATTATATCATAGGCTATCGTAAAAAAACCGTCAGAGAAAATTTAAAAATAGCGTTACCACATCTTACTGCCAAAGAACACTTAGCTATAGAAAAAAAATTCTACAGACATTTCTGCGATATGTTTATGGAAATGGCAAAAACCATGACTATGTCTGCGGAAGAAATGAGCAAAAGATTTAAGATTACCAATATTGAGTTAGTCCGGGAATACGAAGCAAAAGATAAAAGTATTATGCTTTTAGCTTCTCATTACGCCAGCTGGGAATGGTTACTTTCTTTCAACATACAATTGTCGTATCAGGGAATTGCGGTTTATAAAAAAATAGCCAATCCTTATTTTGATAAATTAACACGGGATATTCGTTCCAAATATAAAACGGAATTAGTTTCAACCGACAAAACCATTCCATTAATGGCTAACAACAACCGAAAAGGAATTTTGTCCGTCTACGGACTTGCCAGTGACCAATCGCCAAAGAGAGCTCAGATAGCACATTGGGAAAGTTTTATGGGAATTGAAACTCCGGTTCATATTGGTCCTGAATTATTATCGAAAAAATACAATCTGAATGTTCTTTTTGCCAAAGTAAAAAAAGTAAAAAGAGGGTATTACGAAATGACATTAATTCCTATAACGGATGATCCTAAGTCACTTCCTAATTATGAAATCATTCACCGGTATATTAAAGAAGTAGAAAAACAAATATATGAAGCTCCTGAATATTATTTCTGGACACATAAAAGATGGAAACACCATCATTAAAAAAAAAGGGAATCAAACAGCGTTTTAAGCTTTTAATTCCCTTTTTTATATCATACAAAAATGCTATTTTCCTCCATTGGCACGAAGATCAGCAATGCATTGTGCGTCTAATTGAGGTACAACTCCACCCAGAACATTTCCTGATTCTGATTCCCAAAACATTAAGCAAGTCGATACCTTACAATGTCTTTTATGATCGGGATCCTCATGGTCTGACTGCAAAGCTGTCCCGGCATTGGTCAACCCTAAAATATGCCCAAACTCATGATTTATTACTGTCGTTTCTAATACTGTTCTGCTGGGCTTAAAAGGAGAATTACTTAATTTCCGAACTGTATTTTCATAGATTACAAATGAAGTATTTCTGTAAGCAGTACCTAAAACCACAGCGGTATCAGTATCACTCGCCGATTTTCCATCGGCAAAAAATGCCCAGACTGCAATTTCACTTCCGGTATTATAATGTTGTCTGTTAGCATCTTCTATAGCAACAATCTGAGCGTTAGTATAGGTTTCGTTACCCGGAGAAGGAATCGCTCTTTTTACTACATTAATTCCGGCTGTTTTGTAAATTCTGGTATTTAAAAAAGCGACAAAATTATTTATTGCTGTTGCCGAAGGTTCAAAACCTTCTACATAAACCACTTCAAGTAACATGCTGTCAAATTTATCTTCTGATAATAAATCATGTGCCGAAGTACCTAATGTTTTTTTATTGTTGGCTTTTACAACTCCATCCAATTCCTCATCTGAATCTTTAGAGCAGGAAGTTGCTACTAAAAAAATCAAGCTAATAGCAACAAATATTTTCTTCATTTAATGATGGGTTTTAAACTGAATTTCAAAAATACAATTTTAAATAAATTATAAATTGTAAAAGCCAACAAATAACAATTACTATTTTTTCAATACTAACTTCACAGCACTGTTTGTTTTACTTTCCAGCGTAATTGTAGAGTCTGTAAAACTGATTACTTTCCAGGTATTATTAAATAAACTTAAATTAGTATTACCTAAAAATCCAAATTGCAAATATAATTCTGTATCAGAAGTCACCTGATAAGTTCCTGTCGCAATAACACTTAAAGCATTCATTGATTTTATTTTCCAGTCATTTGCAAAATCAATTGTATATCCTAAATAATTCCCGGCCGAATCTATTCCTGCATTAATATATGAGTTGACTTTAAAAGTACCATTTACTAATATTTCTTCTAATTCTTCTTTATCTTCAGCAGCTTCATCCATTGAAGACTCAATATTCAAAGCAGCAGTAATACTCGCTTTTAACTCGGCATCGCTATTTAATTCTTCCGTAGAACCATCGGCAAGTGTTACTGAAATTGGGTATTTTACTGAAAAATATTCGGTGCTGCTAATGTTAATCATGTAGTTGTACATTTGCTCCTGAGAAGTAATCACCACACTTCCTGTTTGCTCTAAACTCGAATCATAAGTTAATAGCGTAATTGGATACTTAATATTTAAAGATGAAATAGCCGCTTCTCCGTCATTTTCTGCTTCTTCACAATTATTTACAATAGCATTATATTCCGCCTGGCTGTTAACTGTTACTTCAGTATAATCACTCATTTTAAGTGTCACAGGAAACTTAATTTCTACTGTATCCTCATTATTATTTAATTCTCCTAAAATAGAAATGGCCTGTTCAAAACTCAATTGACTTAAAAAAGTAAGACTCACTCCGTTTATTTTAGCAATAAAAGGGAATTTAATAGCTGAACAGGAAGAACCATCAATAAAATCATCTGATGATCCGTCAAACATAGCTACTCTTTTTAAATTAGTTGCTGTTGTAGAGTTAGCGGTATTGGTGTTAGGATTATCTCCCTGTACCTCATCTACTTCGTTCTGGCATGATGTTAAACTAAAAATACTCATCAATGCAATTCCGGTAATTAATTTTAATGTTTTCATAATGTTACAAATTTAATATTTTCTAAATAGTTATTAATGTCGATTTATTCGCATTTGTAAGTAAGACAACAGTCTCTTAATTTACCCTACCTAAAAAATTTAAAAAAAACAGATAAAAACCAACAACCTTGAAAATCAGTAAATTAAAATCTAATAAAAAACACGCTTCATATAAATACAGTGATTTCAAAAAAAATAATATAATTTTACCATAACCAAAAACCAATCCTGCTACAAGAATGTCTGAGAAAAAAAATACGCTTTGCGAAGAATCTCATTTCAGCGACTTTTATATAAAAAATGTACAATCAGCAACAAATTTCGCCTATTATAAATCAGGTGATGCAGATGCTGCCTTAGATTTGGTTCAGGAAGCTTTTGCTAAAATCTGGGAAAACTGTTCTCAGATTGATTTCTTAAAAGTCAAAACGTATTTGTTTACTACCGTAAATAATTTATTTCTCAACACCATAAAACATCAGAAAGTAGTAATGGCTTTCGCCAAAGAAACGCCTTATCACGATAAAACCAATCAGAATCCCGAATATATTTTAGAAGAAGAAGAATTTAAAATTAAACTTCAAAATGCCATTGCGTCTTTAAGTGAAGCGCAGAGAGAAGTTTTTTTAATGAACAGAATTGACGGGAAAAAATACAGGGAAATTGCTGATGTATTAGGTATCACACAAAAAGCGGTTGAAAAAAGAATGTCTGCTGCTTTGAAAATATTAAAAGAGCAAATCGAAAATATATAATTCACTTAAAAGTAGGGTAAAACTATACAAAGTTGTCTTATCCTTACAATGAGGAACTAATGAAAAAGGAAAAAGAAATATTAAAATGGTTAGAAGGAACACTTTCTGATAAAGAAACGGAAGATTTAAAACAATCTGAAGATTTTGATACTATCAAAAAGATTGCTCATTATTCTGCTCATATTGCCACACCTAAAGTAGATGCGCAACAGGCTTTGGATGCTTTAAAAAACCGAAAACTTTCTAAAAAAGAACCTAAAGTCCGAAGCTTAAATTATAAAAACTTCTTTAAAGTTGCGGCAATTTTTATAGTAGCATTAACAACAGCTTATTTCTTATTGTATAATACCACACAAACTTTTACCACCGGAATTGCCCAAACTAAAAGTTTTTATCTTCCTGACAATTCTCAGGTGTTACTAAATGCTTCTTCAAAGATTATTTTCAGCAAAAAAGACTGGAATAAACAACGGGATTTAACGCTGGAAGGAGAAGCTTATTTTAAAGTGCAAAAAGGAAAAACCTTTAGTGTAAAAACCACTGACGGAATTGTCAAAGTATTAGGAACCCATTTTGACGTAAAACAGCGCAGCAATTATTATGAGGTAAGCTGTTATGAAGGATTAGTAAGTGTTACTTATAAAACCCAAACGGTAAAACTCCCTCCGGGAAAGACCTTTAGAGTTATCAATAATCAAATTGAAAAAACGGAGGATTTTAATGCTCAGAATCCATCCTGGCTGCAACATGAATCCAGCTTTTCCCGTATTCCTCTGAATCAGGTTATTGCCGAATTTGAGCGTCAGTATGATATAAAAGTAGAAACTAAAGATATTGATACTTCTAAATTATTTACCGGAAGTTTTACACATAATAATCAAAAAACAGCTCTTGAAGCAATTACTATTCCGTTACAATTAAGTTATCGTATCAAAGGAAAAACTATTATATTCTACAAATATGAAGTGCAATAGATGGTTATTTTACTTTTTATTCATCATAAGTTTTAGTTATGCACAACAGCAGACTTCTAAAACTCCTCTAACGGATATTATCCAAACTATTGAACAGCAATTTAATGTAAAGTTTTCTTATGTTGTGGAAGATGTAGCCAGTATTCACATTGAAAAACCTGCTGCAACTCTTAGTCTTCAGGAAACAATGGAATATTTAAACTCAAAAATTCCTTTAAATTTCAAATTATTAGACCAGCGTTATATTACGATTTCTGTACTGAATAAATCATTCTCTGTATGCGGAGTGGTCCTGGACGAAGAATCAAAAACTACACTCCCGGGAGCTTCTGTCCGGATCAGCAACAATTCAAAATGGACTGTCTGTTCAAAAAACGGAAGTTTCAATCTGGAAGACGTTGCTGCTGACGCAACAATTTCAATTTCATATATCGGCTATGAAACTAAAAATTTTAAAGCAAAAGAATTCTTTTCGATCAACAAAAAATGCAAAGAAATTTATTTAAAATCATCTAAAGAAGAACTGAATCCTGTTTTAATCAGTCTGTTTCTGACTTCTGGTTTACAAAAAACCACCGATGGAAGTACGGTGTTAAATACAAAAAAATTTGGCATTCTTCCCGGACTTACGGAGCCTGATATTTTACAATCCATACAAACACTGCCCGGAATTGAAAGCAGTAACGAAAGTATTGCCAATATCAATGTTCGGGGAGGAACAAATGATCAGAATTTAATGCTTTGGGATAATATAAAAATGTATCATTCCGGACATTTTTTTGGGTTAATATCAGCTTATAATCCCAATCTGACCCAAAAAGTAGTGGTTACTAAAAACGGAACGAGTGCGGAATACAGCGATGGTGTTTCCAGTATGATTAAGATGAGTACCAATAACGAAATTAAAAACAAAATTTCGGGTGGAGCAGGCATTAATCTCATCAGCGCAGATGCTTATATAGAAATTCCACTCACTAAAAATCTGGAAATCGATCTTTCTGCCCGTCATTCCATCACAGATATGGTTAACACTCCTGCCTATTCTAATTATTACAAAAAAAGTTTTCAGGACAGTGAAATAAATGCCGATAACGCAGCTAAAAACAGTGATTCTGATTTTTCATTTTATGATTATACCGCTAAAATTCTTTTTGACTTGAACGAGAATCATCAGTTCAGAGCTAATTTTATCGGAATTAATAATGCGTTAAATTATGCTGAAAATCAAAATCAAAACACTACCAAAACCAGTTCGCTTTCGCAAAAAAACACTGGCTACGGCGGAAACTGGAAAGCACAATGGAATAGCAGATTAAGCAGTTTTGTAAGCAGCTATTTTTCCAGATATAATATTGATGCAAGAGATTACAGAGTCAGTGAAGATCAGCTTTTATCAGAAGCTAATGAAGTTATTGAAACAGGAACCAAACTAAATGTATACTATGACTTTAATCCCAATTTAAAATTATTAAACGGTTACCAGATTAACGAAACGGGAATGCTGAATCAGACCCGTGTGAGCGCACCTTTTTATTCCAGTACTAAAAAGAAAGTATTATTAAATCATGCCTTTTTTTCTGAAATTGAATACAATAAAAAAAACAGCTATGTAAGGCTGGGAATGCGCATAAATTATTTTCAGAAATTTGACAAATTGTTATTCGAACCCAGAATTAATTTCAGACAAAAACTCACCAAGGAACTGGCTCTAAAAGTAGAAGGCGAACTTAAAAACCAGACTACAACCCAGATTATTGATTTTGAAGATGATTTTCTGGGAGTCGAAAAAAGACGCTGGCAACTGGTGGATAATAATGAAATTCCGATTGCCAGAAGCAAACAGTTCTCAACAGGGATTGATTTTAACACCAACAACTGGAATATTGAGTTAACAGGATTTTACAAAATTGTGGACGGAATTACAGCTTCTAATCAGGGTTTTTATAATAATTTTCAATTTAAAAAAGCAAACGGCAGTTATACCAATAAAGGAATTGAATTTCTTATTAATAAAACCACTACACGATACAGTACGTGGATTAGCTATACTTTTAACAATAATAATTATAATTTTGAAAGTTTTACCCCGTCCACTTTCCCGAATAATCTGGATATTCGGCATTCGGTAACATTTGGATTTAATTATACTGTTTATAATAATTTAAAGGTGTCTGTTGGAGGAATATGGCGCAATGGTATTCCATATACCAAACCTGTTGAAGGAAATGAAACCGTACAAAACGGCAACAACACTTTTGTAAATTATGATGCGCCGAACAGCCTGAATCTGGATGATTTTTTTCGTTTAGATACTTCTATAAGCTATCATTTTAATTTCACACCAACTGTAAAAACCACTTTGCGGGCAGGAATTATTAATGTTACGAATCAAAACAATACCATTAATCGGTATTACAAAGTTGATCCGGATACTTCCGGAAAAGCCATTGAAATCAATAATTATTCGCTGGCGCTTACACCAAACGTAAGTTTCAGAGTGAATTTTTAAACAGATATATTATTTTTTTGTAAATATTAAGCTATATTTGAAAAAGTTTCCCCATAAAATTTTACTTAACCTGCAAAAATAAATTTATGACTAAAAACACTGATTTAGGTTTACTGATCCTTCGTATCGCTACCGGAGGATTAATGTTATTACACGGAATTGCGAAAATAGGACATACCTCTTTCATTGGAGATATGCTGGTTGATAAAGGCTTGCCATCTTTACTTTCTTATGGTGTATACTTTACTGAAATTATAGCACCAATATTAATTCTGATTGGATTCAGAACCCGGATTGCTTCTATCGTATATGTTTTAGGTGCTTTATTTGCGCTGTTTTTAGTGCATAGTGAACAACTATTTTTACTCAATGAAAATGGAGGCTGGCAATTAGAATTATTAGGATTATATATAGCCGGAGGAATTACGCTGTTCTTTACCGGAGGAGGAAAAATAGCGGTATCATCATCAAATAATTGGGATTAAATAATAAACCCTTTCAGAAATCAAATTCTGAAAGGGTTATTTTTTTTTTGAAAAATTCCAAAAATTTAAATTCCTGCTACTGCTTTAATTTCGTCAATAATACGTAACGCTAAAGCATCTGCCTGCGCCTGTGATGGTGCTTCGGTATAAATACGAATAATCGGTTCAGTATTCGATTTTCTTAAATGCACCCATTCGTCAGCAAAGTCAATTTTGACACCGTCAATGGTCGTAATATCTTCATTTTTATATTTTTCAGTCATAGCGACCAATATCGCATCAACATCAATTTGTGGTGTTAATTCTATTTTATTTTTGCTCATATAATACTCCGGATAAGAAGCACGCAAAGCTGCCACACTCATTTTCTTGTTTGCCAAATGTGTTAAGAACAACGCTACTCCCACTAAACTGTCACGACCATAATGGGATTCAGGATAGATAATTCCGCCATTTCCTTCACCTCCAATAATGGCATTATTTTTCTTCATCAGTTCTACCACATTTACTTCTCCCACAGCACTTGCTTCATAACTTCCATTATGAGCATTTGTTACATCGCGTAATGCACGGGAAGAAGACATATTAGAAACGGTATTGCCTGGTGTTTTACTCAGCACATAATCGGCACAGGCTACCAGCGTATATTCTTCACCAAACATTTCGCCATCATCACTTATAAAAGCCAGACGGTCTACATCAGGATCAACTACTACCCCAAGATGCGCCTTTTCTTTTACAACTAATTCGCAAATATCTGTCAGATGTTCTTTTAAAGGTTCCGGGTTATGAGGAAAATGTCCGTTAGGTTCGCAGTATAATTTTACTACTTCAACTCCCATTAATTCTAACAATTTAGGAATAATAATTCCTCCTGAAGAATTTACGCCATCAACAACAACTTTAAATTTAGCCGCCTTAACAGCCTCTACATCTACCAATGGTAAATTCAATATTTCATCAATATGAATATCCATATAAGCATCATTTTGGGTAATTTCGCCTAAACTATCCACATCAGAAAAATCAAAAGCTTCGGCTTCGGCAATATGAAGGATTTTTTCACCTTCAACACCGTTTAAAAATTCTCCTTTTTCATTTAATAATTTTAAGGCATTCCATTGTTTTGGATTGTGTGAAGCGGTTAAAATAATTCCTCCATTCGCTTTTTCAAGCGGTACAGCAACTTCAACCGTAGGCGTTGTTGACAAACCTAAATCGATTACATCTATTCCTAAACCTATCAATGTATTCACCACTAAATTATGAATCATCGGCCCAGAAATACGGGCGTCGCGTCCTACTACTACTTTTAATTTTGATTCTGTCGCAGCTGTAGTCTGACTGTTTTTTAACCAGGTTCCATAAGCGGATGCAAATTTTACGGCATCAACAGGAGTAAGATTATCCCCTACTTTACCGCCAATAGTTCCCCGAATTCCTGATATTGATTTTATTAATGTCATTCTCTTTTTTTGTTTTGGTTTACTTAAAAATATACATTGGTCACAAATATAATAATTGACTGCTTATAAAAGTCATTTAGAATTCATAATTTAGACGAATGAATTTCTTAGCACACATCTATCTTTCGGGTAATAATGACTTTATAAAAATTGGCAATTTCATGGCAGATGGTATTCGTGGCAAACAGTTTGAAAATTTCCCTGAAGAAATTCAAAAAGGAATACTCCTGCATCGTGCCATTGATACTTTTACTGATGCGCACCCGGTTTTCAGAGAAAGTACCAAACGTCTGCATGAGCGTTATCATCATTATGCAGGTGTAATTGTTGACATATTTTACGATCACTTTTTAGCAAAAAACTGGAAGATGTATTCTGATGAAAATCTGAAAGAATATATAAACCGGTTTTATCAGTCGTTGCACACAAATCATGATTTACTTAGTGAAAAAACAAAAGGATTGCTTCCGTATATGGAAAAACAAAATTGGCTTTTAAGCTATCAGTCGATTGCCGGAATTGATCAGATTTTGAGCCAGATGGATCGGCGGACTAATAATCAATCCAATATGCGTTTTGCCACAGAAGAGCTTAAAAAGCATTACACAGATTTTGAACAGGAATTTACTGTTTTCTTTGAAGAACTTCGTACTTACTGTACGCAAAAACTAACAACACTTTAAAAAATGGCTTTTATAAATCAGTTAGAAACTGCTTTTCAGACTCATAAAAACATTCAAAATAGTCTGGCTATGGCTAAGTATATGAAAAATCATTTTGCCTTTTATGGAATAAAAACTACTGACAGAAGACTGCTTCTTAAAGAAATTTGGCACACCCATAAAGAGGAAATCAAAAATAATATTCAAAATACAGCAACTGAACTTTACACCCGAAAACAGCGCGAACTGCACTATTGCGCTATAGAGATTGTAATCAAAGAATCTAAAGGAAATTATAAAAAATCAGATATTCGTTTTATCGAAAAACTAATCACCACTAATTCCTGGTGGGATAGTGTGGATACTATTTCCAAATATATTTTAGGGCAATATCTGCTGGAATTTCCCGATGCTGTGGAAAATACCATTGAAAAATTTTCAAATTCAGATAACCTTTGGCTTAATCGGAGTGCTATTTTATTTCAGTTGGGCTACAAAGAAAAAACGGATTTTGATTTACTGAAAGCAATTTGTCAGCAACATGAAAATTCAACAGAATTTTTTATTCAGAAAGCCATCGGCTGGTCCTTACGGGAATATGCTAAAACAAATCCTGATCAGGTAATTCTTTTTGTGGAAAACAGCAAACTAAAACCTTTAAGTAAAAAAGAAGCGGTAAAAAACTTATAACATCCTTAAAATAATAGTAAATTTGTTCACTCAAAAAATAAAGCATAAATGTTCAAAAAATATCTTTCTAAGTTAGAAATTATAATTGATTGGGCACAATCTATCTTAACAGAAAAGCAATTTATCTTTCTATCGAGTGTATTAGTAGGCATATCTGCTGCTTTTGCTGTAATTGTGCTAAAAACTTTTGCCCACTGGGTTTATACTTTTGCCACGTATATTAATGGAATTTTAAAACTAAGTTTCATAAACAGTATCTTACCTATTGCAGGTTTATTACTTACTGTATTAGTGGTAAAACGACTTTTAGGAGGTTCGATTGAAAAAGGAACACCCCAAATTTTATATGCTGTAGCTAAAAAAGCAAGTATCATTCCCCGAAAACAAATGTATGCACATATCATGACCAGCTCGTTAACGGTAGGTCTTGGAGGATCGGCAGGTTTAGAAAGTCCTATTGTGGTTACAGGTGCTGCTTTTGGTTCTAATTATGCTCAAAAATATAAATTAACATACAAAGATCGTACTCTCCTTATAGGGTGCGGAGTGGCTGCCGGTATCGCCGCTGCTTTTAACGCTCCTATAGCAGGTGTTTTATTTGCAATCGAATTTTTACTTGTTGATGTCAGTATTTCTGCTTTTACACCTATTATGATTGCAGCTGCAACCGGTGCTTTAGTTTCTGAAATTATACTTGACGAAGCGGTATTATTAAACTTCAGACAACAACAGGAATTTGATTATCACAAAATTCCTTTTTATATCATGCTGGGAATTTTAACGGGATTTATTTCTATCTATTTTACACGAAATTTCCAAAAAACAGAACACTTTTTTCATAGATTAAAAATCAATCCTTATAAGAAAGCTTTGATAGGAGCTTCTATTCTGGCCGTAATGATTTTTGTTTTTCCAACACTTTTTGGAGAAGGATATGAAAGTATCAAAGTTCTTGCTGAAAGCAATCCCGGAGAAATATTAGAAAATACTCTTTTTAGCAGCTTTAAAGACAACAGCTGGGTTTTACTTGCTTTTGTTGGCGTTACGATGATGATAAAAGTTTTTGCTACCGCAATCACTTTAGGTTCAGGAGGAAACGGAGGTAACTTTGCTCCTTCCCTTTTTGTGGGATCCTATGTAGGTTTTGTTTTTTCAAAATTCATCAACCTTACCGGATTAACAAACCTGCCTATAAGTAATTTTACTATGGTAGGAATGGCCGGAATATTAAGCGGATTATTTCATGCGCCGTTAACTGCTATTTTCTTAATTGCAGAAATCACAGGAGGTTACAGCCTTATGTTACCCTTAATGATAGTAGCTTCTATTAGTTTTGCGATTTCAAAACAATTTGAAAAACATTCTATGGATGTAAAAGAATTAGTCAAAAAAGGACATGCTTTTACCAGCAATAAAGACCACAATGTATTGTCTACTTTAGATACAAATACAATCATCCAGACTGATTTTTTAACGCTTTCTCCTAATGATAATTTAGAAAAACTGGTAGATTTAATTTCGCATTCTAACCAAACTTATTTTGCTGTAGTGGACAGCGAAAATCATTTATTGGGAATCGTTAATTTTAATAACATCAGAGAAATTATATTTAATAAGTACCGGGTTAAATATACTTTGGTAAAAGATATTATGATTCAGCCACTGGATGTTGTCTATCCTTTTAACAGCATGGAAACAGTAATGAATAAGTTTGAAAAAACAAAAGCAACCTATTTACCTGTAATCAAGGATGAAAAATACTTTGGATTTATCTCTAAATCTGCTGCGCTTGAAGCGTACAGAAGTAAATTGAAATCGATGACCATTGAATAAGAATAAAATTAATTCCTGAATATTTAAACCAAACGCTAACTTAATTGTTGGCGTTCTTTTTTATTACAATTTAAAAATTTATACTACATATCATTTTAGTATTGAAAAAAATATTAGATTTGATTTCTAATATTTTTATGATGAAAAAACCTATACTCAGTTTATTTCTTGGCTGCTGTTCTTTTATATATTCACAAGATAAAAATGCAACACTCAACTCAGACGAATTATTGAAAGAATTATCAAATGAAGCCTGTCTTTGTATTGATTCAATCCCTACCAGAGATGTGAGAACAAAAATTATTGCTTCTAAAATCAGCAGGTGTATCGATAATGTCACAGCTGCATACCAAATTGGTTTAAGCCTGAAAAATATAAATCTATCCGACAATACTAAAAACAAAGAAATCAATATTAATTTCAATACTGATAAAAATTCTACTGATTATAAAAAAAATTACAGTACTATTGAAAAACATCTGATGGATAATTGTGATGCCTTAAAAGAAACCTTAACAGTTAATGATGTTTTAAACGAAAAGTCTATTTCTAAAAATGAGAATGCAATGAAGGCATATCATCTTGGAATTGCTGCAGCCAGAAAAGAAAACGATAAAGAAGCAATTGAATATTACAAGAAGGCAATCTCTTTAGATCCTGAATTTGCTTTCGCTTATGACAATATGGGACTATCTTATCGCAAATTGAATGACATTGACAATGCCATTCTTGCGTATCAAAAATCATTAGAAATAGATCCAAACGGCGCAATGCCATTACAAAATATTGCAGTGGCTTACCAATATAAAAAAGAATTTTATAAAGCCATTGATGCCTATAAAAAATTAGCTGAACTGGACTCTAAAAATCCTGAAATTTATTATGGTATTGGAAATGTATATGCTTTTAATCTCAACGATCAGGAAAACGGATTAGATAATTTATGCAAAGCTTATACTATTTATACCGAAATAAAATCTCCTTACCGAACTGATGCCGGAACATTAATACAACGAATTTACGAGAATTTAAAAAGAGAAGGCAAGGAAGACAAATTTTTTGAAATATTAAAAAACAACAATATCAGTGTTAATGAATAATTAGCAAAAATATAAGACCTAAACTCCTTTTTAACAAAATCTTCCATAGTGTTCTATCAGATAAAATAAATCAAAATAGTAACTTTGCTGTCATTGCGATGAAAGAAGCAACCAGCAAAAAATTATGTTAGATAAAGATAATACTATTGAAGTTTTAGGTGCCAGAGTACACAATCTTAAAAATATTGACATTTCCATACCCCGTGAACAATTAGTTGTCATAACAGGGCTTTCGGGTTCTGGAAAATCATCTTTAGCATTCGACACTATTTATGCCGAAGGACAACGTCGTTATGTAGAAACATTCTCTGCTTATGCCAGACAGTTTTTAGGAGGTCTGGAACGTCCTGATGTAGATAAAATTGACGGATTGTCTCCTGTTATTGCGATAGAGCAAAAAACGACATCCAAAAGTCCGCGTTCTACCGTAGGAACTATAACTGAAATATACGATTTTTTGCGTTTGCTGTATGCCCGTGGAGCTGATGCTTACAGTTACAATACCGGCGAAAAAATGGTTTCCTACTCCGATGAACAAATTAAAGATTTGATTATTGAGAATTTCACGAACAAACGCATCAATATTCTCGCTCCGGTTATCAGAGCCAGAAAAGGACATTATGGCGAATTATTTCAGCAAATTGCCAAACAGGGTTTTTTAAAAGTTCGTGTTAATGGTGATATTCTCGATATCACTCCGGGAATGAAACTGGATCGTTATAAAACCCATGATATCGAAATTGTAGTAGACAGAATGGTTGTTGAAGCCACTCCGGATAATGAAAAACGCCTGAGCGAAAGTATCAATACAGCCATGCATCACGGTGAAAATGTATTAATGATTCTGGATCAGGATACGAATGAAGTGCGCTATTTCAGCCGTAATTTAATGTGTCCGTCAACAGGAATATCCTATCAGAATCCGGAACCTAATTTATTCTCTTTTAACTCTCCAAAAGGCGCCTGTGAACATTGCAACGGATTAGGAACAGTAAATCAAATCAACGTTAAAAAAATAATTCCAAACCCTAAATTATCGATAAAAGCAGGTGGTTTTGTGCCTTTGGGCGAATACAAATCGTCCTGGATTTTTAAGCAGTTGGAAATTATTGGACAAAAATATAATTTCAAAATTACGGATCCCATCGAAAGTATTTCTGAAGAAGCAATGGAAATGATTCTGAATGGCGGAAAAGAAAAATTCACCATCAATTCTAAGGATTTAGGAGTTGCCAGAGATTACAAAATAGACTTTGAAGGAATCGCACATTTTATAAAAAATCAGCATGATGAAAGTGGCTCCACAAGCATAAAACGTTGGGCTAAAGATTTTATGGATGAAGTAAAATGTCCTGTTTGTGAAGGTTCCCGTTTAAAAAAAGAAGCACTTTTTTTTAAAATTGACGAAAAAAATATTGCCGAATTGTGTGCGATGGATATTTCTGATTTAACCAGATGGTTTCAGGAATTAGACTCGCATTTATCTGACAAACAACGACGAATCGCTTCTGAAGTGATTAAAGAAATCAAAGACCGATTAGACTTTTTGATGAATGTAGGTCTGGATTATCTGGCTTTAAGCCGAAGTTCAAAATCCCTTTCGGGAGGAGAAGCACAACGCATCCGTTTAGCGACACAAATTGGTTCACAGCTTGTGGGTGTGCTCTATATTTTAGATGAACCCAGCATCGGACTTCATCAAAGAGACAATGAAAAACTGATTCATTCTCTTGAACAATTGCGTGATATAGGGAACTCGGTAATCGTAGTTGAACATGATAAAGACATGATTGAACGTGCCGATTATGTCATTGATATTGGACCAAAAGCGGGGAAATTTGGTGGCGAAATCATTAGTAAAGGCACTCCTGCCGAAACATTGAAATCCAATACAATTACTGCGCAATATCTAAACGGGAAAATGAAATTTGATATCCCTAAAAAACGCAGGGAAGGAAACGGAAAATTTCTAAAACTAAGCGGTGCAACCGGAAATAACTTAAAAAATGTTACTATTGAGTTGCCTTTAGGAAAAATGATCTGCGTTACGGGAGTTTCCGGAAGCGGAAAATCGACTTTAATAAATGAGACACTCTACCCTATTTTAAATGCTTATTATTTTAATGGGGTAAAAAAACCGCAGCCTTACAAAAAAATTGAAGGACTGGAACATATCGATAAAGTGATTGATATAGACCAGAGTCCGATAGGTAGAACGCCGCGTTCCAATCCGGCAACCTATACCGATGTTTTTTCGGAAATCAGGAACTTGTTTACGATGACTTCTGAGAGTATGATACGCGGTTACAAAGCGGGTCGTTTTAGTTTTAATGTCAAAGGCGGACGTTGTGAAACCTGTCAGGGTTCCGGTGTGCGTACGATAGAAATGAACTTTCTTCCGGATGTGTATGTAGAATGCGAGAGCTGTCAGGGCAAACGTTTTAACCGTGAAACACTGGAAATTCGCTATAAAGGAAAATCTATTTCGGATGTTTTAGACATGACGGTTGATGAAGCAGTTCCTTTTTTCGAAAATATTCCTAAAATTTATCGCAAAGTAAAAACCATTCAGGATGTTGGTTTGGGATATATTACACTGGGACAACAAAGTACTACGCTTTCCGGCGGAGAAGCACAACGTATCAAACTGGCGGGAGAACTGTCTAAAAAAGATACGGGAAATACTTTTTATATATTAGACGAACCTACTACCGGACTGCATTTTGAAGACATCAGAGTATTAATGGAAGTCATCAATAAATTAGTCGATAAAGGCAATACGATTTTGATTATTGAACATAATATGGATGTTATCAAACTTGCCGATTACATTATCGACATTGGTCCCGAAGGTGGAAAAGGCGGCGGAACAGTAGTGGCTAAAGGAACTCCTGAAGAAGTGGCCAAAATCAAAAAAAGCTATACTGCTAAGTTTTTGAAGAAAGAATTAGATCAATAAAATTCATAAAAGAGGCTAAATACAAGCCTCTTTTTTTATTCCTCAAAACTTTCGTCTTTAAAATTTATCAAATACAGTTTGTTTTTAGCACGTGTCATGGCTGTGTACAACCAGCGGATGTAATCCCGGTCAATTCCGTTGGGCAAATACGGCTGTTCTATAAAAACGGTATTCCACTGTCCTCCTTGTGATTTATGACAGGTAATGGCATAAGAAAATTTCACCTGAAGTCCGTTAAAATATTCGTTAGCTTTTACTTTCTGAAACTGCTTAAATTTGGTTTCGCCTTCATAATCTTTTAAAACTTCCTGATACAAACGGTTAGATTCTTCGTATGTTAATGATGGAGATTCACTTTTTATAGTATCTAATAATAAAACGGTTTCAAATGGTTTCTGGTTGGGATAATCCACCATTCTGATTTTAACATTGGCAAACTTAAATCCGTACAATTCTTTGATGCTAAAAATCTCCAGAATTTCAATAATATCACCATTGGCAATAAAACCGGCTTCATCGGAATCTTTTAGCCAAAAGTAATTGTTCTTGACTACCATCAGGAAATCGCCTGTGGAAAGTTCGCTTTCTTTATCCAGAATTTTTGTCCTGATTTGCTCATTGTACTGATTGGCTCTTTTATTCGAACGAACAATAAAAGCAGTGTCTTCGATACTATAATTACTGTAAGCCGAATTAATAGCATCCTGAATATCATAACCGTCAATGAGTCGAACAATATCTTTAAATTTCCTGACATTAAACTGAAAATCAGTAATAAAAGAATCTTTCAACAATTCCCTGAGTTCAGTGGCATTATGTAAAATTCCGGAACTTTCCTCCTGACGCATTACCTCATCAAGCTCAATAGAATCTACTTCTTTATTGTAATTCATACTCAAGGTACGAATATCCAAAGCCGGACTGATATCTAAATTTACCGGCGGTAACTGAGCAGTATCGCCCAGCAGAATCATTTTACAATTGGTTCCTGAATAAACATATGAAATCAAATCGTCAAGCAGGGAACCATTGACATACATTTTTGAATCAGAATCCACATCTGAAATCATCGAGGCTTCATCGACTATAAAAATGGTATTTTTATGTTTGTTTTGCTGTAATGTAAACGTTACTCCGCCCCCGGAAGATTTTTTGGGGAAATAAATTTTTTTATGAATGGTAAAAGCAGGCTTCTCTGAATAGTTTGCAATTACCTTAGCCGCACGTCCTGTTGGTGCAAGTAAAACATACTTTTTATTTATTTCTAAAAGATTATTTACAATGGTCGAAATTACGGTAGTCTTTCCCGTTCCGGCATATCCTTTAAGCACAAAAATACTGTCATTAGTAGTTTCTGTCAAAAAGATGGCAATCTTCTGAAAAAAAATATCCTGATTGTAAGTAGGTGAAAACGGAAATTTATTTTTTAAAAGACTGTAAAACTGGGAGGAAATCATGTACTAGAATTTTAAGTTCAAAGATAGTTTTTTTTGAACCATATAAGCCAAATAACTTTTTTTGAAATGGTTTATATACAAAAGCTAAAAGCATAAAGTACATATCAGTATTTCGATTTTTATATTTATTTATGAAATATGCGGTTATAAAAACTTAGCAAATCTCCGCGATTCCTTTGAGACACTTTGTGGTAAAACTTTCAATGTGTATTATTGGTGTTGGCATTAAAATTTGTAAGTTTGCCACTCAGAAAAAATCTTCATTAATGGACATTACCGAAAAGAAATATAAAAAACTCTCCATTCAGGTTTCACTGAGCGGACTTTCTTTTTGCTGTTTTGATACCCTTAACAATACCGTTTCTTTATTCCGAGAAATCCATTTTGACAATTTTGACAAAAACCTAAAGATAGAAGAATTGTTTGCCAATGCTTTTGAAGAATATCCTGAACTCAATGAAAAATATGATAATATCCTTGTTATACACAATAATACATTATCTACTTTTGTTCCGGAACCTCTTTTTGACGAAAACTATTTAGGCAGCTATCTGCAATACAATACCAAGGTTTTTGAAACTGATTTTTTTGCTTTTGACGAAATCAGCAATTACGGAATCAATGCTGTTTATATTCCGTATGTGAATATGAATAATTTTTTTATAGATAAATTTGGCTCTTTCGATTACAAACACGCCAACAGTATTTTAGTCACTAAATTATTAGATGCTTCTAAAAATATTGATACTAAAAAAATGATAGTTCATTTTAATTCCGGTCATTTTGAAATCATAGTTATCCAAAATCAAAAGTTACTTTTGTTCAATTCATTTGAATACCAGACTCCCGAAGATTTTATTTATTACATGCTGTTCACTGCCGAACAACTCCATATGAATCCTGAGAATTTTCCTTTGGAATTGATTGGAAATATCACCGCCGAAAGTCCATTTTACAAAATCGCTTATAAATACATTCGCAATGTTTCACTTATTGATGTCGAAGATTTGCGATGGAACAATTATTTTTCTGAGGCCGAAAACAGAAATCATTTTATACTTTTCAATTCATGAGAATCATTTCAGGAAAATACAAAGGAAGACGCATAAATCCGCCAAAAGGTTTGCCTGTTCGTCCTACAACCGATATGTCTAAAGAAGCTTTGTTCAATGTTTTAAACAATCATTTTAGTTTTGATGGTTTAAAAATTCTGGACTTATTTGCCGGAACCGGGAATATCAGTTATGAATTTGCTTCTCGCGGAAGTTCGCCTATCACTTCTGTGGATGGTGATTTTGGATGTGTAAAATTCATTAAACAAACGGCTGCCGAATATGATTTTCCTATTGCCGCAACCAAAAGTGATGTTTTTAAGTTCCTGGAAAAATGCAATACTTCTTATGATATTGTTTTTGCCGATCCACCTTACGGATTAGACCAAGCCACTTTTGAAAAAGTAGTTTTACTGGTTTTTGAAAGAAATATTTTGAACGAAGAAGGAATGATGATTATTGAACATTCCAAATACACCAAATTAGACCACTTAATCAATTTTTCTTTTCAAAAAAGTTACGGCGGCTCTATTTTTAGCTTTTTCGAATTTGAATCTAATGAGGAAGAATCAGATGATTCAGCTGAAGACGAAGGAGAGGAAGAATAATATTTTACCGTTTTTAGACAAAACGAAAAAGAGGCATTTCATTGATTGAAATGCCTCTTTCAGTATAAGTAGTGGATTATTTCAAAGTCAGAGATATCGTAATTAAACCTTTAGATTATTATCCTTGTAGCTCCAACCTCTTATTTCCGGTCCAGGGAATTACATATTTTTTCTAAACTGGGAATTAAAAAAAAAATGCAAGACCAAAAAACTGATCTTGCATTTCTTATAACTTGATGTGTATAATCAAAATATCTTACACTGTCTGACGTTCGTGTTTTCCTTCTTTAATTTCTTCCACCATTTTTTTATTAAAAGCGGGCAAGTCATTAGGATTTCGGCTGGTTACCAATCCATTGTCTACGACTACTTCTGAGTCTTCCCAATGTGCTCCGGCATTTTTCAAATCGTTTTTAACTGAGAAAAACGAAGTTACTTTTCGACCTTCTAAAACATCAGCATCTACCAGAATCTGAGGACCATGACAAATAGCCGCTACTGGTTTTTTACTTTTAAAAAAAGCGCGTACAAAATTTACGGCAGCCTCTTCTCTTCTCAATAAATCAGGATTTATAACTCCTCCCGGAAGAACTAAAGCATCGTAATCTGCTTCATTTGCCTGATCTAATACTACATCAACATTATATTCGTTGCTCCAATTACCGTCTTTCCATCCTTTGATTGTTCCTGATTTTAAGCTGATGATATCTGCATTCCATCCCTGCTCTTCAAGATAAGCTTTAGGCGATGATAATTCTGATTCTTCAAAACCGTTTGTTGCTAATATGGCTATATTCTTTTTCATAATTCTAAATTTTTAAAATGTTATTAATTTGATTAGTCTAAAATTAGCTATTTCATAGGACCAGCAGAAACAGACGATGTTAAACCTTTCTTTAATAAAAGTTAATTAATTGAATTACAGTTTTTTATTAAAAATAAAACTAAAATTATATAACATTGGTATCAATCTCGTTTATTATTTTATAGCCTGAAAGCCAAGAAAAGAATTACTATAAATTAGTTGAGTATAAAAATAAAAAGTATTCAGGAAAAGAATCAAATGATGCAGTTGAAGACGAAGGCGAAGAAGAATAAAATTTCAACATTTTTACATAAAAAAAAGAGGCATTTCAATGAAATGCCTCTTTTCTATATAAAATATAATGGATTATTTCAAAGTAAAACTTGATTTGGAAACCAGCTCTCCCTTATCAAAAATATTTACATAATAAGTACCCGGAGCAAAATCTTTTCCCGGTAAATTTTCTGAAACCTGTACTGTTTTATTTTCATATTTTACAGTACTTGTAAAACTATAAGTCAAATCTTTTCCATCGAAACTAATGTTTTTCTTTTCGCCTAAAACATTGTTTTTACCGTCGATAACCTGTACATAATACGTTTTATCGCCTGATTGCGCAATTTGGTTTCCGGCAATTGTAAAACTAATTTTTAGCATATTAGTACGTCTTGCTTTCTCCGTCTCTATTTCTTTACCTGAACTTCTTACTTTATACGCAGAACTCTGAATATTTAAAACGGTTAGTTTCGCTCCTTTTTCAACCACTTTAGCTAATTCGTCATTTTGACCTACAAGCGCTTCGTTGTATTTTTTAGATTCTGTCAAAATTACTGCTGTACTATCACGTTGTGTTTTTAAGACTTTATTCTGATTTTTCAATCCTTCATTTTCAGCCATCATGGCTTTCATTTTATTTTGTAAAAGATTAATCTGGTTTTTAAAAGCAGAAACATCTCCCTTAGACTTCTTTACTTCAGCCATCAGGTTCACTACTTTGTCTCTTTCCTGAATTAACTCGTCAGACATTGAAGTGTTTTCGGCAATCGCAGCATCATAGGTTGCTTTCAACTGTTCTAAATCTTTCATTACGGACTCTTTTTCCGTTTCGGTAGTTGTTAGTACTGTTTGTACTTTTTCGGTATCCGAAGATATTTTAAAAATATAAACTAAACTCCCAACCAATAAAACTGCCAGCACAGCAATAACTGCCTTTAGACCTGAACTACTTTGTTTGTTTTCCATTTTTTTAACGTTTTTTCAATTTTAATAATCCCAAATTTAACAATATATATTTAACATATAACGTAAGTAAGGAAATTATATTATTTTTGGTAAAAAATTTTCTTTTACATGGAAAAGTTTCTGCCATTTACAATTAACAATCTAGCCAAAGTCACTAACCATCGAAGTGGAGAAATTAAATTTGGAGAAAAAATGCTCACAGTCCCCGTGGGTGCCAATCCTATTTCATTTATAAAAAACACTGATGCAAAATATGTTTTATTAGGGATTCCCGAAGATATAGGAATCCGCGCAAATTATGGCAGACCCGGTGCTGCTTCTGCCTGGAATGAAGCGATTAAAAGTATTGCAAACATTCAGCACAATCGTTTTTGCAAAGGAAACCAGATCATTGTTTTAGGACAGATTAATGTTCAGGAGGAAATGAAAGAGGTAGAAAATCTGGATTTTAACCACATGGATGATCGTGTAAAGCTAAGCCAGTTAGTCAAAAAAATAGACAAAGATGTTTCTCATATCATTTTCAGCATCGTTAAACTGGGAAAGATTCCCATTATTATTGGTGGCGGACACAATAATGCCTACGGAAATATTAAAGGAACTGCTCTTGCAAAAGGAAAACCGGTAAACGCAATAAACTTTGATGCACATTCGGATTTCAGAATTTTAGAAGGGCGTCACAGCGGAAACGGCTTTTCTTATGCCTATGAAGAAGGTTTCCTGAAAAAATATTTTGTTTTTGGTTTACACGAAAACTATACTTCTAAAAGTGTTCTGGATATTATTAAAAAAACAGAAGACCGAGTGCGTTACAATACCTATGACAGTATCAATATCCGAAAAGAAAAAGATTTTCAAAAAGAAATGATTCAGGCTCTGGATTTTATCAAAACAGATCATTTTGGAATTGAAGTTGATTTAGACGCCATACCTAATATTGCCAGCAGTGCCATGACATTAAGTGGTTTTTCGGTAGAAGAATTACGTCAATTTGTTTCTTTTTTTGCTAAAAATAAAAACACCAGCTATTTACACATTTGCGAAGGCGCACCTGAATTAGACGTAGATAAAAACAACCATTTAATAGGGAAACTTATTGGGTATCTTGTAACCGATTTTATAAAAGCCAATTCAAATAAAGCCCTGAAAGAAAATACTATTTGATTGAGTTATGTTTATCAGAAGTAAAAACAGGCATTAACAAGCATCAGGAATAATAATGCTATCTTTGCCAAACTTATCGCTGTAACTTATTACGCGCTAATTAATATCAAACTTATGTTATTCGAAGATTTATCACTTTCAAAAAGTATTCAGAAAGCCGTGCACGAACATGGCTATACCACTCCCACACCTATTCAGGAACAAGCAATTCCGCTTATCTTAGCAGGAAATGATCTGATAGGTTGTGCACAAACAGGAACCGGAAAAACAGCTGCTTTTGCCATACCCATTATCCATCAGTTGCACCGCATTGTGGGTTCATCAAAAAAGACAAAGCAAATTCGTGCTTTAGTTGTAACTCCTACCCGGGAACTGGCTGTACAAATAGGACAAAGCTTTGACACCTATGCTAAATATACTAATTTGACACAGCTTACCATTTTTGGCGGTGTTTCTCAAAATCCTCAGGTAGATGCACTAAAAAACGGTGTTGATATTTTAATTGCAACTCCCGGAAGATTGTTGGATTTACACAAACAAGGATTCATCAATTTAGATCATTTGCATAATTTAGTGCTGGACGAAGCGGATCAGATGCTTGATATGGGATTTGTAAATGATGTAAAGAAAATTGTAAAACTAACTCCTAAAAACAGACAAACACTGTTTTTTTCGGCTACAATGCCAATTGCGATAAGAGAATTAGCCGAAATGTTTTTGACTAATCCTGAAACTGTAACGGTTTCACCTGTTTCTTCTACAGCAGAAAATGTAGAACAACGTGTTTATTTTGTTGAAAAAGGAGAAAAAAGAAACCTTTTATACAGCTTACTTCAGAATGAAAATCTAACTGATGTTTTAGTTTTTTCAAGAACAAAACATGGAGCTGATAATGTGGTAAAAGCTTTGCGTAAAAAAGGAATTGCTGCCGAAGCTATTCATGGAGATAAATCGCAAAATGCGAGACAAAGAGTATTAGATGCTTTTAAAAACAAGGAAGTTGGCGTTCTTGTTGCTACCGATATTGCAGCACGCGGAATTGATATTGACCAGTTGCCTTATGTAATCAATTTTGATTTACCTAATATCCCCGAGACCTATGTACACCGGATAGGAAGAACCGGCCGTGCAGGAAATGGCGGAATTGCAATTTCATTTTGCGGAAAAGATGAACACGGATACTGGAAAGACATTCAAAGACTCATAAAAGTTGATGTAAAAACCATTACAGATCATCCGTATCCATGGCATGCGGGAAGCCCTGACAACACTAACGAAACAAAGCCTAAAAACTCAAATCGAAGCGGTGCTGCTCATAAATCCAGAAAATCAAACGCTTCAAAACAGAATAAAAAACGCTGGTATTAAAAAACAGTTTGTGTTATCAACCGTAAATTAGTTCAACTATTTTACGGTTTTTTTTTATATTATATTTCAGGTTTTGGATTCAGCTTTCCAACCGATTTTGCTACAATTGTAGCTGCTGTAGCATCGCTGGTAATATTAACTACAGTTCTGCACATATCCAATGGTCTGTCAATTGCAAAAATCAGTGCTAAACCGGCTTCCGGAATTCCAGCCTGCCCCAATACAATCACCAGCATTACCATGCCGGCACTAGGTACGGCAGCTGAACCTATAGATGCTAAAGTAGCGGTAACTACAATCATTAACTGAGTGGCAACATCCAAAGGATTCGGGAGCATGGCCTGAGCAATAAAAATGGCAGCTACAGCCTGATACAAGCTGGTTCCATCCATATTTACCGTTGCTCCTAAAGGCAATACAAAGCTTGAAACCTCTTCATCAACACCTAACTTATCTGTTACACACTCCATCGTTACAGGAAGTGTGGCAGCACTTGAACTTGTTGAAAATGCCAATAATTGTGCAGGAGCTATCGCCTTAAAAAACTGTATTGGATTTACCTTGGCAAATACCATTAATAAAGCTGGATAGAATATAAAAATCATTAGCAACAGACCCAACAATACCGTCAATCCATAGATAATCAATGCTCCTAAAGTAGAAAAACCGGGAATTTCGACCATTAAAGAAGCCATCAGTGCAAACACACCATAAGGTGAAAATAACATAATAATGTCGATGATTTTTAAAATTACATCATTCATCCCTTTGAAAAAAGCAACTACGGGTTTTGCTTTTTCTTCTTCAATTAAAATCAGACCAATTCCTATAAGTACTACAAAGAAAATTACCTGTAACATACTTGCATTTTCAGTCAATGCTCTAAAAAAATTATCCGGTACAATATCAACCAAAGGCTGGAGTGGCCCATTTTCTTTAGCTTTCTGGGCTAATTCAATCTTTTGCGAAGCATCACCTGAAAAACTCGTTAGCAAACTTTCTCTGGCTTCTGCATTAATATAACTTCCCGGCTTTATGATATTAGCCAATAAGAGTCCGGTAGAAACTGCAAAAACAGTTGTTCCCAAATAAAACAAAACTGTTCTTCCGCCTAAGCGTGATAATTTAGAAATATCTTTTAAATCTGCCAGTCCTACAATTAGAGACACTACAATTAAAGGAACAGCAATTACTTTTAATAAATTGATAAAAATAGTTCCAAATGGTTTAATCCAGTCTATAACCAGAGCATTTAGCTCTAAATTTTTCATTAATAATCCAAAAAGCAACCCCAGTATGATACCGATTAAAATTTTCCAATGTAAGGCGAGCTTTTTCTTCATATTATAATATTTAAGTTATCAGTAAAAAATAAAAGCTCCTCTTAAAAAAAGAGGAGCTTTAAATTATTATAAGCGTTTTAGCAAATTCCAAAAGAATTATTCAACGTTTTTACCTCTTCGGGGGTAAAAATAAGAAAAAATCATTACGATTAGTTATTAATACGTTTTATTTATTAAATAGAAATCAGCTAATACAATTGCTGCCATAGCTTCTACAATAGGTACGGCACGGGGAACAACACAAGGATCATGACGTCCTTTTCCTGTCATTTCAGTAATATTCCCTTTATTATCTAGTGATTCCTGTTTTTGCATAATCGTAGCTACCGGTTTAAAAGCGACACGGAAATAAATATCCATTCCGTTGCTTATTCCGCCCTGAATTCCTCCGGAAAGATTGGTTCTGGTAGTCCCATCAGCATTGTACAAATCATTATGCTGACTTCCTTTCATTTTAGAACCTTCAAATCCGCTTCCAAATTCAAAACCTTTTACCGCATTAATAGAAAGCATTGCTTTTCCTAATTCGGCATGTAATTTATCAAAAACAGGTTCTCCCAGACCTACAGGTACATTTTGAATAACACAAGTCACCACACCACCTACAGTATCTCCTTCTTTACGAATTTGCTTAATATAATTTTCCATTACAGCTGCCATCTCCTCGTCCGGACAACGTACCGGATTGCTTTCTATTTTAGAAAAATCCAGATCCTGATATGGTTTATCTAAAGTAAGAGGTCCTACGGCTGAAACATACGCATGAATTTTAATATCTGCTAACATTTGCTTGGCAATAGCTCCTGCTACTACTCTGCTTGCAGTTTCACGTGCTGAACTTCGTCCGCCACCTCTATAATCTCTAAAACCATATTTTTGATCATACACATAATCAGCATGACTGGGTCTGTAATTATCTTTTATATGCGAATAATCATCAGATTTTTGATTGGTATTCGGAATAATAAAACCAATAGGAGTTCCTGTAGTTTTTCCCTCAAATATTCCGGACAAAAACTGCACATCATCCGGTTCTTTTCGTTGGGTAACTATAGCGGATTGTCCTGGTTTTCTTCTTGACATTTCTAATTGAATCGCATCAAAATCTAATGCAATTCCTGATGGACAACCATCAATGATTCCTCCTAAAGCCTCACCGTGTGATTCTCCAAAAGTGGTTATTCTAAATAGGGTTCCGTAGCTATTTCCTGCCATTATAATTAATTTTGAACAAAAGTACCATTTTAGTTTTAGCTTTAAAAATTAATGATTTAAAGATTTCATTCTGCAATAAAAAATAACCATTTAATTTACATACAACACACTATTTATTAACCTTAACTTTAACATTAATCCGTATTTACAAGCTTAATTTGCAAAACAATAAATTTGTAAATCCATTGAAAAAAAGAAAAGTTGAAGTAGTTGTAATTTCTGATGTTCATTTAGGAACTTACGGAAGCCACGCTAAAGAGCTGTACAACTACCTATTGTCAATAAAACCAAATATTTTAGTATTAAATGGTGATATTATTGATATCTGGCAATTTAGAAAATCTTATTTCCCTAAATCTCATTTAAAAGTAATCCAGAAAATTATCAGTTTTGCTTCTAAGGGTACTAAAGTATATTACATTACAGGAAATCACGATGAGATGCTTCGAAAATTTACCGAAATGAATATGGGAAATTTTATTCTGGCCGATAAACTAGTCTTAGAATTAGACGATAAAAAAGCCTGGATATTTCACGGTGATGTATTTGATGCTTCTGTTAATCACGCTAAATGGATTGCGAAATTAGGTGGATTAGGTTATGATTATTTAATTTTAATCAATCGTTTTTTTAATTGGTGTTTAAAAAAAGTGGGGCGCGAACCGTATTCATTTTCAAAAAAGATTAAAGCCAGTGTAAAAAAAGCAGTCAAACATATTTCGGATTTTGAAGAAACTGCTACTGAAATAGCCATTGAAAACAAATACGATTATGTGTTATGCGGTCATATTCATGAGCCTAAAATTTTGAAAAAATCAAATAAAAACGGTTCAACAACGTACTTGAATTCGGGGGATTGGGTCGAAAACTTAACCGCTTTAGAATACAACAGAAAAAAATGGAAACTATTTCGTTACATGGAATCCAATTATAGTTTACTGGAAAACCCGGCAGAAAAAGAACAACTCACTGGAGAACAACTTATTGCCTCTATCATTCTCTCAAAATAAGTTAATTTTAATGATTTTTTAATAAAAAAAAGTGGAAATTATATAACAACATATAATTATATAATAAACTTTCCGTTTGATATTAATTGTAGATTTGCAATAACAAAACTTTATTTATGAAAAAAATCATTTTATCAGCTTTTATGCTAATGGGATTAGCATTCAGCACACAAGCACAAGAAATTTCAAAAAATGCTTTAGGTTTACGTTTAGGTGACAATGACGGTTTTGGAGGAGAAATCTCATACCAAAGAGGATTGTCTGATAACAACCGATTAGAGTTAGATTTAGGCTGGAGAAACAGCAAAAATGTTGATGCCTTTAAACTAACAGGTATTTACCAATGGGTTTGGAATATTGACGGCGGTTTCAACTGGTACGCCGGTGTTGGTGGTGGTGTTGGAAACTGGAGTATTGACAACAATGGACCAGGAGGTGACGACAGTAAAACATTTGCATTTGTTGCTGGTGACCTTGGTATTGAATACAACTTTCCTGAAGTGCCTATCTTACTTTCATTAGATATCAGACCTGAGTTGTATTTTTCTGACAACTATTCTGGAGATAATTTTGGTCCGGACATCGCTTTAGGTATCAGATTCCAATTCTAATTTAGAAAAACATTATACTAAAATGCCACTATTTCCAGTGGCATTTTTTATTTTATCCTATCTCTTTTATGTTTTTAGAAAAAACCCATTTCATAAATAATTTTTCTCCATCTTTAGTTTTCACCGCCTGAAACTTAGGCCCTACAAAAGTTGCTATCACAAATGCTGCAAAAGGTTCCCAAAAACCGGTAAGTCCCGCATATTGATGAATTAAATAACGTGATAATATAAACAAACTGGCAAAAGTTCCCAGCTGGTATAAAAATGCTCTTACTTGTAATTTACTCATAGTACTATTTTCTGTTTTATTTATTTTCCTAAGCTCTGATTTGTATCCTACAGCTTACTTTTTCATCAGCAAACACTATTCTTTTTCTCTCTGAAACTTCGTTCTTTTACTTCCTTCATACATTTCGTATTTTACCAAACGTGCTTCTAGTCCTGCATTGAATAATTTTATTTTTCGGGAAGGCCTTAAGCCTACAAACTTTAAAGCTTCCAGATTTCCTGTAATAAACCAGGCATTGGTTCCCGGATAACTTTGTTTTAAAGTGTCTCCTATATTTTTATAAAATTCTTCCATGTGAATATCCAGACGCTCATCATAAGGCGGATTGAAAACTACATGAAGTTTAGCTTCCGATGTTTTTTCTGTATCAAAAAAATTCTCCTCCGTAATAGTTACATATTCTTCTAAATTGGCATTTCTGATATTATCTTTGGCTTTATTCACTGCGCTTGGCGCTTTATCATAGCCTTTTATGGTATGATGAAACTCACGCACCTTCCCAAGCAAACTGTCGGTAATTTTGTCAAACAAATCATTATCCCAGTCTTTCCACTTTTCGAAAGCAAATTCTTTTCGGTTAATATTTGCCGGAATATTACAGGCAATCATTGCTGCTTCGGCAAGAAAAGTTCCCGAACCACACATAGGATCTAAAAAATCGGTTTGTCCATCCCAACCCGAAAGCAACAGGATTCCGGCAGCCAGAACTTCGTTTATTGGAGCAATATTAGTTGCGGTTCTGTATCCACGTTGATTCAGTGCATTTCCAGAAGTATCTAAAGCAACCGAAACCTGATCTTTATCAATATGAATGTTAATTCGCAAATCAGGATGTACTTTATCTATACTTGGACGTTGCCCTGTACGCTCTCTGAATTGATCTACAATGGCATCTTTACATTTTTGAGAAACAAACTCTGTATGATTAAAATATTCGGAATGCACTGTTGCATCAATTACAAAAGTCTGATTGGCATTAATAAATTTAGACCAGTTAACTCCCGAAACACCTTTATATAAGGCCTGATCATTATTGGCTCTGAAAGAATAAATGGGTTTCAATATTTTTAATGCGGTACGCAAAGACAAATTGGCTTTATACATAAATCCTTTATCTCCTTTGAAGCTAACCATTCTTACACCTTGCTCTACATCCTGTGCTCCTAAATTTTTCAATTCGGCAGCCAATATTTCTTCAAAACCAAAAAAGGTTTTGGCAATCATCTTAAAATTTTCTTCCATTTCTCTTTTAAATTCCAATAATTAAATTGCTATGCCAGTTCGCTTTCGCTCTTGTTTATATTACAAACAACCTGAAATAGTATATTTCCACAAAAATACACTAAATTTGCGGGATAGAAATAATTGAAAAGAATAAATGTCTGCAATGCAAAAAACCACTATTCCAAATCAGGCTCAACCGGAAGAAACCTGGTTCAGTTCCTGGTTTGATACTCCCTACTATCACATCCTTTATAAAGAACGAAATGAAAACGAGGCGCAGCTTTTTATGGATAATTTAACGCATTATTTAAATCTTCCCGAAAACGCAAAAGTCCTGGATTTAGCCTGTGGCAAAGGGCGTCATGCCATTTATTTAAACCAGTTGGGGTTTGATGTTATAGGAGCCGATTTATCCGAAAACAGTATTGCAGAAGCCAGCAAAAGCTCCAATGAAACCCTGCATTTTAAAGTCCATGACATGCGCGAAGCATTCGAAGAAAAATACGATGCTATCTTTAATTTGTTTACCAGTTTTGGCTATTTTGAAAATGACGATGACAATTTAACGACTTTAAAAGCCATCAAAAACAGCCTGTCTGAATATGGGTTTGCAGTAATTGATTTCATGAATGTATATCAGGTTATCAATACACTGGTTCCTGAAGAAGTAAAAACCGTTGATGGTATTGATTTTCATATCAAACGCTATGTAAAAGACGGACATATTTTTAAAGAAATTGATTTTGAAGACCAGGGTCATAGCTATCATTTTACCGAAAAAGTAAAAGCCCTGACTCTACAGGATTTTGAATCCATGATGGAAGAAGCAGGAATTTATCTTTTGGATATCTTTGGGGATTACAAACTAAAAAAATTCCACAAAACAGAAAGTGAACGACTTATTCTTATTTTTAAATAGATTGACAGGTTTAACTGTTAATTTGTCTAATCGTTTCATCGAATAAACAAATTCACCGTTAAATGATTAAACAATTAAACAATTCAGCTAAATTAAATGAATTATCTATTACCATTACTTTCGGTACTCCTTGGATATATTATTGCTTTGGTCATCAAACCAAAAAACAAAACCAATCTAAAACTATTACTGGCTTTTAGTGGTTCGTTTTTGCTTTCACTTACCGTCATGCATCTTTTACCGGATGTTTATGAAAGTCATAACAGCAATATTGGAATTTGCATTATGCTTGGGATTTTGTTCCAAATCATCTTAGAGTTTTTCTCAAAAGGTGCTGAGCATGGTCACGTACACGGACATCCTAACATGACTCATATTCCCTGGTTGTTGTTTATTAGTCTTTGCATTCACGCCTTTCTGGAAGGATTTCCCGTAGGACATCATCATGATAATTTAGCCATCGGGATTGCTATTCACCACCTTCCTATTGCCATTATTCTGACTACTTTTTTCATCAATTCACATCTGAATCAAAAAGCCATTTTTGCCTTCATGCTCAGCTTTGCATTAATGACACCCCTAGGCACATTTGCCTCAGATTATCTTACAGGGCTAAGCAATTTCCATAACGAAATTACCGCTGTGGTTATCGGAATTTTATTTCATATTTCTTCGACTATTATTTTCGAAAGCAGCGAAGGACATAAATTTAATATCGCTAAAGTTTCGATGATTGTTTTAGGAATTGTTTTGGCTTATTTTTTATAATTTTTAATTTGCAAATTTTGTTATTTTTTGATGTAATTTTCGAAAATCAAATAAACCTAAAAAAATGACCTTCATAAAAACCACCGAGCAATCATCTAAATACGAACATCTGGAGAAAATGTCAGTTATTGACTTGCTTTCGAACATCAATAACGAAGACAAAACCGTTCCGCTTGCTGTTGAAAAAGCTTTGCCTCAAATCGAAACCCTAGTCAGCCAAATCGTTGCTAAAATGAAACAAGGCGGACGTTTATTTTACATAGGTGCGGGAACTTCAGGGCGTTTAGGTGTGGTGGATGCATCGGAATGTCCTCCTACTTTTGGAGTACCTTTTGACCTGGTTGTGGGTATTATTGCCGGTGGCGACAAAGCCATCCGTAAAGCGGTAGAAAATGCCGAAGACAATGCTACGCAAGCCTGGATGGATTTGCAGGAATTCAATATTAATGAAAATGATGTGGTGGTGGGAATTGCCGCTTCGGGAACAACGCCTTATGTTATTGGTGGATTAGAAGCCTGTAATAAAAATAATATCATCACAGGAAGTATTTCCTGCAATGCGGCGAGTCCGCTTTCGCAAACAGCACAATTTCCTATTGATGTGGTTGTAGGACCGGAATTTGTTACCGGAAGTTCCAGAATGAAAGCAGGTACTGCTCAGAAACTGGTTTTAAATATGATATCGACCGCAACGATGATTCAGTTAGGAAAAGTAAAAGGAAACAAAATGGTCGATATGCAGTTGAGTAACAACAAACTCGTTGATCGCGGAACCAAAATGATTATGGGCGAAATTCCTGTAAGCTACGAAGAAGCCGCCCAACTATTGAAAGAACACGGCAGTGTGCGTAAAGCAGTTGATTTTTATAATTCTAAATAAGTCCTTAGCAGTTAGTTATTAGTCCTTAGTTGGACTCCAAAAAACTAAGGACTATGGACTCATCACTAAGTACTAAAAAAAACATGGCTACAAACAAAGAATTATTATCCAAAGGCGTAAAATACCTAACAGGTGCTTTACCTTTGCTTTTTATAGGCCCCTCCTTTATCCATAATGCTTTTATGAATCAACAAAATGTATGGCATTATTTGGTTTTGGGATTCGGGATCGCATTTTGTATTACTGCTGTCATTTTGAGTTTCAAAGGACTGCAATTTATTATGAAAGCCTTATTCAACGATTAATGGAAGACTTAATTCATATCCAGAAAATATTCGAAAAAGTCGTTTTTATTAACAAAAAAGTGAGCAATCGCGAATTTGAAGATTGCGTTTTTAAAAACTGTGACTTTTCCAATAGTGATTTCTCGAACAATACTTTTATGGATTGCGAATTCACCAACTGTAATCTTTCGATGACTGCTCTTGGTAATACCCGCTTAAAAACTGTTCATTTTTCCAATTGTAAATTATTAGGAATCCAATTTAATACGTGTGCCGATTTTATGTTTGCCGTGAGTTTCAATGACTGTATTTTAGATTACGCTTCTTTTTCAAATAAAAAAATGCCTAAATCCCGATTCAATTCTTGTTCTATGAAAGAAGTGAGTTTCATCGGAACTAATCTTTCTAATTCGGTTTTTGACAATTGCAATCTGGAAAATGCTGTTTTTAACGACACTGAATTGAAAGAAGTGAATTTCCTGACGGCTTACAATTATAAAATTGATCCAGAATTCAACCCGATGCGAAAAGCCAAATTTTCGATGCAGGGAATTCCGGGACTTTTAGACAAATACGATATTAAAATTCAATAAAATGAAAAAATTATTTTTACTTCCCTTACTTCTTATTATTGTTTCCTGCTATAATGCAGAACACAATTGTGCAGACTTTAAAACCGGGAAATTTCGTTTTGAACACGAAGTTGATGGCGTAAAAAAAGTGACACTTTTTGAACGTAATGACAGCATCGAGATTGAAACCTTTGAAGGAAAAACCGATACCGCTTCTATACGCTGGGTTAATGATTGCGAATATGTTCTTAAAAAACTACATCCTAAAAATATGGCTGAAGAAAAAGCAATAGGAATGAAAATTTTGACCACTTCTAAAAATTCCTATACCTTTGAATTTGGCATTGTTGGTTCAGACCAAAAACAAAGAGGAACTGTCACTAAAGTTGGTGAACTGTAAATTCTAATTATTTTTTTAATCATATTATATTTATTATGGAAGTATTTTTAAATGCTGATGCCTGGATAGCGTTATTGACTTTAACCTTTCTCGAAATTGTACTGGGGATTGATAATATAATTTTTATATCAATAGCTACCGGAAAGCTACCGGAAGAAAGTCGCAAAAAAGCCACTAAAATAGGGATGTTTCTGGCGATGTTCATGAGAATTGCATTGCTGATGGGAATTTCTTATCTAATTGCTATGAAAGAGCCATGGTTTACTATTGAACTAAGCTGGATAAATGCTCAGGTTTCAGGACAAAGTATCATTTTATTATTAGGAGGATTGTTTCTGATTTACAAAAGTACTAACGAGATTAGAGAAAAAGTCGATCATAAAGGAGAAGAAGAAAAAGAAATTGGAAAAACAGCCGCAAAATCCTTCAGCAGTGTGATTTTACAAATTATCCTGATTGACTTAGTGTTCTCATTTGATAGTATTTTAACAGCTGTAGGAATGACTAATGGTGTTACCGGCGCCTTGTATATCATGATTACTGCTGTGATTATCTCTATTTTGATTATGATGCAATTTGCTGTTCCGGTAGGGACTTTTGTAAACAAACATCCTTCAATCCAAATTTTAGGTTTATCATTTTTAATATTAATTGGGTTAATGCTGATTACTGAAAGTGCTCATTTATCCAATGCTTTAGTTTTTGGCAGTCATGTAACTCCTATTCCAAAAGGGTATTTGTATTTTGCTATATCTTTCTCACTGATGGTAGAAGTACTAAACATGAAAGTCTCCAAAAAGAAATAATTATTTCATACATTCTCAACAAAAGAAGCTCCTCAACAGGAGCTTTTTTTAGTTATAAAACATAAAAAGTAATAAATTAGCATACGAAATAAACCAAGCCTAAAAATAATTATTAATGAAAAATACCATCTCTCAAAGAGTTGCCGACTTTTTAAAAAATTTCCCTCCTTTTAATTTTTTAGAAAAAAATGATATAGAAGTACTTTCTGAACAGGTTTCAATAATTTACAAAGACAAAGGAGCTGTTATTTTTGAAGAAAATGAAGAGACACATGATTCTTTTTATGTTGTTCATAAAGGAGCTGTGGAATTACGCAAAAAAGCCAAAAATGATATCCTGGATATGTGTGATGAAGGTGATATTTTTGGTTTACGACCATTAATTGCCCATGAAAATTATAAAATGGAAGCTACCACTCATGAAGAAACCATTTTATACGCAATTCCCATCGCTGTTTTCAAACCTTATGCTATAAAAAATGCCGATGTAGGCAGTTTTATAATTGATAGTTTTGCTTCTAACACGCATAATCCTTTTTCAAAAAGCCATGGTGGTAAACTATATGGAGAGCGCATTGATTTTGAAAATACAAATGGAGATGATATCATTGATTATGATAATAAAATACTGGATCTGCAACCTATAAAATATTCTAAAAAAATAATTACCTGCTCCCGTGCTACTACAGCTAAAGAAATTGCAGCAACTATGACAAAAAAGAATATTGGAGCGATGCTGGTAGTAGAAGATATGCTACCTATAGGGATTATAACCGATAAAGATTTAAGAAATAAAATTGTAACCGGTGAACATTCTATTAATACTTCTGCAGATGTAATCATGAACTCACCGGTAATTACTTATTCTAAAAAAATGACCATCACACAGGCACAAATGGCAATGATGAAAAGCAATATCAGTCATTTATGCCTTACTAAAGACGGGACAGCAAATACCAAAGCTATCGGAATTCTTTCTAAACACGACGTAATGGTTGCTTTAGGAAATAATCCTGCCGTATTAATCAAGGCATTAAAGAGGGTAAAAAAAGCCAAAGCCATCAAACCTATTCGTACCAAAATAATGCAATTACTACAGGGATATTTAGACCAAAATATTCCTATAACGATTACCTCAAAAATTATTACAGAGCTCAATGATGCCTGTATTAAAAGGGTTATAGAATTATCCCTGGCTAAGATGAAAACTCCGCCACCTGTACGGTTTTCCTGGCTGGCATTAGGAAGTCAGGGACGCAGCGAACAATTATTACACACCGATCAGGATAATGCGTTGATTTATGAAGATGTCCCTGAAGAGTTACAGGAAAAAACCAGCAAGTATTTTCTGGAACTAGCAGCAATAGTTAACAAAGGGCTTTTTGAAATTGGATATGAATACTGTCCTGCAGAAATGATGGCTTCCAATCCTAAATGGTGCCTGAGTTTAAACCAATGGAAAGAATTAGTTCACGATTGGATTAGTAAACCAGGTAAAGATGAAGTCTTACTTTCCTTTATCTTTTTTGATTACAGCTTATCTTTTGGAGACAGAGAATTAGCCAATGAATTAGCCGATTATATTTTTGAAGATATTGCCGCCAATCCTATCTTCTATGTGCATTTAGTTAGCGGTGCTTTACAAAGTCCGTCACCAACAGGTTTTTTCAGACAATTTCTGGTAGAACAGGATGGTGCCCATAAAGATTTTTTCGACATTAAAAGACGTGCTTTAATGCCATTAGCTGATGCTGCCCGCGTTTTGATTTTATCCCATTCTGTAAAAGGAATCAGCAATACTCCCGAACGTTTTGAAAAACTGGCCGAGTTGGAACCACAAAACAAAGAACTGTATTTATCTTGTGCTTATTCATACAAAGCCTTACTCAAATTCCGAACAAAACAAGGTCTTTTACATCATGATTCCGGACAATTTATTGAATTAGAAGCACTTTCCAAATTAGAAAAAGTAAAACTAAAGGGAACCTTTAAAACAATTAAAGAATTACAAGAAGTGATTTCGATGCGTTTTAATCCTGGAAAAATTACAATATAATGACTATTAAAGAAAAAATAACCGAGTCTCTTCAAATTCTGGGAATTCTGAAGGAACCTATTGAAGAAAATTTAAATCAACCCATCGAATCTGCACGGTTTGTTGTTCTTGATACAGAAACTACCGGATTTGATTACATAAATGACCGTATTCTTTGTATTGGAGCCATCGTACTACAAAACGGAGTCATCAATTTACAAAATGCTTTTGAACATTATATGGATCAGGAGCATTTTGATAAATCCAGCGTTCAAATTCATGGAATTATAAGAAGTGATGTATTGGATCATAAAACAGAATTACAGGTACTTCAGTTGTTTTTAGACTATTTAGGAGATTCCATTATCATTGCGCATCATACTAAATTTGACATCACCATGATTAATAATGCACTGGAAAGAAACGGTCTGCCGAAACTAACCAACAAAACCCTCGATACCGCTGTTTTATACAAAAAAACATTAATTAAATCTAATTTACTGGTACGTAAAGATCACTATACATTAGATGATCTGGCCGATAAATTTGATATATCAAAAAAGGATCGGCACACTGCAATAGGAGATGCATACATCACTGCTATCGCTTTTCTTAAAATTCTAAAAAAACTAAAAGAGAGTAAAGTTAGTTTATTGTACCAGCTTTTCAGATAAAGGTTATTGGAATTTTATAAACTTAAAACAAAAAAGCCACTCAAATGAGTGGCCTTTTGTGAACGCAGAAGGATTCGAACCTTCGACCGCCTGCTTAGAAGGCAGGTGCTCTATCCAGCTGAGCTATGCGTCCTTTAATCTTTTTGATCATATCTAAACCTTCTGACCGTCCCGATTAATAATCGGGATGCTCTATCCAGCTGAGCTATGCATCCATTTGTTTTTAAACTTATGGCAAAGTTTTGTCGGGGTGGCAGGATTCGAACCTGCGGCCTCCTGCTCCCAAAGCAGGCGCGATAACCGGGCTACGCTACACCCCGAACTTTTTATAGATAGATTCGTTATCTGTGGTCTTCCCGATTTCAATCGGGACACAATAACCGGGCTACGCTACACCCCGAAGACAAAGTATTAAGCGGAGAGACAGGGACTCGAACCCTGGCGACGGTTACCCGTCGACAGATTAGCAATCTGCTCCATTACCGCTCTGGCACCTCTCCAAGCTCAAAGAACGTGTCTTGTTTTGCGGTTGCAAATGTAACACATCATCCCATTTCTCACAACTATTTTGATGCTTTTTTTTATTATTTTTTTTACTGTTTTCAAAAAACACTAAAAATCAAATACATAAGATTAAAAAATTTAGAAAACATTTTTTCAAAAACAGAATCAACAACTGAAAATCTAAATTTTATACAAAAAAGAGTAAATTTGCTACAAGCATACAACCAATAAGAATTTCAGTCATGAATAAAAAAGTAGTAATTGTTTCTGCAGTTAGAACCCCTATCGGGAGTTTTATGGGAGGATTATCAAATGTTACTGCACCACAACTTGGTGCAATAGCCATAAAAGGGGCTTTAGATAAAATTAATTTAGACCCAGCTATGGTTGACGAAGTATTTATGGGAAATGTAATTCAGGCCGGTGTAGGACAAGCTCCAGCCAGGCAGGCAGCCATTTTTGCCGGATTAAATAATACTGTTCCCTGTACAACAATTAACAAAGTTTGTGCTTCAGGAATGAAAGCCGTTATGATGGCTGCTCAGGCAATACAATCTGGCGATGCCGAAACGGTAATAGCAGGTGGTATGGAAAACATGAGCCTGATTCCGCATTATACGCATTTAAGAAATGGAACTAAATTTGGTCCAACTACCCTTATTGACGGTATGCAAAAAGACGGTTTGGTTGATGCTTATGACAATCAGGCTATGGGTGTTTACGCCGATTTATGCGCTAGCGAACACCATATTAGTCGTGAAGAACAAGACAATTATGCCATTGAATCCTACCGTCGTTCTGCAAAGGCTTGGGAAGCGGGTAAATTTGATGCCGAAATAGTTCCGGTTACAGTACCACAAAGACGTGGCGAACCGATTATCATTAGTAAAGATGAAGAGTTTACCAATGTAAAATTGGAAAAAATCCCAACTTTAAATGCCGTTTTCACAAAAAACGGAACAGTAACTGCTGCCAATGCCTCTACTATCAATGATGGTGCTGCTGCTTTAATATTAATGAGTGAAGAAAAAGCAGCCCAATTAAACCTAAAACCATTGGCTTACATAAAAAGTTATGCCGATGCTGCGCAGGAACCAAAATGGTTTACTACAAGTCCTGCTAAAGCTTTACCTAAGGCTTTAGACAAAGCAGGAATAACACTCAACGATGTCGATTTTTTTGAATTCAATGAAGCTTTTTCTGTTGTTGGATTAGCCAACATCAAAATCCTGAATCTGGATAGCAAAAAAGTAAATGTAAATGGCGGTGCAGTGTCTCTGGGTCATCCATTGGGTTGTTCCGGAGCGCGAATCATAGTGAGTTTACTAAATATTTTAGAACAAAATAATGCTAAAATAGGAGCAGCAGCTATATGTAACGGAGGTGGCGGAGCTTCAGCAATTGTTATTGAAAGAATTTAAAAAAATAGAATTAATGTTCGGAATTTGTAATTTAGCCATTATACCACTTCGTTTTGAAGCTAGTGACAGAAGCGAAATTGTTTCCCAGGTTTTGTTTGGAGAACATTTTAAAATAATAGAAACAAACAAACAATGGTCCCGCATTAAACTGCAGTATGATGATTATGAAGGCTGGGTTGATTCTAAGCAATATCAGGTTATTTCAGAATCTAATTACAACCAATTATCTAAAGAAACGCCAATATTAAATGCTGATTTGATAGAATACATTACCGGGTCTTCCAACACGCTTATACCAATTCCATTAGGTTCTTCTCTGTCGTTTTTACATAACAGCGAAATAAACACCGCCAATTATGAATTTGAAGGAACTAAAGTAAACGGAATCAAAAACAAAAAAAATATTATCAATACATCTTACCTTTACTTAAATGCACCTTATTTATGGGGAGGAAAAACACCTTTTGGGATTGACTGTTCCGGTTTTACACAAATGGTTTATAAACTTAACGGCTACAAGTTATTAAGAGATGCATCACAACAGGCAACACAGGGTGAGGCCCTAAGTTTCATTGAAGAAAGCGAGCCCGGAGATTTAGCTTTTTTTGACAATGAAGAAGGTAATATTATTCATGTGGGTATTATTATGGAAAACAATTATATCATTCATGCCAGTGGTAAAGTGAGAATTGACCGCATAGATCACTTAGGAATTTTTAATGCTGAAATCAACAAACACACCCACAAACTCAGGGTAATTAAAAAGATTATCTAAACTTACTCACAATCCCATTTTGTATTAGCAACCTTATCTTTTAAAGCCGATTGTAAATTGTAATGCCACCATTCTGAATCTAAAGCTTTAAAATGATGCTTATCCATAATCTTTTTAAGAAACTTTCTGTTGTTTTTTATCTTTTTAGGCAAATTGGCGTAATTATGCCCAGCTTCTGCACCAAAAAAGTCAAACGGAGTTCCCATATCCAGCTCTTTTCCATTTTTATCAACTAAGGTAATATCTACTGCCCCTCCCCGATTATGAATGGATCCTTTGGCTGGATCTGCAACATATTGAGGATTAGGAACAATTTTCCACATTCTCTTTTGAATAGCTAACGGACGATAACAATCAAACAGTTTTATCCGATATCCCTTTTCTATAAATTCTATATTTGCAGCAATTAATGCTTTGACTGTTTTTAATCGCAAATAACATTCAGCACAATCATACACTTTTGCTTTCAGGAAATTATCTGTTGTTGCATACTTCATATCATAAACAAAATCAACACTGTACTCTTTCAAATTTACAAATGCAGTATCAGAAATAACAGTTTGCTCATTTTTATATACTTCCGCTGCAGATTGCGACTTACAGGAATAAAAACACATCACAAAAAAAGCTGTAAAAATGAATCTTATTAAATATATCATTGCTATTATTTTTTTATAAAATTAGAACAATAGAATGGTTTTATAAAATAAAACAATTTCATTATTAAATAAAGGGAACTATATACCGACCCTTTTTTACAAAAATAAATTGACTGACTTTAAAAAATATTAAAAAATGCATCCAAAACACGGCAAATACCACACTGATTTCGGCTCCTTTAAAAAGTCTTTTTTACACTTGTTCATACTGTTTTTTTAAACTAAATTTGCACCGTAATTCATCAAATACAAAACAATGATTCATTTCTTTGAAAACCCAGGCAACGCAATTTATGCCGTACAAACAGAAGGCGAAATTTCGGCTCAAGATATTTCTAAACTGAACTGGCTTTTTGCCAATGCAAATAAAATAGAAAAATCCGTGTTGACGGATTTTTTTGTTGGTCCCCGCGCCACTATGATTACGCCATGGAGCACCAATGCAGTTGAAATAACTCAAAATATGGGTATTTCGGGAATCATTCGTATCGAAGAATTTTTCAAAGTATCAGAAGATTTTTCTGATTTTGACCCAATGCTTTCGCAAAAATACACCGAATTAAATCAGGATATTTTTAATATTCATATTCAGCCGGAAGACATTTTAGAAATTGAAGATATCGCTGCTTACAATAAGCAGGAAGGTTTGGCATTAAGCTCAGAAGAAGTAGAATATTTAAATAATCTGGCAGGTAAATTAGGTCGGAAATTAACTGATTCTGAAATATTTGCTTTCTCACAAGCCAATTCAGAACACTGTCGTCACAAAATTTTCAATGGAACTTTTGTAATTGATGGCGTAGAAAAAGAAACTTCTCTTTTTAAATTAATCAAGAAAACATCACAGGAAAACCCTAACGATATTGTTTCTGCTTACAAAGACAATGTGGCTTTTGTAAAAGGACCAAGAGTACAGCAATTTGCTCCTAAAACAGCTGACAAACCTGATTACTATGAAATAAAAGAATTTGATTCAGTTATTTCTTTAAAAGCAGAAACACATAATTTCCCTACCACTGTAGAGCCTTTCAATGGTGCTGCAACCGGTTCAGGAGGAGAAATTCGTGACCGTTTGGCTGGTGGACAAGGTTCATTACCAATGGCCGGAACTGCAGTTTATATGACTTCTTATTCAAGATTAGAAGAAAACAGACCCTGGGAAACTGCAGTAGCTGAAAGAAAATGGCTGTATCAGACACCAATGGATATTTTAATCAAAGCATCTAATGGAGCTTCTGATTTTGGAAATAAATTTGGACAACCGTTAATTACCGGTTCTGTTTTAACTTTCGAACATGAAGAAAATGCACGCAAAATAGGTTACGACAAAGTAATCATGCAGGCAGGCGGAATTGGTTACGGAAAATTAGATCAGGCTATCAAACACAAACCACAAGAAGGAGACAAAATTGTTATCCTTGGTGGAGAAAATTATAGAATCGGAATGGGTGGAGCTGCGGTTTCTTCGGCAGATACAGGAGCTTTTGGTTCAGGAATTGAGTTAAATGCCATCCAGCGATCCAATCCGGAAATGCAAAAACGAGCCGCTAATGCTATTCGAGGATTAGTGGAAAGTGATAACAACCCGATTGTTTCTATTCACGATCACGGAGCGGGCGGACACTTAAACTGTCTTTCTGAATTAGTGGAAGATACCGGAGGATTAATCGATTTAGATAAATTACCTGTGGGCGACCCTACTCTTTCTGCTAAAGAAATTATCGGAAACGAATCGCAAGAAAGAATGGGATTAGTAATTGGTCAGAAAGATATTGACACTTTACACCGAATTGCCGACAGAGAGCGCTCGCCAATGTACGAAGTAGGTGATGTAACCGGCGATCATCGTTTTACTTTCGAATCAAAAACTACCGGAGCAAAACCTATGGATTATGCATTGGAAGATTTCTTTGGAAGTTCGCCAAAAACAATAATGACTGATAAAACGGTTGATTATAACTATACCGCATTAGATTATTCAGCATCAAAAATTGCTGAATATTTAGAACAGGTATTGCAATTAGAAGCAGTTGCCTGTAAAGACTGGCTTACCAATAAAGTGGATCGTTGTGTAGGTGGAAAAGTAGCCAAGCAACAATGTGCAGGTCCATTGCAATTGCCTTTAAACAACTGCGGTGTTGTCGCTTTAGATTTTAACGGAAAAGAAGGAATTGCAACCTCTATTGGTCATGCTCCTATTTCGGCATTAATTGATCCTGTTGCAGGAAGCCGTAATGCTATTGCGGAATCTTTATCAAATATTGTCTGGGCTCCAATTAAAGACGGACTAAAAGGAATTTCTCTTTCGGCCAACTGGATGTGGGCTTGTAAAAACGAAGGTGAAGATGCCCGTTTATACGCAGCTGTTGAAGGCTGTTCTGACTTTGCCATTGAATTAGGAATTAATATTCCAACAGGAAAAGATTCTCTTTCGATGAAGCAAAAATATCCTAATGACGAAGTAATTGCACCGGGAACGGTTATTATTTCGGCAGGTGGAAACTGTACTGATATCAGAAAAGTAGTAGAACCTGTTTTACAAAAAGACGGTGGTTCCATTTATTATATCAATTTATCTCAGGATGAGTACAAATTAGGAGGCTCTTCGTTTGCACAAATTAGAAATGCTATAGGAACAGAAACGCCAACAATTAAAGATGCTGCTTTCTTTAAAAATGCATTCAATACAATCCAGGAATTAATTTTGGATAACCAAATTGTAGCGGGACACGATATTGGAAGTGGTGGTTTAATCACTACTTTATTAGAAATGTGTTTTGCCGATGTAAATTTAGGAGCCAAAGTTGATTTCACTGCTTTCGCAGAAAAAGATTTATTAAAAATCCTTTTTGCTGAAAATATCGGAATTGTGTTCCAGGCTAAAGCAGATGCAGCTGTTGAAAACAAACTAAAATCAAACAATATTGAGTTTTTCAAAATCGGTTCTGTGACAACAACTGAGACTTTAGATCTCGGAACTTTAACTTTTGATATCAAAAAGTACAGAGATACCTGGTTTAAAACTTCTTTCTTATTAGACCAGAAACAATCAAAAAACGGAACAGCACAAGAACGTTATAACAATTATAAAAACCAACCGTTACACTTTAATTTCCCTGCTCATTTTACAGGAAAAAAACCTGAAATAGACGCTTCTAAACCAAGACCAAAAGCAGCAATTATTCGTGAAAAAGGAAGTAATTCAGAACGCGAAATGGCTAATGCGATGTATCTGGCTGGTTTTGATGTAAAAGACGTTCACATGACCGATTTGATTTCGGGACGTGAAACTCTGGAAGATATTCAGTTTATTGGGGCCGTTGGCGGATTCTCTAATTCAGATGTTTTAGGTTCAGCTAAAGGCTGGGCAGGAGCTTTCAAATACAATGAAAAAGCAAACACTGCTTTAAAAAACTTCTTTAAAAGAGAAGATACTTTATCGGTTGGTATTTGTAACGGCTGTCAGTTGTTCATGGAATTAGAACTAATTAATCCGGAACATGGTGTAGCATTACACGGAAAAATGTTGCATAATACCAGTCAAAAACATGAAAGCATCTTTACTTCTGTAACCATAAAAGAGAATAACTCAGTAATGTTATCCAGCTTAGCGGGAACAACTTTAGGAGTATGGGTTTCTCATGGGGAAGGTAAATTTAATCTTTCTATGACTGAAGACAGCTATAATATTGTGGGTAAATACGGTTATGAAGAGTATCCTGCAAATCCAAACGGTTCTCATTTTAATACCGCTATGTTGTGTGATAAAACGGGTCGTCACTTAGTTACCATGCCGCATATTGAACGTTCCGTTTTCCAATGGAACTGGGCTAATTATCCAGCCCACAGAAACGATGAAGTTACTCCTTGGCAGGAAGCTTTTGTTAATGCCAGAAAATGGATTGAAAACAATAACTAATTTTTAGTTTCTTAAATATCATAAAGCGTTCTCGAAAGAGAGCGCTTTTTTTGTGAGAATATTTCTTATTTAACATTTTTTTTATGTTAATTTGTAATCAAAATCACAAATCCTATGCTTCCAGAGATACAAAACCTACATGATGTTTGGCTTTCTAACAGGACAGCCACAACTTCTTCTACGAATCAAATCTCATTTGATGATTTGACTAATTCTATTATTAGCACAGGACCTTTTTCTTTCTACATCATTGATTTTTTTGATATGTCACTTTCACATATCAGTCCGTCAATTTATGAAATGCATGGATTTGACCCTGAGACTTTAACTTTTAATGATGTGTTAGGAGCTATTCATCCAGAGGATATCAACTTTGTGATAAAGGCTGAAGATTTTTTGACAAAATTTTTCTCTGATACCATTGGTCGTGAAAAATTATTGACATACAAAATTAGTTACAGTCACAGAGCCCGATTAGCAAATGGGGAATATGCTCTATTCAACCATCAAGCATTAATGTTGACAATGGATGACAATGGTGGTTACGGTAAATCATTAAACATACATACCCGAATCGACCACTTAAGTAATTTGAATACCTACAAAATATCACTTATAGGACTCAATGGCGAACCTTCATTTATGAATTTAAGCCTTGATGAAGAAAATAAAAAATGTAAAGAATTTTCAAAGAGAGAAATTGAAATATTAAAATTGATTAGTGAAGGACTAAACAATACTGAAATAGCCAAAAACCTTTTTATTAGTCCTTTAACAGTTAAGAAACACCGGAATAATATACTGACGAAATCAGATTCTAAAAATACGGCAGAGCTTATAAAAAACTGTATTCTTCAGGGACTGATTTAGTTTCTTTAAAAAAAGAAATACTCCTTTTGGTGTATTTTTTTTGCTAATCACATAAGTTATTTTTGTAAAAAATAGATATTCAAATTTGTAACACACCATTAGATGTCAAAAAAAGTGGATAGTTTTTATTCTATAAAATGGTGTTTACTCCTCGTTTGCTCAAACATTTTTTCGCAGACAGTTATTTACAAATCAGATTTTGCATTTGATAATTTTAAATCAGACAGACTTTTAGCTTCCATAATTATGGCGGGCGACAATGTTCTCTTTAATGCGTCGAATCAAAAAGTATATTGTATTGCTAAAAAGCATGGAAAAATAAATTGGGAAATAGATGCCGTTATAAATTCAGAGATAGTTCCTTATCCGTATAACAATACTTTTTTTTACGGAAAGTATAACAATGGAGTTCCAAGAATAGCACAATTTAATCTTGATACAGGCGAAAAAATTAAAGATCTGCCGTTTACATCTTTAAATACCGTTCCCTTTTTTTTAAATAGTATTATGTATTGTACGGCTCTTGCTGATGGTGGTATGCTTGTGGCTTACAATATGGATGAAAATAAAATAATTTGGCAAAAAAATATTGGATTTGGAGTTGACGTAAAGCCCGTTTATTTAAAAGATAGAATAATAGTAAATGCCGAAGATGATAACTGGTTTGAAATAGGTTACGATGGAAATTTCCTTAAAGCAAAATCCAAAAAACACATTTATCTCGATACCACGCAAGTATTTATAAAAAAATACAAATTTTTAACTCACGACAGTAAAGAAATTACTGCGGATTTTTTAAATAAAAATAAGTTGCTAAACTCAGATTATCAAACTAAAGCTACAGATAATCAAACTTTTATATTGTCCGAAAATCAACTTTTGATATTAGGCAATAACAAAAAGAAAGTGCTGCAGTTACATCTTGAAAAAGAATTTCCTACTGATGATTTTTCTACTGATACCTACAGGAGCATTTTAGCAATTCAGACGGAAAGCGTTTGGTTTTGCTATCAGAATTTTTTAATACAATATGATTTTATTAAGAAAAAATGTTTGCGAAAAGTCATTTTAACTCCTTGGAATCCGCATCAAATAGTATTAGAAAACAGAACCATTTGGTTGATTTCTAAAAATGACGGACAACTCTATGGTTTGGATTTTGAACCCAATCAGCAAACATCTGATAAAATAAAAGCTATAGCCGATTATTATAAGTGTACAGAACCCGATTCAAAAAAGATTGAAGCGGCAAAAGCAGCACCGGAAAAATTAAAAAATAACTAAACTTGAAAATTATGAAAATTAAATTTTTATTATCGGCTCTATTGATGCTGTTTTTCTTAAACTCGGTGAATGCTCAATCACACAAAGTAGGGCAAGCAAATTATAACTGTAAACTAAATAAAAAGGGATGGTTCTTTAATAGTGAAAAATTATCTTGTCCTGCTTGTGAAGCTACCGATAAAAAAGAAAAAACAGCAAAAGCAGCAGAAGATAAACGTAGAAATGATGTAGCTATCGCCAAAGCGAATGCGGATAAATTAGCAGCTGAAAAGTTAAGACAAGAAAAATTAAGATTAGCTAAAGAAGAAGAAAAAAGAATAAAAGACAAAGAAATAGCAGATAAAATTGCTAATGACAAAGCAATACAAAAAAACAAACAAATTGCTGCTTCTGCTGCAATTAAGTCTAATGTGAAAGGACAAATTGGTAAAACAGACCCCTCGACAGTTACTTCTTTCTATGACAATAAAAGACGAGTTTATGGATTAATAGCAGATGGTAAAGAGATTATAACATTCCCTTATGAAGAAAATTTAACAACCATAAGAAGAATAAATGACACCAATTTATTTGAAGTTCATGTGTCAGGAAAACATCCAAATGGATGGGAAAAATACTTATATAGTTTCATTATCGATTATAAGGGGAAGAGATTATCTGTGAATGGACTAAGTAAATTTGACTTTCCACCTGAAATTGATAGTGAGTCAAATAAGATTTATTTATATAAAAAGTTAGCTGAATCGGAGCGAGTAGGACGTCATTGTCCCGAAGCCCAGACATTTGGAGTTGTGTTTCAAAGCAAAGAAGCGGCGGTTGCTGATGTGTCTAAAGGAACGGGAAGAACATGTCAAGCACTACCGATGGTTTCGGCAAATGTTACAGTATACAGCGTTGACTATAATTTTAAATTAATTGAACAAGTAAACGGATATGTGCTATTTGGATTTTACTATTCAGGATTTAAGGATTAATTCCAATAAAAAATAGATTTATAATCAACAAAAACTAAACACGATGAGAAAAATTCTACTACTTACAGCTCTTCTATTTGGAATAAATAGTTTTGGACAAGAAACAAATCCTGTTTTGGATCAGGCTACAACAGATTTCAAAAAACTGGAGAGCGATTTTACCCCCAATAATCAAGAGCTTTTAAAAAAAGAGGAAGAATTAAAAGTTTTATTGGAAGAAATATCCAAAAATCAAGACCCTAATCTTACTAAAAACCTGAATACAAAACTTTCTGAAATCCAGGAATTAAGAACTAAGCTCAACAAAACATATGAATCATATCAATCTTACAAAACATATTTTTTGGACAAAGGATTAACTGTAGAGCAAATTAATACTATTTTTAAACCAGAATATAAAATTTCTGAGCCATTAACTAATATTATTGATGAGCCAAAGGTTTATCAATATTATGGTAACGATTTAATATTAGAAGAAGTAAAACTAACAGGTAATAAAAAAACTGATGATATTCTTAAAGCAGTATTGAGTCAAAAAAGTGAAGCCTATTTAGGAGATATTATCATTCCTAAAGAAAATCAAGAGTTTAGTTTTTACGTGAAAAAAAATGATGTAAAAACTGAATTAAACTGGAAAACTATTAAATCTAAAATAAGTTGGGCTACTATTCAATCCAATTTAGAAAAAGAAAGCGACAAATTCATCCCAGCAGGAAAAAAATATAAATTTAAAAGTGTTTCTTTTGAAATTTGTGATGGTTTTTTTGTAGATATAAAGGTTTTTGTATTAGATGAAAAAGGTTCAAAATATTTATTTGAAAATAAAGTACCAGTTAGTATTTTACGTTATTCCACGTATGCACCTAATCAATTTTTAGTTTTTAAATACCCCGTTAATCAAAAGGAAAATATAGTTATCAAAGAGTTCGAGAATTTAAGAATAAGATTATCGGATATATTAATGTATGTTTCTAAAGCGGGTTATAACTATATTCCCAATGATGTCGTTTATGATTTTCCAAAAAAAAATGAACAAGGAGACTTTCACAATAAGGAATCATCTGTAAAATACGAAATAAAAGAAGACACCAGCTTACAAAATGTAGTAGAATTGAGAGCCTACACCGATTTTTTTAGGATTATTTGGAGATGCTCCTAACGGAATTGTTCAACTACAAGGAAAAGGAGATTTTTATATGGTTCCTTTTCTCTTACCTAAATTTCGATTTGATTTGAGATTTTTAGATAAGATTTCACCTTACATTAATTTTTCACGAATTGATGACGAATCAAGAGCAATAGAAACTTTAACCCTCCCAAACTCAAATATAACTCCTAAAAACAATTTAGATTTAATACAAAAATCCTATTTAGAAATGGGAACAGTTGTAAATATTTTTAACTTAAAATTTAATAAAGAAATGCCATTTAGAACGATTGGATATTTTCCTGCCCGTTATCAAATTACAGATGTAAAAATAGACAATGAATTCAAAAGTATTCAGGGATTTGCTTATGGTTTTGGACTAAAATTTGAATTTAAGCGCTTTAATAATTTTGGTTTTAATTACTCGTTAGAATATTCTAAATATAGTTTTAAAGATTATAATTCAATTACAACTTTTGAAGCTCCTGGCACTTTTGATCTTTTTAAAAACGAAGCCGAAATTTTTTATCATCCTGGTACGAGCAAAAATCAATCTATTTTTTTAAGATTTAAAACCTTTAATAATTTAGGAAATAATGAAGCTTTTTATCAATTACAATTTGGTTATCGTTTTTCAATAGGAATTTCAGATGTTAAAACTAAAACTCAATAACTATGAAGCAGCTAATTTTAATACTTCTTTTAACAATCGCTTTTAAAAGTAGTGCCCAAAATATTCCATACGAAAAATTAGATGCAATATCGGCAGGTATTAGTCAATTACAATTAAAGGTTAACGGTTTAACTTTCAATGATGGCAAGGAAGATTATATTTTGAGTTTCCCTGAAAACAATTTTCAACTATTGTATAGTACAGGAAAAGCTCAAAGAGTCGTATATAAAAAAAAGGGAAATACAGAATACTTATATCTTACAGAAAATATAGACTTAGCAAAGGTAGATGTATTTTATCATATACGATATCCTGGAGCTATTGGAGTTCTTAGGATGGCATTCCCAAATGGAATTCAAACGCATACATATATCAATGGGGAATATACAGAGACAAAAAGTGAAAATTATTTGAATTTCTACTATGAACAAAAAGGAGACTCAGGAAAAATACTTTTGGAGCAACTAAATAGCATGTTATATTCTTTAGGACTTGGAAAGAAAATGTATATAAAGAGGGAAACAATTGATGATATTGTAGATCAATATGTTGAAGCATTTGGTGGTACTGATAAAATTAGATCAATAAGAACTATCAAAACTGTGGGAACTACAACAACTCAGGGTATAAACATTCCGACTACAGCGTGGGCTATAAACAATAAAGGTATGCGTATGGAAATGTTAATTCAAGGTAAAATTAACACAACCGTTATGACGACCAATGGTGGCTGGACGCTTTTTCCTGCACAAAGGCAGAAAAGACCTCTAGATGCAGACCAAAAAACAGCAAAAGAGGGAGCAGAGGAACTTGATCTTACCGGGGATCTTTTTGAATACAAGGAAAAGGGTAATAAAGCTATATTAAAGGGTAAAGAAACTGTAAATGGAATAGAAAATTATAAAATATCACTTACTCGTAAAAGCGGTACTATTGTAACATTTTTCATCGATGCAAATACTTTTCTGCCCAGCCAAAGGATTATTGATAAAAATATAGCGGGAAAAACTGTAGAGATGGTGGAGACTTTCGGGAATTATAAAAAAAATTCGGATGGATACTTATATGCATCTACCTTTCATTATTCGCCTATGAATATAGATTTTACCTACTCAAAATATGAAGTAAATGTACCTGTAGAAGAAACTTTATTTGATAAGCCCTAACCAATAAATCTAAGTACCTATCGTTGAATTTTTAGTCTATAGATTTAATAATGTTATTCTGTTGCAAAATGTTTTTATATGTGATCAAATTTAAATCAAACGAATCATGCAGCTAACAAAAGAAGAAAAGAAATTTTGGCAACGCTATTTCCGAGTTGAAAAAATCGGAGATATTCCTAATGTATGGCCTAGCATAGGTGGTTATGGTTATGGCGATGAACAGTTTGATGACTATTTTTATTTTATCAGTTTGCGTGTTTCTATTGTTCATGAAATTATTCTAAAAGGATCTTATGTTACTGACGAAGGTGTAAAACATATGACAGTTTTCAAAGAATTAAAATTGCTTTATTTGAGAAAACATCAGGCAATTACTAAAAAGAGCATTCCTTATTTTAACCAAATGAAATCTTTAGAAAGTTTAAACATCACAAAAACGAACATTACATTAACTGATTTATGCGAAAACTTAAATAATCAAAGTCTCAAAGAAGTATTTATAGATTCTGAAGAGAATGAAGAAAACATTTTAGAAAAAGCATTCATATTAAAAGAACGTATGCCCAATTGCAATATTTATCTGGATACTTGCTTTGCTACAAATATTTTAGGAAATCCCATTAAACCCATTTTCTAAATATCACAAGGCGTTCTCGAAAGGGGACGCTTTTTTTGTGAGATAATTTTTATTATCTTATTTTAAATTCTTACATTTAAAACTTTAATCAATCATAAATCAACTATTACAATCAACCATGAAAAAATCACTTTTAATTTTAAGTTTCTGTATTCTTTCCCTTTCGGCAAATGCGCAAAACACTTCAAAAACAGAAAAAATAAACCAACTTATGGAACTAATGGGTTCCGGAAAAATGGCAATCCAGATGATGAACCAAATGATGGAGAGTTTTAAAAGTTCTTATTCCAAAGTAAATGATACCTTTTGGGAAGATTTTAAAAAAGAAATAAAAGCTGAAGATATTACCAATATGATTATCCCAATTTATGATAAATATTATACCGAAAGTGATATCGACCAATTAATTGCTTTTTACAATTCACCAATAGGAAAAAAAATGATTGCTACTATGCCTCAGGTTATGCAGGAATCTATGGTTGCGGGACAAGCCTGGGGAAAGCAAATTAGCGAAAAAGTAATCGCTAAGCTGAAAGAAAAAGACAATTTGGAAAAGTAAAAAAGTATGGATAGCTTTACCCTATCTTATTAAAATCATTTTTATAATATTATTAAAATAAATCACTATGCCATCAGCTGTTTCTGAATGTTTGTATTGTCAGGAAAACGAAACCTTACATAACTTAATGATTAAAATCACCGACTTAAAAGTGTCGCAATTGTTCTTGTTTAAAGAGCAGTCGTACACCGGTCGTTTAAATGTAGTTTACAAAGATCACGGAGTGGAATTTTATGAATTAAGCGACGAAGAACGCAAAGCATTCATGGATGATGTAGCCACGGCTGCTAAAGCAATTGCAAAAGCTTTTAATCCTGACAAAATTAATTACGGTGCATTTTCAGATACATTATCGCACTTGCATTTTCACATCGTTCCAAAATATAAAGACGGCTATGGTTTTGGAAGTGTTTTTGAAATGAATCCAAACAAAGTAATACTTTCTGATACCGAATATATGGCGTTGATTGAAAAAATAAAAGCAAACTTATAATCCTTTTAAGTTTTACAATATAGGATCCTCTTTTAAATTAATTTAAAAGAGGATTTTTTTTAGATTAACAATTAAAAAAACATTCTGTACCCATAAACAACCACATTTCTGTATCTGTGCTTGTTTTTTTGAATTCGATACTTTTACTCTTCTAAAGAGTAACTTATGGAAACGAAGCCGGAACCTAATCAAAATCTAATATTAAGAGCTATTACAATTGCTGATCTTCCTACCATTGTAAAGATTTATAAGCAACAAAAGAATGCAACTACTGAGCTAAAAAGTCCGGATATGCCATTAACTGACCAATTTGGACTTCCTTTCTTTGTGGCTGAAAAGGATAGCAAAATCATAGCTTATTCCTATGTCATGCTAACAAGCGGGAATAATTACAGTCTAAATGCTGCAATAGATTCAACTTTATCAGGTAATTCCATAGTCAGCTATTTAATAAAAGAATCGGAAATCTTTTTTAAACAACAATGTCAAAAGGGTATGTTTAAAAATCTTAATACAACAACTCAACGATTGGTTAATTGGCTAAACAATACTTACCAATAATAAACACAACAGACACAGTTGTAAATTTATTATTTTTACAAGACACAGAAAAACTGATAATATGGCGAGAGAAATTTTATATTTAAAAATTGCAAGAATTATTGAAGAACAAATCCATATCGGGAGTCTGAAAACAGGCGAAAAACTTCCCTCCATTCGCACCGTTCAAAAGATTTATGGCATAAGTATTAATACTGTAAAACAGGCTTTTTTAGAACTGGAAAGTAAATCATTAATAGAATCCAAACCTAAATCCGGTTATTATGTCAGTAATTTTTTTGATACCAGATTAGCTCTTCCCTCTATCAGTAAACTTCACTTATCTGACAAAGAAAAAACTCCTGAAGATTTAATCAGCAAGGTTTTCAATACTTTAACAGATAAAAATATCACTCAGTTTTCCTTAGGGGTTACAGACAAAAGTATGTTGCCTATAGCTAAACTGAACAAAGGAATTAACAAAGTGTTGCGACAATTAGACGACAGCGGAACGGGATACGAACCCGCTCAGGGAAACCTTAATTTAAGAAGAAACGTAGCCAAATGGTCTTTTACCTGGGGTGGAAATTTAACCGAAAAAGACATTGTAACAACATCAGGAGCATTAAACGCTTTATTTTATGCTTTGATTACAGTTACTAAACCGGGAGACACCGTAGCTATTGAAACGCCACTGTATTTTGGTATTTTACAAATGATAAAATCACTGGGACTTCATATTATTGAACTCCCCACCCACCCTGTAACGGGAGTTTCTCTGGAAGATTTAAAAAAAGTATTACCTCAAATCAGCGCTTGTTGCTTTGTAACAAACTTTAATAATCCTCTGGGAAGCTGTATGCCTGAAGAAAATAAAAAAGAAGTTGTCAGATTGCTTACACAGCATAACATTCCGTTGATTGAAGATGATTTGTATGGCGATTTATTTTTTGGCGCCAGCCGTCCAAAACCCTGTAAAGCTTTTGATAAAGAAGGAATCGTGATGTGGTGTGGTTCTGTTTCAAAAACCTTAGCGCCCGGCTATCGTGTGGGTTGGGTTGCTCCGGGAAAATTTAAAAATAAACTGATCAGAAAAAAACTTTTACATACTATTTCCAGTCCCCCATTATATCAGGAAGTGATTGCTGATTTTATGGAACATGGCCGTTATGAACATCATCTTAGAGGATTACGAAATACATTGTACAGCAACTATTTGCAATTTCAACGTACTATTGAAGAACATTTTCCTGAAAACACTAAAATTTCAAAACCTCAGGGCGGATTTGTACTTTGGCTGGAACTGGATCCAAAGATAGACACTGCCCTGCTTTTTGATATTGCTATACAGCAAAAAATAGGTTTTGCTCCCGGTCGAATGTTTACCCAACACGACCAATACAACAATTGTATGCGGCTAAATTTTGGATTAAAATGGGATGATAAAGTCGAAAACAGCCTTAAAAAACTTGGATTATTAATTAAACAACAACTTTATGAAATTATATCAAATTGATGCTTTTACCAAAAATATATTTTCCGGAAACCCCGCAGCTGTTTGTCCGCTGGAAGAATGGCTGACCGATGAAATGATGCAAAATATTGCAGCTGAAAACAATCTTTCCGAAACAGCATTTTATGTTAAAAACGGAGCTAAATATGAGATAAGATGGTTTACACCTACTGTTGAAGTCGATCTTTGCGGACACGCCACTTTAGCTGCTGCGTATGTACTATTCAATTATGAAAATCATAAGGATTCACTAATCAACTTTTATTCTTCCAGAAGTGGTGATTTAATGGTAACTAAAGAAGACGATTTACTTTCACTAAATTTTCCTTCCGATGTATTCGAAGCTGTCGAATTAACGAATCAGCTGCTAGATGCATTTGATGTAAAACCCAAAAAAGCTTTTAAAGGAAAAACAGATTATATGATTGTGTTTAATGACGAAGAAGAAATACTGTATTTAAAGCCTCAATTTGATAAAATTGTAAAGCTCGGAGTCAGAGGTGTAATTGCAACCGCTCCCGGGAATAATGTTGACTTTGTATCGCGATTTTTTGGTCCGCAATCCGGAATAGATGAAGATCCTGTGACAGGTTCCGCACATACAACTTTAATTCCTTTTTGGGCAAAAGAACTGAATAAATCTAAATTATCCGCCATTCAGCTTTCAGAAAGAAGAGGATATCTGGAATGTGAATTATTAGAAAACAGCGTTCGCATAAGCGGTTACGCCAGATGTTATCTCATTGGGGATTTGTTTTTATAAAAAAGAAAAGCCTCTTTAAAAATAAAGAGGCTATCTATAAAAATTTATCAAACCCTAAAATGACAAATTTTATTTTTTTATAATGTATTATTAATCTATTTCTGCCATAACATTTTCCATGAAGATTTCCGGTTCTCTTTCATTGTACCAATAATCTGCAACAATACTCAAAACAATATCTTTTAAACCACTTAAAGAACTTTCCGGTTGATGTTGTTCATCTTTAATTACTTCAATAAGTAATTCATTTACTTTACTGATTTTCTCTGAATTTGTCATCTTGCTTATTGTTGATTAAACACTTAATTGCCTTATTGTTTCCGGGAATAAAAGTATAGGAATTACGATTTCCCGACAATACCCACTTTTAGTGATTTTTTTATGTTTTTTTAATATAATTTTAAGATTTGTCTTATTTAACCTCTTCAAGCGTGTGAATACAGTCCTGAATTTGTATAATTCTCTTAATCCAGATACGATATAATATTCTCAATTGAATTAAAAAAATAACAGTCGTAAACAACAGTAAAAAGTACTTTGGCATCGTAAACTGAATTCCATACGTAAAAAACACGAGTAATCCGGAAATAAATCCCAATCTGGCAATAACAGCAATCAATGCAAACTTTTTTATTCTGATATAAAGCTGTACTAACGCTATTTTAATATTCGAGTTATCTGTTAAATAGCGATTGTGATAATATCCGTAAACGTTATGAAGTATAGGCAGTAATAAACTTATTATCAAAATTAAATTAACCCAAAAAGGCTTTTCAGAACCATCAAACATTGAATAATAAACCATTAAAAAAAGTACCCAACCGGTAATCTCAAGCAGAATTTGTTTACGAATGGATTTCAAAACCGGGTGTTTATTTTCCTGTAACATCCTTACTAATGTTGCTTCGTCTTTAGAATCGGCTTCAATCGCTTTCCAATCAGATTTTAAATCATGTAGTTCCATCGCTATTTGTTTAACAAGGTTTTAATTTTTATTTTAATTCTGTTTAATTTTACTCCCACATAATTTTCACTGATTCCTGTAATCTCTGCAATTTGCTGATAGGACAATTCCTCAAAATACAGCGCTATTAATGCTTTTTCACTGTCATCCAATACTTTTAGAACAGCAAACAAGCGTTCCTGCCGCAGCTCTACCTCATCATTAGGCTGCTCTTCGGCAAAATCAGGTAATTGTGTGAGATAATTAATGGGTGTTGTTTTTTTTCGAAAAGAAGCAATGGCTGTATTCAGTGCAACACGATACATCCAGGTACTTATTTCTGAATTTCCTTTGAAATCAGGATAGGATTTCCAAAGCTGGAAAACTATTTCCTGAAACAAATCTTCACGATCCTCAGCACTATCCCGATACAAACGAACGATTTTATAAAGCATTGCATCGTATTGCGCTACAATCTCTAAAAACTCTTTTTCAACTGCATTCATTTCTAATACATTTCTTTTCGAATAAAACTAAGATAAGCAAAATCATATTCTACGCTCATTTATGCTCTAAATTTAATTTCTCCTTAACAAGCTGAATATCAGTTTTTATTTGTGCATTCTCCAGTTTTAAACTATCAATCTGTTCCTGAAGATTAGTATCTCTGATTTTTGATCTTCCTTCCGGTGAAGATTCTTTTCCACATCCCACTACTACAAAAAGCAGCATTACAATAATTGTTTTCATATCTATTGGTTTTTATATATTAGTTGTCTTTTCTTTCAAAAACTTACAGCTGACTAAAAAAAACAATAAAATATTTGCGCAACCAATTAATTGCATTATATTTGCAACTGATTGATTGCATTAAAATTATTCAGAATGAGAAGAGACATATTTCAGGCTATTGCTGATCCAACCCGAAGAGCCATCATAAGTCTGATAGCAGTTCAGGCGATGACACCGAATGCCATTGCAGAACATTTTGAAACCAGCAGACAAGCCATTTCAAAACATTTAAGAATCCTGACAGAATGCGAACTTTTAAAACAAGAACAAAAAGGCAGGGAAATTTATTACCAACTCGAACTGGAAAAAATGAAAGAAATTGACCAATGGCTGTCACAATTCAAAGCCATTTGGGAAAACCGTTTTAATGAATTAGATACTATATTAGCAACCTTAAAAAACAAAAAAGATGAAAACGAACCTACAATTTGACTTTATTGTTGATAAAGAAAACAATACTGTAAACGTAAAAAGAGAATTTGCAGCTAAACTTCCTTTAGTTTGGGATGCCTGGACTAAACCGGAAATTTTAGATTTATGGTGGGCACCTAAGCCATATAAGACCGAAACCAAATCAATGGATTTTAGAGAAGGTGGCACTTGGTTTTATGGCATGGTTAGCCCCGAAGGCGAAACACACTGGTGCAGAAATGATTATAAAAAAATAAATGTACAAAAATCTTTTTCAGGATTAGATGCTTTTTGCGATGAAAACGGAACTATCAACACTGATTTTCCGCGAACCGTATGGAACAATACTTTTATCGAAAACGGAGCAACTACCACTGTAAATATTGTAGCTCAATATGAAAAACTAGCCGACCTGGAACAAATTATCTCTATGGGATTCCAGGAAGGATTCACGATGGCATTGGGTAATTTAGATGACTATTTAAATGAAATGACTAAATGATGCTAACCAAAAAAATCCATCTGTTGCTTGCTGTTGGTTTTATGAGCCAAATCACTTTTAGTCAGGTTCATTTAAAAATTGAAAAAAGTCAAAGTTATTTTACCGAAGGCAAAGACAGTATTTTAACGTATCAGGCTTCAGAAAAGTCAATTAACGGACAATACATTCGTTCGAATTACATTCATCCGTTATATAATCTGGATGGAAGTGTCTTAAGTGAAGATTTCCCTGCTGATCATTTGCATCATCGGGGAATTTTCTGGGCTTGGCATCAATTATACATTGGAGATAAGCGAATAGGAGACGGCTGGGAAATAGAAAACTTCAGTTGGGAAGTGGCTGCTGTAAAAAAGAAAAAGCAAAAAGACGGTAGCAAAGCTATTCAAGCTACTGTTTATTGGAAATCGCCATTATGGATCAATAAAAAAGGTGTGGAAAAAACTTTTGTAAAAGAAACCACAACGATAAAAGTTTATCCCAAACAATTGCATTACCGTTTAATTGATATCGAAATTGCATTATTGGCACTGGAACCCAACATGCGAATTGGCGGTTCAGAAGACGAAAAAGGTTACGGTGGTTTTTCGCCACGAATTAAACTCAGTGACGATATTGTTTTTACCGATCCCTCGGGAAAAATCACGCCCACTAACCTACCTCTCCCTGCCAGCGAATGGATGGATATATCAGGTTCTTTAGGTAAAAATGGAAATAAAGCAGGAATTACTATCTTATGTAATCCTAAAAATCCGGATTCAAAAAATCCCTGGATATTACGGGCTAAAAAAAGTATGCAAAATGCTGTTTATCCGTTTCCGGGAGCTAAAGCAGTTCCTTTATCAAATAAAAAACCAACTGTTTTACGTTACCGATTAATCGTTCACGACGGCGATGCAAACAGCATTCCGATTGATGAAATATTTCAAAACTATATTAAAAAATAAATTAGTAATAGATTTAATTGAAAAAGCCACGAATTCACGAATTATGAGATTATAATTCGTGAATTCGTGGCTTTATTTTTTTTCTAAAAAACAGAGCCAATACATTTTGTAATGGCTCTGGCTATTAGTATGACTGGTATTAATTCGGAACTACCTTATAAGTAGGATCTTCCATAATATTTACTTCAATAATTCCTTGAGCATTTTGTAACAATTGACGACAATCATTACTTAAATGACGCAAATGCACCGTCTTACCGACTTTAGCATAACGCTCCGTGATTTTGTTTACGGCATCAATAGCACTCATATCGGCAATTTTACTTTCTTTAAAATCAATAATTACCTCATTGGGGTCATTCAACACATCAAATTTCTCAGCAAAAGCAGTTGTAGAAGCAAAGAACAATGGACCATAAATTTCATAATGTTTCGCTCCATTTTCGTCAATATATTTTTTAGCACGAATTCGTTTTGCACTTTCCCATGCAAAAACCAATGCTGAAATAATTACTCCTATCAATACGGCTAAAGCCAAATTGTGCATCAAAATAGTAATAACCGCTACCAAAACTCCAACAAAAATATCCTGTTTAGGCATTTTGTTTATGATACGAAAACTAATCCATTCAAAAGTACCTATTGCCACCATAATCATAACTCCTGTTAAGGCTGCCATAGGTAATTTTTCAATTACAGGTGCGCCAAACAGCACAATACAAAGTATCGTTAAGGCTGCAATAATACCTGACAAACGTGCTCTGGAACCTGCTGATAAATTCACTAAAGTTTGAGCAATCATTGGGCATCCACCCATTCCAAAGAAGAATCCGTTCAGGATATTGGCACTTCCTTGCGCCACACATTCTCTGTTTCCATTTCCTTTAGTTCCTGTAATTTCGTCTACTAGGTTTAGGGTTAACAATCCTTCTGTCAATCCTACACAAGCCATAATCAATCCGTAAGGAAGAATTAATTCTAAGGTTTCTAAGTTGAAAGGAATGTTCGGAATATGAAAAGGCGGAAATCCTCCGCTTACTGATGCAATATCAGCCACAGTTTTTGTTTGGATTCCAAAACCAAAAACCAACGCAAAAACAACCATAATAGCTACCAAAGATGCTGGAACCGCTTTGGTGATTTTTGGAAAACCAATCACGATTGCAATAGTTAAAGCCACCAAACCAATCATGATATACAACGGATTTCCGGATAACCAAACACTTTCACCATTGACAATCGTTTTAAATTGTTCTAATTGTGACATGAAAATTATAATCGCCAAACCGTTTACAAACCCGAACATTACCGGTTGCGGTACCAAACGAATAAATTTACCTAATTTGAATACACCAATTAAAATCTGAATTATTCCTGCTAAAGCAACCGCCGCAAAAACATAATCCAATCCATGCGATTTCATCAGTGCAATCAATACAATGACTGTTGCTCCTGCTCCACCTGAAACTAATCCTGGACGTCCGCCAAAAATAGCCGTTACCAATCCCATGATAAATGCAGCATACAAACCCACTAATGGCGGAAAACCAGCTAAAATAGCAAAGGAAAGCGACTCCGGAATCATCGTCATGGCTACCGTTAATCCTGCTAATATTTCGGTTTTATAATTTACTTTTTGCGAAAAGTCAAATAGGGTAAAATATTGTTTCATTCTTTTGAGTAAGGAGTTATAAAATTAAAGCGCTCTTTATATCACTTTAGTGATAAATGATTTTAAGTTTTTTTAAGAAGTGCAAAGGTAATTTTTTTAAATCCTTATTCCAATTAAATTAGAAATTGCCTAGTATTCTATCCAACCAACCTATTTTTGAAAGTCCATTTTTAATTATATTTGAAAGAAAACTACAAGTCCAATGGAAACACACGATTTTTTTAAAGACGCATTCGAATATACTTATCATTTCAATCAGGAACTCATTCATTTATTTAAAAATAACAAAAATTGTATTCCTGAAAAATCCATGCAATTATTAAATCATTTGATAAATGCACAACAAATTTGGAATGAGCGTATTCTAAATGAGCCAAATACTATTGGAGTTTGGGAAATGAGATCTTTAGAAAATCTAAAAACAATCAACCAACAAAATTACAATCAAAGCCTAAACATTTTAGAAACAATAGCATTGGATAAAAAAATAGATTATAAAAATTCTAAAGGAATTCAATTTTCAAATACGGTACAGGAAATTATTTTTCACATCATTAATCATGCTACGTATCACAGAGCTCAAATTGCCAGTGATTTGAAAGCCAATGGAATCGAACCCATCAATACCGATTATATTTTTTATAAAAGAAACACCTAAGCTACACAGAATATAAAATAGATTTTTTAACTTCGTTGCCGTAATGAAAATAAGTACCTTCATATTATCACTTTTAATACTTGTTTTATCTTTAAAACCCTGCTCTGACGGAAGTAATGCCGAAGACCTGAAAAAAGATAACATCAGTCTTAATCACAATCATCAGGAAGATCATGATGATTCCTGCCCTGTGACCTGTATTTGCAGTTGTTGCGGAATGTCGGTAACTTTTGAAAGCATTAAAATCTATACTTTTAGAATCCATACGGAAATTTCTAATGTAGTAGTATCTTCTTATCAGTCAAATTATCAATTTGATTCTGTTGCTGCTATCTGGCAACCTCCTCAGTTAATTAGTTAAAATATCCGGACAAAAGTCTCATTTTTAATTAATTAAATTTCATATCAAATGAATAAATTCATTTTGAGCGCAATGCTCATCCTATTATCATGCCTTGGAATGAAGGCACAGACAAATACTATTCAAATACAGGTAGTTTCTGAAAAAGAACCTATAATTGGTGCCAACATTTATCTCGAATCAGACAAAAAATCGGCTGTTACAGATGCTGAGGGAAAAGCCAGATTATCGGATGTTTCGAATGGGAAACAAACCATAATAATTTCTTATCTGGGTTTCGAAACCCTGAAAAAAAACATTCAAATTCCGGGGGAGTCCGTTTTTGTTTTTAATTTGGAACCCAATGAAAACGAACTCGAAGAAGTCGTTTTACAAACATCACGTACCAGCAGAACGGTTAGAAAAATCCCTACCCGGATTGAATTTATTGGTGCAGAAGAATTAGAAGAAAAAGCTACGATGAACCCAACGAATATTTCGATGGTTTTACGTGAAAGCACCGGAATCCAGATGCAGCAGACTTCGCTAAGCAGCGGAAATTCAAATATAAAAATTCAGGGACTGGACGGGCGTTATACCCAGCTTTTAAGAGACGGTTTTCCGTTGTATTCCGGTTTTTCCAGCGGTTTGAGTATTATGCAGATTCCGCCTTTAGACTTGCAGCAATTCGAAATTATCAAAGGAAGTTCTTCTACACTTTACGGCGGTGGCGCTATTGCCGGATTAGTCAATATGGTTTCGAAAACTCCCGATGAAGAACCGGCTTTGGATATTATGCTTACCCAGACACACGCTTTAGGAAGTACAGCAAATATTTTTTACAGCAAACGAAACCAAAAATTCGGAACGACACTCTATGGTTCGGCACATTATCAAAAAGCCTATGACCCCGAAGATGATGATTTTAGTAATCTGCCTAAAACAAAATCCATTTCTTTTAATCCCAAATTCTTTTATTATCCTTCTGAAAAAACAACACTGTGGTTAGGCGTTAACGGAACGTATGATGATCGGATTGGTGGGGATATGACAAAAATTAAAAGTCAGCAAAACGGCATTCATCAATATACTGAGGACAATGTTTCTAAGCGTTTGAGTACTCAGGCAGTGTACAAAACCCAACTGGATTCACTAAGTAATTTCAACATCAAAAATAGTATTTCTTATTTTGACCGTTCGCTGCAGGTACCTGATTTTAACTTTAGCGGAAAGCAAATCAATACCTTTACCGAAGTAAGTTATGAAAGAACTAATGCTAAGACCGACTGGATTCTGGGTGCTAATTTCTATTCGGTAGATTTTGATGAAGCTGATGATGCGCTGTTGCAACGCGATCAAAAAGAGTTTACCTACGGGCTATTTGCCAATAATATATTTGACATTAGCGAAAACTGGATTCTGGAAACGGGTTTACGTACCGATTATAATGCGGACTGGGGATTTTTCCCTTTGCCAAGAATTTCAATATTGTACAAAAATGAAAACGGGATTTCGAGTCGTATAGGTGGTGGACTAGGATATAAAATTCCCGATATTTTTACTGAAGAAGCAGAATCCATTAATTTCGAAAACGTACTCGGCATTGATAAAGACAATCTAAAAGCCGAACGTTCTTATGGCGTGAATTATGATTTTAATTATCAGACTCATTTCGGGGAAATTGGATTTTCGGCCAACCAGCTTTTTTATGTTACCGCTATTCAAAATGCCTTGCTGTTAAACAGCTCAGGAACTAATTTCCAATTTGAAAATGCAGCAGAAGTCATCCTAAGTAAAGGTGCTGAAACGAATATTAAGTTGACTTACAACGATTTTAAATGGTTTTTAAACTATGCTTTTATTGATGCACGCCTGCACTATTTGCCAGGAAACCCACAAAAACCACTTACTCCTAAACACAATGCAGGTAGTGTAATCATGTATGAAAACGAAACCTGGCGTATAGGATTTGAAACCTATTACACCGGAAAACAACTGTTATCTAACGGAACTAAAACTACCGATTATACTACTATGGGATTTTTACTGATGCGAAATTTCAAATGGGGTGCACTCTTTACCAACTTTGAGAATTTTACTGACAGAAGGCAAAGTCGTTTTTCTCCATTGGTTTTACCTACACATGATAATCCCACATTTCCGGAGATCTATGCTCCTACTGACGGATTTATTTTCAGTCTGGGAATCATCATAAAACCTTTTGGAAATAAAGAACATTAAAAAACTCAGGCAACCTTCTTTTACAAAATAAAGGAAGGTTGTTTTTTTTATACAAAAGCAGGATTCTCAAGTTCGATTATTTTTCTATTTTGCAACGCATTTTATAAAAACCAACCTTGTAGAAAAAATGAATTATAAAAAACTACTGTTCTTCTTAATTGTTCTAAACATTCATTGTAGTCATGCTCAGGACATTCGAAAATCAATTTTATTAAATAAAAACTGGAAATTCTCTAAAGGCGATTTCAAAGATGCCAATCAAATTGGCTTTAATGATAAAAAATGGGAAACAGTAAGCATCCCGCACGACTGGGCAATCTACGGCCCTTTTGACGAAAATAATGATGTCCAAAAAGTAGCTATTACACAAAATTTAGAAAAAGAAGCAAAAAGACAAACCGGAAGAACCGGTGGTTTACCTTATATGGGAATAGGCTGGTACAGAAATACGTTTAGTGTACCCAATTACCAAAAAGGACAACGCGTAAGTCTGATTTTTGATGGTGCTATGAGCGAGGCTCATGTGTCCGTTAACGGTAAAGAAGCCATATTCTGGCCTTACGGATACAATTCATTCCATATAGATGTAACGGATTTATTGAATGCTGACGGACAAAAAAACCTGTTATCTGTTCGATTAGAAAATAAAGAACAATCTTCGCGCTGGTATCCCGGAGCCGGATTGTACCGCAATGTACATTTGGTTATTACCAATCCTATTCATGTTCCGGTTTGGGGAACTTACATTACCACTCCTTATGTGGCTAAGGATTATGCTTCGGTACGATTAGAAACCAAAGTAGAAAATGTACCGAATAAAACGGAAATCAGGATAGAAACCAACATTCTGGATAAAAACGGAAAAGTGGTTGCCACTAAAAATGATATTCGAAAAATGAATCACAGTGAACCCTTTGTTCAAAATTTCACGGTGAACAATCCTGCTTTATGGTCTCCTGAGACACCTACTTTATACAAAGCCGTTTCTAAAGTCTATTTAAAAGACCAATTAGTAGATACTTATACAACCCCTTTTGGTATTCGTGATATTAAATTTATTGCTGACAAAGGATTTTTCCTCAACGGACAACTGCGTAAATTCCAGGGAGTTTGTAACCACCACGATTTAGGACCATTAGGTGCGGCAATCAATGTGGCAGCTTTACGCCGTCAGTTAACGATGTTAAAAGATATGGGTTGCGATGCTATCCGAACCGCTCACAATATGCCGGCACCTGAATTAGTAGCGCTTTGTGATGAAATGGGTTTTATGATGATGATAGAACCTTTTGACGAATGGGACAAAGCCAAATGTAAAAATGGTTACCACCGTTTCTTTGCAGAATGGGCAGAGAAAGACATGATTAATATGTTACACCACTACCGTAATAATGCCAGTGTTATTTTATGGAGCATTGGTAACGAAGTACCTACACAATGCAGCCCTGAAGGCTATAAAGTGGCTAAATTTTTACAGGATATCTGCCACCGTGAAGACCCTTCCCGATTAGTAACCTGCGGAATGGATCAGGTGACTTGTGTGCTTGAAAATGGTTTTGCCAATATGATTGATATTCCGGGATTTAATTACCGTGTGAATCGCTATGAAGAAGCATTTAGCAAATTATCCCAGAATATGGTTTTAGGTTCTGAGACTACCTCAACGGTAAGTTCGCGTGGTATTTATAAATTTCCTGTAGAGAAAAAAGCAGATGCTATTTATCCGGATCACCAGTCGTCCTCTTATGATTTTGAATATTGCAGCTGGTCTAATTTACCCGATTTGGATTTTGCTATGGCCGATGACAAAGAATGGACTTTAGGACAGTTTGTCTGGACCGGATTTGATTATTTGGGCGAACCAAGTCCGTATAGCATCAATGCCTGGCCGAACCACAGTTCGATGTTTGGAATTATCGATTTAGCCAGCATTCCTAAAGACCGTTACTATTTGTACCGCAGTGTCTGGAATAAAAATGCCGAAACCCTGCATGTCTTACCACACTGGAACTGGGAAGGAAAAGAAGGAGACATCGTTCCTGTTTTTGCTTATACCAATTATCCAACGGCGGAATTGTTTGTAAACGGAAAAAGTTACGGCAAGCAGACTAAAAACAATACAACACCTCAAAACCGCTACCGCCTGATGTGGATGGACGTAAAATATGAACCGGGCGAAGTAAAAGTAGTTGCTTATGACAAAGATGGTAATAAAAAAGCCGAAAAAATCATTCGCACCGCCGGAAAAGCACACCATCTTGAACTAGTTCCGGACAGAACTGAAATGCAGGCCGATGGTACAGATTTGGTGTATATCAACGTTAGAATGGTAGATAAAGACGGAAACTTATGTCCTAACGACCAGAGTTTAGTGAATTTCAGCGCTGGCGGTGCCGGAAATTATAAGGCTTCCGCCAATGGAGACGCTACTTGTCTGGATTTATTCCATTTGCCTAAAATGCATCTTTTTAACGGTCAATTAACAGCCATTGTACAGGCAGCTGAAAAAGCAGGAAAACTATCTTTCGAAGCCAAAGCCAGCGGAGTAAAATCCGGAAAAATTGCACTGGATGTGAAGTAATTTTAAAAATAGTTAATTATAACAACCTCTTTTATGTTTTTAAAAGAGGTTGTTTTTTTGGCGCTCCTTGTACAAATTCATTGCGAAGAATGAAGCAATCCCACTAGCTGCTCACATTATGTGATTTCTCCTTTATTGAAATGATACAAAATTAGCTTTGCTTAAAGACATTGCACGCATTACAGTAATAAATACAACCATTATTTCCAGCCCCATTCAACAAATGGGGCTTTTTTATGCCTAAAAAGAACTATTTAGGTTCGCTATAGGTACTTTTTTAATCCATTAAAGTAGTTTTTAGGTTCGTTATAGGTCTTTTTTAAGTACTAAAAAGGAGTTTTTAGGTTTGCTATAGCTGTTTTTTTAGTATCTGAAAGGAGTTTTTAAGTAGGCTACAAGTACTTTTTAAGTACTAAAAGGAATTTTTTAAGTTCGCTATGAGGAGTTTTTAGGTACTATGAAGCTAAAACACTATAGAAATTTTGCTTATATTTGACACTATTCCTCTAAAAAATAGCGCCTTATGCCTGATAACACGAAACCTACCCAAGCCGAACAATACCCTCCAATAGGGAATTTTATCCATTACCATATTATACAGCAAGCCCAAACCAAAAGCAGCATTGCCAAGGCAATGGGTATAGGTCCTAAAGGATTAAGGGATTATTTTAAGAAAGATTCGCTGCAATTTGCCGTTTTGTGGAAACTAAGCCTGGTGCTGAAACACAATTTTCTGGCGCAGCTGGGCGAATACCTGCCGTACCGCTTTGAAACCCTACAGGAAAAAGCCCTAAAAACAGAACTGGCTGATAAAAACGACTATATCCAGAAACTGGAAATCCAGCTCGAAACCTTAAGAGAAATGATAAGGAAATAAATGCTAATATCAACTATTTTGTAAGATTTATTTATATATTAGCAAAAAAAGTAAATTTTGATTTTGTCAGACAAAGCAACCCGATTTAAGGGTGATAGGTCTGATTCTATCAGACCTATATACTAGTTACAGGCAAGCTTAAAAAAACAGACGCTAAAAATGACAATAGACGAATTGACTTCAAAAAATATAAAAACCTTAGACGACTTTGAATTATTATCAAATCGTGGTAGACAAGAGGGTTTATTCTTTGTGCCTGACACTATATCAAATATAGTTGCAGATTTAGCTAATATTTCAAATCCAAAGAATGCTATTGTACTTAATTCAAACTATGGCGAAATTTCCTCAAAACTTTCTGAAATTGAAAATCTTGTAAGTATTGATATAAATGCAAACAACATTGAGCTTTCTAAATATCTGAACCCAAAACTAACATTTATAAATTCAGACCCTTTAAATTATTCTCTATCTGACAAGTTTGATTTCGTAGTAACTTTTCCACCACTCGGACAAAGGCTGGAAATTGACGGAAGACGAACTTCAAGCGAAATATTATATATTGAAAAAGCACTTGAATTGTTAAATGAAAATGGCTACGCCATTTTCATTTTATCCAGTAATTTTTTAACAGCAACAATATATACGGAACAAAGGAATATAATATTAAGCAAGTTTGGATTAAGCAAAATTATATCGCTACCACAAGGAACAATCCGACATACAGGTGTTGAACTTTCAATTTTAGTTTTAAGTAAATTTAATACTTCAAAAACTGATTATTATACTTACACAAATGGTTTTAAAATAAATACTGCAAAACCAAACTTTTCGGTTTCAAAAGACAAACTTAAAGAAAGGTGGGATTTTAATTTTCATAATCCCAAAAATCAAAGTTATCAAGAACAATTAAATGAAAACGAAACAAAAAAAATAGGAGATTTAGTTGAAATATGTCTTGGAATCCCTTTTAACCAAGACGAAAGGAAAGCAACAGGGAACTATAAAATTCTTTCACCAAGAAACATTTTAAACGGTTTTCTCGAAGAAACTGAATCTGATAACTTTATTAAAAAAGATATTTTAAACACACGAGAAAAAAAGGCAATCCTTAAAAACGGGGATATACTTTTTCCTCGTTTCAACAGAGAAAAAGTTTCTATATATGTGCATAATTCCGATGACAATAAATTCATTGCCAATCAACATATTGTTATTCTTCGTGGTAAATATGCTGAATATGTTGCAACTTACCTTAATACGGATAGCGGTTTAAATTTATTTAATCAACAAATTAAAAGACACGCAAGAGGTGTTGTCCTTCCAACTATTTCGATACAAGACCTGACAAATATTCAAATTCCAATTTTACCAATAGCTGACCTGGAATATGCTTCAAAAAGTAAACTTGAAAAATTATCATACGATCAACTTCTTGAAATTAAAGAGAAATACGATTTATTAAAAACCAAGTATTCTAGTCTTAAAAAAGAAAAAGTAGTTAGTCCACACGCAGAGCAGTTGCAAAGTATGCAAAATACTTTACAGCAAGTTTTAGCAAATCAACAAGAACATACTCAAAAGCTTACTATCATAGAAAGTAAAATTGATGATATTAAAACTGTAATTCTCAATTTGTCAGTTGATTTTAAAAAAATACAAAATTTACCACGTGAAATTGAAGATAAAATTTCACGATTAAACCAAAAATTAGAAGAACAAATTTCCAATCTAAATTTTGAACAAAAACAAATTGAGACCTATATCAAAGAAATTAAAAATTGGTTTGACTATTATGACTTGTTAGAATCAAAAAGTCAAAAATATTTACCAGAGGCTGAATATATCTTCGACCAAATTTCAAAACTTGACAATCCAGACTACTCTCCTTTCATTCTTCAATATTGTAGAGCATTGGAAAACGAGTTATTAAGTAAAATATTTAGAGCATATGTTCAATCGTTGATTAACAGAAATATTGATTTTGAAAAACAATTTGCTTGGGATTTAGGGAAAAAAGATTCAGGCAAACCAAATGATGAAAATACTTTTAGGTTATCGAAACATATTCAAAAGTGTCTTACTAAAAATAATGAAGATTGGTTTTTTGAATTAGGTTCAATGGAAGTAAATCTTAGATATTTAACAGGTAGGACAATTGAAAAAAGCCCACTACTGCAAGATTTAAAAGAGTTTGTTTTAGACCGTTTTGAAAAGGAATTATTAAATATTGAATATCTTGATGAAATAAAAACAATAATCAGGGATTATCGAAATCAATCTGCACACCCAAATTTAATGGACACTGAAAAAGCAACGACATTTCACAAACAAATGAAAGAATGTTTAATCAATTTAATGGAAAACTACAAGACGAAATAAAAAGCCAGCCTATAATCGAGTAGACGGCTCTGTCAGTAACTGACAGAGTGTGCCTCTCACACCACCGTACGTACGGGTCACGTATACGGCGGTTCGCAAAATGATGGATTAAGTTCGATATAAACATCTGTTAAAGATTGATAACCAGAGTGTTTTAGGCGTTTCAAGGTAATGGTAGTACTCAAAATAGGACCCACTCTGGCGCTCGTTTGCAACGAGTGCCTACTTACATGAATAGATAAATTGTAGCGTTTGCAACACGGTTCATTAAAAAATAACTCGTAATAAATGAATAAAATTAGCCACATGATGAACTTATTAAAAAAAATATTCGGTAAAGCAAAGAGACAAGAGCCAAAAGAATTTACAGAGCAAGAACATGAACTTGACTATGAATTAAAATCACAAGGACTTGAAAATATTCTTGGTAAAATGCACGACTTAGTCGGACATGCGATAATTCCTTTTGCTGTTGGTGGTGCTGTTGATATGTATTATTTTCCAAATCACATTAAGGGGACAGGCTTTGCAACAATGGAACTTTTAGAACCCGACGGAACAGGACCATTACCAAATAAGTTAGGAACTTATGAACTTGTTACATTTACTAAATACAACTATAATAACAGTGAAGACAAGCAAACACGATTTAATCTAATTGAAAGGAAAATCTGTGGCATTTTTACAACAATTGGGTTCTTTTCTCGAGAAGCTGTTTTAAATCCTAATGAAACTTGTGAGATTCCCAATGACGAAGGAAAAGAAAACACTTGCTTGATATTTGACCTTTACCAACCCGAAAATAAAGAATTTAGAATAGGCAACAGAAAACATCATTTATTATTATGCTTAGAGGTTTTTAGGAGCGAAATGGAATTTTCAAGAGCAAACGGAAGCGAAGAATTATTTAAAAAGTTAAAAGAAACGGGACATTATCCTTATAGTGATTTGGACAGACAAGCTGTCGTATGAATCCCTCACTTCGGGCGATCGTTTGCAATGAGAGCCAACTTTAAATAAAAAGATAAATACTAGCGTTTGCAACGTGGATCATCAAAAATAATTCTTAATAAATGAATAAAAATTAGCCGCGTTGCAAACGCTTTATTTAAGGATTATCAAGTAAGTAGGTACTCGATGCAATCGAGCACCAGAGAAAGAGGAATCGTAGGATTTACAACTCCAATCATTAGCCAATAAATATTAAAAAACTTTGCTCAAAATGACAAAGCCTTATATTGAAAGAAAATTTATAGCAGTTATAATTGATTATTCAATTATCCTAACTATTGATTACAATCTTATTGTAATTTTTGGAAAACCAGCAGTTGGAAATCCTGAAAGCTATGAATTAACTGGCATATCATTATTTATTATAGTTATACCATGGCTTATTTTTACAGTTTGCCTTGAAACTTTTTTAGGTTCAACTTTAGGTAATGGAATTATGAGTTTAAAGCCAGTTGACCAAAAAAATCAAAATAGAGGGTTGACATTTATTCAATCTTTCCAAAGACATTTATTAGATCCGATTGATATGTTCTTTTTTGGATTGGTTGGATATTTAGTTATGAAACACAACAATGGGCTAAGATTAGGTGATCTTTGGGCAAAAACTGTTGTCGTAGATATGAAATCAAAAAATAAAAATGAATCAATAAAAACCGAATAGAAATGACAACAAACAAACTGAGATTAATACTGATTTTATCACTCTTTTTTAGCTTTTTTGGTTATGCACAGAGTCTTAAATCGGTTTCCATTTTAGGGGATTCCTACTCCACTTTTGAGGGGTATATGGTTCCTGACACCAATTTTGTATGGTACAATACCCGCATCACTCAAAAAACAGATGTTACTTCGGTAAAACAAACCTGGTGGTACCCATTCATAAAAGACAACAATTACAAATTAGAGGTTAATAATTCTTTTTCGGGTTCTACTATTTGTAACACGGGTTATCAAAAACAAGATTACAGCACTCGTTCGTTCATTCGCCGTATGGATAATCTTGGGAGTCCTGATGTGATATTCATTTTTGGAGCAACTAACGACGCCTGGGCTAACGCACCTATCGGGCAATTCAAATATAAAGACTGGACTAAAGAAGAATTATATGATTTTCGTCCCGCCATGGCCTATATGCTCGATTATATGCTAGGCCGTTATCCGAATGTTAAAATATACTTTCTGCTAAATTCAGATTTGAAAGAGACCATCAATGAATCTGTAAAAACCATTTGCAAACACTACAATATAGATTGTATAGAACTGAAAAATATTGATAAAAAGGAAGGGCATCCATCGATAAAAGGTATGGAACAAATCAGTAATCAAATCAGTGATTTTCTATCAAAGAAATAAAACGATGCGTAAATAGTGCAACACATTCATGCAAAAAATACCCCAAAAGCAACTCCTACCACGAGTTGTTTTTTTATTTGTATTACTTTCTATTATTTTCGAATATTATTTATTTTTTTCGAAAAAAACACTAATCATTTGTATTTGTGATTTTAAGTCTTAATTTTACAAGAAGACTAAAACAATAACAACAGTATAGTGTATTAAAGAAATGGAAAGAATATTTGCAGAATATTACATCGAAACCCCTTATGAAGTAGAACAGGCGGCAGCGGTTTTGGCAGGCGAACAATCCTCAGGGACTTTTGTATCGGTTCCGGGAGAAACCGCCGAACTCAAACAACGTTTTGCTGCCCGTGTGGAACACATTGAAAAACTGGATTTGGTGGATGAACCTTCGATTCCGGGGAATGCTATTCCGGGTAAAAAATACCAAAGAGCCAAAGTTCAGGTGAGTTGGTCCATAGAAAACTTTGGTTACAACCTTCCTGTTCTTATTAGTACTTTACAGGGGAATCTATACGAAATAAGTCAGTTTACCGGTTTAAAATTGATGGATTTTGATGTTCCGGATTCTTTTAAAAACCATTTCAAAGGACCTCGATTTGGTATTCAGGGTTCCAAAGCTTCCTGCGGTGTAGGTGACCGACCGATGATTGGAACTATTATCAAACCTAGCGTTGGAATGAGCCCGGAGCAAACAGCAGCTTTAGTACAAACTTTAATCGATGCAGGGATCGATTTTATCAAGGATGATGAATTAATGGGATCGACTGCCAACTCTCTTTTTAATGACCGTGTAAACGTTATCATGAAAGTAATTAATGAGCACGCACACAAAACCGGCAAGAAAGTCATGTATGCTTTCAACATCAGTGATGAGATTGATGCGATGCAACGCAAATACGAACACATCCAAAAAAACGAAGGAACTTGCGCCATGATTAGTATCAACAGCGTAGGATTGAGTGGAACAAAAAAAATATGTGATCAGGGCGATTTAGTCATCCACGGACATAGAAATGGCTGGGGAATGTTGAACCGTCATCCGTTATTAGGAATTGAATTTCCGGCTTACCAAAAAATCTGGCGTTTGGCAGGTGTTGACCAAATGCACGTTAACGGAATTCAGAATAAATTCTGGGAATCGGATGATTCGGTTGTAAAATCGATACAATCCTGTCTGAAACCTTTTGTATGCGGAAACAATCCGTTACCCGTAGTTTCTTCGGGACAATGGGGCGGTCAGGCACCGGAAACCTACCGCAGAACTCAAACCACCGATTTATTATACATGGCTGGTGGCGGAATTTTAGCCCATCCTATGGGAGCAACTGCGGGTGTAAACGCCTTACAACAAGCCTGGAAAGCAGCCGTTGACGGATTATCTGTTGAAGAAGCCGCTTTACAATATCCGGAATTTGCAGCATCAGTAAAAAAATTCTCGAAATAATAAATCGTAAAAAAAAGCCACGAATTACACTAATTAGCAAAAATACTAATTATCTAAGAGTTATTACACAAATTTTTATCTGCCTTTTGCAAATTCGTGGAATAGTATGATATCCAAATTTATGTCAATTCGTGTAATTCGTGGTAAAAAAATAATTTCACAGCTATGAACAAAGAACATCCTTTATTATTGGCCTACTATGGAGATGATTTTACAGGCTCCACGGATGCCTTAGAATTCCTGACCTTAGCCGGTATAAAAACCGTTCTTTTTCTGCGTCCGCCGTTGCATAAAGATTTGGATTTTTTTCCCGGAGTACAGGCTATTGGTCTGGCCGGAAAAAGCCGTTCGATGTCTCCCAAAGAAATGGAAGAGGAATTATTCCCTGCTTTCGAAACCTTAAGAGATTTCAATGCAGAGCAAGTACATTATAAAGTTTGTTCAACTTTCGATTCGGCGCCTCATGTGGGCAACATTGGCAAAGCTATCGAAATTGGCAGCGAAGTTTTTAACCAAAAAACTACTTTTGTTTCTGCTTCCGCCCCGCATTTGGGAAGATATTGTGTTTTTGGGAATTTATTTGCCAAAATGGGAACCAGCGGCAATGGTGAAATTTACCGTATTGACCGTCATCCGTCAATGAGTACGCATCCGGTAACTCCGGCACATGAAGCCGACCTGAGATTGCATTTGGCACAACAAACTACAAAAAGTATCAATTTAGTCAATATCACTACTATCGAACAAGGAGCTGAAGCGGTAGCAGCAGAAATAAAAAACAAAGAAAATGCTGAAATAGTTTTCTTAGACGGAATCAATCAGGAGCATTTAAAAACAATAGGAACTGTTTTCCATCAAAAAGGAAAAGAAAAAACACTTTTTACGGTGGGTTCTTCAGGTATCGAAATGGCTTTAGGACTGGCATGGAATAAAGAAAAAATAATCCATAAAACTTTTGAATTCAATCATCCGGGGCCAGCTGCTCCCCTATTGGTCGTTTCCGGAAGCTGTTCACCGGTAACAGCAGGTCAAATTGAATATGCCTTAGCAAATGGTTTTGAAGGTATCGCTCTGGAAAGTAAAGTTATGCATCACGACCATCAGGAACAAAGCATTGCCGAAGTGGCTCAGGCTATTATCCAAAATATAAAAGCAGGGAAAAATACGATTTTGCATACCAGCATCGGCAACAATGATCCACGGATTGCCGAAACCGAGGATTATTTGAAACACAGCGGGCTTACTCAAAAAGAAATCCAAAAACAAAGCAGCAAAATTTACGGTCGCGTTTTAGGACAAATTATCAAAACGGCGTTACAATCAGCATCGATTCAAAGAATACTTTTTGCCGGCGGAGACACTTCCAGTTACGCGGCATCTGAACTGGGCATTTTTGCTTTGGAAATGTTGGCGCCTTTAGCCCCCGGAGCACCGCTTTGCAAAGCTATATCAGAAGAGGAATTAGTAAATGGATTGGAGTTAAATTTCAAAGGAGGGCAAGTAGGAACTCCGAATTATTTTATCAAAGTATTACAAGGAGAAAAATTAAGTTAGACACATAAAAAAATTATATATGAAAGCAAAAACATTAGGATTCGTTCACACTTCAGCTACGCTGGTTCCTTTATTTCAACAATTAAGTTCGGAGCATTTAAGTGGTGTGGAAACCTTTAACATAGTAGATGACAGTCTGATTAAAGATGTTATAAAAAAAGGTAAACTAATGCCTAATACAGCAGCCAGAGTGGTCAACCATGTAAAAGCTGCCGAAGAAGCCGGAGCCGATGTGATTTTAGTAACCTGTTCATCCATTGGCGTAGCCATTGAAACAGCAGCAACTTTATCCAGCGTTCCTGTAATCAGAGTAGATCAGGCGATGGCTGACGAAGCCGTACAAATTAGCAACAAAATTGGCGTAATTGCGACCTTGCCTACGACTTTAGAACCTACTTCTGATTTGGTGAGAAGAAGAGCCTTAGCAGCGGGTAAAGAAGTTACCATAGTATCCAAACTTTGTGAAGGTGCTTTTGAAGCCTTAATGAGTGGCGATGCTGCAAAACATGACGAAATGGTTGCTAAAGCATTAAAAGAATTAATGAAGGAAGTGGGTGTAATTGTTTTGGCTCAGGCTTCCATGGCTCGCGTGGTTGACGGATTAAGCGACGCAGAAAAAGTAGTTCCTATCTTGGCCAGTCCCGGAATTGCCATGAAAAAATTAGCCGAAGTATACTTCTAACAAAATTCTTATGCGTAAAATCTTCTTATGGGCAAGTCCCATTCTCTTCATTCTTGCCGCTATTGGTTGGTTTTCACAAATGGAGCAAATTTGGAAAATCAGTCTGATAGCTGCTTTTTCAAGTTTATCTATTGGTATCGGGCATAGCAAACTTTTGAGTGGTTACCAATACACTTTTTGGATTGTCACCGCCGTTTGTGCCGGACTAATTTATCCGCAAACTTTTTTACATATTGGTTCGATAGATTTGCGTAACAAATGGCTTATTTTAATCATTATCCAACTGGTGATGTTTGGGATGGGAACTCAGATGAGCATTGAAGATTTTACAGGCATACGCAAATCGGGAAAAGGAGTTCTCATTGGTTTATTGGGGCATTTTACCATCATGCCCATAACAGGTTTTATTCTGGCAAAAACTTTTAATTTCGAACCGGAAATTGCAGCCGGAATCATCTTAATAGGTTCCTGCAGCAGCGGGTTAGCTTCGAATGTAATGACTTATATTGCCAAAGGGAATTTAGTTTTATCGGTTACGGTTACTGCAATTTCTACTTTGGCTGCACCTATCATGACCCCGTTTCTGATGAAAATTTTTGCGGGAACTATGGTCGAAGTTCATTTTTTTAATATGATGATGGAAATTATTAAGATTGTGCTGGTTCCCTTAGCGGCAGCTATGATTCATGATATATTAAAAAATTACGGTGCAACCGCCCGAAAACGAATTGATATTTTAAGTATTTTATCTGCAGTATGGCTGGGAATATTACTTTTCTTTAGCAGTAGTTTCTCTTACGAAAATGATAGTACAATAGCACATTTAGTAGAAATAAGTGCTTTTATTGCAGGAGCTTTTATTGTTGGGAAACTATACCATTTAGCTTATAAAGCTTACCCTAAAATTGACAGTCTGATGCCTTATTTTTCAATGTTCGGTATTATTTACTTCACACTCGTAACCACAGCAGCCGGAAGAGATAATTTAATCCAGATAGGATTTTTACTTTTCTTAGTCGCTATTCTGCACAACGGAGCCGGTTATTTTTTTGGTTATTACCTCAGTCGCATTTGTGGTTTAGACAAAAATTGCAGTCGCACCATCGCTTTCGAAGTAGGTTTACAAAATGGTGGAATGGCTTCCGGTCTTGCCGGGTCTATGGGAAAACTAGCCACTCTCGGTTTAGCATCAGCGGTTTTTAGTCCGTGGATGAATGTTTCCGGTTCATTATTAGCCAACTATTGGCGAAAAAAGGCAGAAAACGAAGAAAAATTATAAACTATTTATAACATAAGATTAAAATCATCTGGTAGTGCGTTAGTATATCAGATGATTTTTTTTTACCATGAGGCCAATCAGAGACATTTTCGAAACAAAAACAAAAATCGCCGCTAACAACCTATCAATAAATTAATTACATTTAAAAAACCAAAAAACCATTTATTAAATTTATTAATTAACCCAAATTAAAACCAATTTTTATGGAAGTTACAAGAAGAAAATTTTTGACATCTATAAGTATGCTTGCAGCTTATACTGCATTCCCTCTTAGTTCATTTGATTTTGACAGCACTAAAAAACTCCGAATTGTCCTTGTAGGTACCGGAATCAGAGGTATCAGTTTCTGGGGAAAAAGATTAGTTCAGGAATATTCGGATATTCTGGAATTTGTGGGGCTATCTGATATAAATCCCGGCAGATTAGAATATGCCAAAAAATTTATCGGAGTCAACTGTCCTACTTTTGTGAATTTTGACGAAATGATAAATAAGACTAAACCGGATTTAATCATCGTTACCACAAAAGACGCCACCCATCATGAATTTATCATTAAAGGTCTGAATTCCGGCTATGATGTACTTACCGAAAAACCGTTAACTACGGATGAAAATAAATGTCAGCAAATCCTAAATGCCGAAAGAAAATCAGGCAAAAATTTGATTGTTGGTTTTAATTACAGATGGAGTCCTTACAGTACTAAAATTAAAGAACTTTTAGCCAATAATACGATTGGAAAAATCACATCGGTAGATTTTCATTGGTACCTAAACACCTATCACGGGGCTTCCTATTTCAGACGGTGGCACGGACAAAAAGAAAGCGGAGGTTCACTATGGGTTCACAAAGCCACTCATCATTTTGATTTACTCAATTGGTGGCTGGATTCAGATCCAACTGACGTTTTTGCTTTGGGAGATTTAGAACATTATGGAAAAAACAATCCTTTCAGAGGTGAAAATTGCAGAAGCTGCGACCATAAAACAACTTGTGATTACTATTATGATATCACTAAAGACCAGCAATCGATGAATCTGTATGTTGCTAATGAACAATACGATGGTTACATCAGAGACAACTGCCTTTTTAGAGAAGAGATTGATATTTATGATAAAATGTCGGCTCAAATAAAATATGCCAACAATGCCATTGTCAACTATTCGCTGACAACCTATTCTCCTTTTGAAGGCTGGAGATTAGCTTTTAATGGTACCGAAGGCCGTATTGAAGCCTCTTTAGACATTCCATATGATAAAAAAACGACTGTGGATCAGGCTGAAATGCATGCCAAAGAGATGGAACAATCTGCTTTAGAAGAAGCGAAACACGAAACAATAATTGTCCATAAACTTTGGAAAGATTTTGAAAGAGTAACGGTTCCAACCGAAAAAGGCGGTCATGGCGGAGGCGATCAACGATTACACGATAAAATATTCAAAACTCCAAATACTGCTGATCCATTTGAAAGATCAGCCGGAAGCCGGGATGGTGCCATGTCAGTATTAATTGGTATTGCTGCCCGAAACAGTATTGAAACTGGAAATCCAATTAAAATCAAAGATTTAACTGATATAACTCCAATGCCTAAAAGAGGAAAATAAGTTTCTTAACATGAAAGAAAAACTACTGGTTCTCTGTCTCCTCATACTAATTTCATCTTTAGCCTATAGTCAAAAAAAAGGTTCCTGGGGAGATCAGGGAAATGGCACGTATATCAATCCCCTATTAAATGCTGATTACTCCGATCCGGATGTTATCAGAGTTGGAAAAAAATACTATATGATTTGTTCTGAATTTCATTACATGGGAATGACCATTCAGGAATCAGATGATATGGTAAACTGGAAAATCGTTAGCCGGATTTACGATCGATTGGATTTTCCTGCCTATGATACTTTTAAAAGATATGCCGGAGGCAGCTGGGCTCCGGCAATACGTTTTCATGACAATAAATTTTGGGTTTACTTTTGTACAATTAATGAAGGTTTGTTTATGACCAGTTCCAGTACACCAGAAGGTCCGTGGTCTCCACTCCTACTGGTAAAAGAGGTAGAAAAATGGGAAGATCCCTGTCCGTTTTGGGATGATGACGGACAGGCTTATCTGGGACACAGCGTTCACGGTGCAGGTCCTATTATTATCCATAAAATGAGTGCTGACGGAACAAAACTGCTCGATGAGGGCAAGACAGTATATACAGGTCCTGTAGCCGAAGGAACAAAAATTTACAAGCGAAATAATTATTATTACATCAGCATTCCGGAAGGCGGCGTTTCTGAAGGCTGGCAAACTGTTTTACGCTCCAAAAACATTTATGGTCCTTATGAAAAAAAAGTAGTTTTAGAAAAAGGAAGTACCGAAATTAATGGTCCGCACCAGGGAGCAATTGTTGACACGCCAAATGGAGAATGGTGGTTTTATCATTTCCAATCAGCGGATGCTTTGGGTCGCGTATTGCACTTACAACCTATGTTTTGGCATGACGACTGGCCAGTTATTGGAATTGATATTGACAGAAACGGAATTGGAGAACCTGTAGCGGTATGGAAAAAACCTGATATAGCTGGTAATTTCCCTATTGTTGCCCCGCAATCAGATGACGAATTTAATTCCGCCGAATTAGGGCTTCAATGGCAATGGAATCATAACCCCATAAATGCTAATTGGTCTTTAAGTAAAAAGAAAGGATGGTTTGTTTTAAAAGCAAAAAAAGCAGCAAATATCATGGAAGCTTACAATACTCTAACCCAAAAAGTAATGGGAAATACCGGAGAAGTTATGGTTCAAATGGATGCTACTCATATGGTTTCTGGGCAAAAAGCAGGATTAAGTAGTATGTCTAAAATGTACAATTCGATTGGCGTTAAAAATGATAACGGAAAATTATATGTTTATTTTGAAGGAAAAGACAAAACCTATGAAGAAATTTTAATTTCTAAAAAAATCATTTATTTTAAGTTAACACTCGATCTCATCCATCAAAAAAATCATTTCTACTATAGTTTTGACAATAAAAATTTCAAAGGTATTGGTCCAGATTTCAGCACTGCATTCGGATATTGGAAAGGAACTCGACTAGCATTATTCAGTTATAATGAAGTAACCGATGGCGGAAAAGCGGCATTCAATTATTTCCACTATAATTATGATGGTCCTAAATAGCAGCATCTAAATTTCATCTTCAAATCTTATTTTTATTTTCAAAAATTACAACCTATCTATTTCACTTAAAACCATGAAAAAAGCCAGCCTTACACTTTTAGTATTATTTTCCTTTTTATGCATCCATGCACAAAGCAACAAAACAGTTTATAATGTTTATGATTTTGGCGCAAAAGGAGATGGAACAACAAATGATCAGACAGCCATTCAAAAGGCGATTGATGCCTGCAAAGAAAAAGGAGGGACAGTTGTTCTCGAAAAAGGAACTTTTTTAACTGGACAAATAGTTTTGGTAAACAATCTAACTTTACAAATTGAGCCTTCTGCCACTCTTTTAGGAATTAAATCTGATGATGAAAAAGACTATCCACATCATCTTATTGACACAAAATATCCTAATCGAATGCTGGAAGATTGTCAAAGAAGATTAATTTACGGAAATAAAGTTAGAAATGTAACCATAACCGGCGGCGGAATCATCAATGGACAAGGCGATTACGAACCCTGGATGCATGTAAAAGAAATAGGTACCGAGAAAGACCGCCCTTCTATACTGGCATTTGTGGGCAGTAACAACATTACGGTATCTAATCTGACACTTATTAAACCTGCTTGTTGGACGCAAGTTTATATTGAATCGGAAAATATTAATATCCAAAAAATAAAAGTAAACACAGGACAACTTACGCCTAATCGCGACGGAATTGATATTGTGGATTGTCATAATGTACTTATTGAAGATAGTTACATTGAATCGGAAGACGATGGAATTTGCTTTAAAAGTGGCAGCGAATATGGCTGTAAAGATATTATTGTAAGAAGATGTATTTTGGACAAATTAAATGTAAAAGCCGGTAATTGCTTCAAATTAGGCACTGATGGTTTGGGCAGTTTTATGAATTTTGATGTTTCTGAATTAATTCTAAAAAATGCGTATCAAAATTCCGCTTTCTGTATTGAATCCATGGATGGAGCTGTAATTGATAATTTGAATTTCCGCGATTGCCAAATTACAAATTGCGGTCAGGCTATTTTTATTCTTTTAGCGGACAGAAGAAGAACTGTTCCTGATAGAAAAACTCGCATCGGTGCTATTTCAAACATTAGTTTCAAAAATATAAACGGAACAGATTTCACTCAGCAATATCCTTCTATTATTACAGGTATAAAAGGACATAACATTCAAAATGTAACTTTTGAAAATCTGAATTTCGAATTAAAAGGAGGCATTCAAACTACAAATCAAACCGTAATGGAATACGATGGAAAATATCCTGAAGGAAGTTATTTTGGCAACACCAATGCTTTTGGTTTCTTTATCCGGCATGCCGATACTATTACTTTTACAAATTGCAACATTACTGCGAAATCGGAAGATAAAAGACCCTGGTTAGTTCAGGAAGATACTCATAAAGTTGAGATCAATTAACTAATTTTATGTGGAAAAATTAACGTAAAAAAAGTAAATACATCTTAAATTTTACATTATCAAAAAAACGGATAAAAAAAACCATATGTGTTTTTTTATCCGTTTTTTTATTTACTAAATATATATTTTTTTAGTTTTTTTAACTAATTATAACTTTTTTTATTACATTAGCTGAATGTAATCGATTACAATTTAAATGAATTATAAATCAAAAACTTACAAAAAAATGAATTAAAAAAATTAAAAACACAACTAAAACGATTATCGAAATTAAAACCAAAAAAAAAATTATGAATGCATTAAACAAGAAGTATTACTTCATCTTACTTGGAATACTATTTTATTTACCAATGCTTGGACAACAAACCACCATAACAGGTGTTGTTAAAGATGCAAAAACAGGAATGCCTCTCCCGGGAGTTACTGTACTTATTAAAAGCACCACCCAAGGTACATCAACAGATTTAGACGGTAATTATAGTATTAAAGTTGATTCTAAAGGAATATTACAATTTAGTTATATTGGCTACAAAACGAGTGAATCGCCAGTAATCGGAAAAACTACAATAAATATTAACTTAACTGAAGAAAGCAATCAACTCGATGAAATTGTAGTTGTAGGATATGGTACTGCAAAAAGAAAAGACCTTACCGGATCTGTAGTATCGGTAAAAGGAAAAGAGCTTGCAGCCTATCCTGTACCGAATGTTGCCACCGCAATGCAAGGAAAAATGCCTGGTGTAACCATTACAGCATTAGATGGACGACCTGACTCTAAAGTTTCAATTAGAGTACGTGGCGGAGGTTCAATCACTCAAAGTAACGATCCTTTATTTATTGTTGATGGCTTTCCAGTAAGCAATATTAATGATATACCAGCCTCTCAAATTGCTAGCATTGATGTATTAAAAGATGCCTCATCAACAGCTATTTATGGAGCACGTGGGGCGAATGGTGTTGTTCTTATTACAACTAAAGCCCCTACATCAGGTAAAGTAAGTGTAACTTATAGTGGTAATACACAATTTAAATCCCCTGCAAAATATTTAGGAGCATTAAATGGATATGATTTTGTAAAACTAAACTGGGATTTTGGTACGCTTTTCGGAAATGGCACTGCGTGGGCTAGTCAATACGGACTGGGTACTGCAAACAGCAGCTTAAATCCTGAAGGTATAAACGCATATAAAACTGCTCGTTATAGAGATTTAGAAAAAGAAGTTCTTAGAAATACAACTGCACAAAACCATAACATTACTATTAGCGGTGGTAACGAAAAAACCAAATACAGCGTTTCTTTTGACAATTTTAATGATAATGGATTAAAAATCGAATCGTACTATAAAAGAACTAATGTTTTAGGAAAAATAAAAAGTGAAATTGCCAAAGGGCTAGATTTTGAAGCCGATATGTATTATAGTAACCAAGAAGTTTTTGGTAGCGAATCGCAAACCAGCTCGGTAGGTTCTCGATTAACTAATGCTTCACGCTACACACCGGTAACTCCTTTAGGTGATCCCAATACTGATCTTGGACTTTTCGAAACTTATGTTAAGCCTGAATTTGATCCAATTGGAATTATTAGAGACATATATGACAAAACGGAACGTCAAAAATACAGAGCCAATCTAGCGCTAAACTGGAAAGTTACAGATGCTTTAACTTTACGTACTGATTACGGAACAACCAGAAATTACAGTAACCGTTACCAGTTTACAGGTTCATTTGCTAAAAATACCGTAGGTGTTCAAGGAGGAGATGCAAGCATCAGCAAAACTACCGACAAAGGATACCGTTTAGTCAACACTCTTAATTACAAATTCTTAAAATTAGGTGAAAATCATGACTTAAATATCTTGTTGGGACAAGAAATAAACAATAAAGAAAGCGAAAACACAAGTCTTTCGGGAACTAATTATCCTGTCTCATTTGACTATAATAGAGCATTTTCATTAATGAGCCAATACGGAGACCAAAACAATATAAGAATTGAAAATACTTATGACATTCCTGGACATTTAGCCTCTTTTTTTGGACGTATAAACTATACTTTTAAAGATAGATATTTATTTACAGCCACCTTACGCGCAGACGGCTCAAGCAATTTTGCTCCTGCTAACAGATGGGGCTATTTCCCTGCTGCAGCTTTTGCATGGAGAGTATCTGACGAATCATTTTTACAAAATTCTAAAATAATCAGTAATTTAAAATTGCGTTTAAGTTATGGTCAAGTAGGTAACGATCAAATTTCTTCTGGTCTATGGAAAGAAAACTGGACAGGAAGCACTGGATATTCATATAATAATATCAATAATGGTATTTATATACCTTCAACTTCTATGATGATAAATCCTAATTTAAAATGGGAAACAACTATAACGCGAAATCTAGGTATTGATTATGGTCTTTTTGACAACAGACTATACGGTACAATAGATGCCTATTGGAATACAACTAAAGATCTTTTATTACCAAAGAATGTTCCTGCTTATACTGGTTATTTGAATCAAATGGATAATATTGGACAAACCCGTAATATTGGACTAGAATTTTCGTTGGGTGGAGATATAATTAGTGACGGTGATTTTAAATTATCGGCTAATATGAATATTTCCATTAATAGAAATAAAGTAGAATCCCTTTCAGAAGGTATAAATTACAACTATTACAATAGCGGATGGGCATCAACAACCATATCCCCTATTAATGGTGATTATGCTTTTTCTGTTGGAGATCCTGTAGGTTTAATACGAGGATATAAATACGATGGTTTTTACACCACTGATGACTTTGATTACAATTCTGCTACACAAGTTTACACATTAAAATCAGGGATAGCTAATTCAACCTCAGTTTTAGGAACTTTCCCTGGACTTCCTGCTAATTCAGCTTATCCTGGAATGTTAAAACTAAAAAAAGTAAACACAGACACTCATGCAACAAACATTAACGAAACAGATGATGCTACAATTATAGGTAATACTAATGCAAAATTCACTGGTGGTTTCAATATCAATGCATCTTATAAATCTTTTGATTTATTATTAGGGTTTAATGGCTCTTACGGAAATGACATTTACAATGCTAACAAATTAGGAAACTCTTACGGTAACAAAGCTCCTTTTAGAAATTTTAGTACTGTTACACAAAATGCCTACACTTTGTTTGATGTAAATGCAAGTGGCGACTTAGTCAGAATTTATGATCCAGCAACATTAAATATCTTAAATGCTAACGCTAAAACCTATATGCCTTTTCACGAACGTGCTGTTATCCATTCAGGAGGAATTGAAGACGGTTCATTCTTAAGACTAAACAATGTAACTTTAGGATATACCTTACCAACAGATATATCGCAAAAAGTAGCTATTCAAAACTTAAGAATTTATGCAACTATTACAAATGCTTTGCTCTGGACAAAATACACAGGATACGATCCTGAAGTTGATGCTGGAAACGGTCGAAACAGTACTTATCCAACTCCAGGAATGGATTTTGGAGCTTATCCTAAAGCCCGTACTTTCACTCTTGGAATAAGCATTAAATTCTAAAATTCTAAGTTGATAATTAATTAAAAATATACAAAATGAAAAGAAAAATAATATACTTAGGCCTATTATCAACCCTAATATTCAGTTCGTGTCAAGATTTTCTTGAAACCCAGTCTGATTCTAATTTTGAATCTGAATTTGTTTTTCAATCACCATCAGAAGCAGACAAAGCATTATTAGGTGCTTATCAATTAGTTAGTTCCGAATCAGGAATACATTCTAATCGTTTGTTTTATGAAGTTACAGGCGTAGGTTCGGACATCGAATTAGGACCTGAATTTGTATCTAATTCCGGTCGTTATAACGGAGAAAACCTATATTATAAGACCCCGACTCTAGCCGACAATCCACCAGATTCATGGAATGGAATATACAAAACAATTAACCGTTGTAATACTATTATTGCAGCTTTCGAAAAAAACCCAGAATATCTTGAAGCCGACAAAACAACACCTTCAGCATTAACGCATTTGTATGGAGAAGCAATAGCTATCCGGGCTACAATGTATTTTGAGTTAACCAGAAACTGGGGAGATGTAATATATTTCACAAAACCTATACTATCTGAGTCTGATTACAAAAATGAAGGCTTAACCGATCGAAATACCATTCAAGAAGCTGAATTAGACAATCTGGTTAGAGTAGAACCCATGATGTATAAATTAAACTCTGGGGGTAACGCTACTACTGCTACTCGTATGACAAAAGAATACGTTCAAGGATTAATAGGTCGCTTAGCCTTAATCAGAGGGGGTTATGCTCTTAGACCACCTAGTTATTCCGGTGACGGAGATGTTATTCAATCTCATAGTACCAGAGGAAAAATGGTGCGTAGAAGCGATTATTTAACTTATTATACATTAGCAAACACTTATTTAAAAAAGTTAGTCTATGAAGGAAATGCTTCTCTGGTAACTACCGATTCCAGAACACCTGTTGAAAAATTCAGCAATCCTTTTCAGGCAATTTTCCAGGATGGCATGGACTACAAAATTAGTCCAGAAATGATCTTTGAGGTAAGTCAAACAGCCGGAAGTTCGACTGAACGTCCTTATGCGTTTGGTCGTCCTTCTGGTGGTGGAAGTACCGCTTACCCTCCAAAAGCTTATGGTCAAATTCGTTTTTATCCAACTTACTATTTTGGTATGTTTGACAATAAAGATTTAAGACGTGATGTTACTGTTACTACAACAGGATTAGGTGGAGTTGCTGATGAAAAAATGCTCTTATTCAAAAAAGGAAGTACTACAAATGGTGGATTATCTTTAAACAAATGGGATTATTCCCGTATGAGTGATAAAACACATGCTATCAAACAAAGAGTAGCAGGTATTAATGCTCCAGTTATGCGTTTGGGAGATATGATCTTATTATTGGCTGAAACTTATTCAGTATTAGGAGACGATGCAAATGCCAGAGCAGAATTACTAAAAATACGTCAACGCGCCTTTAATCCGTCAGATTCTGAATATACTTTAAAAACCACAACTTATGTTAATAGTAAATCAGGGACATCTCTTTTAACTGCTATTCAGGATGAACGTGCTTTTGAATTGGGAGGCGAAGGACAACGCAAAATGGATTTAGTACGTTGGGGATTACTTGCAAAAAAAGTTAATGAATTGCAAACTCAAATGACTGCCATGGCAGATGCTCTTCGTGCAAATGGTTCTTATACTTTTCCAAATGGAAATGTAATTTCTAGTCATATATATACTAAGACGTATACTCTTGCACAAGCACAAGCATTAGGTTTAAATGATATATTAACAGGAAACACTTATGTTACCGAATCAGACCCTCTATATCCTCTATTATTTCCTGCTTGGAGAGGAACAGCTACTGATTGGGCGGCTCCTTCATCTGTAACACTAAAAAAATCAATGTTAGCAATAAAAGGATTGTTTAAACCTTTAACTGATTCAGAAATTACAACTGCAACAACAGCAGGTTATACAAAAGTAGCTTATGGGATTGACTTAGTTAATGACAGTGCTAAACCTTGGGAAGTAAATATAAATGGAATATTCGGAGGTTATCTACCTGATGACTATGCAGCTAATTATTCTCCTCTATATTTAGTAGCCATACCTGCCGCTACTATTCAGGCATCAGGAGGAAATGTATCTAATGATTATGGTTTCCCAAATCAATAAATAATTTAAATTGTACAAACTAACACCTCATTACCTATAAATAATGAGGTGTTTTTTTTGCTATTAAATTCGGTAATAAAAAAAATATTCAGGAAATTTGAGCCTCCTATCTACAAACACTTATGGAAGTAATAAAAAACAAAGAAGGATTTGAAGCAGTAAATTCAAATCCGTCCTTAATGCGCAAGATTGTTCATTTAGATCATTTAATGGTTACCATTATTGAATTCCTTAACGGACCAATGGAAAAACCGGATCCACCGCACAAACACGTTCACGAACAAATTACCTATGTAGCTTCGGGTTCGCTAAAATTATTTGTCGAAGATCGAGAATACCTACTAGAAGAAGGTGATGTTTTTAAAATTGAATCCAATTTAAATCACAGCATCCAAACCCTGTCTGAATATGTGAAACTAGTAGACAGTTTTACACCACTCAGAGCAGATTTTATTTCGTAAGATTTCTAATTTAGAAAATAAAAAATAGCATTATGAATCACGTGTATCGTTTTTTATTTATTGTTCTATTTTTGCTTTCGCAAAATAGTAATGCCCAACGCATCAAACTTTTCAACCAAAAAGACTTAAAAAGCTGGTATGCTTTTGGGGAAGAAAAAGGAAAAGTAAACCATGCAGCCGAACTATTTTCGGTAGAAGATAACATCATCCGTATGTATGGTCCAAAAGCGGGCTATTTGATATCAGAACAATCTTTTAAAAATTTCAAATTAACGGTTGAATTCCGCTGGAACACTGACACTAAATTTGCTAAAAAAAGCAATAATAAAAACAGCGGTGTCATGTATCTGGTTCCTGCTGAAACTCCAGATGTTTTATGGCCTAAAGGAATTCAGTTTCAAATAAAAGAAGGTGCCACCGGTGATTTTGTTTTGTTACAAGAAGTAACTTTAAACATCAATGGAACAAAAACAGAACCAGGAAAAAGTGTGGTAACCAAACGTTTTATCGATGCTGAAAAAGCTATCGGAGCATGGAACAAACTTGAGGTTACTTCTAAAAATGGGGTTATTACTCAAAAACTAAACGGAAAATTAGTCAATAAAGGAACGGAATCATCGGTTACCGAAGGTAGAATTTTATTGCAATACGAAGGTTTCCCAATTGATTTTAGAAAAGTGAATATTAAAAAGTGTAAATAATCTTAGTCAAAAGAAATTCTTTTATTTTTGCCCGAGATTTAAAAGATTAGCATGGATTAATGGGTGTAAATCTTTTAAATCTGTGGCATTTTTTTTTAGAAAAAGTAAATCCTTTTATCAATCTATGTTTTTCCAAATCAAAGCGTATCTAAAATTTCTTTGGCATTCAAAAAACGAACATGCGGTACACTCCCCTTTTGTTTTTAGTTTGATTACCAACTGTTTTTACGATAAAAAACCAAAACCGGAATACGAAATATTGGAAGACTATCGCAATGCGCTTTTAAAGAATAAAAACAGTATTGAAGTTACCGATTTCGGCGCCGGTTCTAAAGTATTTAAATCAAATACCAGAGCGATTGCCCAAATTGCCAAAACGGCTGGGATTTCTAAAAAAAGAGCCCAATTATTATTTCGAATTACTGCATATTTCAAACCGGAAAACATTTTGGAATTAGGTACTTCTTTAGGATTAGCGACTTCAGCCTTGGCTTTAGGAAATCCAAAAGCAAGTATTACAACATTAGAAGGTTGTGCAAACACAATGGTAATTGCAAAAAAACAATTATCCTCATTGCTATCCCGAGCGAAGTCGAGGGACAATATCAATAATGTTGAATTGATTACAACTGAATTTTCAAAATACCTCGCAACGCACAACTCACAACTCACAACTTACAACTTAATTTACTTTGACGGCCATCATTCTAAAAAAGCCACTTTAGATTACTTTGAGTCTTTACTCCCAACAATTACCAATGATAGTGTATGGATTTTTGATGACATTCATTGGTCAGCCGATATGGAAGAAGCTTGGGAAACCATTAAAGAACATCCAAAAGTCTCTGTAACTATCGACACTTTTCAGTGGGGACTTGTTTTTTTTAGAAGAGAACAATCCAAAGAGCATTTTATTATTCGGGTGTAATCTTTCTGTTAAATTAATCCACTCATAAATCATAAGATTTTCACAATAATATCCACTTATTACTAAATGATTTTTTAGCTTTGGTTTTTCGAAAATAAATTCTAAATCGAAACCTGAAATTATGAGCAAGCCATTAATTAAAATATCGGATATAAAACGAAATTTTGTACTAGGAGACGAAATTGTTTATGTATTAAAAGGAATCAATTTAGAAATTAATAAAGGAGAATACGTGGCACTTATGGGACCTTCGGGTTCGGGAAAGTCCACCTTAATGAATCTTTTAGGCTGTTTAGACACTCCCACATCCGGAACCTATATCTTAAACGGAAAGGATGTAAGTAAGATGAAAGATGATGAACTGGCAGGAATTCGCAATACCGAAATTGGTTTTGTTTTTCAAACTTTTAATTTATTACCCAGAACTACAGCTCTGGATAATGTAGCATTACCCATGATTTATGCGGGATACCCAAAATCGGAACGAAATACCAGAGCTACTGAAGTACTCAAGCAAGTCAATCTGGCCGACCGAATGGATCATCAGCCCAACCAGCTTTCAGGAGGACAACGCCAGCGTGTAGCTGTGGCAAGAGCTTTAGTCAACAAACCTTCTATTATTCTTGCCGATGAACCTACAGGAAACTTAGACAGTAAAACTTCCGTAGAAATCATGAATCTTTTTAATGATATTCATGCGCAAGGCAATACTGTGATTTTAGTAACACACGAAGAAGAAATTGCGGATTATGCGCACCGGATTATTCGTTTGCGTGACGGAATGATTGAAAGTGACACTACAAAATAATTTTAGATTTCTGAATTTAGATTATTTTCTAAATCTTAATTTTTAGACTACAACATTTAATCTAAAATCAGAACTCTAAAATCTAAATTTTTTAAAATGAAAATATATACCAAAACCGGAGATAAAGGAACAACAGCACTTTTTGGCGGAAGCCGGGTTCCTAAAGACCACATCCGGATTGAAAGCTACGGGACTACAGATGAGCTGAATTCCTACATCGGACTGATTCGGGATCAGGAAATGGATTCTCATTATAAAACTATTTTAATCGAGATTCAGGACCGATTGTTTACTGTGGGAGCCATTTTGGCAACACCTGAAGACAAAACTACCTTAAAAAATGGTCAACCAAGATTACAAAATCTGGGAATCATCGAATCGGATATTGAATTATTAGAAAAAGAAATTGACACCATGGAAACTAAATTGCCTCAAATGACACATTTTGTGTTGCCGGGCGGACATCCTACTGTGTCACATTGTCATATTGCGCGTTGCATTTGCCGCCGTGCAGAACGCTTAACCGTACATTTAAGTCATAATGAAACCATTCCGGAAATAGTAATCCGTTATTTAAACCGACTTTCTGACTATCTTTTTGTGTTGGCACGAAAGTTGACCCATGATTTGAACGCTGAGGAAGTCAAATGGATTCCGAGGAAATGAGATTTTAGATTTTTATTAAATTATGAGATAACTTCAAAAAATTTTTAAAAATAATGCGTTTTAAATCAAAAATTATAAATAAAACAACGTTCTTAACTTTAACATAAAATAAATGATTTTTTACTTGTCTTTTTCAGTAAAAAAATTATTTTTGCACAAAACTAAATCGACAAAAGATGTATTGGACATTAGAATTAGCATCCTATCTTAGCGATGCCCCATGGCCTGCTAACAAAGACGAACTTATTGATTACGCTATACGTGCAGGAGCTCCACTAGAAGTAGTTGAAAACCTACAATCTATTGAAGATGAAGGCGAGATATACGAATCGATGGAAGAAATCTGGCCAGATTACCCTACTGACGAAGATTATCTTTGGAATGAGGATGAATATTAAAAACTAAGAAAAAGTCTCAAAAGAGGCTTTTTTTTTGGTTCACCATAGAGATAAATTAATTTGAAATACAACCCATTATGAGTTTCATAAACAGCATTATTAAAGCTTTCGTCGGAGATAAATCCGAAAAAGATGTAAAAGCTTTACAACCTTACATCAATAAAATAAAATCTTTTGAAAGTCAGTTAATCACTTTATCGCATGATGAATTGAGAAACAGAACGGCTTTTTTTAAAGAAACAATACAGGAGGCACGCGCTGCCCTGGATACCAAAATTGCTGCTTTAAAAGCTGAAGTTGAAAGTATCGAAGATATTGATAAAAGAGAAGATATCTATACAGAAATTGATGCGCTTGAAAAAGAAGCCTATACTATTTCTGAAAAAACTTTAATGGAAATTCTCCCGGAAGCTTTTGCAGTGGTAAAAGAAACGGCACGACGTTTTAAAGAAAACAGCGAAATTACCGTTACTGCTACCGCTAAAGACCGTGAATTTTCTGCTACTAAAACCTATGTAAGCATCGAAGGAGATAACGCCATCTGGTTAAACAAATGGAATGCTGCCGGTAAAGAAATCACCTGGGACATGATTCACTATGATGTTCAGCTGATTGGTGGTATGGTATTGCACCAGGGGAAAGTGGCCGAAATGCAAACAGGGGAAGGAAAAACACTGGTAGCAACCCTGCCTTTATACTTAAATGCATTAACCGGAAACGGAGTGCATTTAGTAACCGTGAATGACTATCTGGCAAAACGTGACAGCACCTGGAAAGCACCTTTATTTGAATTCCACGGAATGACTGTAGATTGTATTGACAATCACCAGCCAAATTCTGAAGGAAGAAAAAAAGCGTATGACGCAGATATTACGTATGGTACCAATAACGAATTTGGTTTTGACTACCTGAGAGACAACATGGCACATTCGCCATCTGATCTGGTTCAAAGAAAACACAATTTTGCCATTGTCGATGAGGTCGATTCGGTATTAATTGATGATGCCAGAACACCATTGATTATTTCAGGACCGGTTCCTCAGGGAGACCGTCATGAATTCAACGAATTGAAGCCAAAAATCGAAACACTGGTTGGATTACAACGTCAGTTAGCAACAGGTTTCCTGACTGAGGCTAAAAAATTAATCAAAGAAGGAAATACTAAAGATGGTGGTTTCATGCTGTTGAGAGCTTACAGAAGTTTACCTAAAAACAAAGCTTTGATAAAGTTTTTAAGTGAAGAAGGAATCAAACAATTGCTTCAAAAAACAGAAAACCAATACATGCAGGACAACAACCGCGAAATGCCAAAAGTGGACGAAGCCCTGTATTTTGTAATTGAAGAAAAAAACAATCAGGTAGAATTGACTGATAACGGAATCAAATTCCTTTCAGGAGATACAGATGCTGACTTTTTCGTGTTACCGGACATTGGAACTGAAATTGCCAATATCGAAAAACAAAAATTAGACAAAGACGCTGAAGCGGAAGAAAAAGAAAAATTATTCCAGGATTTCAGTATTAAAAGTGAACGTATTCACACTTTAACACAACTTTTAAAAGCCTATTCTTTATTCGAAAAAGATGTAGAATACGTAATCATGGACAACAAAATCATGATTGTCGATGAGCAGACAGGTCGTATTATGGACGGTCGTCGTTATTCTGACGGATTGCATCAGGCAATTGAAGCTAAAGAAAACGTAAAAATCGAAGCTGCCACTCAGACTTTTGCAACGGTAACTTTGCAAAACTATTTCAGAATGTACAACAAACTTGCCGGTATGACCGGTACAGCTGTTACTGAGGCTGGCGAGCTTTGGGAAATCTATAAATTAGACGTAGTTGAAATACCTACTAACCGTCCGATTGCAAGACAAGACAAAGAAGATTTTATCTATAAAACTACCCGTGAAAAATTCAATGCCGTTATCGAAGATGTAACTGAATTGTCTAAAGCAGGTCGTCCGGTTCTTATTGGTACCACTTCTGTTGAAATCTCTGAATTATTAAGCCGTATGCTTAAAATGAGAGGAGTTACGCATAATGTATTGAATGCGAAAATGCACAAACAGGAGGCACAAATTGTTGAGGAAGCAGGAAAAGCCGGAGTGGTAACTATTGCAACTAACATGGCTGGTCGTGGTACCGATATTAAATTATCTGCCGAAGTAAAAGCTGCCGGAGGTTTAGCCATTGTAGGTACTGAGCGTCACGATTCCCGTCGTGTTGACCGTCAGTTGCGTGGTCGTGCCGGTCGTCAGGGAGATCCGGGAAGTTCTCAGTTTTATGTGTCTCTGGAAGACAACCTGATGCGTTTATTTGGTTCTGAAAGAGTAGCTAAAGTAATGGACCGTATGGGACTGGAAGAAGGTGAAGTTATCCAGCATTCGATGATGACTAAATCTATCGAGCGTGCTCAGAAAAAAGTAGAAGAAAATAACTTTGGTGTTCGTAAACGTTTATTAGAATATGATGACGTGATGAACGCACAACGTGAAGTAGTTTACAAACGTCGTCGTCACGCCTTGTTTGGAGAGCGTTTGAAACTGGACATCGCAAACATGTTGTATGACACCTGCGAATTATTCGTTCAGAATACTAAAGCGACTAACGATTATAAAACATTTGAGTTTGATTTAATTCGTTATTTCTCCATCACTTCTCCGGTAACAGAAGCGGAGTTCACAAGATTAAACGAAATCGAATTAACCGGAAAAGTGTATAAAGAAGCACTAAAATACTATAACGAAAAATGTGATCGCAGCGCCAGAGAAGCCTTCCCTATTGTAAAAAATATTTTCGAAGATCCAAACAATCAGTTTGAGCGCATTGTGGTTCCGTTTACGGATGGTGTAAAAGCATTAAGCGTAGTAACTGATCTGAAAAAAGCATACGAAACAGAAGGAAAACAATTAATCGCTGATTTCGAGAAAAACATCACTTTATCAATTGTAGATGAAGCCTGGAAAAAACACCTGCGTAAAATGGACGAACTGAAACAATCTGTTCAATTGGCCGTTCACGAACAAAAAGATCCGTTGCTTATCTATAAGTTTGAAGCTTTCAACCTGTTTAACAGCATGCTAAACGGAATCAACAAGGAAGTTATTTCATTCCTGTTCAAAGGTGATTTACCGCAACAATCGGCTCCTGAAATTGAAGAAGCCAGAGAAGTAGTGCGTCCTAAAGAAAAATTGCAATTGACTAAAGACGAAATTGCTTCGCCAATTCGGTCTTCGGCCTCGGGTCCTAATAGCGAAAATATGAACCGCGAAGCTGGCGAAACTCAGCAACGCCAGGTAACGGAAACTATTGTACGCGATATGCCAAAAATCAATCGTAACGATACCGTAACCGTTCAGCAAATAGCTACCGGAAAAACAGAATCTATGAAATACAAAAAAGCAGAAGCCTTATTAGCAACCGGCGAATGGGTTATTGTTAACGAATAATACTCAGAATGCAGTAGCAGAAAGCAGACCGCATAAATTTAGAAATCCCCGATTATGAAAATAGTCGGGGATTTTTTTTTATTCTGAATTCATTTCAGAATCTCTGTACTCGTTTCAAAATCTTTTCTTTTTAGGAGCAGCACTTTTTGGGTTTTCAATGAACCTCCCTCCCGCTTTCGCCTTTATCTCTTCGCTACGCTACGAGGATATCGGCTCTATCTGGGCTAGTAAATAACGTTTTATTTCCAAAATCAATTTTGTAAGAATATTTTAATATATTTGAGTTTATTTAAAATTTAAAAAACTGTCAGGCATATCCATAAAAAATGGAGACATAAATTTGAATTATCAGTCTTTATGGACTTGTCATAACTAAATTGAACAAAATGGAAGAAAAAAACAAAAATACTGTAGATATATTTGGACTTGCACCATACGGAGAAGCTCTAAAGATTAGCGTAGAAAAGAGTTTTGATGCTGCTCAATCATTATTAAGCCGAGTTTGTATTCCCGCTGCTGAAGAGCTGGGTTTAATGTTTCAAGATAAAGTCAGATATTGGAGATTAAATAATATTATTAAAATCATTCAAAAAAGTGAAGAAAAAATGAGTTTTGATGGTGAAAAATTGACACTTTGTGCTCATCCTAGAGTGATTAAAGAGATCATGGAAAATGGTTCGTGGTGCGACGATGATACTTTACAAGAAATGTGGGCAGGATTAATAGCCTCCTCTTGTGAAAAGAATATTGGTGATGATATTAATTTACTATTTGTAAACATCTTAAAAAACCTAACCTCTAATCAAGCGAAAATATTGAATTATATTTGTGAAAACTGTCATATGGAAATTGACAAAAACGATTTCATTCATGCAGAACATATTGACTTGAATTTAGACCAAATATATGAGATCATAGGAGTTCAAGATATACATAAAATTGACACAGAGTTCGACAATATGGCTAACGCTAATTTACTAAATGGAGGTTCTTTAATAGGACATGCAAGAGGATTTACATTTGGTTCAGAAAAAATATTAGCTCAACTTGAACCTTCTCCTTTTGCAATAGCATTATACATTAAATCCAAAGGATTTAAAGGCACGCCAAAACAATATTATAACTTAGAACATATAGAGCGTGAAATAGAATAAAATCCAGATCGCTCGTCTATACACAAACGTTAGCGCAGAATTGCATTCTGTGCCTGCAACAGTGAACAAATAACTTTGTAGAATTACTTAATGAGATACTTTCTTCGTCAGCATGACAAGTTTGCGGAAAACAATTTAAAAACCTGATAGCTCAAATAGACCAATACCTCAAAAAAAGGTAATAATGAAAAAATAAAATAGCTTTTTAATTATATGCATTTCACTTCTTGTGACTACTTTGTCTGTGTTCCCTTTTTTAGGTACAGAAGAATTTCATAATAAAATAATTGAAAACTGGTACTATACTCTTCCCTTAAGAATTTTATCAGGTATTTTTATAGGGCTTATTTTTTTTATTCCTGTATTAATTTTAAACGTATTAATTAGCAAATTCGACTTTAAAAAAATTCTTGAATATATTCCGTTAAAACAACTTTTTGTATTTCTCTTTTTTGGAAGTTTAATTGGTAATATTGTATTTTTATTAATATAAAAACATACTTTTTTGATAAAACAAAATAAAACAACAAAGCATTTTAAAAACTTATTGTTTTTCTATACTTCTTTCTCTGGAAAATCTGGAAGAATTGAGTTTGGAATCTATTTTTTAGTTTATATTGTTTTACAAATAATTATGCTTCATTTATATTCCGAGATAAATTTAGATAATGAAAAAATACTAAATTTATTTTATATTTATTTAACCCGATAGCGCGGAAATGTTTTCCGTGCCCGCAACAGTGAGCAAATAATCAATAAAAAGGCAACAAAATAATATACTGTGTCGAGTAACTTGATGAGATTCCTCATTCTTCGGAATGACAAGATTAAGGAAACACTTGGTCTTGAACATCTACAAACGTTAGCACAGAATTATATTTTCTAACCGTAACAATAAAAGCATGATGAACCATTTGAAAAAAATACTGTTTTTCTATTCTTCTTTCTCTGGAAAATCTGGAAGAATTGAGTTTGGAATCTATTTTTTAGTTTATATTGTTTTACAAATAATTATGCTTCATTTATATTCCGAGGTAAATTTAGATAATGAAAAAATACTAAATTTATTTTATATTTATTTAATCTTATTGTTACAATTTATCCCCATGCAAGCTGTAGTAACAAGAAGATTAAGAGATTTAAGCATAAATACGACGTTAATTATTATAAATTTTATTCCAATTCTAAGTCTTATTTTTAAAATCTATTTAGCTGTTGCAAAACCTAACCCGATGGCTCGGATTTGCACAAAGGTTAGCGCAGTCCCGAAGTTTCGGGATCTATTCTCTGAACGCTAGAATGAGAAAAACACTTTGTAGAGTAACTTGATGAGATTGTTTCGTTCCTCGCGATGACAAAACTGGGGTTACTGAGACTTAAAAAATCGGTGACAATCCGTTGCATCTGTATCATCTGTGGTCGATTTCTCAACAATAATAAAATAATAAATTCATGAAAAAAACACTAACAACCATTTGTATTCTTATCTCAGTAAGTTTTAGCTTATTTGCACAACAGCCTACTGTAACTGCGATTCCAAAAGTAATATTAACAGAGCATGAAAAAACATTAGATTCCCAATGGGCCGGCAAGCGTGTCGCTTTTCTGGGCGATTCGATGACTGATAAACGCCGTGTGGGTACCACTTATGTATATTGGGAGTACCTGAATGAATTGCTGGGAATTGAATCATTTGTATATGGCATTAGTGGAAATCAATGGAATCATATTTACACGCAGGCGGAAAAATTACAGACTGAGAAAGGAACAAATATTGATGCCATAATATTATTTGCCGGAACCAATGACTACATGCATGGCACTCCGCTGGGTGAGTTTTTTACTGAAACGACAAAGCAAACCAATTATAACGGACAAGAGGTCACACGCAAATACCGAACTCCAAATCTAAATGACTCGACCTTTTGCGGACGTATCAACAAAGCCATGTCATTCCTGAAAAGCAATTATCCGCAACAACAGATTGTTATTATGACTCCTATTCACAGGGGGTATGCCAAATTCAATGAAAAAAATGTACAACCTGATGAGAACTTTGCTAACGAGCGTGGTCTTTATATTGATGATTATGTTAATGTACTGAAACAGGCGGCTTCAAACTGGGCTGTGCCACTGATTAATTTATACAGTACAAGCGGTTTGTTTCCAATGGCTGATAAACAACTGCAATATTTTCATAATAAAGAAACAGATCGCTTACATCCAAACGCATCGGGTGATTACCGCTTAGCCAAAACAATTCAATATCAATTACTGGCTTTGCCTTCGGGTTTTGTGAGGGAATAAAGGATTACATTCAAATAAAAAACGGCGCAGACTCCGTTGAGACCTGCGCCGTTTTTTATGCTTATAGCAAAAAGTTAATTTATTATTAGATAATTGGATAATAATGATAATTTGTAAGCTAGAATAATTTATATATTCTGTTAATCGGGATAACTACCCCCTGTTTTAACACAATATTTTTATCCGTCACCGCCCAGACAGTAGTATTTACCATTTTTTTTGATTCACTGTCTTCAAAGAAAATCTTAATTTTTGAATGCTCTAAATTTCCTAATGCCAAAGCCCGGTTTATTTCGCCTATTCGTGTTTTAATTTCGTTGTCATCCTCCAGGACATCTGTTTTTGGGAACATAAGAGAAGCAATGTTTTCTTTTTCAATTGTTGCAAATTCTGCTGTCATAATTCTAAAATTTAATTAATAATTACTCTTCACCGGAACAAAATAACAAAAGCTTTAAATGCTTATAATTGCTGCGATGAGCGCATATATAAATTTAAAAAATATCTTTTTTTTAAATGCCAATATTTTATTAATTTTCCAGAAATACTCTTAAATTACACTGAATATAACAACACTTAGCGTATCCAATTGGGGAAAAATTTAACTATTCTCTTTTTCACTGATTGTTAGCTAATAATATAAAAAAAATGAACGATCAGATACAGCATTATTTTCTAAGCAAACAAGGAGTAAACAGAGATTGTTTACTGGCTCTGAGAAGTATTATTCTTCATCAGGATCCTTTTGTTACGGAAACACTAAAATGGGGAATGCCTTGTTATTGTTATAAAAAAAAGATATTCTGTTATTTATGGACCGATAAAAAAACAGCAGAACCTTATTTATTATTCGCAGAAGGAAAACATCTGTATTATCCGGAATTAGAACAGGGACAACGCTCCCGAATGAAAATTTTCAGAATCAATCCCCACGAGGATTTACCCTTACAGCAAATTGAAGCTATCTTGCAAAAAGCATTAGATTTATACAAAAACGGAATCATCAAAATAAAATAAAAAATACCTCCTTTAGCAGTAAAATCTATTTTACAAATACAAAAATGGCAATAAAAAAGAAGCTAAAACTAACAATACAACTGACAGAATACTTCCAATTATTAAAAAATGCCTGAACTTATAAATTCCTAAACCATAAATAATTGCATTAGTCTGATATCCCATTGGAGTATAAAAACTAAAATTAGCTCCGAACATCACCGCATATAATAGAGGTTTGGGATCCATATTCAATTTTGCTGCGATTGCTATAACAATGGGTGCAATTATAATTGCTGTGGCATTGTTAGATACGAATCCGCTCATCAGCATCGTAAAAGCAAAAATAATAGATATAATTACAGAAGCAGGAACGGACTTTAACACCAGATACAAATAATTAGCAATAAACATATCCGTTCCGGTATTGTGCATCGCAATTCCTAAGGGTATCATACCTGCTAATAAAAAAATGACCTGCCAGTTGATCCCTGTATAAGCATCTTTTAACTGAATACAGCCCGAAAACAGACACAAAGCAACTCCAAGAATACAACTCTTCAGAATAGAAAAAGTATTTGTTGCCGACAGTACAATTACCAGTAAAATAGCAATAAAAGAAATTATTTTTTTATAAGTTGGAATACGCGGATTAGTGATTACTGTATTAGCAAAAAGCAAATTATTATTGTTTGCAATTTTCTGAATCTCCGGTAAACTTCCTGTAAGTAAAACACGGTTGCCGGGAATGATAAATTTTTTAGAAAATATTTTTTTAAAATAATTATCATGATGCGAGCGCTTCTTATCACTGCTGATTCCTTTTACATATACATTATCGGGCAGCGTATCATTAAACTCTTCAATAGACATATTAATAAAGCGGGAGTTGGGTAAAATAATAACCTCATGGTATTCATTTGTAAAATGCTCTTCGATTAAATCCTGATCAACTCCTAAAATATTTAATCCCAGACTTTCAGTTTGTGCTGTTAAATCTTCTAAAGTTAAATCCAGCCAGAGAATATCATTTTCCTGTAGGACTTCTGATTTTAAATCGCTTTTTAAATGGCGTTTTCCACGTTGTACTTTAATTAAACGAATATCATTTTCATCCCAGATTTCAGTTTCAGAAGCTTTTTTACCTATTAATCGTGAACCCGATTTAATTTTTACAGCAGTGATATAACCAAATTTATTATGAATATCAATCTTTTCTTCGTTTGGCGTCTTAGGTAAAAATTTATTGGCCAGAATATAAATAATAGGAATTGAAACCAGTAAAAAGATAACTCCTGCAATTGAAAATTCAAAAAATTCAAAACGCCCTATTCCGCTTTTTCTTGAAATATCTGAAACAATCAGATTCGTACTGGTTCCCATCAAAGTACAACTACCACCTAAGATTCCTGCAAAAGAAATGGGTAAAAGCACTTTAGAACGATCTATTTTCCCCAGTTTATCCAGTTCATTTACCAATTTTATAAAAATAATTACAACGGCTGTGGTGGCGATAAATCCTGAGAAAAAGCCAACAGTCATCATTAATAAAGGTAAAAAAATCCAAATGGGTAATTTTTTAACAATCGGAATAATTTTTTGAGCCATTAAAGAAACCACCCCATTTTTTTCTAAACTGATAGCGATAATCATCAGACACAAAATGGTTAGAACAGCATTATCCGAAAAACCTGAAATCGCTTCTTCAGGTGTAACTACACCGGTAATTAACAGACTTGATAATATAAAAAAAGCCGTTTTATCCACCGTAAATTTTTCGCTTATAAACAAAGCAAATGCTATAAGCAAAATTCCTGTTACAATGGCTATAGAGAGAGTCATGACTTTTTATATTAGAAAAATAAAAGTATTCCTTATTACATCTTTTAAAGTTATAGAATTTTTTACAAATCTTATATTTAAAAACTTAATTACTGCATATTTTTTAATTTGACTGCTTTGATATGGGATATTATTTGTAAAACAGTTAAAAACCTCACAAAATCAGCTATCAAGTCACATCCTTTTTTTAGCAGTTTTTTATCTTTGCGTCTTCTACAATGAAATAATTAGTATGAAATTTAAAATTGACAAGTTTGTTCTTTCCATAATAATAGTCGTAATTGCCGCTTATCTGTTCCCAGAATTGGGAGGAAAATCCGGTCCGTTGCCACTGGAGCGTATCGGGAGTATTGGAATTTCTTTAATCTTTTTTTTCTATGGACTCAAACTCAGCCCTGAAAAAACCAAATCAGGATTAAAAAACTGGAAATTACATCTGGTGATACAAACCTGTACTTTTTTACTGTTTCCTTTAATTGTATTGTGTTTTTATCCCTTATTACAAACTGAAAACGACAGGAATATCTGGATTGCTTTTTTATTTCTGGCCTCATTGCCTTCCACCGTTTCTTCTTCGGTCGTAATGGTTTCTATAGCCAGAGGAAATATCCCTGCTGCTATATTTAATGCCAGTATTTCAGGATTAATAGGGATTGTTGTTACACCCCTCTGGCTGGGTCTTTTTCTGAACAACAGCGGTGCTAATTATGATTTAGGCGAAATTTACAGTAAACTCATCACCGAAGTTGTAATTCCGGTAGTTTTGGGATTATTACTGCATCGGTACTGGGGTACTTTAGCCCAAAAATACAATGATTACCTGACTTTTTTTGACAAATCAATTATTCTGTTAATTATTTATAAGAGTTTTTGCAGCTCTTTTGAGGAAAATGTTTTTAGCGGAATAGATGCATTTGAATTAGTACTGATTGCTCTTGCTGTTTTCGGATTATTTTATGTTGTTTATTTTCTGACCGGTTTTGTGAGTAACAGACTTGAATTTAGTACCGAAGATAAAATTACAGCCCAGTTTTGCGGTACTAAAAAATCCTTAGTCCACGGAACCGTATTTGCCAAAATATTATTTCCTAATCCAAGTGCAATGGGAATAATTTTATTACCCATCATGCTTTTTCATGCTTCCCAGATTTTTATCATCAGCTTTCTTGCCAGCTCTATCAGCACCCGAAAAGAAGAAAACAAGCTGTCTTATGTCGTAGAAAATAAGTAACAACAATAAAAAAATCGCAAATCACAATTCCGTTTTGGGATTTATGATTTGCGATTTATATTTTTTTTTCAAATTGTTTTTTATAAAACAGACTCTTCTTCTTCCTCAACTGCAAATTCCATAGGATCTTCCGTTTCTGAAATAATTTCCGGTTTAGAAGCTTTCAGTGTGTTGAATTTTTCCAATTGCTCCAGCTCATCTTCATCGCCACTGAAATAAGGAAAAACATCCATTACAGGCGATTCAGAAATTGCAGGAATAGTATAATCACCCATGGTTCCTTTCATGGCAGAAACCGTATTATCATATGCTTCTTTTACATCATTGGCCTGCACTAAAAAATACATATTGGTCTTGCGTTCTTTACCACTTTCTTCATCATAAGCCAGTAATGAAATCTTCGATTTAAACCAGCGGTCGGCATTTTCAAAGGGATGAATTTCGGCATAATTAGCAACTTTAATATTCGCTATTTTGAATTCTTCGCTTACAAAAGCCTTCATCTCTTCATTCATTCTGCTTTCGGCTTCGGTAAAAGAAATAGCGTCAACTAAATATATTTCACCTACCATTTTCTGATTACCGGTTTCATCCGTTTTTCTATATTTTACTTTGCATTCGTACCAGATAGCGCTCATAATTTTCTTTTTTTAAGGATGTCAAAGATATATTTTAGGGTAAAAAAAAACGTAAATAATTCAAATAGATATTCACAATTTTGAATCAAAACGCTATACTGCTTATTTCAAAGCATTTAACTTTATATTAATTCAAACTGGGAAAAATGTTTAGTTTTGTGTATCACAATCACTCATTATGGATTTAAAGGCTCATTATAAAAAATTATTTGATCGATCTGTTCAAAATATTTTAAATAATAAATATGTGCTGGATCCAGAAATTGATTCCAACAATGACAATCGTTACGGAATTACATTACTTATTCGCCCTTCGGAAAAAGTAAAAAAGCAAATCCAGCGCTTTTTAAGTGCCTTAAAAGAAGTAGACAACAGCCAGTATTATTACCCCAATACGGATATTCATATTACTGTTCTTTCAATTATTTCCTGCCAAACCGGTTTCTCTTTAAATCAGATTAATACTGAAGAATACCTTACTGTAATTGAAGAAAATTTAGATTCCATTGCAAATCTGGAAATTCATTGCAAGGGTATTACGGCATCTGATTCGGCTGTTATGATTCAGGGATTCCCATCTGACGAAAGCTTAAATTCCTTTAGGGATTCGCTCAGAAAAGCTTTCAGTAAAACTAATCTTAAACAAAGTATTGACAGCCGCTATACTCTTTTAACTGCTCATAGTACCGTATGCCGTTTTAGAGCGCCTATTGAGAATACTGCTGAACTCATTGCGGTATTAGAAAAATACAAGCATTACGATTTTGGAACTTTTCAGGTAAATACTCTTGATTTGGTATATAATGACTGGTATCAGAGAGCCGAAAAAACTCAAATTATTCATCAGTTTAAGATTTAAAACAACTATTTATCAAGTGACTATCTGATGGCTTTTTGATAAACAAAAGCACCGCTGTCTCTAATAATAACAGCAGTTTACAAAGTTTTCTAAAAAAATAATAACAAATCACACAGTGTTAAGATTACGTTAAATAAAAATTAAACAGCTGTTTAAATTAAACACTTGTTTAATTTTGTGCTGTAATTATAAATTTATCTAAAGTGAAAACTGATTTTAATGAAAAGCAGATTCAAATTCTTCTGATAGCCGAAACGCTGTTTGCCGAAAATGGATTTGAGGGAACTTCGATAAGAACAATTGCCAAGAAAGCCGAAATCAATGTTGCCATGGTATCTTACTATTTTGGTTCAAAAGAAAAACTTTTAGAGGCTTTAATACTGTACCGCACTTCTGATTTAAAAATTCAGATAGAAAACTTATCGGTGGAAAATTTAGATCCTGTTGAAAAAATTGACAAATTAATCGAATTGTATGTCAATCGAATCCGATGCAATAAAGGAATTTACAGAATCCTGCATTTTGAATTTTCTTCAGAAGAGAAAGAAGACAAAATGAAGCTCTTAAATGAAGTCCGTGACCGGAATTTAAAATCACTCGAAACCATTATTCATGAAGGTCAGGCGAAAGGAATTTTTAGAAAAGAAGTGATTATTCCGCTAATTCCTCCCACGATTATGGGTACTTTTTTCCATTTCTACATGAATAAGGATTATTTTAAAAAACTGTTAACCCTTGAAACAGACGAAGAATTCGATAATTATATTCAGACAAAACTTAAAACACACATTCAACAAACAATAAAAGCACTGCTACTATATGAAAGCTAATCATTTAATACTCTTTGGGTTTTTATTCCTGGGAATAACAGCCACAGAAGCACAGGAAAAAAAGAGTTTAACGCTCGACCAAGCCATTCACCTGGCCTGGGAGAAAAGCAATGAGGTAAATTTAGCCAATGCCAAAGTAACGACTAAAAAATACGAGTTGCAATCTGTAAAAAATCATCGCTATCCCGATTTAAAAGCTTCGGCACAATACCAGCGCTTAACTAAAGCTTCTATTGATTTAAAAAATAATGGCAGCGAGAATGAGGAAAGTGGTTCAGATACTAAAGCCCCAAATGTCGACCAACTGGTTTTAGGCCAAATCAATGCCAGTTTACCGCTGTTCTCCGGTTTTAAATTACAAAACAGCATTAAAGTTTCGGATAATCTGTATAAGGCCGAAGCTGCAAATGCGTTACAAACCAAAGAAGAAACAGCCATGGAAGTAATTAATTATTATGTGGCATTGTACAAAGCACAAAAAACGGTAGAATTACTAAAGGAAAATTACAAAAGCGCTGAACAGCGTGTAAAAGACTTTACCGAGCTGGAAAAAAACGAAATCGTTCCTAAAAACGATTTACTTAAAACCCAATTACAGCTGTCTAAAGTGCAACTATCTTTAGATCAGGCTAAAAGTGATTTAAACGTGGTAAATTACAAATTAGCAAGTCTTTTAAAACTGGATACTAATACCCAGATAAGCGTTCAGGAAAGTGATTTGGCAGCTTATGAACTAAACAACATTCCCACAGATGAAAATCCGGCATTAGAAAACCGCAAAGATTTAGAGGCACTTCGCTTTCAGGAACAAGCAAGTCTTGAAAGTATAAAAGTAGCGCGAAGTGGCTACTACCCTTCTCTGTCACTTATTGCCGGTTACACCACATTAGATTTAAAAAATGTAGTAACGGTACAGAATGCGATGAATTTTGGAATTGGATTATCTTATAATATCAGTGATATTTTTAAAAACGGGACGGAAGTTAAAGTAGCAAAAAGCAAAGCAGCAGAAGTTCAGAATTCAGAAATGATGCTTACTGATTACATTAAAAATCAGGTTAAAAAAGCACTGGAAGATTATGATTTATCAGTGAAACAAAACAGCGTTTATACTCAGGCAGTAGAACAGGCAACTGAAAATTACCGAATTATAAAAGATAAATACGACAATGGCTTATCTGACACTAATGATTTACTGGAGGCCGATGTTGAACAACTGAGTGCTAAAATTAATAAAGCTGTGGCAAAAGCCAATGTGATTCAAAAATATTACAGTTTACTGGCTGTAACAGGACAATTAAACCAAACTTTCAACCTTTCTAAAATATAATTGATACCTAAAATGGAAAAGAAAAAAACAAACAAAAAATTTATCGTTATAATAGGTTCTTTAATCCTATTAGGCGTTATATATGGTTCTTATAAATACATTCATTCTCTTTCTCACGAAGAAACAGATGATGCACAAGTGGAGAAATATATGAATCCTATTATCCCAAGAGTTTCAGGATATATAAGCAAGGTGTATATCAAAGACAATGATTATGTAAAAAAAGGAGATACTCTATTTACTATTGATAAAAAAGATTATCAGTTAAAAATTGATGAAGCTAAAGCCGCATTGGCAGCAGCCGAAGGGAATTTTGAAGTATCAAAAGCAGATGTAGGGAGTATTCTGGCAAGTGTATCTGTATCGGATGCGAATGTAAAATCAGCAACCGGAAATATTGAGACCGCAAAAATTAAACTTGGTTTAGCAACAAATGATTTTAACCGTTACAGCAATTTGTACAAAAATCATACGATTACTAAACAGCAATATGAGCAGGCCTTAGCAGCGAAACAGGAAGCTGAAAATCAGGTTCGCATTTTACAACAACAACAAAGAGCCAGCGCTTTTCAAAAATCAGTTACTCAGGCCAAATCTGTTGTTTCTGACAAGCAAATTAATGTTGCTGAGGCAAATATTAAAAGAGCGGAGGCTTTGTTAGAATCGGCTAAATTAAATCTAAGTTATACCGTTGTAACAGCTGCAATTGATGGTCAGGTTTCTAAAATTGACATTCAGCCGGGACAATTAGTACAACCGGGACAATCCTTGTTTTATATCATCAATAACAATGAAGCCTGGGTTATTGCCAACTTTAAAGAAACTCAATTAAACAAAATGGTTGCAGGTCAAAAAGTAGCTTTAAAAGTAGATGCTTATCCTGATTATGAATTTAAAGGAACAGTAACATCGTTTTCACCGGCTACAGGTTCCCGTTTTTCGATTTTGCCTCCGGATAATGCTACCGGAAACTTTGTAAAAACCATTCAGCGTTTACCAGTAAAAATTAGTATCGACTCAAGCAACGACATCGAAAAAGTAAAACTACTGCGTCCGGGAATGAATGTGGATGTAGATGTGCATTTGAAATAAATATAAAAGCTAATTTAAGTTGTGTAAGTCCCAACACTTCGGGAAGAGTTCTTCTCTTTTAGCAGAACATAAAAATTAGAATAAAAACTGATTTTAGATCCATTTTGCTTTATTCTATCAGGCAAAATATCCGAACTAACGGTTTAATAAAAAACGAAATCAGAATAAAATAATACAGAATAAATGGTACTAGCAGATGACGATTTAGTAGAATATGGCTTTAGAAGAGTAATCATAACAATTACAGCTGTGCTATGTGCCCTGCTGGAAATTGTAGATACTACTATTGTCAATGTGGCTCTGACTAATATGAGGGGAAGCCTGGGAGCCACTTTAACAGATGTTGCCTGGGTAATTACGGCCTATGCAATTGCAAATGTTATTGTAATCCCGATGACAAGCTGGCTTTCGCAACAATTTGGAAGACGTAATTATTTTGCTGTTTCTATCATTATATTTACTATTTCTTCTTTCTTGTGCGGAAATGCCACAAATATATGGGAATTAGTAGCTTTCCGGTTTGTACAGGGTTTGGGAGGTGGCGCTCTGCTGGTAACCGCACAAACCATCATTACCGAAAGTTATCCCATTACTAAGCGCGGAATGGCTCAGGCTATTTACGGAATGGGTGTAATTGTAGGACCTACACTGGGTCCGCCATTAGGTGGTTATCTGGTAGATAATTTTTCATGGCCTTACATTTTTTACATCAATATTCCATTGGGAATTATTGCGACACTTTTGACACTTACATTTGTCAGAAGCCCTAAATATGGTGAGAAATTAAAATCCAATCAGGTCGATTGGTACGGAATTATTCTGCTGGCTACTTTTATTGGTTCGTTACAGTTTGTATTAGAACACGGGCAACAGGATGACTGGTTTAATGATGATTTGATTGTAACGCTGAGTGTTGTTTCTTTATTTGGATTAATCCTCTTTATCTGGAGACAATTAGTATACAAATATCCAATTGTGAATTTAAGTGTACTAAAAGACGGAAATTTACGCATAGGAACCGTCATGAGTTTCATTATGGGATTCGGTTTATATGGTTCTACATTAATTATCCCTATTTACACGCAATCCATATTAGGCTGGACTGCCACAGATGCCGGTTTGTTATTAATTCCCGGATCGATTACAACAGCCATCATGATGCCTTTCGTGGGTAAAATGATTCAAAGAGGTGTTCCGCAGGGATATATGGTTGCGGGAGGTTTTCTGGTGTTCTTTATTTTTACACTGCTCATGTATTATAACATGACTCCTGACACCGGAGTCGAACATATGTACTGGCCTTTAATTCTGAGGGGAGTTGGTTTAGGATTACTTTTTGTACCCATTACCACATTATCACTTTCCACACTTAAAGGAAAAAACATTGGCGAAGGAGCAGCATTTACAGGAATGATGCGACAATTAGGAGGTTCTTTTGGTATTGCTATTATAACCACTTTTATCACCAGATTGAGTCAAATGCATCGAGTAAATCTTGTTTCTAACTTAGACGGCAGCAATTTTGCCGTACAGGAAAGACTAAATCAGCTGCAAAAAGGTTTTATGGCTAAGGGATACTCTGTAAATGAATCTTTGAAAAAGGCTTATGAAGTACTTGATTTTTCGGTTATGAAACAAAGTACAGTATTGGCTTACATGGATATTTTCCTGTATCTGGGTTTGCTTTTTTTATGCTGTATTCCTATTATTTTATTTATTAAAAAAGGAAATAACAAAATCAATCCTGCTGATGCAATGCATTAATATGGATTTTTGAATTTAGAACTTAGAATTTGATTTATTGAAAAAATTCCGAATTGCACTATTTATTAAAGTGCAATTCGGAATTTTTTATAACTACTATCTTTACTCTTTCTTCTTTCTTCTTTCTTCTTGCCTTTATTCTACCTTGTAAAAACCAAATGATTTCCTTTGGACAAATTAGCATCAAACTGATAGCCTTCATAATTAAATCCTTTTAAATCATCAATAGTTTCGGCATTCGTATCAATAATATAACGCACCATCATTCCTCTGGCTTTTTTAGCAAAAAAACTAATCATTTTCAGCTTTCCATCTTTATAATCTTTAAAATCAGGAGTGATTACAGGCACTTTCAAAGCTTTTACATCAATTGCAGAAAAATACTCATTACTGGCTAAATTGATAAACAACTCTCCTTTTTTCAGTTCTTTATTGAGCGAATGTGTCAATGTTGTTTTCCAAAAATCATACAGATTTTTTTGTTCACCAACAGCGAGTTTTGTTCCCATTTCCAATCGGTATGCCTGCATGAGATCCAAAGGCTTTAAAATACCGTATAAACCGGACAGAATTCTTAATTTGTCCTGAAGCACATCTAATTTTTCTACCGGAATCGTGTAAGCATCTAAACCGGTGTACACATCACCGTCAAAAGTATATACTGCCGGACGCGCATTTTCGGGCGTGAAAGGCGTTTTCCATTCTTTATTACGCTGCCAGTTTAAGTCGGCTAATTTATCTGAAATAGCCATTAAATCAGATAAATCTTTGGGTGATTGCTGTTTTAATACTTTATGAATTTGTCTGGATTCTTTCAGGAATGCAGGTTGCGTAAATTCTGCTGTAGGCAGTTCCGTTTCAAAATTTAATGATTTGGCGGGTGATAGTACTATTTTCATAAGTAGTGGTAGCATTTTTTTATCGATTCCAAAAATACTACATTGATTATAAATTAGCAGTCAGATTGGAATAGTTTTAATCTAATATCCTATAAAAACCTTCTATAAAAGGATTAAGGTACTTATTTCAAAGACTTTAAAATTTCATAACTATTTCTTTTTGAAAGTTTTTTTAAATATTCCTTACTAAATTGATAAAAAAACTAAAGGCAATTTTTCATTTTAATATTTTATCTGTGTATAAAGTGACTAATATTATGTTTTTAACAGCATATTTTTAATAGATATTTCGTTATTTTTGCATATCTCTACATTTTTAATAAATATTAAAGCCATTTAAATCATTTCTTTAACTAAATGATAAAATAACAAAAGTAACAACACATGAAAAAAACAATTAAGCGCCTGTACAAATCAGAACTTTTTACGGAATTTTTTGATAATGAAAAATCAAGTGGACTTGTTTTAATTGGCTGTACTATAATTTCATTAATACTTGCTAATTCAATTTTTTCAGACCAATATCTTCATACCTGGCACATGAAAATAGGAACGCAGAGTCTGGAATACTGGATTAACGATGGTTTAATGACTATTTTCTTTTTACTTATCGGATTAGAATTAGAACGCGAAATTTATCTGGGCGAATTGTCTAATATTAAGGAAGCTTTATTACCTATTTTTGCTGCACTGGGAGGAATGCTGGTTCCTGCAGGGCTCTATTTACTGCTTAATTACGGGACATTGGCACAATCAGGAGCAGGAATCCCGATGGCTACTGATATTGCTTTTGCTCTGGGAGTGCTTTCCTTACTGGGCAACCGCGTACCATTGTCTTTAAAAGTTTTCTTAACAGCTCTGGCCGTTATTGATGATTTGGGAGCTATACTTGTTATTGCTGTTTTTTATACTAAAACTATTCTATGGATCAATTTAGCCATTGCTTTGGGAATTTTATTGTTCTTATTCATTCTTAACAGGATGAAAATAAAAAACTTAATCCCATATCTTATCGGTGGGGTAATCATGTGGTATTTTATGCTGAATTCCGGAATTCATGCTACAATTACGGGTGTATTAATCGCCTTTGTTATTCCTTTTGGAGACGGAACAAAAAAATCTGTTTCTTATAAATTGCAACATTTTTTACACAAACCGGTAGCCTTTATTATTTTACCGCTGTTTGCGCTAGCCAATACAGCCATTGTCTTAGGATCAGATATTGTAGAGACTTTGAGTTTACATTACAGTATCGGAATTATGCTGGGACTGATTGTTGGTAAGCCCTTAGGTATAGCATTATTTAGTTTTCTCGCTGTTTCAATAGGTCTGTGCAAACTGCCTGGTGATTTAAACTGGAAAACTATTATCAGTGTTGGTTTTTTAGGAGGTATTGGTTTTACAATGTCAATTTTTGTTACTTTATTAGCTTTTGATGATCATCGTATAATAAATAATGCTAAATTTATAATTCTGCTGTCTTCTTTAACGGCAGGTTGTATTGGTTTTATGTTATTAAAATATAATTTAAAGAAAAGTAATGAAATCCATAATTAGAAAGTTTTTTGATTATATAAACCTTGCTAAGGGTGAAGATGATAAGTCTAAAGTTTTAGATAATGTAAAAGTAAATATATCGTTTCGGGGAGCCAATTTATGGATTTTAGCCTGTGCGATTGCAGTTGCATCGATTGGATTAAATGTCAATTCGGCCGCTGTAATCATTGGAGCGATGCTTATTTCTCCTTTGATGGGACCTATTGTAGGAGCAGGTTTCGGACTTGGAACCTATGATTTTGAACTCCTTAAAAGATCCCTGAAAAATCTTTTAATTGCTACTATTGCCGGACTGGTCGTTTCTACTATTTATTTTTATATCAGTCCGTTTAAAGAAGCACAGCCGGAACTTTTATCCCGTACTTCACCTAATATCTATGATATTCTGATTGCGTTTTTTGGTGGTCTGGTTGGAGTAATTGCAATAACCCGGGTTGAAAAAGGTAATCCAATTCCCGGTGTGGCAATTGCAACTGCTTTAATGCCTCCTCTTTGTACTGCCGGATACGGATTAGCAACCGGTGGTTACAAATTCTTTTTCGGAGCGATGTACCTCTACTCCATCAACTGTGTATTCATTTGTATATCCACATTTTTAATTGTTAAATACCTGAAATATCCAATAAAAAAACAATTGGATGAAAAGCTTCAGAAAAAAGTAAAATACTATATCAGTACAGTGATCACTATTGTGCTTTTGCCAAGTATTTATTTTGCGTATCAGTTATTTGAAGAGAAAAAATACCAGCAACAAATTGATATTTTTACAGAAAAAGAATTTAATGAAAAAGGAATTACTGTGGTCTATAAAAAAACACAGTTCAATAAAAGTCCCAAAATTCTGGAATTGGGTTTTTTGTCCAAACGTTTTAGCGATGCCGAAATAAAAGCACTCAACCAAAGCCTCCCTGATTATGAATTAAACAACACCAAATTAGTTATAAAACAAGACACCACTGATTTGAAAAGTGATATTTTAAACGAAATTAATTTTAACAAATCTGCTTTAAGCCAGAAAGATGTTACTATTCTGAACTTAAAAAAACAAATTGCATTCAATCATTTTGACAATAATGAACTCCTTGCCGAAATGAAAATATTATTTCCTGACATACAAAACATTTCGATTTCAAACCATACTTTTAATGAAAAAACGGATAGTACTAAAACAGTTCCGGTCCTTATCTATAAAAGTAAAAACGAATTTGAGAAACAAGAGCTCGATAAAATAATGCAATGGCTAAAACAGCGCTTAACTAAAAAAGAAATTGAAGTATACCGCCAACCCAATATTTCTAAAGATTCAAAATAAAAATGGATTTATTCAGTGCAGCATCCGAATATGACCCAAACACCAATCTTTTGCCCGTAGATGGTACGGTATTGTATTATGGTAAAATAATGGATTACGCTGAAGCCGAATTCTACTACCACCGTTTACTGGAAAGTATCGAATGGAAAAATGATGAAGCTGTTATTTTTGGAAAACTGATTATTACCAAAAGAAAAGTGGCCTGGTATGGCGATAGTAATTTTAAATACAGCTATTCAAATACCACCAAAGAAGCGCTTGCATGGACAAGTGAACTCAGGGAATTAAAATTATTAACCGAACAGATAACAGGCGAAACCTATAATTCCTGTCTGCTCAATTTATATCACAATGGTGATGAAGGTATGGCGTGGCATAGCGATGGAGAAAAAGATTTAAAGAAAAACGGTGCCATTGCTTCACTAAGTTTTGGGGCACAAAGAAAATTTGCATTCAAACACAAAACCACTAAAGAAACCGTTTCACTAATACTTGAACAAGGAAGTCTTTTAGTAATGAAAGGTACTACGCAAACCCATTGGCTGCATCGGTTACCCCCGTCTAAAAAAATAAATAAACCCCGAATTAACCTGACTTTCAGAACTATTGTTATTTAAGATTACTGTCTTTATATCAGTTTGTGAATAATAGCTGACAAAAGGAAACCACATTAAAAACATCGTACTGCTTATACTGAATTATTAAAAAAAAGTGGCTTATTTTCTTAAAAAACACCACTTTTTTTTACAACATCAACGATAAACAATGGTTTTATTTTGATTTTCAGCAGACCTTTACTATCTTTCCAAGCGATTTAACCAATTATAATGAACCCTTAAACATTTTAAAAATGTTAGAAGAAACGAATGATAACCTGTCCGGGCCAGAAGTACGGACAGACGGAAATTTAGCCACTGATATTCAGGAAAACTCGAATAATGAAACGGCTAAAAATGAAACAGCAACAGATATCGAAGAATCAAATTCATTATCAAAAAGACAACAGGCTTTAAATGAAATTGAAGCTTCAAACGCTGAAGAACATGAAGACGAAACCTTAAAAGCCCGTCATGAAATTCCTATGCCTGATTATGAGACTTTCTCTATGGAAGTATTAGTTGATGAACTGCAAAAGCTGGTTACCAATGAAAAAGTAATGTCAATACGGGATCATGTTGAGGAAATCAAAAAAGCTTTTTTATCAAAATACAATCATTTTATTGAAGAGAAAAAAGAGGAATTTCAAGCTGAAAACCCTGAAAGTACCGAAGAATTTGAATACCATTTTCCCTTAAAAACAAAATTTGATCAGTTTTATACTTTATACAAAGACAACAAACACACACACTTTAAAAGTCTTGAGAATAATTTAAAAAATAATTTAGCTACGCGATTAGCTATTGTAGAAGAACTAAAAGAACTCATTAATCCTAATGAAAATATTAAGGATACCTTAAAAAGTTTCAATGAATTAAGAGAGCGCTGGAAAAATGCAGGTCCGATTCCTAAGGATAAATACAATCACGTGTGGAATAATTATCATTTTCATATAGAGAATTTTTATGATTATCTGCACTTAGACAGAGAAGCCAGAGACCTGGATTTCAAGCACAATTTAGAGCTTAAACAAAAAATCATTTCCCGCGTGGAAGAATTGCTTCAGGAGCAGGATATCAACAAAGCATTCAGAGAATTACAGGATTTACACCGTATATGGAAAGAAGATATAGGTCCTGTTTCCAGAGAACATCGTGATGAAATATGGAATCAGTTTAGTGATTTAACTAAGAAAATGCATGACAAACGCGAAGTTCTTTTTGAAAAAATAAGAGGAACGGAACAGGAAAATCTGGAAAAAAAGAATTCTATTATTGCCCAGATTGAAGAATTAGGGACTATAAAAGTAAATGCACATTCTCAATGGCTCGTTCAGATTGAGAAAGTAGAAGCCTTAAGAAATGCTTTCTTTTCTACCGGAAAAGTACCTTCGGAAGTGAATGAAGCTACCTGGTCTGCCTTTAAAATTGCGGTTAGAAATTTTAATTCTTTTAAAAACTCTTTTTACAAGGATATTAAGAAGGAACAAAATGAAAATCTGAATAAAAAAAATGCACTGGTAGCCAAAGCAAATGAATTAAAAGAAAGCGAAGATTTTTCAGCAACAACACCAATCATGAAACAAATTCAGGAAGATTGGAAAAAAATAGGACATGTTCCAAGAAAATATTCTGATAAAGTCTGGACTGAGTTTAAAGAAGCCTGTAATCATTACTTTAATCGTTTAAAAGAACAAAGAAATGAGCACAATGCGGAAGAGATGGAAGCTTTTGACAAAAAGAAAGAATATCTGGAAACCATCAAAGAATTTCAGCTCGCTGGTGATCATAAAACCGATTTAGATGCTATCAAACAGCATATTGAAAACTGGAAAAATCTGGGTAGAGTTCCTTACACCAGAAGACATATTGAAGGAAAGTTCAACAAAATATTAGATGCCCTTTTTGACAAACTCAGTTTGAGTAAAAAAGATTCCGATATGATGCGTTTTACCAATAAAATAGAAAACCTTTCGGAAAATAATGACAACAGAAAATTAGAAAACGAAAAGATTTTTATCATCCGCAAAATTGAAGAAGTCCAAAATGAAATTTTCCAGTTGGAAAACAACATTCAGTTTTTTACAAATACTAAAAATGCTAAAAAGGAAAATTCAATTGTTTTAGAAGTCCGAAAAAATATTGCTATCCACAAAGAAAGTTTAGAAACCTGGAAAGAAAAACTAAAACAACTTAGAAATCTGAATCAGGAGTAGTCCAAGAAGTCAGAAATGTAAAAAATATGCAGAAGCATGATAAAACCAGGCAATTTTCAAATTTGAAAAATTGCCTGGTTTTTTTTATACCATTTTTGACTACTTCACTCTATAACTAACTTCTTGCTTTCATGATAATTGTCATTTTTATTTGCTGTAATGCATATTATTTTTGAATTATAAAAATACTTATCATGAACAATTCATTGATTCAAAAATACAATGTACCCGGTCCGCGCTATACCAGTTATCCCACTGTTCCCTACTGGAACGAAACTGATTTTACATATCAGGACTGGATTACAACTTTTAGAAAATCATTTGCTGAGAGCAATGCTACAGAAGGAATCAGCTTGTACATTCATCTTCCGTTTTGCGAAAGTCTGTGTACATTTTGTGGCTGCAATAAACGTATTACTAAAAATCATAATGTAGAATCCGTTTACATTCAGGCTGTTTTGAAAGAATGGCGTCTTTACAGCAAACTTCTGAATGAAAAACCCATTATCAAAGAAATTCATCGGGGCGGCGGAACACCTACTTTTTTTTCAACAAAAAGCCTGGAAGATTTAATCAACGGTATTTTTGCTTACGCCGATAAAGCTGAAAATTATGAATTTAGTTTTGAAGGACATCCCAACAATACAACGTATGCACATTTGCAAAAACTCTATGATTTAGGTTTTAGAAGAGTCAGTTTTGGGGTTCAGGATTATTCTGAAAAAGTACAGAAAGCTATCCATCGCGAACAGCCTTTTCACAATGTTGCTAAAGTTACTTTCTGGGCAAGAGAAATAGGTTATACCTCTGTTGGGCATGATATTATTTTTGGATTACCTTTTCAGAAAACAGAAGATATTGTGGATACAATAGAAAAAACAAAATCATTACAGCCCGACCGTCTGGCTTTTTACAGCTATGCTCATGTGCCGTGGATTAAAGGAAATGGTCAGCGTGGTTTTAAAGATGAGGATATTCCTAAAAATCAGGAAAAAAGAATTTTGTACCAAGTGGGAAAAGAATTATTACTCAAAAATGGGTATTTCGAAATAGGTATGGATCATTTTGCATTAGAAACCGATAGTCTGTATCAATCTTTGCAAAAAGGTCAGCTGCATCGTAATTTTATGGGATACAGTTCGTCAAAAACCCAATTAATGATTGGTTTAGGTGTTTCGTCTATTAGTGACAGCTGGTATAGTTTTGCACAAAATGAGAAAAACCTGGATGATTATTACCAACTTTTAGAATGGGATCAACTTCCTGTTTTCAGAGGTCATTTGTTAACGAATGAAGATCTGATTATTAGAAAACATATTCTGAACCTCATGTGTCATTTTGAAACCAGCTGGGATACTAATGAAACTTATTTTAAAGAAATAAGAGAAATTTTAGGACAACTGAAAGAAATGCAGCAGGACGGAATCCTTATAATCAGAGAAAACGGAATCCAGGTAACAGATAAAGGCAAAGCTTTTGTTAGAAATATTTGTATGGCATTTGATTTACATTTAAAACGAAAAGCACCCGAAACTGCTTTGTTTTCTATGACAGTTTAAATTAAAATCAATTTTTATGAACTAGAAATTACTTAGTTGATATTTTACTTATCTTAGAACAATTAAAATCAGACAACTAAAATTTAAAAATATGGCAAAACAAGTTTTTATCAATCTGGCTGTAACTGACCTTCAAAAGTCAATGGATTTCTACACTGCATTAGGTTTTTCAAACAATCCTCAATTTTCTGATGACACCGCAAAATGCATGTTGTGGAGTGACAGCATTTATGTAATGCTTTTAACGCACGAAAAGTTTTTAAACTTTACAAATAAACCCATTGCGGATACCAAAGCCCATATTGCGGGATTGTTTTCGTTATCGACTGACAGTATTGACGAAGTAAATACTATTGTAAACAACGGTTTGAATGCTGGCGGAACCGAACCTACTGAAATGAGAGATTATGGTTTTATGCAACAACGTACTATTGAAGATTTTGACGGTCACACCTGGGAAGTATTCTATATGGATATGTCGAAAATGCCGACAGAATAAACTTTTATAAATCAAAAATATACTTACAAAAAACCTCCTTTTTGCCAAAGCGAGGTTTTTTATAAATACAATTATTAGTTCTCCCTTAATCTACTTTAAAAGCTCCGTCACCAACAACATCTATAGCTTTTAAAAAATCTAAAATATGTTGATTGAATTTATCCTTCTGTTCCAGATTAGACACATGACCTGCATTTTCAATAACTTTTAATGTTGCTCCGGATATAGATTCTTTCATTGCTTCTGATTGTGCTAACGGGGTCACAGAATCTTCTTTTCCGCAGATAATTAATGTTGGAATATTAATTTCAGTCAGAACAGAACAGCTTTCTGATCGCTCAGCAATTGCTTTAAGTCCTCGTTGTACAACATGCTCAGGATTAGAGAATACCACTTTTTTTAATTCTTCTACCTGTTCCTTTTTATTTCTAAATGAATCTTCATAAAAAACTTTTTTTATGAAACCCTCATTAAAATTTGCAGTGCCATTAACCTCTATTTCATTGATGGCCTCATAACGTTTTTCTTTGACTTCAGGAGTATCGGCTATACATTGTGTGTCGGCTAAAATTAAAGCTTCAAACCGTTCAGAAAATCGCTGATAGGCATTTAGAGCTATATATCCACCCATAGACAAACCACACACCACTGCTTTTTCGATGTTTAATTCATCCATAAATGCTATTAAATCTTCAGCAAATAAATCAATACTCAAAGAAGAATCTGTATCAATAGAATTCCCAAATCCTCGAATATCAAAACTAATTACACGATAAGCTGATTTTAAAAAATCCATTTGCCCATGCCACATCGATTTATCAAAAGGAAAACCGTGTATAAATATAACCGGAACACTTCCTTCTCCAACATCATTATAAGACAAATTAAAGTTATTTACAGTAATAGTTAAATCAAAACCTTCATTTTCTGTTTTCATGTCTTGTATTTTTTCTGTTTAGGTAACTGCTGTAAATTTACATTTTGAATTCTGGAAATAATTTACAGAATTTACAATAAGAACTACACAATTCACACTTAACAAAAACCATAAAAAAAACCTGCTTATCGATTAGACAAGCAGGTTAGGTTTTAAAAAAAGACTAAAATTAATCTGTAATAATATTGAATCCCTGGATTCTTCCGCTTTCTTTTAAACGGAAAGTTTCTTTAGTAACTTTTGTAGTTGGATTGTATTGCATCACTCCTGAAAAACCATCTGAAGTACTATTTGACAGGAAATAAATTTCACCATTATGGAAAAATGGATTTTGTGTTGTATAGAAATTATCCGGTGGCATGTTTAAGCGAGTTGCTTTTTTAGTATTGGCATCAATTTCGTTCCAGAACCAAACATCATCTCTATATTTAACTCCATGTTGTCCTCCTCCATAATAAGAAACCGGTCTTGATGGAATTGTAGTATAAATTTTGTTGTTGTGAGCAAAAAGTCGGTTGAATTCAGCCGGAAACTGATACGCTCTAATATCAAGTACAAATGTTGTATCAAAATTAACTTCTCCTTTTTTAATTCTAAGAATTTTAGAAGAATAGTCCGTTGGCTGTGTTTTCATATCACCTACTGTAGCAAAATATAAATCACCGGTAACCGCGTCTAAACTCCATAGAACGTGGTCAATAAAAACACCTAAATTAGTTGTATTACCAATTTTAGTTACATTTTCAATTTTATTTGTCGTTAAATCATAAACTGCAATTGCTACTTCTTTTACCGCAGGAGTTACCTGCCAGTTGTTCCCTACTTTACTTCCTAATAATAAATCAAGATATAATTTGTTTTCTCTTTTTGCGATAATTAACTGCCCGATTGATTCTAAAGGTTGTCCTTCTGAAAGCGAAGAAAAATCAATTTCTCCTGTTCTTTCCATAGTGGTTGGGTTGAATTTTTGTAATTTCAATCCGCCTCTAACTTTATCCCAGTAGTAACCTTCTGTAGCACTTGCCACTAAGTAGTTTGTTTCGTACGCGTTAGAAAGTGATGGTAAAAATCCTTGATCTACCACTTTACCTGAAGCATCAAGCCCCATTTTAGTAATTCCCTGTTTTGTATTTGAAACATCATTTACTTTAAAAAGGCTTTTGTCTAAAACACTTCCACCTAAAGAAGAGGCTACCTGAAGAAAGGGAAGTCCGGCAAGATTGATTTCTCTTGATTTATTGTCTTTTAATGCATAAACACCTCCGCTCCAATTAGCTGCACCATTGTAAATAATCCAGGTTTCATTTTTTGGCAAAGTTTCATCTACATTACCATTGTCATCATTATTGTTATCATCATTGCTGCTGCAAGAAAATAAAAGCATACAAGCAGCTACTCCTGCAAGTATGGAACCAAGTGATTTGCTTCTTTTCATAGTTATTGTAATTATTGTTAATTTAAAAAAAGTTATAAATTAGTTTGAGATGGAATGACCTTCCCGGTCTCTGAACATTAAAATTGTCATACAATCTTATGTCTCCAATGTTTCGGCATTCAGCTGAAACAGTTGTTTTTTTATTCGAAAAATGGTAATAAATGCCCACATCATTCGAAAACTGCCCCATTCTTCCATCTTTTGGAATGATTAATGAAGTTTGAAAATCTTTTACAGGTTCAAACAAAGACGGTTCCTGACTTTTTGGAATTTCAACCAGAAAAAACCGATGAGTGTAATTAGCATTCCACGTAAAGTTTAGATTATCACCCTTCGCAAACAGATTTCCGAAATAAGTATTTAACCAAAAGTTTCCAAACAGAAACGGAATATTAGGCACTCTTGAATCCTGAAGGTAGTTAAACTGACTCTCAACCGCTATTCTTCTAATATCCTGATAAGTCATATTCAATCCGGTACTTAACCATTTTGCAGGAACATAATTCGTTTCAAATTCAAAACCTTTTATTTCAGTTTGCTGGTAGTTTATGTATCGGCTGAATGGAATATCATACTGAAGAAAAATTCCGTCTTTGGCATTTCTATAAAACAAATTGGCCGAAAAAACCAGACTGCTTTTTCCTTTTAGGATTGAATATTCGCCATATAAATTTAAATTGTCGCTCTTTTCAGGTTTAAGATCTAAATTTTCTCTGGTCATGACAGCGTCGCCAAAAACTTCTGATTCATCAGGAAGACGCGTGGCTTTTTCGTAAGAAAATTTTAATAAATAATTTTTATCTGCCCATTTTAGTCCTGCCAAATAACCAAAACGACTGTCTGCTTTTGATGATTTCCAGGCTGCTCCATAATTATCAGTTGTATATCCGTCTGTCTTATAATGGTAATATTTAGCGGCAATAACGCTTTCCAGTCTGCTGTCCAGCCATAATGAACGCCAAGCCAGAGCCAAATTATCTTTTCTGTAAGTTGCCGGAATAGTCATTACATCAATACCATCAATTGGAGAAATTGCTCCCAGAGGATCGCTTCCTTTTCTTCGCTGATATTGAAACAGTTCACTGAATTCTAAAAAGTTTCGGTCAGACAATCGATATTCCATATTTAATCTCGACGCAGCCAGATTGTATTTTAATTGTTGGTTATTTCCTGCCCTGATTTCGCCTGCCTGTAAACCGCTAGCCATGATATCTCCTTCCCAATTGTAACGAACCGTTGTTGTATCAATAAATTTGGTATCAAAGTGACTGTAATTAGTCAGGAAATTTACTTTTAGTTTATCATCAAAAAATTTCTTTTTATAATGGATCATTCCTGTGTAATTCTGTTCTTTCGAAAACGCCTGCCCGTAAACATTTACCATTTGAGCATCATTTTGAATTTCTTTAAAGAAATCAGAATAAATCAAAGTCAGTCGAAGATTATCAGCCCATGATTTTTCTTTTAATCCAATAAAAGCTTCCCCATAATTTGATCTTGTCATGTCGTGAAAACGCTTCACATCTTTAAATTCCTCATTTTTATCATTCTGAATGGGAACATTTACTTTATAATTATTATCCGAATAATTCAATGAACCATTAAAACCGCCGTAGAAATTCTTTTTATTTTGAAGATAAAAATTAGCTGTTGCGCGGTGTGTATTAAATGAAGCTATTTCATATGATACCTCTGCAAAATTTTTATTTGAAGTTCTGGTTACCATATTTACTCCGCCGCCTAAAGCATCCGAAGCCAAATAAACCGGCATCACTCCTTTGTAAATTTCTACTCTGTCCAGCATATTTACAGGAATTGTTCCTATGCTGAAACCGTGACCAAACAATTCAATAGGAATTCCGTCTTTAAAAAAACGAACTGCTTTTCCCTGCAATCCGCCTAGATTAATTTGTACAGCCGAACCTAAATTTCCATTGGTTCTTAATTTTACTCCCGAAGCACGGTTTATAAAATCCCCCACATCGCCTGCTTTGGCATATTGTTTTTTAAAATCGATAACCTCAACAGAAAACGCAGACGTTTCAATTTGCTTTTTTACTGTTCGGTTTTGCACCACGACTTCTTTTAACTTTGCCGAATCACTGCCGGAAATATTTAAAGTAAATTTGAAATAATTTTTAGTATTACAATCAGCCGTAATGGTTTGTTTTAGTTTAAAACCGTTCTTGGTTACAACTTCTATAGTGTAACTTCCATCTGTTAGCGAAAGCTCTGCAATTCCTTTATTGTTACTCACTCCCATAGCTTTGTTATCTACAAATACACTAACGTTTGCCTGTGGGTTACCTAAATTGTCTTCGACTTGAATATGTACAGGACAAGCATTTCCGTAGAAAAATCCCATTAGATAAATAAATAAAATATTTAATTTAATTGCCAAGCTATTTTAATTTAAACTGATTATGAATTACATTTGCAGCTGCAAAAGTATTTCATAACTGAGTAATGCATTTATGAAAGTGGAAGTTTTAATTATGAATATAGAAGTATAAGCGATGGCATTTAAAATTGACTCTAATGATTTTGCTGATTTTCTGGAAACTGGTCAAGAACTCGAAATTGTCCACTCAGAAATAAAAATTGAAGGCGAAAAGGACATGAAATTTGTTACTCCTAAGGGAGATATTCTGTTTCATGAACATGCTATTAATGACGATTTATCAGTACTTGAAGGAAATTATCAATTGCACGATGATGTTAGTATTTCAGGGCGTGGTGAAACGGCATTGTTAGAAATGCATTTTAATCTTTCTGAGCAGCAAATTGGCTGTGTAAGCCCGACTTCAGTAACAGGATTTGCCGGATCGATGTCGGGCAATATCACTTACCTTGCCGTTGAAGAGAATCATGCTAAAATGGATTTTAAAAAAGATATAATTTACAATACTTTTGATATTCATCTTCCGGTAAATGTGCTTGCTAAATATGAAGGAGAATCAAAAATAATGGATAATTTCCTGAATAATATTCAAAAAAACATCAGTACTACTCTGGCTAAAAATGAAATAAAAGTTGGAGCTAAAATCTATAGTGTAATACAGGACATCAAAAACTGTTTTTACAAAGGACTTACCCGAAAAATTTATATCGAATCTAAAATATATGAGCTTATTGCTTTAAGCCATTATAGTTTAGATGACGAAAAAGAATATACTAATTTTTCTGCTGATGATGTCGAAAAAATAAAATTTGCAGCGCAATTAATCAGAGATAATATTAATAATCCGGACACCATTGTTGGACTTGCCCGAAAAGTAGGTGTAAACCAAACCAAACTGAAAGAAGGATTTAAAGCGGTTTTTGGTGATACGGTTTTTGGTTACTTACAGGAAATCCGAATGAATAAGGCCAAGCATTACTTAGTCGACACTTCGCTTTCTATCCAGGAAATAAGCCATCTTTCAGGATATCAAAATGTTTCGAATTTCAGTATTGCTTTCAAACGAATATTTGGTTATCCACCTACTAAATTAAGAACGAAACTTATGTAATTGAAAAAGCGATTTCACACTACAAGAAATCGCTTTTTCATTAAAAAAACTATTTAAACTAAAAAAATCACTCAATGACAATTAGGATTTGCCTGAACAAACAAACTCATGGTAGATGGCGAAACATAAGGAATCCCTAATCCTAATCCTCTTAGAATAAACAATACTCCTATCAGCACTACTACATAAGGAATCGCTTTTTGAATGCGGTTACGAACACCGAGTGACAAAAATGATTTAAGGTATAATACACTACTCATTAATGGCACTGTTCCTAATCCAAATAAAACCATATACAAAACGCCTAAACTACTGTTTTGCATGGCAATTGCGCCAAATAAAGCCACATAAACCATTCCGCAAGGCAAAAAGCCGTTTAACAATCCAATCGTAAAAAGGGATTGATAGCTTTTCTTCTTAAACTGGCTGCCCAGAATTTGTTTCAATTTTGAAATCAATCGAAATACCGGTTTAGAAAAATTGTATTTAGCAAATGTCTTTTCAGGAATTACAATAACTATAATCATTAAAACGCCAATCACAATCGATAATCTTTGCTGCATACCTGCCATAAAAAAACCTTTACCTAACAAGCCAAAAACTAAACCAATACTGGCATAACCAGTAATTCGCCCTAAATGATAGGTGAATATCTGACTTACTTTTTTAGCCGGATTCCTTTGATCTACAGGCAACATCATAGCAATAGGACCGCACATTCCAATGCAGTGAAAGCTACTTAGTAATCCGAATATTAAGGCGGTGTAAAGCATTTTTTCTTTTGAAGTTTCTGAGTTACTGAGTTACTAAGTTGCTAAGAATCTCAGTACCTCAGCAACTTAGTAGCTTAGCAACTACTCAATATAAATTGGTTGTTTCGTTAAATAACTTTTTCCGGCATACTGCCATTCCATAGTAATGCCCCATTGACCGCCTACCAATTTTGATTTAGGTATGAGCAAAGTTGGATTAGACAACGAAATCGGAGTATCGAAATCTAATTTTTTGTTAGACGGTCTGTAGAGGGACACTGTTCCTTTAATTTGGGCAGCATTAAATTCCTGAGGAAATACAATAGTTATTCCCTCATTTGTGTTGGTTATGATTGGTTTGTGATTTAAATCCTGTGCATTTTGAACACGCTCCATTTCTTCCTGAAAGCGGGCATCATGCTTGTAATATTCTTCAACTACTAATTCATTATCGTATTTAGAATTGGATTGTACTTTAATGACGAAGTACAAAATAAAACTGATAAATAATGCTATGGCTATGGATAATCCTGTTCCCCAATTAATTTTAATCCCCCTAGCCCCCAAAGGGGGAACTCCCACTGAAGTATTCAAATCTTTTAAATTGTTTGTTTTCATATTTTCTATTTATTAAAATATAATGCTTCTATTCACTATACATATTCCCCCTTTGGAGCTTAGGGGAATTAGTCAAAACTTCTAGGGCTCAAAAAACTAGTGGTGGTAGTTTCAATTTTTTTATCGCCGTTGTAAACTTCTATTTTTAATTTGGTTTTGTCGCTTTCCAGCAAATATTTATTGATTTCAACAAATAAAGTTCCGCTACTCATCCCCTGTTTAGGAACTTTGATAATTTGCTTTCCAACCAATTTTAAATCTCCTTTGATATTTTTTAATTTAAAATGAAGGGCATTGAAATCATCATTGGTTTTATTAATAATTTTATACGTAAATACATTACTGATATTATCGCCTTTATGCTCGTACAACTGTCCCGGTAATCTTAAAATAAGTGCCTCAACATCCGTTCTTAAAAACAACAGCCCAATAAGCATCCCTACTAAAATGGTCAAAACAGCAGTGTAACCTTTCATTCTGGTGGTGAATTTAAAAGGCGCTTTTTTCTCTATTTCATCTTCGGAAGCATAGCGAATCAAACCTTTTGGCAAGCCTACACTTTCCATAATGCTGTCGCATTCGTCAATACAGGCGGTACAATTCACACACTCTAATTGTGTTCCGTTTCGAATATCAATGCCGGTTGGACACACATTGACACATTGATGGCAATCAATACAATCCCCTTTTCCACTTAAAGCACGATTTTCTTTCTTATTAAATTTAGCTCTTCCTGCTTCTTTTTCACCCCGAACAAAATCATAGGCTACATTAATCGATTTATTGTCTAAAAGTACCCCTTGTAATCTTCCGTAAGGACAGGCAATAATACATACCTGCTCTCTGAACCAGACAAAAATAAAATAGAAGATTCCGGTAAAAATGCCCAGTGAGATCAGCGTTTTCAAATGATTCAAAGGATTATCTTCAATCATAACAATCAATTCATCACTACCTATCAGATAAGCCAGAAAAACATTTGCAATTCCAAAAGAGATTATCAGAAACACAGTCCATTTCAAGCCTTTTTTTCTGATTTTCTCAGCATTCCATTGCTGTTTGGCTAATCGCATCTGAGCACCTCTGTCGCCTTCTATCCAAAATTCGATTCTTCTGAAAACCATTTCCAGAAAAATAGTTTGCGGACAAATCCAGCCACAAAAGATGCGTCCGAAAATAACCGTAAACAAAATCACGAACACCACTCCTATAATCATAAAGAGTACAAAGAGATAGAAATCCTGTGGCCAGAATGGAAATCCGAAAATATTAAAGCGCCGCTCCAGAATATTGAACAACATGAACTGGTTACCGTTGATCTTTATAAACGGATTTGCAATCAGAATTAGTAATAAAAAATAACTAACCCATTTTCTATACTTATAAAACCGTCCCGAAGGTTTTTTAGGGTAAATAAATTTCCTTTTTCCTTCATTATCAATCGTTCCAATGCTATCTCTAAAAGCTTCGTCGGCTAATTGTGCCATTTTGTTTAGTGTTTACTATTATTTAACCACAGATTACACAGATTATTTTTTTACAAAGAGTAAATGACTCAACTAATAAATTAAATCTATAAAATCCTCTAATCTGCGGTAAAAACATTTATTTCGCTTCAGCTGCAGCAATTTCTTCTACCCAAAGATCACCATCTGGTGCTTTTGGATCTTTTGGATTACTTCCTTTTAAAGACATGATATAGCTGGCAATTTTTTGAATTTCTTTAGGTTTCAACGTTCCTTTCCAGGAAATCATCCCTTTTCCGTCACGTCCTCCGTTAGTAATCGTATGGAAAATATTTTTAATTCCGCCTCCCAGAATCCAATGGTCGTCAGTTAAATTTGGTCCAATTTGTCCTCCGGCATCCGCTCTGTGACAAGCCGCACAATTATTTTCAAAAAGTGTTTTACCTATTGCTAAATCGGCCGGATCCGTTAGTTGTGTAACCGATTTTTCGTCCATTAAATCAGGTGCATTTTTCATGTACTCCGCCACTTCAATTTTAGCCTGAGCCAATTCTTTTTTCAGTTCCATTTCCTGATTATCTGCACCTAGAATTTCAAAACGAACTAAATAAATGGCTGCAAAAACAATACAGGCATAGAATGAATACACCCACCAAGGCGGTAAATTATTATCTAACTCTTTGATTCCATCGTAATCATGATTCAGTAACAAACTACCTTCTTCTTCAATAGGAACCGTTTTAGTTAATTTTTTCATCAGGTTTTTAAACCAGACAGACTCCCTTAGCGGTTTTAACTCCTCAGCTGCTAATCGGGCTTTTTCTTCCTCCGGTAGCAATTGGTACACAATATTATCAGCGGCACTAATAACTGCCTCTATAGCAATTAGCAATATCAGAACAACTAAGAGAATTACATTGACCATGGGAAATTTTAGAAAAGCAGGCCGGTTACCTGAATCTATAAAATATTCTATCAAACCAAAAATGATAAAGAAAAGTACAATGACTCTAAGATAGGCTGGGATTATTTTTTTCATAATACTATGGCTTTATTATTCAACTGGTATGGCATCATTCAACGGAATCTGACTCAACTCTTTAATTTTTTCTTTTTTATAGGAGAAAACCCAAAAGCCTAATCCTACAAAGAAGAAAAAAAAGATCAATAATGATAGTATTGGATATATCGCTACTCCTGCGATGGTCTCCATATTGTGTTTTATTTGTTCAAACATATTTTTTCTTTTTAAGTTGTGAAGGTTCTAAGTTGCTGAGATTCTAAATTAGCTTCTCAGCATCTTCAAAAAACTATTTTTTCACTTTAATATCAGTTCCTAATCTCTGGATGTAAGCAATAAGAGCTACAATTTCTCTGTCCTGCATTGGAACAAAAACTTCTCCTCTGGCCACAGCTTTCTTTTTACTTTCTTCGTAGCTTTTTACAAAATCAGGATCGGCATGTAGATTATTTTCAATTTTTCCGGCTTGTGCTTTTATCGCTTTTTCAGCGTTGGCAATTTCGGCATCTGTATAAGGAACACCGAGAGTCCGCATTACTTTCATCTTGTTTTCGATGTCTGAAATATCCAAAGCCTTATTATCAAACAACCATTTGTAACCCGGCATAATAGAACCTGCAGAAGTACTTTGAGGTGACCACATGTGATTAAAATGCCAGTTGTCGTTGTACTTACCTCCTACTCTCAGTAAATCAGGACCGGTACGTTTAGACCCCCAAAGAAACGGATGATCGTAAACAAATTCACCAGCTTTAGATTGCGGCCCGTAACGTTCTACCTCACTTCTGAACGGACGAACCATCTGAGAGTGACATCCCACACAACCCTCACGGATGTATAAATCACGTCCTTCTAATTCCAATGGTGTATAAGGTTTTACACTTGTAATGGTAGGAATATTAGATTTTACCATAATAGTTGGAACAATTTGAATAATACCTCCAATCAAAATCGCTACCGTTGCCAGAATAGTCAACTGAATTGGTTTTCTTTCCAACCAAGGGTGGAATTTTTCTCCTTTGATTCTTCCTGCACTGATTTTTTGTAAAGCTGGTGCTTCAGCCAATTCGTCTTCTACTGCATTATTAACTTTAACCGTTTGATAAATGTTATATACTAATATGAACATTCCGCTAATGTATAATGTCCCTCCTACTGCACGCATCCAGTACATTGGAATAATCTGAGTTACTGTTTCTAAGAAGTTCCCATAAGTCAAAGTTCCGTCAGGATTGAATTGTTTCCACATAGAAGCCTGAGTAAATCCGGCTACATACAATGGTAATGTGTACAGAATAATTCCTAAAGTACCCAGCCAGAAATGAGTATTAGCTAATTTTAAAGAGTACAGAGGCCCTTTTGTCATTCTTGGAATCAACCAATAAATGATACCAAAAGCCATAAATCCGTTCCAGGCTAAAGCTCCTACGTGTACGTGAGCAATAATCCAATCGGTAAAATGTGCAATTGCATTCACATTTTTAAGAGACAACATAGGTCCTTCAAAAGTAGCCATACCGTAACCGGTTACCGCAACAACAAAGAATTTTAAAACCGGTTCTTCACGAACTTTATCCCAGGCACCACGCAACGTCAGTAATCCGTTAATCATACCTCCCCAGGATGGCGCAATTAGCATAACAGAGAAAACCACTCCTAAATTCTGAGCCCAGTTAGGCAAAGCAGAATACAATAAATGGTGCGGACCAGCCCAGATGTATAAAAAGATTAAAGACCAAAAATGCACAATAGACAATCGGTAAGAGTAGACCGGACGATTAGCCGCTTTAGGAATATAATAATACATCAATCCTAAAAAAGGTGTCGTTAAGAAAAAAGCAACTGCATTATGACCATACCACCATTGTACTAAAGCATCCTGAACTCCTGCATAAACAGAATAACTTTTCATGGCAGAAACCGGCAACGCCAAACTATTAAAAATGTGCAATACGGCTACTGTAACAAAAGTGGCAAGGTAAAACCAGATAGCCACATACAAATGACGCTCTCTTCTTTTTAAAATAGTTCCAATCATATTGATCCCAAAAACTACCCAAATCAGTGCAATTGCAACATCAATAGGCCATTCTAATTCAGCATATTCTTTAGAAGTGCTGTATCCTAAAGGAAGTGAAATAGCCGCTGCAACAATCATTAGCTGCCAGCCCCAGAAATTAAGATTACTCAAAAAATCAGAAAACATTCTTGCTTTCAGCAATCGTTGCAGAGAATAATAAATCCCGGCAAACATGGCATTTCCCACAAAGGCAAAAATAACAGCATTAGTATGCAAAGGTCTTAAGCGACCAAAACTCAGCCAGGAAATCCCGTCTGTTAAATTTGGGAATAAAAATAAAAGAGCTAACAAAAGTCCGACCGCCATACCAACTACTCCAAAAACAATGGTAGCGTAAATGAACTTTTTAACAATTTTGTTATCGTAATAAAACTGCTGCATTTCCATATATTAAAATTAAAATGTTTATGAATTGTAAAATGTTAGGGGTTAAGAGTTAGAGGTTTGTTCATAGTCGCTTAACTTTTTTAGCTCCTCACTCTTAACTTTTTTGAGTTCATCATCAAAAAGCATCCGGACCGATGGTGTATAATCATCGTCAAATTGCCCATTTTTCACCGCCATAAAAAAGGCAATTAAAAAGGCGATAGCTACGAAAATACTAATGGTGATTAATAAATAAATGACACTCATACCTTGTAAATTTATACCCCAAAAGTAGAATCCCTACTCCGGAAATTCTATGACATTTATCATGCTTTGGGATTCTATTAATGAGAAAAAATCAAATTTTCTTCCTCTATTTTCTATTCTCTATTCTCTATTCTCTATTCTCTATTCTCTTGCTTCTAACTTCCAACTTCCTCGCATAATAATTACTCATCAGCGTCACAAAACTCACAATAGTAATCGTACTCAAAGGCATTATAATAGCAGCTATCAGAGGGTCTAAGTTACCTGTTACAGCAAATGTTAATCCTACCACATTATAAAGTAAGGATAAACCAAAACTCAGCTTAATCACTAACATCGCTTTCTTAGAGAGTTTTAAGAAATAATCTAATTTTTGGAATTGCCCGGCTTCTAAAATAGCATCACAGGCCGGAGAAAAAACATTGACATTCTCCGAAATCGAAATCCCAACGTTGCTTTGTGCCAAAGCTCCCGCATCGTTTAGTCCGTCGCCTACCATCATCACATTTTTACCTGAATCCTGTAACTGTCTGATGAATTCCAGTTTTTGTTCCGGTTTTTGATTAAAAACCAATTCGGTTCCCTGCGGTAAAAGTTGTTCTAAAGCGTATTTTTCCCCGGCATTATCGCCCGACAAAACTTTGATTAGGTATTTTTTATTCAATTTTTTAAATAAATTTTCTAATCCCTCCCGATATTGATTTTTAAAAACATATTTCCCCAAATACTCTCCATTAATTTGAATGTGAACGGAGGTTTGTATTACCGAATTCTCTTCAGAATTTCCGGCAAAAGCTGCTGAACCAATTTTTATAAAATTACCTGCTGTTTCTGCCTGAATTCCTTTTCCTGCAATTTCCTCAAAATCGTTAATTTTCACTTTTTCTATTTCCGGTAAAAAATCATATAACATTCGGCTTAAAGGGTGATTCGATGCGCGAAGAATGGATTTTATCAAAATTAAATCAGGTTCAGAAAGTAACTTTCCTTCATAAGAGATATTCGATTTTTTATTGGTAGTAATTGTTCCGGTTTTATCAAAAACAAGGGTATCCACTTGTGCCAGTTGTTCGATAACCAAAACATTCTTAAGATAAAATTGCTGCTTTCCTGTAATTCGCAAAATATTTCCTAATGTAAAAGGTGCTGTTAATGCTAAAGCACAGGGACAAGCCACGATTAATACCGCCGTAAATACATTAAAAGCAGTATTCACATCTGTAAAAATCCAATAGCCAAATCCCAGAAAAGCGATCAATAATAATATAGGAGTAAAATATCTGGAAATACTGTCAGTAATGCTTTTGTGTTTTTGTTCCACTTTTTTCTGAAACACATCATTACTCCACAATTGGGTCAGATAACTTTGGGAAACCGAAAACAAGACTTCCATTTCGATCACTTTCCCTATTTGTTTTCCTCCGGCAAAAACTTTATCACCTGAAATCTTGCTGATTGGAATGGCTTCGCCGGTAACAAAACTGTAATCAATAGCGGCTTTTTCGCTAATTAAAATTCCGTCAACGGGAATTAATTCCTGATTTCGAATCAGTAGCCTGTCGCCTTTTTGAATATCATAAACCGCAACACTTTCTTCAGAAGCATCACTATTTATTCGGGTCACAGCCACCGGAAAATACGATTTAAAGTCTCTTTCGAAACTTAGAAAACTGTAGGTTTTAATCTGAAACATTTTGCCCAAAAGCATAAAGAAAATCAAGCCCGTCAGACTGTCAAAAAAACCTGAACCGTAATCCAATACAATATCAACCAGGCTGCGAATAAACATGACAATAATTCCTAAAGCGATAGGAACATCAATATTGAACATTTTAGACCTAATGCTTTTATATGCCGAAACATAATAACCACTTGCGGAATAAAAGAAAGAAGGTAAAGCCAAAGCAAAAATCAGCCACCTGAAAAACGGTTTGTAATTGTCCAGCCAGAATTCTCTGATCTCAAAATATTCGGGAAAAGAAAGCAGCATAATGTTGCCAAAACAGAAAAAAGCGACACCCAGTTTATAGGTCAGACTTCTGTCCATGTTTTGTTTTTGAGTTTCGTAATTATCTAAACTAATATACGGTTCGTAACCAATAGAACACAGCAAACGAACAATTTCGCTCAGTGAAACTTCATTCGAATTATAAACAATACGTACTTTTTTCTCCGAAAAATTAACCTGAGAACTGCTTATTCCTTTTTGAAGGCGTTGTAAATTTTCCAGAATCCAAATACAAGAACTACAATGTATATGAGGAATGCTAAGTGAAACAATAGCGGTTGAATCCTCTTCAAATTCCAATAATTTTGAAACGATGTTTTCATTGTCTAAAAAATCATATTTACCCTTAATTTCCTGCGGAGTTGCTCCGGGTGATTTTTCAAAATCGTAATAGCAAGTCAAATCATTCAGACTAAAAATTTCGTACACGGTTTTACAGCCGTTGCAACAAAAAGTTTTTGCGTCAAAAATAATTTCAGCTTCTTTTACAATAGCTAAACCACAATGGAAACAGTTTTGTGTGTCCATAACTTTACTCATTTTACCTGATGCAAAGCTCCTGAATGAATCTTAGGCAAAAAATGATATATATCATATAAATCATTAATTTTGTAACTCGTTGGAAGAATTAATTTTGATGATAATTTTTCGTTAGTACGAGGGATTCCGCTTTTGGTAGGGATCGTATCGAAAACAAGAAAGATTACATCAAAAACAGTTCTCGATACATTTTTTGTTCCGTTTTTACTACACAAAAAAAACACTCGAACTGACGTCTATTATTCCAACTAACAGTTTTTACAACGACAATTAAACTTCCTTTAAAATGAGTAAATGCGAACAATGTATCGTTAGAGAATTCAGCTCTTTAAAAGCACTAAACAAAGACGAATTAGTAAAACTTGCCGAGTGCAAAACGTCCCGTTTGGTGAAAAAAGGTGAAGTCATTTTTGAAGAAGGAGAGAATGTAAATGGTATTTTTTGTATTAAAGACGGTGTTTGTAAACTCACTAAACTGAGCCCAAACGGCAAAGACCATATTGTAAAATTAGTTACCAAAGGAGAACTTCTGGGACAACGCTCGATGATTAGTGACGAACCGGTAAACCTGAGTGCCGTAGCACTTGAGGACATGCAGGTATGTTTTGTTCCAAAAAGTGAAATCATGGGCTTTTTTGACAAAAACAATCAGTTTTCTATGAACGTGATGAGAACCATCTGCGGAGACCTGAAAGAAGCCGACAGCCAGATGGTGAATATGGCTCAAAAAACCGTTAAAGAACGCCTTGCAGAAACCCTGCTCTATCTTCAGGATACTTTTGGTAAAAATGAAGATGACACACTTAAAATCCAACTCAGCCGCGACGAAATCGCCAGTATAATTGGTACTGCTACCGAAAGCTGTATTCGTTTATTATCTGATTTTAATAAATTAGGTTTGATTGAATTAAAAGGAAAAAAAATTATCCTGAAAGATATTCTTAAGTTGAAAAAGATGAGTTAAGTTTTTTATTGACTCTTTACCACAAATTATTTTCTCCCATCTGGCGCTCGTTTGCAACGAGTGCCTACTTACATAAATAGATAAATCGTAGCGTTTGCAACGCGGTTTACTAAACATAAATCCTTACCCGTTTTCATAAAAAAAATTGAAATTACTGAATAAGATTGTTTCGTTCCTAGCAATGACATATTAAGCGGTTTAAGTCATTGCGAACGATAGCGTAGCAATCTCACTAAACTAAGGCTATGAAAACCCGATTGCAAGGATATACACTAAACGTTGATTGGAATTTACCTGTAGTGATTGCGAATTGACGAAGCAATCCGTACCCTTAACAATAAGAAAATCGAATTTCCTTCATGAGATGCTTCCTTCGTCGGCATGACAAGTTTGCGAAAAATACTAAACAAAACTTGAAAGCTTTGCAATCTTGTAGACAATAAAAACCCCTATTTTTTTCGAATTTTATAATAGCTTCTTAAAATTAATACATTCTATCAAAAATTAACGTTTATTTTCTTTTTCTTTCTTTTATTTTCTTTTATATTTGTTTTTACACTAACACTAAAGAAAACAAAACATGTTGCCAAATCAACGAAGGGAGAAAATTTTAGAACTGTTAAAAGAAGACGGATTTGCTAAAGTAATCGATCTCGCCCGCCTATTCAAAGTTACAGAAGTAACGGTACGTCAGGACCTTGAAAAATTAGAAAGTGAGGGACTCATTTTAAAAGAACACGGGGGAGCAAGTATCAAAAACGTTGAAGATCAGGTACGAAGCTTTTCATTACAACGTCAGGAAAATCTGGAACAAAAATCGGCAATTGCCCAAAAATGCTTAGAATTTATTGAAAACGGAGATACCATTATTCTGGATTCGGGTTCTACCACTACCGAAATAGCCAAAAAACTAAAAGGCTTTAAACAATTAACCGTAATCACCAATGCTTTAAATATTGCATTATTATTAGGAACTGATCCTGATATTGAAGTAATTATGACCGGAGGCGAATTCAAACCGCCAACATTGTCACTAACCGGTCAAAAAGCCGCTGATTTTTTCAAAGGTCTTAATGTGCAGAAATTATTTTTGGCCACAGCCGGAATCTCATTAAAATCAGGACTTACCTACCCTAGTATCAGTGATTTAGTAGTAAAAAAAGCGATGATTGAAGCCGCAGAAGTTACTTATCTGGTTGCCGACAGTACTAAAATGGGCAAAAGTGCTTTAGCCAGTTTAGGTGCCTTATCTTTAATTGATTATATCATAACAGACAACAAGATTGAAGAAAAACACAAACAGGTATTCATGGATAACGAAATAGAAGTAATCGTATCCTAAACATAAAAATAAAAAAAGACAAAAAACCAAAGCAATAAAAAAATGACAACATCAACATTAGGAGTAATCATAGGAAACAGAGATTTTTTCCCGGACAGTTTAGTAGAAAAAGCAAGAACAGAAATTATTGAAGTTTTTGAAAAGTTAAACATCAAACCTATTTTATTAGACAGTAATGACACTAAACTGGGCGGTGTGGAAACCTATAAAGAAGCGCAAAAATGTGCCGATTTATTCAAAAAACACCAAAATGAAATCATGGGTGTGCTGGTCTTACTGCCAAATTTCGGAGATGAAAAAGGAGTAGCTGATACTTTAAAATTGGCTAATCTGAATGTTCCGGTATTAATTCAGGCGTATCCGGATGAGCTAACTAAAATGAACGTAGTAAACAGACGTGATTCCTGGTGCGGTAAAATTTCTGTTTGTAACAATTTATATCAATACGGAATTAAATATTCATTGACATCTCAACACGTAATGAGTCCGTCTAATCCTGTTTTTCATAAAGATTTACTGGATTTTACAGCCGTTTGCCGTGTGGTAAAAGGAATGCGTAATGTGCGTATCGGAGCTATCGGAGCAAGACCTGGAGCTTTTAACACCGTTCGTTATTCAGAAAAAATATTACAAAGACACGGGGTTACAGTAACCACATTTGACTTGTCAGAAATTTTAGGAAAAGCCAATAAATTAACAGCTGATGATGCTAAAGTAAAAGCGCATTTAGAATCTATCAATGCTTATGTGGCTCAAGGCAAAACCCCAAATGAAGCCATGATTCAAATTGCCAAACTGGATGTGGTTTTAAAAGAATACATGGAAGAATACGCGCTTGATGCTACTGCTATCCAATGTTGGACTTCCTTACAGCAAAATTATGGTTGTAATGTATGTACGAGCATGAGTATCATGAGCGAAAACATGTTACCAAGTGCCTGTGAGGTTGATGTTACCGGGACTTTGAGTATGTATGCCATGCAATTGGCTTCAGGTTCTCCAAGTGCCTTAGTAGACTGGAATAACAATTATGCCGACGATCCTGAAAAATGTGTTTTATTCCACTGTGGCAACTGGGCCAAATCATTCCTGCCGGACATTTCATTAAGCACCGCTCCTATTCTGGGAACTTCTGTGGGTGTGGAAAATACCTATGGTGCGCTGGACGGAAGAACACCTTCTATGCCACTTACTTACGGAAGAATCAGTACCGATGATCCTAAGGGAATCATCAAAGTATACATTGGCGAAGGCGAATTAACGAATGACGAACTCAATACTTTTGGGAACAGAGCCGTAGCTCAAATACCTGACTTACAAGGATTAATGCAATACATTTGTAAAAACGGATTCGAACACCACGTAGTAATGAATGCTTCAAAAACAGCCGCTATTTTAGAGGAAGCACTTGGAAACTATATGGGTTGGGAAGTTTACAAACACTAAAAACTAAGAAAATGCAGCTAGAAGAATTAAAACGAAAATCAATCGAGAACAGAAAGAAAGTGCTCCAATACATCTACCATGCTAAGGCAGGACATACAGGAGGAAGTTTGTCTATTTTAGACATTCTGAATGTGCTGTACAATGATGTCATGAACGTTTCCCCTGAAAATTTTGATTCTAATGACAGAGACCGCTTCATTCAGAGTAAAGGCCATAGTGTGGAAGCTTTGTATGTTGTTTTAGCCGACAAAGGCTTTTTCCCTGAAGAAGATTTGCTGACTATGTGCCAATACAATTCTCCATACATAGGACATCCTACCAAATCGATTCCCGGAATTGAACAAAACACCGGCGGACTCGGACATGGTTTACCTATCTCATCCGGCGCCGCATTAGCAGCAAAAAAAGACAATTCGGCTGTAAAAGTTTTTACTGTACTGGGAGATGGAGAAATGGCTGAAGGTTCTAACTGGGAAGCGATGATGTTTGCTGCTCACTATAAGCTGGACAATCTGTGTGCTATTTTAGATTATAATAAACTACAAATTACCGCTCCCAATGCTGATGTGATGGGCTTAGAGCCAATTGATCAAAAAATTGAAGCTTTTGGCTGGGCTGTAAAACATGTAGACGGACACAATCTGGAAGAGCTTTCAAAAACCCTTAACAGCTTGCCATTAGTAGAAGGAAAACCAACTTTTATCATTGCACATACTACAAAGGGAAAAGGAATCAGCTACATGGAAAATGTATTAAAATGGCATCATGGTGTACCTTCAGAAGAGCAATATGATTCGGCTATGAAAGAATTAGACCTGCAATTACAAGAACTAGAAACTGTCTTAAAATAATGGAAGAAACAAAAACAGCAGCTGCAGCAAATTTGGAAGTTTTTTCAGAAGTACTTCAAAATTTAGCCGCAACAGATAAAGATATTATGGTAGTTACGAGCGATTCTCGTGGCTCAGGAAAACTAGTGCCTTTTGGGCAAAAATATCCCGAACAGATTGTTGAAGTGGGTATTGCCGAACAAAACCTGGTAGGTGTTGCCGCAGGATTAGCCAGTATGGGCAAGAAAGCATTTGCGGTTTCTCCAGCCTGTTTTTTAACCGCCAGAGCCTTGGAACAAATCAAAAATGACGTGGCCTATTCTGATAATCCTGTAAAATTAATCGGGATTAGCGCCGGCGTAAGCTATGGTGCTTTAGGAACCACACACCACAGTCTGCATGATTATGCGGTGCTCAGAGCCATCAATAATATTACCATTGTAGCTCCAGCCGATAATTTTGAAACTGCCGAAGCCATTAAAGCAGCTGCCCAAATGACAAGTCCGGTTTACATTCGTTTTGGAAAAAAAGGAATGCCGGAAAATTTGCAACAAAACCCCAATCCTTCTGATTTTAAAATTGGAAAAGGACGTGTCATTCAGGAAGGGAATGATTTGACTTTTATTGCTACCGGAGAAGCCGTTCTGCCTTGTGTTGAAGCGGCAAGATTACTGCAAAAAGACCACCAAATCTCCTGTAAAATAATCAGTTTGCATACTATCAAGCCTTTGGATACCGAATTATTACTGGCCGCTGCTGCTATGGGAAAACCCATAATTACTGCCGAAGAACATTCTGTCAATGGCGGATTAGGCGAAGCAGTAGCATCTTTATTGTTCCAGAACGGCTGTACAAATACATTCAAAATTGTAGGCCTACCGGATGATCATACTGTTTCAGGTTCACAAATTGAAATTTTTAATCATTATGGCATTTCTGGCGAAGGATTAAAAAACACTGCTTTAAACCTAATTAAATTATGAAAATAAGATCGTTTGCTTTACTTGTTTTGACTGTAATTTTTGTTTTTGGATGTTCTTCAAAAGACAAGTCCGAAAAACCGAAAATTGCGGTTGTGGTTTCTACTTTAAACAATCCGTGGTTTGTAATGCTGGCCGAATCAGCCGCTAAAAATGCTGAGAAACTGGGCTATGAAGCTAAAATATTCGATTCGCAAAATAACCCTGCGGTAGAATCAGACAATTTTGAAAACCTGATTTCCTCGGGTTATGATGCTATTTTGCTGAACCCAACCGATTCTGATGGTTCTATTTCGAATGTTCTAAAAGCCAAAACAGCCGGAATCCCTGTGTTTTGTATGGACAGAGAAATCAATGCTGATGATGCGGCTACGAGCCAGATTCTTTCGGACAATTATTCGGGCTGCGTGGCTATAGGAATTGAATTTGTAAAAGAGCTAAAAGAAAAAGGAAATTATGTAGAAATTTTAGGTTTAGTGGGCGATAATAATACCTGGGCACGTTCGGGCGGTTTTCATTCAGTGGTGGACAAATTTCCAAATTTAAAAATGGTTGCACAGCAAAGCGGCAATTTCGACCGAAACAAAGCGATGGAAGTGCTGGAAACCATTATGCAGGCAAATCCTGATATCGATGCTGTTTTTTGTGGCAATGATGCTATGGCTATGGGTGCTTTTCAGGCTTTACAATCGGCGGGAAAAGCCTATAAAGTTAAAATATTTGGTTTTGACGGAGCCGGTGACGTAATTGAAAAAATTCGTGAAAAGAAAATTGTGGCAACAGGAATGCAGTTTCCGGTAGTAATGGCAGAAACTGCTGCTAAATACGCCGATGAATATTTTAAAGGCAGACGGGATTTTCCTCAAAGAGTACCTGTTGAAGTAGAATTAGTAAACGCAGCAAACATAAAAGACTATTAATTATGAAAAAAAGATATGCGTATATTTTAGGACTGCTGATTGTGCTTACTTTAGGATACAATTCGGTGTACTTTAAAAAACTGAGTGTGGTTAAAGCAGCAAAAAAAGAAAATTTTGACTTCAGAGCTTATGCTGATTCCATTTATTACAAAGGGATTCTGAAAAGCGAAAAAATTTCCCTGACAGATTTGAGTTCTATGATGAAAGTCAACCCTGAACCTACTTTTGAAAAGTATGGAAACCGTCTGGGAATAGGAAATTCGGCTTATTTTATGATTCAGAGTACCGGAAAAATTATCGATATTAAAGACGGACTTTACACTATTGCCGATGAAAAGAATGGTATTATTTACATTGATACCAAATACATTTTTGGAAATGCTATCCGCGATGCTTCCGGATTGGTAAAACTGACTGATTTTAAAACCAATTCAGAGTTTAATAAAGTTTCTGAATCTCTGAACGATATTATTCGAAATGAAGTCATTCCACAAGAAATCAGCAAAGTTAAACTGGGTGACAGCATCCGCTTTAACGGAGCTATAAAACTAAATAAAAATCAAAATTTACGAGAAAAAATAACCGTCATTCCGTCTCAAATAAAACTCCAATAAATTGTTAGAAGCAGTTAAAATATCAAAAGAATTCCCGGGTGTAAAAGTACTGAATCAGGTAAATTTCAAATTTTATCCTGCAAAAGTAAACGCTATACTGGGAGAAAATGGTGCGGGTAAATCGACCTTGCTGAAAATTTTGACAGGCGCTTACACTGAATACGATGGCGAAATAAAACTGAATGGTGAAACTGTTACTTTTTCAAGTATTAAAGAAGCTCAGCAGGCCGGAATTGCCATCATTCATCAGGAACTGAATTTAATTCCTGAGCTCAGTGTAACCGAAAATTTATTTTTAGGAAGAGAAATTTTAAACACTTTTGGACTTCTGGATACCGCAAAAATGGAGGCAGAAGCCAGAATAATTTTCGAAAAAATTCAGCTGAATGTTTCTCCTAAAACTTTAGTTCAAAAACTAAAAGTAGGCGAACAGCAATTGGTCGAAATTGCCAAAGCTTTATTGTCGAATGCCGACATCATTCTGATGGACGAACCCACATCGGCTTTGAGTGATAAGGAAATTGAAAACCTGCACCGCATCATTGAACAATTAAAATCCGAAGGAAAAACGATTGTTTACATTTCGCATAAAATGGACGAATTATTCCGAATTGCAGAACATTACACGGTTTTAAGAGACGGAAATACCATTGATGCCGGCGAAATGAAAACCACTACCGAACAGGATTTAATCCGCAAAATGGTAGGGCGTGAAGTACTTATTGAGAAAAAAGATACCAGCGCAGTATTCCATGATACAGTCTTAAAGGTTCAGGATTTGAATCTTAACAATCCAGTGGTCAAAAACAGAAAAATACTTGAAGACATTTCTTTCGAATTAAAAAAAGGAGAAATTCTGGGGATTTTTGGATTAATGGGAGCCGGAAGAACAGAACTTCTGGAAACTATTTTTGGCATGCATCCTAACCATAGCGAAAGTATTATCGAAATTAACGGAGTAAAAGCCATCCATAAACAACCTAAGAATGCCATTGAAAACGGATTGGCTTTTGTAACCGAAGACCGCAAAACAGAAGGATTGGTTTTAGGCATGGATATATCGTCGAATATCAGCCTGACGCAGCTTGCTTCTTTGGGACTTTTACATGCCTCCAAGGAGAGGGCTTCTGCAAAAGATTATATCGAAAAATTAAGCATCAAAACGCCGTCAGAAACACAATTGTGCCAGAACCTGAGTGGCGGAAATCAACAAAAAGTAGTTTTAGCCAAATGGCTCGCAACCAATCCGCAGATTTTAATGATGGATGAGCCTACCCGAGGAATCGATATTAATGCTAAAAACGAAATTTACAACCTCATCAAAATACTCGCTGCCAACCAAATGAGTATTCTTTTAGTTTCCTCTGAAATTCCCGAAATCCTTGCGCTTTCGGATCGGATTTTAGTAATGGCCGAAGGAAAGATTAAAGCCTCCTATTTAGCCGCAGAAGCCAACGAAGATAAATTATTAAAATCAGCCTTACCTGAATAATTATGAACATCACCTTAAACCACCCCCTTGTTAAAAAATCGCAATCGTTAATTGCCTTATTCCTGCTGTGCTTATTTATTAGTCTGCTGTCTGATAAGTTCATGACGAGCACCAATCTGTGGAATGTATTACGACAGATTTCTGTCAATGTTTGCATTTCTGTAGGTATGACCTTAGTCGTTTTAATGGCAGGAATAGACCTTTCTGTAGGTTCTGTTTTAGGACTTTCAGCTGCTGTTTGTGCAGGAGTATTAAAAAACGGACTCGTATTTGAATCCTTGGATTTATTTGTTGGATTTACCGTTCTGGGCGCCATTTTAGCGGCCATGCTCATCGGAATGGCGCTGGGCTTGTTCAATGGCTGGGTCATCACTAAATTTGCCATCCCGCCCTTTGTCGCCACACTCGCTATGCTGACAATTGCCCGCGGTTTGACCATGCTTTACACCGAAGGAATTCCTATTTCCAACTTAGGTCCTAAGTTTGAATTTATTGGTTCCGGCTGGATTTTAGGCATCCCCGTTCCGGTCTGGATTTCACTCATTATGGTTTTAATTGTGGTTTTTCTAACCAATAAAACTACTTTTGGACGTTATATTTATGCTATTGGAGGGAATGAGAAAGCAGCTTTTTTATCCGGAATCAGCATCAACAAAATCAAACTGGCGGTTTATGGAATAGCCGGAATGATGGCTGCTGTAGGCGGTATTTTAGTTACTTCCAGACTAAATTCAGCACAGCCCAATGCCGGTATGAGTTACGAACTGGATTCGATTGCCGCAGTAGTAATTGGAGGAACTTCGCTTTCGGGCGGTGTAGGAACCGTAACCGGAACTGTTATTGGTGCCATCATCATCGGAGTTTTAAATAACGGATTAGTATTGCTTGATGTTTCACCTTTCTGGCAACAGGTAGTAAAAGGAATTGTGATTTTATTGGCAGTGATTATTGATAAAATGAATCAGAAAAATAAGTAACCTATTTTTTGATCTTAAGAAACTAACACTTAGAGCCTGTTTGAAATTATTAAAAAAAAAAAATCTTTTTTTCCTTACGGGTGGAAAATTTATTAAAAATTCACGAACACCTATTTAAATAAGCACTTCGACAAGCTCAGTGTGACAATAATTCTAAAATTAATCCCTTGTCAGTCTGAGCCTGTCGAAGACCATTTTATACTAAATTATACAAATGAAAAAATACATTCTCGCCATAGACCAGGGTACCAGCAGTACCAAAACCATCATTTTTGACGAATTAGGTCAGGCTGCCGCCAAAGGCAGTGTGGACTTAAAAACTAATTATTTTGACAATGGTTTTGTGGAGCAAAATCCGGAAGATATTTATCAAAATGTACTGGATTCGGTAACCGAATGCATGAATGATTTCACCCGAAAGGGACTGGATATTCACAATATTGTTTCCTGCGGGATTAGTAATCAAAGAGAAACTTTTGTGCTTTGGGACAAAGAAGGAAAAGCTTTGGCTCCGGCAGTCGTTTGGGCTTGTAAACGCTCCATTGGGATTTGTACGGATTTAATTGAAAAAGGACAAAATGACCTTATCAAACAAAAAACAGGTTTGCTGTTAGACCCTTATTTTTCGGGTACTAAATTGCTTTGGTTGCTTGAAAATGATATAGAATTAAAAGAAAAAGTAGTAAACGGCGAAGTTTATTTTGGAACTGTAGATTGTTGGATTTTATATAAATTAACCTATGGAACCGTTTTTAAAACTGATTATACCAATGCCTGCAGAACTTTACTTTTTAATATTCATAACTTACAATGGGATGCTGAAATTTTAGAAAAATGGGATCTTTCCAACTTAAATTTGCCGCAGCCCTGCCCTTCTTCGCATGATTTTGGGATAATTAAATGGGGAGAAATTTTAAACTTAGAAAATCAGTTTTCGATTCCCATGACTTCCCTTATTGGCGATTCGCATGCGGCTACTTTTGGAGAAGGTTGTTTCGAAAAAGGGACTGCTAAAGTTACGCTGGGAACAGGAAGTTCGATCATGATGAATATAGGCGATAAAGCCGTTTTATCCGATTCCGGGATGCTGACAACCATTTGCTGGAGTACCGAAAACCGTGTGGATTATGCGCTTGAAGGTGCTATCGTTTCCTGTGGTTCGACTATTGAATGGCTGAAAAACGAACTGCAATTGTTCTCCTCGCCTGCCGAAACAGCAGCTATGGCAGCCGCAATTGCAGATAATGCCGGAGTGTATCTGATTCCGGCTTTTAGCGGACTGGGCGCGCCACACTGGCAAATGAGCCGAAAAGCATCTATTGAGGGAATGACATTTGGCACTACTAAAAATCATATTGTACGTGCAGCTCTGGAAAGTATTCCGTACCAAATTAAAGATGTGGTGCAAGCCATGGAACAAGACATGCAGGCGGCTTTAAAATCCATTTCAGTAAATGGCGGTATGACGCAAAACCAGTTTGTGATTCATTTTGTGGCAGATTTACTAGGAATTCCATTGAACAAACAACGCAATCCTGATGTTTCTGCTTTAGGAGCTGCCTATTTATCAGGATTAAAAAGTGGTGTTTATGAAAGTATCTCCCAACTTTCGGAAATTAATAAACAACAAACCGAACAGGTTTTGGCTAATGCTAATAACGATTTACCAAGTAAAGGTTATCAGGGTTGGAAAGAGAAGATTGCAAGATTTTAGAAAGCAGATAGCAGATTTCAGAACGCAGTCCCGAATCTTCGGGACAGAAAATATATATAATAACTATTCACAGCCGTTTTTAAAGCGGCTGTTTTTGTGTATGTAAGAAATATTTTTACTTTTGTAAAATATAATTAAAAATATACGCAATAATAAAAACAAAAATAGGCGTATAACATGCCATATTAGAGTAAAACTAGTTTAGTTTAATGTATAAAACTAGTTAGTAGCAAGCAAACCTCATGACACATAAAAAACCATATTAAATATGACGCAATATTCTGACTTATTAAGAATTATAGATAGCTTGAGATTAGAAGCTCCTCTAAACTATGTTCGTTACCATCCAAAGGCAGAAGAAGTTGAAAAATTAGAAAACGCAAGAGGAAGAGCATTTATTCACTTATATTTAAAAGTAACTTTTGGGCTTATTGAATTTAATGAACGAGAAAATTACATCACCGACGATGGCTACGACGGAGGAATTGACGCATACTATGTAGATCAGGAAAATAAAAAACTTTACTTCATTCAATCTAAATTTAGAAATTCAGATTTGAATTTTGAAAATAAAGATATAACTTTTGAAGAGTTATTATCAATGGATATTGGAAGAATAGTTGAAGGAGAGGAAGAAGGTGAAGATGGGATTAAATATAACAGGAAAATACAAAATCTAATTAAACATCTTCAATCAATTTCAGATCTTCCAAAATATAGTTATGAAATTATTTTGCTTGCAAATGTTAAATCTAGTTTACGACCGAAACTAAATAAATTAACTGGTGGTTATCCTGTAGATGTTTACAATTTTCAAAGAATCTATTCTGAACTTGTCTTTCCATTAGTTTCAGGCTCTTACTACAATATTTCAGAATTAAAAATAACAATTAATGTTGACAGAAATAGTGCTGGTCATCGTATTCAATATTATCCTGTAACAAAATATTCTGAATGTACAGTTAATGCATTATTTGTACCAACTGTTGAAATTGCAAAAATACTATCGAAATATAAAAACTCAATATTAAAATTCAATCCAAGAAGTTATTTAGATCTTTCAGCAGGAAGTATTAATGAAAAGATTTCAAAATCAATAACTGATTTTAATACAAATGAATTTGCTCTATTTAATAATGGAATTACTATGCTTTCAGATGACACGGTTTATAGTGATAAAGTTGGTAAAAAAAATAAAGCTGAAGTTTTGGTGACCAATCCACAAATTATAAATGGCGGACAAACTGCCTATACTCTTAGTATTTTGTACGATCGATTTTTAAAAAATGATACACTACATATATTTGAAAATAAAGAAGTCCTTCTCAAAATAATTTCGTTTAACATAGAAGAGAATGATTCGAAGAATTTTGAAGAAAACAAATTAAAACTTATTGAACAAATCTCTATTGCAACAAATCAACAATCGCCAGTTTTCGAAGCCGATAGAAGAGCTAATGACAAAGTACAAATAGAATTACAAAAATTAATATATCAAGATTTTGGTATGTTTTATGAACGCAAACGTGGTGAGTTTGGTGATGGAATAAGAAGTGGTTATATAGATAGATCAAAAATAATTGACAGAGAACATTTTATTCGAATTTGTCTTGCTTCCCAAAATAATCCAGTACAAGCGAGAGCTGGAAGCGTTGCTAATTTCTTCAATAAACCAACTTTTGATTCTATTTTACCAGACACTTCTAATTTTAGAAAATACATTTTTTGTTTAAAGGCCTTCGAAAAGATTATTCATATAAAGTCAGATTCATCTAATGTTCGTTTTAATGCGAGACATTCTATAACGAGCGTCATATCTAATAGATTTAATAACTCATTTGAAATAAAAGATTATGATAATCTGATTGATACACATCTAACAGACATTATAGGTAATTGGTCTAATTTTGAAGATTATGCTAGACAAACAATCGAGAATCAAAAATATTATTTCAAAGAGCGTTTTGATAAAGAAACAGGTGAAAGATTTATTGAAACCAATTGGACAGCATATTATAAAGGGAGAACTTTACTAAATGATCTTAAAGAATATTTTATTTTTTAAATTGCCAGCCACTAGCAGCGATAGCTGTTGCTCAACTCTCTTAAAAAGTAATCATAAAAAACAATCCCTCTGGTGCTCGTTTGCAACGAGTGCCTACTTACATTAAAACACAAATCGTAGCATTTGCAATGCGGAAATTAAAAACATTCCCTAATGGATGCTTCCTTCGTCAGCATGACAAGTTTGTGAGAAAATCTTAAGCTTAAAAATTTCTCCCCTTAACTGCAAGTAATCGCAAATTTGGCCTGGTGCTTATTTAAAGTTAGTTTTGTAATTGCATAATTACTGCTTAATGGAAAACTATTGTATTTTTATCCCAACCTGCGTACCAACTAAACCTTAGCTGCAAATTACTAAGACTTAATTGACAAATACTAACGAATGGAACAAATAAAAGTAATATTTTTTGCCTTAGCTTCTTTTTTTGGAATTGAAGACTCTAGAATTGCTGCTGATAAAACTACCATAACGATTTACCCTGAAAAAAAAGAAATTGAAATAATTCAAGAAGGTCTTTTTTCTATTGTACAAACAGAAAAAGACAGTGTATTGATTCTGGAAGAATGGAATAAGTTATCTGAATTAAAAAAAGGACATACAAATTGGTCCGGAGAATTAGATAGTTTTACTATGAAAAGTTTTGATTTTACGCCTGTAAAAAATGCAATTCAGCCACATTTAATACTTAAATATTCAAATGAAAAGGATTTAAGAAATTTAGGAATTTGGTATGATGAAAATAAAAATCAATTTTCTGTTAATCATAATGAACAAGACAACTTAACGACTAGCGATGGCAATCTTGAAGGAAATTATTGGGTTTTTAATGGAGATCACAAATTTAGTTTTACATTAGCACCTTTTCTTCAGATGCCGGAAAATTATCTAAAATTTAAACGACCTTTAAAAGAATTGATTTCCAGTGTAAAAAAGCAATGATACCAGCGGCTAACAAGGTTAGCATTTTCACAACCTCTTTTAAAAGCTAAATTTTAAAGATAATTATAAGTATCTGCGCACTGGAACCCGACCGCACGCATATCTCAACACAACCATAGGCGGAAATATTTTCCGCGCCCACAATAGTGAGCAATAAAAATATTTTATAGAGTCACTTGCTGAGATGTTTCCTTCATAAGCAAAACAACTGTACGATTAAATTCTATCAAGGACGTACAATTTACAGAAAATTAAGCCGAACTATTGCTTTAAAATTTCTTTTAAAACGGCAAACGAAGTATATTTACATGAATTAAAAAAGGGAAATATGCATCTCAAAACACTGATACTGATTATCATTAATAGCCTGATCGCCTTAGTCATTGCTTTATTGTCTTTTTCTTCGTACCAACAGTTTTCCAACGTTTTGAATGATCGTATTTTACTGCAATTAAATTCGATTAAAACACTGAAGCAAAACCAGATAGAACATTTATTAAAATCAGAATGGGAGCGCTTTGAAACTTCAGGGGTGTTCAGTCAAAATAGTGACATCTCCTTATTAAAGCTTCCGGACAGCATCAAAAAAGGCAATGGAATTTATGATTTGACTCCCTATCATATTGCTAAAAAAACGACAATCGCTTTTATCTCCAATTCGAAAAAAAGAACCCGGATTAAGGTTTTAGATTATAACAAAATAAAAAAAATACTGTTGGAACGTACCGGAATGGGCGACAGTGGCGAATCCTATCTGGTAGGTCAGGATTTTAGAATGCGTTCGCAATCGCGTTTTTACCCAAATAAAACACCTTATACGATATTGGTAAAAACAAAAGGCGTAACCAATGCTATAAAAGGGAAAAACAGCAGAGGTGTTTTTGAGGATTACCGGGGCATTGATGTCTACAGTGTATACAGTCAGATTGTAGTAGGAAAGTTAAAGATGGTTATTCTTTCTGAAATAGATGTTGACGAGGTGACAATTCCCTTAAAAGAACTCCGGGAAAGACTTGCAGGTTTAACGCTTGCTATTTTTTTACTGGCGGTGATGCTTTCTCTGTTTCTGACAAAAATTATTACCAACCCGATTAAAAATATGCAAAAAAGCCTCCGGATTATGGCAGAAGGAGACTATAATCAGACCAATGAATTTATAAAAAATTCGAAGGAAATAAAAGAAATGTTTGATGCACTGGCCCATTTAAAAGCTTCTTTACAGGGTGCCGTAAAATTCTCAGATGATATTGGCAAAATGAATTTACATAGTGATTTTAAACCTAAAAGTCCGAATGATTTGCTGGGAAAAAGTCTTTTAGCAATGCGTGACAAACTTATTGAGTTTCGAAATAATGAAGAAAATACCCGGATAATATCCAAAAGAATGCTGGTAAACGGAATGGAAAATGAAAGACGCCGACTTGCCCGCGAGCTCCATGATGGGATAGGTCCGTATCTCACCTCTTTGAAACATTATATTGAAAACAGAGTGCAAAATGAAGTAAAAAAATCAGAAATGAAGAAAATAGTTGATGATACCATTTCTGAAATCCGATTGATGTCTAATGCGTTGATGCCTGCTTCTATAGATGACTTTGGAATTGGTGTTACGTTAACAAACTTTATCGAGAGTCTAAAAAAATCAACAACAGTAACTATTGAATATGAAGATTTGACCCAACAGGAAAATTCTAATATTACCAATCATCAGGCTATTAATCTTTTCAGAATAAGTCAGGAGCTGATTAATAATTCATTAAAACATGCTGATGCTAAAAATATCCGGATTACACTTTCAGAATTTGATGATTTTATTTCTCTTTTTTATTTTGATGATGGTATTGGGTTTGATTTAAACACGGTGAAATTAGGTTTGGGAATTATCAATATCAAAGAACGAGTGGAAATCTGCAATGGTACCATTACCATCAATGCAGCTCCCGGAAATTCTACCTTTGAAATTGAATTACCTATAGAATTATAAAATTATTTACAATTAAAATCATTATACCAACAGGAATAACAGCAATAAACATTGATAAAAATGTTGAATTACTGAACCTATAAAAACAACAAACAGCTACCGATGAATGAGATTAGATTAATTATAGCCGACGATCATGAACTTTTCAGAAACGGACTTGCAGAGCTTTTAAGAAAGCATGACGACATCAAAATCGTTAAAAGTGTTGCTGATGGTCTGGAATTTATGGAGCTTATCAATAGCTCATTTGAAGCCGATATTGTACTGCTGGATATTACCATGCCTAATATGGATGGTTTTCAGGTTTTAAAAGAAATAAAAGACATCAATTATAACATCAAACCTATTGTTATTTCAATGCATAATGATGGTAATTATATTGCCAAATGTGCTAAAATGGGTGCTTACGGTTATTTATTAAAAAACACTGACGAATCAGAATTGATACTCGCCATAAGAAGCGTTGCTAAAGGTAAAAAATATTTCAGCGCCGAAATTTCTGAAAAGATGATCAACTTTATGTCAACGCAAAGTATCAGTGAAAATATTTTATCCAATAAAGAAACCGAAGTTTTAGGATTGATTGCCAAGGGATTAACTACTAAAGAAATTGCAACTAAACTCTTTGTGAGTTCCCGCACCATTGAAACACACCGCGCCAATATTTTAAAAAAACTGGAAGTAAAAAACACTGCTGAACTCATTAAAAAAGCGGCAAAAATGAATTTGATTTAACCCTTAAAAACCACAATATCCGTATTTATACGGATGCAAATTGAGTAGATTCCCATAATTCTGAAATGCTATTACTGAATGTAACTTTGTTAAGAACAAAAAAAGTAATAGTCATGAAAAATATAGCATTAATTTTAGGAGTCTTATTAATTTCTTTTGGTGCCTTTGCACAGGAAAAAGACAATGTAAAACAGAGTGATTTAAAAGGTCCTGCTTACAAGAATTACAAGCATTGGATGCACAAAACAGCACCTACTAAAATATACTCTGAAAATAATAAAAAAGCACTGCAGGGACCAGCATATAAAAATCAACAAGTCTGGAAAGAAACTACAAATAAAGAACTGGTTGAAGTAAAAATTGGTGGTTCTGAAAGACAAAAATTAACAGGACCGGCATACAAAAATTTTGGTCCATGGAGTAAAAACTGGTAGTATTTCCAAAAATCAGATTCCACATAGAATATCTAAGAGGGCTGTCCGAAATTATTTTTCGGGCAGCCTCATTTTTTTATTCTAAAAAAACTTTAATTTTTATATAAAGTAAATAGTTCCTCTTTATCTTTTACAGTAATATCACTGTGTTTTTCTTTACCTCTATTATCTAAATAAACAAATTGGTAAGTGGTATTCTTTGTTACTTTAAATTTTAGAAACTTATTTAAATCGTCAATAGGCGAAGGAGAAAATCCAAAATCCAATTCCTTCCCGTCTCTTTCTATAGCAATTTTCTCTGACACACGTTTTAAATCTTTATCCGATTTATAAAGTTGTAAACTAATCCATACTTCATCAGGTTTTAAGTTTTCTAAGACTTTCTCTTTTTCATACAAATCAATGTATCTTTTAGTAACATTTTCGGCATGAATAGCTGTAGAAAGTGTATCCCATTCTAATCTGAAATAAGTTTCTTTTGGCTTATAAGAAGAGGCATAAATCCAGTGTCTCGGATTGGATATATCAGCTCTTCCGGCATCAGCTAAAAACCAGGCTTTGTTCAAATCTTCCGGATAGTATTCAGTAAAATACCATTGACCATCCACCCACACTTCTACCCAGCTGTGATTTCCTTTCATATTGGTCCACATAGGAGTACCCGCCATGCGGGCAGGAATTCCAACCGACCTGAAAGCATCCACCAAGAGAAAAGAAAGTCCGGTACAGGTAGCCATTTTTTCCTTTATAGATTGAAACGGACTAATATTTACAATACTGCGATTTACATTATAATCAACTGATAAAACATTTCGAATATTAGTGGCAACAGCTTTAATCGCTTCCCTAACGTTTTTACTGTCTTTAACTAGTGGCGAAAACTTTAAATAAAAATCATTTCTCCAGTTATCCCTGTTTTCATCAAAACAATAATAGGGCAACACTTCATTAAAAAAAATAGAATCCGGTAATTTAGCACACCATGAAAATTCTTTTTTTACCTTATAAGCGCCATCAATCTGATCTTTTATATAAGGAATAGATAAGGATTTCAAATCACGTTCGGGCATATAAGCAATAAGAAAAGAAGCTGCTTCGTAATGCTTTTTGGGCACGGTGTTTAAAAAATATTGTAAGGAGTCTTTTCTGTCTCCGGATTTTTCTAAAGCTGTATGCAATAAAGCTTCATATTTAGGTAAAAAAACGCGATTTTTAATTTGGCTGAACGCCAAAAAAGGAATAATTGTAAAAACGAGAACGAGGCAATTAATTTTTTTCATGGATTTAAAAAGAGTATTTTAGATATAAAAAACGCTACTTCATTTAAGTTTATTTTTATATCTGATTATAGTATTTACGGGCAATTGTTAGCTCTAAAAACTAAAGTTAGCAAAAAACAATACTATAATTCAAGAGAAAATTAAAAACGGTGTTCTATTTAACAGACAGTAATTTTCCTTTTGAGAAGTGATAAGAAGGTAGTATAACCGGCTGTCTTGGGAAATTAGTAATTATTCCCCAGTTATTTTTTTTAATAAAAAAAATCAATATTCTTTAAGATGAAATCTGTAAATAATAGCCTTTTTATAAAATTAGGCTTTCATCAAAAGTACAAAAGTATTTTTTAAAAAATTAAGAATAAATTCATCCGAAAAAACTCAGTATAGCCTTGACTCATTTGATTTTATTATCTTTTAAGTTCCAAATTATGATTTATAAAATCTATTTTTTTAAAGCTTTTTGGCTTCTTCCCAAAAAACATCCATCTCTGCCAAAGTCATATCAGAGAGTGATTTTCCTAATTCTCCTGCTTTGCTTTCCAGATATTGAAAACGTTTAATGAATTTTTTATTAGTCCGCTCTAAGGCATCTTCCGGATTAACCTTTAAAAAACGGGCATAATTAATCATGGAGAACAAAACATCACCAAATTCGGCTTCTATTTTATCCGGATTCCCTGATTTTACCTCAACTTGCAGTTCTTCTAATTCTTCCTGCACTTTGTCCCAAACCTGATGCGGTTCTTCCCAGTCAAAACCTACTCCTTTTACCTTATCCTGAATTCTGCTGGCTTTTACCAATGCCGGTAAACTTCTGGGAACTCCTTGCAAAACCGATTTTTTCCCTTCTTTGAGCTTAAGCTTTTCCCAGTTTTGCTTGACTTCTTCTTCATCTTTTACAACGGTATCGCTATAAATATGCGGATGACGGTGAATGAGTTTTTCACAAATTTCATTACACACATCGGCAATATCAAAATCGTTGGTTTCACTGCCAATCTTAGCATAAAAAACGATATGCAATAACAAATCCCCCAACTCTTTTTTGACTTCGTTTAAATCATTATCTAAAATGGCATCACCCAGCTCATAGGTTTCTTCAATAGTAAGATGCCTAAGGGTTTGCAGGGTTTGTTTTTTATCCCAGGGACATTTTTCACGCAAATCGTCCATGATGTCTAATAATCTTTCAAAAGCCTGTAGTTGAATTTGTCTCGCGTTCATTGGATTTAGTTTGGTGTAAAAATAAGAAATCCTGTGTTCTAAGCCGTTTAGAACACAGGATTTTTATATTATTAAAAAATAATTATTCCGTTACTTTTTTAGCTTTTTTTGGTTTTTCAGCCGGAACTGTCTCAGCAACTGCTGCTTTTGCTACTTCTTCTGCAGGAGTCTCCTCAACAACTAATCCTTTAGCCTGCAAGGTGTTGTACCAGTTTAAAATTTTCTTGATATCTGAAGCATAAACTCTTTCCTCATCATAGTTTGGTAAAACCTCTTTGAAATAAGCCGCTAAAGTTGCAGGATCTTCTTTGTGAGAAATAGCAGGACCTTTATTTTCTTTTTCAGCGATGCTGCTCATCACTTCTTTCAATGGTTTTTCACCTTCGTAAGTGTACACTGAAATTTCAGATAACAAACTCACATTACTTTTTAAGTTTACAGTGATTTTTTTACCATCTGCTAATGATTCTGCTACAAAACCAGTACGCGTTTGTACTTTTAAAACATATAAACCCGGTTTTCCTGAAATCGCTAATACTTTATCTAAATTCATGCTTTTATAATTATTATTAAGAATTCATTTTATTTTTTCTGTCGCTACTTTGTCAAAAACAATACCAAAAAAGGTTTTTATCTTCCTTTTTTAGCAAAGAATCGCATTCTGTAATCCTGAAAAGTTTTCCCTTCCATGATATTCTTTAACTTTCCTTTGATTAATCGTTTTTTAAGTGATGAGATTTTATCGGTAAACAACACACCCTCAATATGATCGTATTCATGCTGGATAACTCTTGCAATCAATCCGTCAAAAACTTCCGTTTTCATCACAAAATCCTCTTCGCAATATTCGATAGTAATTTTTTCTTTGCGGTATACATCTTCACGAACATCAGGTATACTCAGACAACCTTCATTAAAAGACCAGTCATTTCCTTCTTCCTTAATGATTTTAGCATTAATAAAAGTACGTTTAAAACCTTTTAATTGTTTTTGCTGATCAGCATGTAAATCTTCGTCATCGCTAAAAGGGGTAGCGTCTATTACAAATAAACGAATTGCTATTCCTACTTGTGGCGCTGCCAGCCCTACTCCGGATGCGTTATACATTGTTTCGTACATGTTGGCAATTGTTTCTTTCAAGTTAGGATATCCGGAAGTTATATCCTCTCCTACTTTTCTTAAAACCGGATCACCATATCCTACAATTGGTAAAATCATTGTTGTTGTATTAAAAATTATTAACCTGATAAAGATTGTAACGCCTAAATTAGGATTGCCAAAAATAGTAAAATTTAAACAATGCTTAAAGTGAATGAGAATAAATAGTATCTTTAAATTTAATCTTAAAAAAACAATTTCATTTATCTCATTGATAAATCGTACAATTCATACCTTTGCAGATAATCCTAAATTTATGATTTCAAAAATTCAGAAATTTTTTTCGAGTACTGAATTCAGTAATGCACTAAAAGTTACTATTGCCGCTGTCTCTCCTGTTTTATTATTTTCTTATCTGGGCAATTTTCAAATAGGCTTTACCATTGCTTTAGGGGCTTTTTTTACTTTTCCAAGTGATATTCCAAGTAATTTAAAACATAAAATTAATGGTTTACTGGTGACTTCTTTTATTATCGCCGGCGTAAACCTAATTATCAATCTTTGTTATCCGCTGCCGTGGTTATTTTATCCTGTATTGCTTTTACTGGTTTTTTGTGTTTCGATGATTTTAGTCTACGGACAACGGGCCACCATGGTTTCTTTTTCGGCACTGCTATCCCTTTCGCTGGCTTTTGCTCATTTAAATTCAGGTTGGGAAATGCTTAGGTATTCCGGACTATTATTAATTGGAGGATTATTTTATACCTTAATCTCAGTCATTTTTTTTCACATCAAACCCAATCGCTATGTAGAATTACAAATGGCAGAATGCATGCGTCTGACGGCAAAATATCTGAAATTACGCGGAGATTTATGGGAATTAAATTCCGACAGGAAAGCCATAACCAAGAAACAACTGCATTTTCAAGTGGAACTAAATGTACTACACGAAAACATTCGGGAAATCCTTGTTACTAACAGAACCAAATCAGGTTCATCGGGGCAAAACAGAAAAATGCTGCTGAGTTTTATTTCATTAGTAGAAATATTAGAACTGGCGATGGCTACTTCTTTTGACCATAATAAATTGCATCAAAAATTTGACGGCTATCCCAAAGCTTTACAAACCTATCAGAATTTAGCCTATAATCTTGCTAAAAGCCTGAAACTAATTTCTAAAAGTATTGAAGATGCTAAAGCTTATGAGTCCAGACACAATTTAATTGAAGATTTACATCAGTTTGAACTTACTATTAAAGATTATAAAAAAAATATTCAGACCGAATCCTCCTCAGAAGAAGTTTTAATGCTGATTACCATGTTGCATTATGCCGAAAAACAGGTGGAAAAAATCATCACTCTGGAGCGTGCATATACAGATAACATTAACTCAAAAGACCTGAAAGGAAGAGATAAGGATATCGAAAAATTTATCAAACCGCAATATTATCCACTGAGTACATTTACTGAGAATTTAAGTTTTTCATCCACTGTTTTCAGACATTCGCTCCGAATAACAATCACTATTCTATTGGGATATATGATTGGAAAAGTACTTCCGTTAGAAAATGTATATTGGATAATCCTGACTATTGTTGTGATTATGAAACAAGGATTCGGACTCACTAATGAGCGCACCTACCATCGAATTTTCGGGACATTAGTGGGTGGCGTTATTGCTTTTGGAATTCTTTCGGTAGTTCATGATTCTTATGTCATCAGTACAGTTGCTATCATTGCCATGCTTCTGGGCTTTTCCTTCAATCCCACTAACTACAAAATCGGAGCTACCTTTATTACTATTTATGTCATTCTGATTTATGGAATTCTGGCTCCTGATAATGGTAATGTAATTGAATACCGCATTTTAGATACTATTGTGGGAGCAATTCTGTGTCTTTTAGCCAATTATTTTTTATGGCCATCGTGGGAATTTTTAAATCTTCCAGAGTATATTAAAAACGCAATAGAAGCCAACAGGAATTATTTAAAAGAAATATCTACACTGTACAATAAAAAAGGAGAAGTTCCTACCGAATACCGTCTTGCACGAAAACAGGCTTTTATCGAAATTGGGAATTTAATGGCTTCTTTTCAAAGAATGTTACAGGAGCCTAAATCCAAACAAAACAAACTTGCCCAAGTATACAAACTGACAGTGCTCAATCATTCTTTATTATCTTCTATTGCTTCATTAGGAACTTACATTCAGTCCCATAAAACAACAGAAGCTTCAAAAGCCTTTAATGTAGTTGTAGATAAGGTTATTGAAAATTTAGAGTTTGCAATGAATATATTAGAAAAGCAACATTTTGATTCGATAGCGGCAGCTTCTAATGAAGATCTGGATCAAAGACTTACCGAATTGAAAAACATTCGTGCTAAAGAACTCAAACAAATAAAACTTATTGATGAGGAAGCGTATCAAATCAAAATGCAGGAAGCTCAATTGGTTATCGAACAACTCATCTGGATGACCAGCCTGTCTGAAAATATCGTAAAAACAGCTCAGCTATTAATGTCTGTAACTTCTAAAAAAGAAGCTGTTTTATAAAAGTAAGCATAAAAAAAGAGGCTGTTTTCTGAACAGCCTCTACATTATCTAAGTATCTTTCTAAAAAAAACTATACGTTAAACCTAAAATGCATCACATCACCATCCTTAACAATATACTCTTTTCCTTCTACTCTTAATTTTCCGGCTTCTTTTACTTTAGATTCAGAGCCATAGTTGGAGAAATCTTCATAAGCAATAACTTCAGCGCGAATGAATCCTTTTTCAAAATCAGTATGAATAACTCCGGCAGCTTTAGGTGCTGTATCTCCAATATTGATGGTCCAGGCACGAACTTCTTTTACTCCTGCTGTAAAATAGGTTTGCAGGTTTAATAATTTATAAGCTGCACGAATTAACACAGCCGATCCCGGCTCAGACAATCCTAAATCTTCTAAGAAAACCTGACGCTCTTCATAACTTTCTAATTCTGTAATATCAGCCTCAGCACCCACTGAAAGCACAATCACTTCAGCATTTTCATCTTTTACTAATTCGCGTACCTGATCTACATATTTATTTCCATTTACTGCAGCAGCTTCATCTACATTACATACATACAAAACCGGTTTGGTTGTAATCAGTTGAAATTCTTCCATTAAAGCTTCCTCATCATTCGTTTGCGGAACAACAGTTCTGGCAGATTTAGCCTGTAACAAAGCTTCTTTAATTCTGTCTAATAAAGCTTTTTCGGTTTGTGCTTCTTTATTACCGGTTTTTGCAGCACGATTTACTTTTTCCAAACGTTTTTCGACAGTTTCTAAATCTTTTAACTGTAATTCGATATCGATGGTTTCCTTATCACGAATCGGGTTTACATTTCCGTCTACGTGAACGATATTGTCATTGTCAAAACAACGTAAAACATGAATAATTGCATTACATTCTCTAATATTTCCAAGAAATTGATTCCCTAAACCTTCTCCTTTACTGGCCCCTTTTACCAAACCGGCAATATCTACAATATCTACAGTAGCCATTTGCACACGTTCCGGTTTTACTAATTCCTCTAATCTGGCAATTCTGGGATCCGGTACATTTACCACACCAATATTAGGTTCAATAGTACAAAACGGAAAGTTCGCACTTTGTGCCTTAGCATTTGACAAACAATTAAATAAAGTTGATTTCCCTACATTTGGTAATCCTACAATTCCTGCTTTCATGATCGTATTGTTTACAGCCAGCGTTTTTCGCTATGCGTTTAAATTTTGATTTTAAAAGTTGCAAATATAATATATAAAATCTATAGATAGCATAAATCCAAAATTTATACAAAGTCTCTTTCAAGCTAAAAAATTAAGCGGATATGAAGCTCTTAAATTTAAAGTAACTGTAAGTTAATTTAACATAGCCAAACTACAGTAAACCTAAAATTTCCATAAAAAAAGATTATCTTGTAATCTCTTAAAAAAAAAGTCATGAGCAGTCTTTATCCCGATAAAATGGCCGAAATCTATGACGCTATGTACCAAAGTTTCATAGATTATAATAAGGAATATACTTTTTACAATACACTGCTGCAAAAAAACAGTCCGGAAAGTATTTTAGAAATAGGAAGCGGAACAGGCAATCTGGCACACTATTTTATTGAAAACAAACAAAACTACACAGGACTGGATTACAGTAAAAGCATGATTGCCATTGCAGAAAAAAGAAACCCAAGCGGTCGCTTTATTCACGGCGATATGCGGGATTTTAATCTGGAACAAAAGACTGATGCTATCATTATTACGAGTCGTTCGACCAGTTATCTGATTACAAATAATGATATCAACGACACCTTTAAAACTCTGTACAATAATCTGAATTCAAATGGAATTATTATTTTTGATTTTATTGATGCCAGTCGCTTTATTCCTTACATCAGAGAAAATGATACAATCGTTCATTCTGTACTGTACAAAGGTGTTAATTATATTAGAAAAAGTGATTGGGAAATAAGCTCACAGGACAATTTTATTCTCGAATGGACCGCTAAATATTACGAAGCAGAAGACAGTAATATTATTGCTAATGATTACGCTACTGTCAGGGTTTTTACACTTCACGAAATGCAGCTGTTTTTATATCTCAATCATTTTGAAATCCTGCAAACTATTGACCGAAAAACTTATGCCTATGATACGTATGTAATTGTAGCCAAAAAAAAAAATCCTGAACACAGGCTCAGGATTTTCTAAATTGAAATTATATATTTAACTATTCATTATGCAAGAAAGCTTGTCGGCTTAACAAGGTTTCTTCATCCTCAACATGATTTTCATCCGGTACACAACAATCAACAGGACATACTGCAGCACATTGAGGTTCGTCGTGAAACCCTTTACACTCCGTACATTTTCCGGGAACAATATAGTATACCTCATCCGAAATAGGAGTCTGAGCTTCCTCAGCATCTACTTCAGTTCCGTCCGGAAGCACTACTTTTCCGCTTAAAGATGTTCCGTCTTTATATCTCCAGTCATCAGCTCCTTCATAAATTGCTGTATTTGGACATTCCGGTTCACATGCACCACAGTTGATACATTCGTCTGTTATGATAATTGCCATTCTTAATTAGTCTTAAAGTTATAAAGTCTGCCAGTTAATTAGTCTTTTCAAATCGTTTTACACAAACTTTTTGTCTTTCGACTTTTGACTTTTGACTTTAGATTTTATTATGATTACTTTTGTGCAAAATTACAATCAAAACATTTCATAAACAAACATTATGACATTAGAAAACAAAAAAAATATTTTTATAGAATTAGGAACGTTTTTAAGTCAGTTTTCTGAAGCCGGAAATCACCAGAAAGAAGGCGTTTCAGCTAATGCTGTTTTTTTTGATTCTTTTGTTGACCTGATTGCGCTTTCCCAGTCGCACAATGGCTGGTACACACCTGAACAGGTGTATTATGCTGTTAATTCCTGGGCAAAAGCACTAAGCAAAGAAAACCTCGATAAATGGCTGAGTACTTATGATTTTACGATTGTAAAACCCAAAAAAATAGCCCTCATATTAGCCGGAAATATTCCGCTGGTAGGTTTTCATGATTTTCTTTCGGTTTTAATAAGCGGACATGATGTTATCGTAAAAACCTCTTCAAATGACCAGCATTTATTGCCGTTTTTAGCAAAATATTTAATTCATATCGCTCCGGAATTTGAAAGCAAAATCACTTTCAGCGAAGGGAGGCTGGAAAATTTTGATGCTGTAATAGCTACCGGAAGTAACAATACCGCCCGCTATTTTGAGTATTATTTTAAAGATAAACCTTCCATTATCCGCAAAAGCAGAAATTCTGTTGCTGTGTTAAATGGCAAAGAAACTAAAGAACAATTAATTGCTTTAGGAGAAGATATTTTCAGATATTTCGGCTTAGGCTGTCGCAATGTTTCTAAATTATTTGTACCAAAAGGCTATTCTTTTGATGCATTTTTTGAAGCTATGTTTGAATATCAGGATATCATTAAATATGAAAAATACGCTAATAATTACGATTATAACAAAGCCGTTTTCCTGATGAGTAACTTCAAATTGTTAGATAATGGTTTTTTAACCATCAAAGAAGACAGCAGCCATGCCTCTCCTATTTCCAGTGTTTTTTATGAATATTATGAAAATCTGGAAGATGTAGAAAAAAAACTGACAGCAGAAGCAGAGCAAATTCAATGTATTGTAAGCAATAATCTGATAAAAAACAGTGTCGAATTCGGACAAACCCAACAGCCTAAATTATGGGATTATGCGGATAATACTGATACTATATCGTTTTTGTTAATAACATAGAAAATTTTTTAATAATTATTATGAATATTTTAATGCTTATTCGGGTCCTATTACCGAAATTTGCATTTTAATTTTTTGGACTTAAACTACACCATGAAAAAACACAATTACAGCGCAGGACCATCTATTTTACCTCAGGAAGTTTTTGAAAAATCAGCTCAGGCTATTTTAGACTTCAATAATTCAGGATTATCAATTTTAGAAATTTCACACAGAAGCAAAGATTTTGTTGCTGTTATGGACGAAGCCAGAGCTTTGGCTCTTGAGTTACTGGGATTAGAAGGAAAAGGATACCAGGCTCTTTTTCTTGGAGGTGGAGCCAGCCTTGAATTTTTGATGGTTCCTTATAACCTGATGAAAGAAGGTGGAAAAGCCGCTTATTTAGATTCAGGAACCTGGGCTACAGCAGCAATTAAAGAAGCTAAACTTTTTGGAGAAACTGTAATCGTAGCTTCTTCAAAAGAGGATAATTACACTTATGTTCCAAAAGGATATGAAATTCCTGCAGATGCAGATTATTTTCACTGTACTTCTAACAATACCATTTTTGGTACTCAGATGAAATCATTTCCTCAAACAAATGTTCCATTGGTTTGTGATATGAGTTCAGATATTTTCTCCAGACAACTGGATTTTTCTCAATTTGATATTATTTATGCCGGTGCTCAAAAGAACATGGGACCAGCAGGAACTGCTCTAGTAGTTATTAAAGAAGAAATCATCGGTAAAAGTGGTCGTGCTATTCCTAGTATGCTGGATTATGCCAAACACGTTAAAGCAGATAGTATGTTCAACACACCACCTGTATTCTCTGTATACGCATCTCTGTTGACATTGAGATGGATCAAAGAAAAAGGCGGAATTGCAGCGGTTGAAAAACTAAACAATGCAAAAGCAGAATTGCTTTACAACGAAATTGACAGAAACCCATTATTTAAAGGAGCAGCTGTTAAGGAAGATCGTTCTAACATGAATGTTACTTTCTTACTGACTAATCCGGAGCACACAGAAACATTTGACAAAATGTGGAAAGAAGCCGGAATTTCAGGTTTACCGGGACACCGTTCTGTAGGCGGATACAGAGCATCTATCTATAACTCTATGCCTATTGAAAGCGTACAGGTATTAGTGGATGTGATGCAAGCTTTAGAAAAAGCAGTTTAAATAGATTAAAAGATTCAATGATTGAAAGATTAAAAAGAATCTAAGTTTATTTAAATAAAATTTATTGATTGAATCTTTGAATTTTTCAATCTTTAAATTGAAATTGCTAGCAGAGGCTCTAGCCCCGATAGAAGTGGAAATCCTTGTGGAGGCAGGCATCTACGCCTGCACAAGATTGAAACGGATAGCGGGAAACAGCTTCTAAACCATTCAATTAATTTGAGGATAAAACCTCGTAATGTAATAAAAAACATGAAAGTATTAGCAAACGACGGGATTTCAAAAAGTGGAATCTTAGCTTTAGAAAAAGGTGGTTTTGAAGTAATCACTACAAAAGTTGCTCAGGAACAGGTAGCAAACTACATTAATGAAAATAACGTAAGTGTTATTCTTGTTCGTAGTGCTACTAAAGTTCGTAAGGACATTATTGATGCTTGTCCGGGCATAAAAATCATTGGTCGTGGTGGTGTTGGTATGGATAATATTGATGTGGATTATGCTAAAAGCAAAGGAATTCACGTAATCAACACTCCTGCTTCTTCATCAGAATCAGTAGCTGAATTAGTTTTTGCTCACTTATTAACTGGTGTTCGTTTCTTACACGATTCTAACAGAAACATGCCATTAGAAGGAGATACAAAATTCAATGATTTGAAAAAAGCGTATGCTAATGGTGTTGAATTAAGAGGTAAAACATTAGGAATTGTAGGTATTGGCCGTATTGGTCAGGCTACAGCTAAAATGGCTCTTGGTTTAGGTATGAAAGTTATCGCTGCCGACAGCTTTATTCCGAAAGTGGATGTAAAAGTTGAATTTTTTGACGGACAATCGATAACAACAACTATCGTTCCTCAGTCATTAGAATCTGTTTTTCAGGAAGCTGATTTTATTTCTTTCCATGTACCTGCTCAAAACGGATATATTCTGACTGAAAAAGAGTTTACTACAATGAAAGACGGTGTAGGAATTGTAAACTGTGCCCGTGGTGGTGTTATTAACGAAGTAGATTTAGTAAAAGCATTAGACAGCGGAAAAGTAGCATTTGCCGGTCTGGATGTTTTTGAAAACGAACCAACTCCTGCAACACAACTTTTGATGCATCCGAAAATTTCTTTGACTCCGCATATCGGAGCTGCTACCGGAGAAGCACAAGACAGAATTGGAACTGAATTAGCATCACAAATTATTACTTTGTTAAGCTAAGAATTACCATTTTTATAACATAAAAGGACTCATTACAAATTGCTAATGAGTCCTTTTTTTATTAAATTTGATAACAAACCTTATAAAAGTAAACCTCATGTTAGATCAATTAGCACAATTAGTAAAGGAATTTGGTCAGGATGCTGTTGTAAAAAACGATGCCATCCCAAATGATAAAAACGATGCAGTACTGGAAGAAACCGGTAATTCTCTTTTTTCCAGTCTTCAAAAAATAGCCTCCAGTGGTGATTTATCACAAATAGCAAACTTATTGCAAGGCAAAGACATTGATAAAAAAAACCCTGTTGTACACGGAATCATCAGTAATGTCTCTGAATTATTAACTCAAAAGTTAGGTATCAATGCTGCTACGGCGACCGATACAGCAACAAACATTATCCCGAAAGTTTTGAATATTCTGGTAGAAAGAGCAAGAGATCCCAAAAACAGCAGCATCAGCATATCAGAACTTCTTAATTCCCTGACAGGTGGTGACAGTCCTGAACATGCCGGAATCATGGAAGCTATTTCTACTTATGATATCCATTTTGGCTTAGATCAAAATACAGACGGAAAAGTAGATCTTGATGATGCTGCCGAACTCACAAAAAAAGGAGGATTAGGCGGAATGATGGGAAAACTTTTTGGAAAATAAAACCACAGTTCTATTTCTATGCCATTTAACTTAAATTAAATGGCATACTTTTTTAAAATTAAAAAATGTGACTGAACTAAAGAGTTCTGAATATTTATGCTGCCCGTTTACCTATAAATTACAACTTTAAACAATGCGGGCATACAGCTTCACACATTTTTAAAATCCTAAACAAAACTATATGTTTAAAACTACTCTGAAAATGGGGATTTTTATACCCAGCATGGTATTTATATTTTCTATCTCGATAATATCAGTAGTCTATCCGGATATGGCCAACGAAATACTGAATGTTATAAAAAACTTTATTTTTATAAATCTGAACTGGATTTATATTTGGTCAGTAACATTTTTCGTTATTTTTCTGGTCTATCTTCTGTTTAGCAAATATGGTGATATCCGGCTGGGAAATAATGACAGCCGTCCGGAGCACAGTTTTTTCTCCTGGATTTCGATGTTATTTGCTGCCGGAATGGGAATTGGGTTAATGTATTTTGGCGTAGCCGAACCCATGCAGCATTATACTTCGGAAGTTTTTGGTATAGCTCATTATGTCAATAAAGCAAAAAACGCCCAACTTTATACTTTTTTCCACTGGGGTATACATGCCTGGGCAATTTATGCAGTGGTAGGATTGTCACTTTCCTATTTCTCATACCGCCTGAAGCTGCCATTGTCGCTTCGAAGCTGTTTTTATCCTTTACTTAAAAATAAAATAAACGGAAAATGGGGAAATACTATTGATGTATTTGCACTTTGCAGTACGTTTTTTGGAATTACTACCACTTTAGGGTTTGGTGTTGTTCAAATTAATTCAGGATTACAAATCTTGAATATTGTTCCGGATACTACTTTTACTTATCAGGTTTTAATTGTCGCTGTTTTAGTATCATTAGCTATATTTTCAGCACTTACAGGAGTTGACAAAGGAATTAAAATCCTAAGTAATATCAATGTAACACTTGTAGTTTCTCTCTTATTATTCGTACTTATATTAGGACCTACTGTTTTTTTAATAGGGAGTTTTACCGAGGGACTGGGAAATTATATTAATAATTTTTTTAATCTGACTTTTGGAACCCATGTTTATGATACCGAAACATTACCCTGGTTTTATGACTGGACTATCCTTTACTGGGCCTGGTGGATATCCTGGTCACCTTATGTAGGTCTTTTTATTGCAAAAATTTCTAAAGGACGAACAATAAGAGAATTTATAGTTGCTGTATTACTGATTCCTACATTTTTTAATTTTATCTGGATGACTGTATTTGGAAACAGTGCTATCTGGTTTGATCTTACTACAGCCAATGGTGCTCTGAGCGAACTGGCTGCCAATCCGGATGCCCTGATGTTTCGATTTTTAGAATATTTACCCTTTTCACAAACAGCAAGTCTAATTACCATTATTATTGTGATTGTTTTTTTTGTAACATCTGCTGATTCAGGAATTTTTGTAATGAATAATATTGCAACTAAAAATGCTGTAAAATCTCCGCAATGGCAGACTATTTTATGGGGAGGTTTACTGGCACTATTATCCTTGTTACTGCTTAATGCCGGTGGTTTAAAAGCACTGCAGAGTATGACGCTGATTACCGCTCTGCCCTTTTCAATAATTATGATATTGTTTATTGTAAGTTTAATAAAAGCGCTCCATATTGATCATTCCTATTACGATCAAAATTTCTCCAACACTACGGTTCCATGGTCAGGAAGATTATGGAAAGACCGGTTAAAACAGATTGTTTCGGCAAAAGACCGCTCTTCTGTTGACTTTTTTATCAGTACAGTAGTCAAAGATGCTTTTACTGATCTTAAAACAGAATTTGCTAAAAATGGAGTTATTGCGACTATTAATATCATTGATTCTTCTAATATTGAAATTGAGATAAAGTACGATATTGTCAACAACTTTATTTACGGAGTTACTACTACTTCTAAAAAAGTAGCTAATTATTTTATTGATGAAGACAATCTTCCGGATATTGAGAAAAAAAGAACCTATTTTCCAAAAGCATATTTTGGAGATACCAGAGAAAGTTATGATATACAATATTTCACTAAAAATGAATTAATATCCGATGTGTTAAAACATTATGATCGCTTTTTAAATATTGTCTCAGAAGAAAAAAATGAAATGCTTATAAGTAGTGATTTTAATAATAAGTTAGAATAATATAATTTCTAAAAAACACGAAAAAGCCTCCGTGTTTTAGATGATGGAGGCTTTAATTCCAACAGAGCTGAATGAAAACCACTAATAATGCGAACGCCAATTAATTTTGCATAATTATTTCAAAATAAGCTTTAATTAATTCTATAATTCTTAATTTTAAGTCAACTGATTTTTTTTACGATGAAAAATATTTTTTACTTATTAGCACTTATTATTGGTATTATAGTCAGCTGTAATTCATCCAAAACTATAGTATCTAAAGAGAAAAACGCTGGTTCTGTAAATGACACCGTCAGAATAGCCAATGATTCTCTGGAATATGAAGTAATCATTATCGATCCGGGCTTTAACACCTGGCTCGCATCCAGAGCTTATCCCAGATGGTATTACACACAGGAATATCTGGAAACTAAAAATCAGATATATGTAAATGAGTGGAACAATCGTGTCTTACAGCCACAACGTTACAATCCAAATTTATATGAAATGACCATAAATTATGATCCCAATATCGATTATGGTTATGAGGTAAATTATTTGATTTATAATTACATGGTTTATTTTCAAAATAATTACCATCAAAGGCTTTTCGGTCGTGTCCCTCTAAGATAATCTTGTTATATTTGTTGTCATCTTAAAGGGATATGGAGAAATTAAAGAGACGTTGGGGAATAGCTTCTAATTATGATTTAGTCATTATTTTTATAGTTTTTGCTATAAACGGTTCTCTGTCTGCAAAAATATCCAGTTATGCGATGAATCTTTTAAATATAAACCAGGAAAACACTCATTGGTTTTTCTACTATTTTATCTTAATTATTTTAGTACTGCCGCTGTACCCCTTTTTATTAATGTTTTTTGGTTATATTTTTGGTCAGTCAAAATTCTTTTTCCCTTTTTCCAAAAAAATGCTTCGCGGCATGGGACTGGGATTCCTATTCAAAGACAATAAGAATTAGTTTTCTTTTTTTATAATATAATAATAAATCCAGGTTAACGTAAAGGTGGGAACAACATCGGTGAAAGGAAAAAACTCTTCCACAAAAGAAACAATTCCTGCTATTTTACCTAAGCTGCCTTTATACATTCTGGAAATCAAAAAACCCGAAACAGGAGCCCAAACGACATCTGAAAATTCTCCTAAAAAAGGAATGGAAAAAGAAAGCATTCCGACAGCATCGAAGACAATTCCTAAAATTAGTTTTTTATATCGGGCTTCCATTCGTAATATTGATTAGTTTTTTAATTTGTCTTTAAAATACTCTCTCACTTTATTGATTTTTGGAGTAATTACAAACGAGCAATACCCCTGAGTCTGGTTTTGATTGTAATAATTCTGATGGTATTCTTCGGCTTCAAAAAAAGTCGATGCCGGAGAAAGCTTAGTTACAATTGGTTTCTCAAAAACATTTTCTTCTGTTAAAAAAGCAATAAAATCAGCTGTCATTTTTCGTTGTTCTTCATTGTGATAGAAAACTTCACTGCGGTATTGAGTTCCCACATCATTCCCCTGTCTGTTCAAAGTAGTAGGGTCATGGGTTGCAAAAAACAATTCTAACAATTCTCCAAAAGAAATCACTTCCGGATTAAAAGTTATCTGGACAGCTTCGGCATGACCGGTATCGCCCTGACAAATTTCTTTGTACGTAGGATTGATGGTTTTCCCTCCTATATAACCCGAAACCACTTTTTCTACACCTTTTAGTTCTAAAAAAACAGCTTCAGTACACCAGAAGCAACCTCCTGCAAAAGTCGCTGTATCACTTTTCATCTCATTTTTCATATCTTTTGTTTAAATAATCATTTTATTATTTGAATTTACTCAAATTTATTGTTTTTTGACCAAAAATTATAGCTTATCTCATTTTATAATCCTTAAAATCTTTGTTTCTTTGTAAAAACTGTCAAGAATGATACAAGCCAAAAACTTACATAAATATTACAGTCAGCTTCATGTATTAAAAGGAGTTGATATACATATACAAAAAGGAGAAATTGTATCTATTGTAGGAGCTTCCGGAGCCGGAAAAACAACACTTTTACAAATTCTGGGAACTTTAGACAAACCAAACTCCACAGCCGTTAAAGGCGAAACAAATACTGGAAATGAAATTGAACTTTTAATCAATGATGAAAACATCTTGTCTATGAATGACAGGAGTTTATCTAAATTCAGAAATCTAAATTTAGGATTCATCTTCCAGTTTCATCAGTTGCTACCTGAATTCACTGCCTTAGAAAACGTATGCATACCTGCTTTTATTGCCAAAAAAAACAGGAAAGAAACTGAGGAAGAAGCCATAAAACTATTAACTTATCTTGGTCTTTCTCATCGGATTCATCATAAACCCAATGAACTTTCGGGAGGAGAACAACAGCGGGTGGCTGTAGCGAGAGCATTGATTAATAAACCTGCTGTTATTTTTGCCGATGAGCCTTCCGGAAATCTGGATACGCATTCGGCAGAGAACTTACATCAGTTGTTTTTTAAATTAAGGGATGAATTTGGACAAACTTTTGTTATTGTGACTCATAACGAAGAATTAGCCAATATGGCCGACAGAAAGCTGGTAATGGTTGACGGACAAATAAGTTTTTAAAATAACGGCTAACACACTACGATAGGACTCAATACTTGCACTTTAAACTCTAAAGCTTATCAAACAAAAGAATGAACAAAGCTGAACTCAAAGATTTTCTTGACGAAAAAGTATTGCAATACAACACTCTCGATTTTATTGAAAGTGATCCGGTACAGATTCCGCATTTATTTACTCAAAAAGAAGATATTGAAATAGCCGGTTTTTTAAGCGCTACTATTGCCTGGGGAAACCGTAAAATGATTATAAAAAATAGTCATCGCATGATGGAATTAATGGGCAATGCGCCTTATGATTTTGTGATGTCTCATACTGAGCCTGACTTAGAACGACTTGAAAACTTTGTACACCGTACCTTTAACGGCCAGGATTTTATGGTTTTTATAAAAAGCCTGCAAAACATTTATAAAAACCATAATGGTTTAGAGGCTGTTTTTTCAAAAAATAAAGAAATCAATTCCATGCAGAAAAGCATTTCTGAATTTAAAAAGATATTTTTTGACATTCCGCATGCAGCCCGCACACAAAAACACATCTCTGATCCCTTAAATAATTCTGCTGCTAAACGTATTAATATGTATCTGCGCTGGATGTGCCGTGAAGACAATAACGGAGTTGATTTAGGACTCTGGAAAAGCATTCCTTCTGCTGCATTATCCTGTCCTTTAGACGTACATTCAGGAAATGTAGCCCGTAAATTGGGTTTATTAAACCGAAAACAAAATGACGCAAAAGCGCTTTTAGAATTAGATACCAAACTTAGAGAATTAGATGCCAATGATCCTGTAAAGTATGACTTTGCACTTTTTGGTCTTGGCGTTTTTGAAAGTTTTTAGACAGTTCATCTTAACTAAAGTAAATCCACCAATTAAAGCACTAATGCTTTACTTAGTATATATTTTACATATAAAAAAAAACATTTTAGTAAATTTATTATTACTTTTAGCAGCAAATTGCTATTTGCCCCTGCTTTAAAAGCAATTTTTACCCCTAGTTTGTTCTTTGAACATCTATTTTTACTCCGGACAAAATCCTTTTTAAAAGATTATTAAATGAGCTAAAAAGTGAATTAAAAATTTTTTATTACTTTATGTAAACGTTTACAATTATTCATTCATTAATTATAATTTACAGTATTTAAACTTAAAAGCCTATGACATAACAGTTTTTATTTATGCTTTCTCAATTTACAATAGAAATAAACAAAGAATTATTAACCCAAAAACCAACCTTAAATGTTAAAAAAGTACATGAAACCATCATTAGTATTGGCTATTGCATGCCTCACAATGAAAACCACCGCAATTTTTGCTCAGAATCCTGTAGTAAAAATTGATTTTGATCAAACAGGAAGAAGCGCTTCCGAAGTAAGCGAATCCGGATATGCCCCTTGGGTAATTACAACTACTACAGCCACCAAAACAGTAAACGATGTCACATTTACACTGACTAAAGTGGGAGATAAAGGAGATGTTTTAGGTACCAATTGGTATAAAACCGGAATCCAGGCTCCTTATTACGCAAAATTAGTTTGTGATGGTGTTACTGTAAAAAACGGTACCGCAAATGAAGGTGGCCAAATAGAACTTAAAATAAGTGGATTAGAAACAGGAGAGCATACCTTAATGGCTTTTTTAAATGCTGTAGATAATCCTATTTATACTTTTAGTCCAATTGACATATCAATAAACGGAAATTTAGTAGTCGATAATGTAATTCCGACTGTTAGAGCTCTTAATTCGTCAACTGCAAAATCAGCATACTTAAAATTTCAGGCTACAACAGGAACCGATGTGGTTATTCTTTTTGCTGCCGAAAGATCGGGTAACGAAACCTATAAAAATGTGATGTTAAATGGATTTGAATTAAATACACCTAATATTTTTAATCAGGCTACTAATCCAAAACCCAGCCACGATGATGAACATGTAGAATTAAATTCAGGAAGTAGCATTTTAAGCTGGACAGCAGCAATTAATGCCGTATCTCACAATATCTATTTCGGAACAGATTTAGCATCCATTGATGCTGCAGATACATCTTCAGTTTTATACAAAGGAAATCAGCCTAAAGAAAATGTATCGTATCCGGTAAATGGATTATATACAGGAGAAACTTATTACTGGAGAATTGACGAAGTTTTAGCAAATAATGAAGTCGTAAAAGGAAACATTTGGCGATTTAGACCTGCTCAACTGGCTTTTCCTGATGCTGAAGGTTATGGTCGTTTTGCCCGTGGCGGAAGAGGCGGAAAAGTTGTTGCAGTAACCAATTTGAATGATAGTGGTCCGGGAAGTTTACGAGAAGCTGTTACCAATGATATAGGACCAAGAACAATTGTTTTTAATACTTCAGGAATTATCCAATTAAATTCCCGTTTGGTTCTAAGTCAGCCTTATGTGACTATTGCGGGTCAAACAGCTCCCGGAAAAGGAATCTGTATTCGTTCTGCTCCTTTTGGAATTACAGGAAATGACGCTATCGTTCAAAATATAAGAGTTAGATTAGGCGCAGGTCCTACTTATGACGGAATGGGATTAACCGGTGCCAACAATAGTATTATCGATCACTGTTCCATCAGCTGGACTATTGATGAAGCTTTCAGTTCACGGTCGGGAAAAAACATTACGTTACAAAGAACCTTAATTTCTGAAGCATTAAATGCTGCAGGACATCAAAATTATCCTGCAGGGAATGAGCATGGGTATGCAGCAACTATAGGTGGAGATATAGGTAGTTTTCATCATAATCTTTTAGCACACTGTTACGGACGTAATTGGAGCTTAGGCGGAGGATTAGATGGTAGCGGAGCTTATGCTGGCAGAATGGATATCACTAATAATGTCGTTTACAATTGGGGTTCCAGAACTACTGATGGAGGAACTAAAGAGGTTAACTTTGTGAATAATTATTATAAACCCGGAGCGGGTTCTAAAATATTTGTTGCATTTAGTGCTGATAACGAAAATGTTGGAACGGGAATGCAAAGATGTTATTTTAACGGAAATGTAATGCCAGGTTATTTTGACGAAAATAATCAAATCATCGGAAGAAGAGCAACCTTTAAAAACGGTGCAACTTATCAATACGATAACTTTGTTGATACTCCTTTTTTCCCATCTTATGTAACAACACAAACAGCCGGGGAAGCATATAAAATTGTACTTTCTGATGTGGGATGTGTACAACCGGAATTTGATGAACATGATGAAAGAATTATTACAGAAACACTCAATGGAACTTATACCTATACAGGAAGCGTAACCGGCAAACCGGGATTTCCTGATAATGAATCAGACGTTGGCGGATATGAAAATTATCCTGAGGTAAGCAGAGATACTGATTGGGATACTGACCAAGACGGTTTACCAAACTGGTGGGAGGCAATCAAAGGAACAAATCTAAATTCTGCAATTGGAGATTTTTCAGATACTAATGCTGATGAAGATTTAGACGGTTACACTAATCTGGATGAGTATCTACAATGGATGTCACTACCTCATTACGAATCTCCAAAAGGACATAAACTAAGTATTGATATCAAAAAACTTTCGAGAGGATTTACCGATGGAGTTAGTTACTCCCTATCCAATGTTGAAAAAGGAAATGCTACTTTAGTTTCTAACATAGTAGAATACAGACCAACAGCCAACGGCTTAGGCTCATTCGATTTTACCGTTAGTGATAATAGTGGAGCAACAATGACCCGTAGAATAAATATAGTTAACGGATATTCTTTGTCAGCAACAAAAAAAAATCCGGAAATCTCTACTCAGGTTAATGTTTGGCCTATTCCAAATAATGGTTCATTTTCTATACTAATGACCAATGACAGTGATGAAACTAATACAAAAATGAATTCTAATGCAGAGTACAAAATCTATGATGTTTTTGGAAAAGAAGTCAAAAAAGGTATTCTTAAAGAAAGTCGTCAGGAAAACGTCAGTTTACAGTTAAAAGGAGTTTTCATTCTAAATGTTTTAAATCTTTCAACAAAAAAAATAATACATTCACAAAAAATCATCATCCAATAAGTTTTAATAACTTTTAAACCAATGGCAACTTTTCTAGTTGCCATTTTTTTTTTACCATCTTTTAATCGATTCTTATTGGTTTACTTCTTAAATTCTCTTTAAGGTGCGACTTTGCACTTTTTGGTCTTGGAGTTTTTGAAGGTTTGATTATTGCTCTACAAAAAACATATTGTTTGCAAATAAAAAGATACAAAAAAAAAACAAAAAAAAAACAAAAAGTGTTTTTTATCGATGTTTTTATGCACTTTATCGATAATGTTATGATATAATTATTACATTTATACCGTAATAAATGACCCCTTTACAAAACTAACAACCAGCAAAAGATGAATCTCACCTACTATTTGACTCATTACATTTTACCCGTTTTAGCACTTTTTTTTCTCATTTTAATTTCAATATTAATAATAAACCGGTTTCTTACTAATTTACGTACCCCAAAAACAAATGCTGTAAAAGCTAAAATTGATGATTTTTTAACCACTTTAGTATTCTCATCTTATGATGAGAAAGAGTTTGTTTTAAAAATTCAGAATTTCAAAAAAGAAATTCCTTTTAAAAAAAAATGGTGTAAAAAAATCGTTTTGAATAAAATTATTTTCCTGAAACGAAATTTAAAAGGAGACATTATTAAAACTTCCCATTTGATTTATGAACAATTTGACTTATTTAATTATACTGTTTCGTTATTAAAAAGCAGAAAAAAGTATTTAATTCCTCTTGGAATGTATCATTTAAAAGCCTTAGAATATAATAAAGGCAAAAACTTTGTTACTCCTTTTCTAAACAATAAAGACAGAATTCTAAACTCTAGTGCTTATCTTACTCTTATTTCCTTAGAGCCAGAAAATTTAGGACTCTTTTATAATTATCAAAAGCCTGTTTTCTTAGCAGGAGAAATTAATATAATGAATATTATTCATCAAAAAAAACCACCAATTCCAAGCAACTTAAAGGATTGGATTCATTCTCAAAATCCGTCCGTTGTAAGACTGGGAATAAAACTGATGGCTTTTTACAATTATACAAATGAAAATCAGTCTATTGTAGCTCTTTTAAAATCAGATGACGAAAAAATACGTTTCGCAGCTATTTGTGCTATAGGGCAGTTATTTATATTGGATACCGAAAAAAATTTAATCGAAGTTTTTGAAAATGAAACAAAGAATAACCAAATCGAAATTCTAAAGACTTTAACCATAGTTGGCGGAGAAATCGCTGAGGAATTTATTTGTGGTTTATTAAAAGAATCTATCGACTCTGATATAAAACTTACAGCAGTAAGAAGTCTTTCAAAGATGCAATCTGGTCATATTGAAAATTTTATCGGCAACCATGAAATTAGTAAAATGATTCAACACGTAAAAATACCTTCTATATGATATTAAAAAAAATTATCGATTATTATGAAATATTTGTAGCTGTATTTTCAACTACTTATATTCTTTTGTATATGGTATTAGCTGTATTGTCTTATTATGCCATTAAAAAGCATCTTAATTCAAAATATTTTATTCATGATGATGTCCTTTTAAAATCCAACTATATTCCCGGAGTTTCAGTAGTTGCCCCCGCTTTTAATGAAGGCGCTAATGTGGTTTATAATGTAAAATCTTTACTTTCTTTAAATTACCCTAAATATGAAGTTGTATTAGTAAATGATGGTAGTTCTGACGATACTTTAGAAAAACTTATTAAAGAATTTGAACTAGTTAAAATAGATTTTTATTATCAGGAAAAAATACCAACAAAAACAGTCAGAGGTCATTATAAGTCAAAAAACCCAGTATATTCTAAACTTTTAGTTGTAGATAAAGAAAATGGAAAGAGTAAAGCTGATGCATCTAATGCAGGAATAAATTCTTCAAAATATCCTTTATTTCTTTGTACTGATGTGGATTGCATATTAAAGAATGATACGATTATAAAATTGGCAAAACCATTCATCGAAAGTAAAAAGAGAGTAATTGCTACCGGAGCAGGCATCCGGATTTCAAATTCATGTGAAGTAAAAGAAGGATTTTTAGTAAAAATAAGGTTTCCAAAAGGCTGGTATCCTCGATTTCAGGAGCTTGAATATGTAAGAGCATTCCTTTTTGGCAGAATGGCCTGGAGTCAGTTAAACAGTCTGTTACTAGTATCCGGGGGACTTGGAATGTTTGATAAGGAAATAGCTGTTAAAGCTGGCGGATATTGGCATAAATCGTTAGGTGAAGACATGGAACTCATTACCAGAATGCGAAAATACATGTATGAAAATAAACTGGATTTTTCGGTTAAATACATTCCGGAATCTTTATGCTGGACAGAAGTACCCGGAAACCGCGAAATATTAATACGTCAGCGTGTACGCTGGGCAAGAGGATTAATTCAAACATTAAATCTGCATAAAGACATATTCTTTAACCCCAAATACGGAAGAACCGGGTTTTTAATTTTTCCTTATTTTTTTGCATTCGAATTCTTAGTTCCTGTTTTAGAAGTAGTAGGTCTCATTGTATTGATACTTTCATTTTTCTATTTGAATATTAATTACGATAGTTTTCTATATTTAACCATGGCAGTATATCTTTTTTATCTTAATATTACGATAATATCTATTTTATTAGATGAAATACTCTACAAACATTATTCAAGTGTAAAAGAAATATTTATTCTAATTTTAACTGCCATGATTGAACCTATTTTTTACCATCCCATAAATGTTTACGCTTCTTTAAAAGGTTACTATCATTTTTTCAGGCAGAAAGAACAAGCATGGGGAAACATGCAAAGACAAGGCTTTAATACCCAAAATAACAATTAATATTTATGACAACTAACACTGTTAAAAAAAGATTAGTTATACTAACTTATTTACTTCCATTATTCAGCTACAGCATTTTTGCTCAGAAAATTGATACTGATAATCTATTAAAAGAGGCTCTTCATGATGTGAATGTTGAGAAGAACTATTCAGCTGGTTTAAAGAAAACGAAATTAGGGATTAAACTTGCTCCTGATTATTTAGACTTCTATTTATTAACAGGAAGAATTTATCAATTAACCCAAAAAAGAGACAGTGCCAGTTATTATTTTAATTATGTAATTGATAAAAATCCAAAATATGAAGAAGCTTTTTTATATTTAATTAATTTGAATATAGAAGATCAAAAATATAATGAAGCTGAAATTACAGTAAATCAGGCATTGCAAAACTATCCTGAAAATAAAAATTTCCGATACAAAAAACTGGCTATCTATCAATTAAAAAAGGATGAACAAAAAGAACAGGACTATTTAAAAAATTTAGAATTACAATATCCAAATGATCCCGAAATTAAGCAACGTATTTTTATTATTGAAACCAAAAACAATTCAGAACGAATAGGAGTTAATTACAGCTATACTGCTTTTGACAGAAAAAATTATGGACCATGGCATTTAGGAAGTTTACAATATATCAGACAACGAAATTGGGGTTCACTGATTGGTCGATTAAGTTATGCCAACAGATTTGCTTCCGGCGAAAGTGTTATTGATGGAATTCAATATGAACTTGAATCTTATATTTTTACAGGAAAAAAAAGTTATTCCTATCTGGATGCGGCATATAGCGAGAAAACCGTTTTTCCAAAATTGAAGCTCGGGTATTCTTATTTTCAAAATTTTTCAAAGGGATGGGAAGCTGATTTGGGATTACGTTATGTCAAAACTTCCGATAGTGATTTTACAACTGCTGTTATTGGACTCGGAAAATATATTGGATCCTACTGGATTAATTTAAAATCCTTTATTCAAAATACTGATAATACTGTTTATCCTGCCTTTACATTAACTACCAGATATTACTTTGACACACAATTTGATTATCTAACTTTAATTGCCGGTTATGGTTCTTCTCCTGACGACAGATCTACTTTTGGACAATATGAGAACAGAGTTTCATTAAATTCTTACCGAATTGGAGGTGGTTATTTTAAATTAATAAATAATAATTATCTAACTGGTTTACAACTCACTGTCAATAATCAGGAATATGCGCCTGATTTAAAACAAAACGAGATAGAAATTGCTTTAATGTTCCAATACAAATTCTAAAAAATCTTTTTTAAAGACACGAAACTAAATACCTAAACTTACAAAAAAGAACAAAAACGTGTATTTCATCGATTATTTTTACTTTTAATCGATTATTTTCAATTATACCTCTATATTTGTTTGTATAACTTTTGAGAAAAAATAAAAGAAATATAGTAATTACATTATTACTTAGAAAAGCAAAACATCATGCAAATGGAAGATAACGTAAACAAAATTTTAGTAATTGAGGACGATATTTTAATGGTGAAAATTTTAGAATTTGTTCTTAAAAAAGAAGGATATGAAATAATAATTGCTAAAGACGGAATTGAAGGTCTTGAAAAAATAAAAACCCTCAATCCCGATATGATAATAACTGATATTATACTTCCTTTCAAATCAGGATTAGAAATAATAAGTTTTTCAAAAGAAAATCATAAACATGTACCGGTCATAGTAGTATCTTCAATGGGAGAAGAAGAAGGAACTGTTATGGAGGCATTTAACCTTGGAGCTGATGATTTTGTTCCTAAACCTTTTAACCCAAATGAACTAAAACTCAGAGTAAAAAGATTGTTTGCACGAAATACGTTTTTTGAAAACTCAACAAAGAATAATATAAGTGCATAACTTATAAAACTAAACAAATAATATTAAGAGCAGAATTTAGAAAATTCTGCTCTTTTTTTATATCTCTTCTTAATAAAGACGATTCCTTCAGTTGTATCTCCATTACTTTCAAAAAGACTATCTTTGCACAAAATATATGTTTTATGGCCACTTTCGAGCAATTCAATCTTCCTAAATCATTACAAAAAGCAATTGATGAATTAGGAATTACAACTCCTACTCCTATTCAGGAGAAATCTTTTTCTGTAATAATGTCCGGAAGAGATATGATGGGAATTGCACAAACAGGTACTGGTAAAACCTTTGCCTACTTATTACCTTTATTAAAGCAATACAAATTTAGTGTAACACATACTCCTAAAATTGTCATTTTAGTTCCTACCAGAGAACTTGTAGTTCAGGTCGTTGAAGAGCTGGAAAAGTTAACCCAATTCATGTCTATCCGAACCATTGGGATTTTTGGAGGAGTAAATATCAATACCCAAAAAAAATCAGTCTATGAAGGTTCAGATATTCTTGTAGGAACTCCGGGTAGAACGATGGATTTGGCTTTAGACAATGTGGTTCGTTTTGAAGACATGCAAAAGCTAGTTATTGATGAATTTGACGAAATGCTGAATTTAGGTTTCCGTGTTCAGCTGACTGCCTTGTTAGCAATGATGCCTAAAAAACGTCAAAACATCTTATTCTCGGCTACTATGACCGATGAAGTTGACGCTATTTTGAATGACTATTTTGATTATCCTGAAGAAGTTACCCTTTCACCATCTGGAACTCCATTAGAACGAATCAGACAAATTACATATAACGTTCCTAATTTCAATACTAAAGTTAACTTAGTAAAGCATTTATTAAAAAACAACGAAGACATGAGTCGGGTTTTGATTTTTGTAAACAACAAAAAGATTTCTGATATGCTTCACGAAAGTATTGAGGAAGATTTTGAAGGCCAATTTGGTGTGATTCACTCTAATAAATCACAAAATTACCGTTTGAATACCATGGCTTCTTTCCAGGAAGGAACCCTTCGCGGATTAATTACAACGGATATTATGGCGAGAGGTTTGGATATTTCAAACATTACTCATGTTATCAATTTCGAAATGCCCGAAGAACCTGAATTGTACATGCACCGTATTGGTCGTACCGGTCGTGCCGATGCTACAGGAACAGCTATAAGCTTGGTAACGCCACGTGAAGAAGAATTAAAAGTGGCTGCAGAAGTATTGATGAATATGGAATTAGACGTCGAAGATTTCCCTGAAGAAGTAGAGATTTCTACAAAATTAATTGGTCCTGAAAAAGACAGGCAACCCATTAAGATTTTAATGAAAAGACCCAAAACAGATGGAGACGGAGCTTTTCATGAAAAAGCTAAAAAGAACCAAAAAGTCAATCTTGGCGGACCATCCAAAACCAAAAAGAAAACACATGGTTCTGTTAACCGAAACATGCTGAAAACAAGAGCAAAAAAGAAAAAAAAGAAATAATTACAAAGCCTGGAACATACATTTCAGGCTTTTTTTATGCTAGTTTTTAAATAGTTCTTCCAAAGGAAAATGATCAATCACACTATTTCCATAATGAGCTATTTCAATGTTTTTATCAGAACCAATTAAAAAATCAGCCGGAATTTGATGCAAGGTTCCCTCTACTTTTCCACCGGCTTTAAAACCCAGTTTAACAGCCTCGGAAAGATGCTGTATCCCTTTAATTGTTATGGTTCTCATTGTTTTTAACCAGGAAGGGTTCACCTTATACAATTTATACAAATCCCGATGGGTATCGGCAATTATCGTGAAATCAAACTGATGTCGGTTAGCAATACTTGTTTTTAAACTTTCAGCCGGAGATTCAAAAACAGTGATTAGTTTAATTCCCTTTTCAGCAAATGAATCTTTGTGTTTCATAATTTTAGAAATCTGAAGGTTGCACATAGCACATTCAGCATAGCGAAAAAAACTCAACATAATTTTTTGATTCTGGATTTGATCCAAATCTACTGTATTTCCAAAAATGTCTTTTACCACAAATAACGGGGCTTTATGACCTGAAGCTAATTTCATAATTGATGATTTTATATTTACAATCACAAATTTGAAATTAAAACAACAATTCACACTTGATTAAAATCAAGAAATCTTAGCCCGTATCCTACTGAGGGTTTCTGGTTTCATCATCAAATAAGAAGCGATAAATTTGAGCGGAATTCTGTTAATCAGATGACCACTTCTTTTTATAAAAACTTCGTAACGCTCATAGGGTTTTAAGGTCAACAGCTCTACTTGTCGTTGAATGTGACCTGATAAGGTAAATTCAAGTATGGACTGATACCAAAGAGCAATTTCGGAATTACTTTGAATCAATGGCATCAAATCTTCCTTAGCAATCGCTACCAGCTCTGTATCAACAATTGCTTCGATACTTATCAACGAAGGTTTTCCTTCAATAAAAGTCTGAAAACAGGTGATTAACGAATTTTCATATCCAAAACCCAAATTAATCTGCTCTCCGTTTTTATCAATTACAAATAGGCGTACACAACCATTTTTTACAAAATACAAATTGGAATCTTTTTGATTAAACCCCAACAACAGTTCTTTTGATTGGAGAACTTTGTCCTTATTCCAAAATGCCTCTAAAATCTTAGCTGATTCGGTTCCTAAAATTCTGTTTTCAGATAAAAAATTTGATATTGCTACACTCATTCTACTACAATAACAGAATTATATTTTAGTAAAAACCAAACAAACTGGTGAACACAAAGGAATTCGTTTTCCGGTATCAGTCAACTCCCCTGTGGTTTTATCTCTTTTAAAAACAACAATATCATTTGTATATTGATGGGCAACTAAAAGGAAATTCCCTGTTGGATCTATAGCAAAATTACGAGGTCCATCGCCCAGAGTACTGTTTCTGGACACCAATTCCAGTTTCCCATCTTTCAGGATCTTAAAACAACTAATAGTATTAGCTTCTTTTCTATTGGTAGCATATAAAAATTGTTCGTCAGGCGAAATATGAATATCAGCGGCTGTAAAACTTTCTTTAAACCCTTCTTCCACCACTGTAGTTTCCTGAACCAATTGCAATTTTCCTTTAGAATAATTAAAAACTGATAAAGTGCCATCCAACTCATGCAGTAAATAAAGTTTATTTCCATCTTTGCTAAAAGTAAAATGTCTGGGACCACTCCCCGCTTTTACGCTAATACTGTCTTTAAGTTCCAATGGTTTGGCAGCATTCGCATGGTATTGGTACAAATACATTTGGTCGGTTCCTAAATCGGTTGCTAAAACAAATTGATGATTGGGCGAAAACTGCACCATGTGTACATGTGATTTCTCCTGACGCTTCGGGTTTGGTCCTTTCCCAAAATGTTGATCCAATTGCTTCAGAGGAGTCAGACTTCCGTTTTTATTTTTTCCGAAAACAGCAACGCTACCACCTGTATAATTAGCAGTTATTACCGATTTATCATCATTAATAATATAACACGGTCCCGGATTATTTATGTTTTGTTTGTTTAAAAAATCTAATTTTCCACTTTTAGAATCATATTTAAAAGCACTCACCGTACTTTTGGGTCCATCTTCATTAACCGAATAAACGAAATCATTATTTTTAGAAACTGTCAAAAAACTGGGATTTACAACATTCTCCGTGGCACTTTTATATACAGTCTCTCCAGTTTCGGTATCAAATTCGTACACATAAACACCTTTGCTTTCACAGCTTTTAGTATAAGTCCCTACAACTAAATTAAATTTCTTTTCCTGTGCCTGACTACCAGTGCAAAACAACAAAACTACTACCACTAAAAAACCTATTTTCATTTTATCCTTTTTGATAATTGCTAAAATACATATAAAAACCGAACCGATAATAGGATTTAAAACTATTTAAAAAATCCTACACTGTCCATTTAAAACTGTTTACAAATTTGTATTTTTGGATACTAAATAAAAGCCAAAACAAGAATGCAATTCAAACATCCTGAAATTTTATACTTTCTCTTTTTATTGATTGTCCCTATTTTGGTTCATTTATTTCAGTTTCGAAGATTTAAAAAAGAATATTTTACTAATGTTCGATTCTTAAAATCAATTTCAATTCAAACCAGAAAAAGTTCCCAACTAAAAAAATGGTTGTTGCTTGCTTGCCGTTTATTGCTACTGGCTGCTATTATTTTAGCTTTTGCTCAGCCATATTTTGATGCAAAAGACCATAAAAACCGCTCCAACGAAATGTATATTATTCTGGACAATTCTTTTAGCATGCAGGCCAAAGGAAAAAAAGGAGAATTACTAAAAAGAGCCGTACAGGAACTACTGGAGGAAGCACCAGAAAACAAAAATTTTTCGCTGCTTACCAATACGGAAAGTTACTGGAATACCGATATCAAATCAATTAGAAGCACACTGCAGAATATAAAATACAGTGCCATTCCTTTAGACTTAAATCCTATTTTAGCCAAAATAAATGCACGTCCTGACAATGTAAAAAAAGACATCATTATCATTACGGATGCTGTAGGATTGAATCAAAAACAGCTAAAAAGTATTCCTGAAACTGACGTCAGCTATTTTATCATTCCAAAATCGGAACAAAAAAACAATGTTAGTATTGACAGAGTTTTTATTGATGAAACCACCAATGATTTCTATGATATCAATGTAAACTTATCCCGTTTTGGCGAGGACATTAAATCGGTTCCAATTGCCATTTACAATCAAAACAAACTGATTGCTAAAACCGTAACTCATTTAGACAGTCCTAAAAAAATATTGCATTTTAGCATTCCTAAACAAGCTTTCCACGGTTATGTTTCCATTATTGATAACAGCTTAGCTTATGACAATACTTTTTATTTTAGTATTTCAAAAGTTAAAAAAATCAACATTATTAGCATTGGCGAAGCCCAAAAAAGTAACTTTTTACAACGTATTTATACTAACGACGAATTCAATTACAGCAATTCAGAATTAGCGACTTTAGATTACAACAATTTAGAGAAACAAAATGCTGTGGTTTTGAATGAATTGGATGAAATTCCACAAGCTTTACAAATCACGCTTAAGGATTTTGTTCAAAAAGGCGGGAACTTAATTGTTATTCCTTCTGCTAAATGTTCTGTTGGCACGCTGAACTCATTCTTGGGGAATTTTGGAAACATCCAATTTAAATCCTATGAAACGGTGGAGAAATTAATCAGCAAAATCAATTTCAATCATCCTTTATTTTCTGGTGTTTTTGAAAATAGGATTAGTAATTTCCAATATCCAAGTACCAAAGCTTCATTTTCAATTTCAAATTCCAATTCCGGAGCTTTGATTTATGATGATCAAACTGCTTTTCTTTCGGCTTTATTTACACCAGTTTCAGTCGTATATGTGTTTTCAGCACCTATCAATACCGAAAATTCTAACTTTCAACAATCGCCTTTAATTGTTCCTGCATTTTATAAAATGGGACAATTCAACCAAAATAACGGCATCAATGCGTTGACTATTGGTAATACTAATCCTTTTATTGTAAATGCTTTTGTTGCTAAAGATGGTATTTTAGAAGTCAAAAACAGCACCGAACAATTTATTCCAATTCAGCAAATTATGAATTCAAAAGTTAAAATGACATTTAACGATTTGCCACAAGAAGCTGGAAATTTTGAAATTTACAATCAAAAACAATGGATAGAAAATATCAGTTTTAATTACAACAGAAGCGAAAGCAATCTCAACCAGCTGGATAACAATTTACTATCCGATTATCAAACTTCTGAGTCTATTGAAAGTGTTTTTAGCAGCATACAAAGCGACCGAATGGATAATCAACTTTGGAAATGGTTTGTTATCTTTGCACTGCTCTTCCTGGTATGCGAAATAGCTATTATAAAATTCCTGAAATAAAAATATATTCTACTTATGAAACTCATTATCCGAAACGCCAAAATTATCGACCCGCAAAGTCCTTTTCACAATCAAACGGCAGATATTTTAATAGTAGATGGATTCATTGAAAAAATAGGAGTTTCTCTGGCTGATTCTGAAAACACCCAAGAAGTACTGCTAGACGATCTTCATGTTTCCCAAGGCTGGTTTGACAGTAGTGTATCTCTGGGCGAACCTGGTTTTGAAGATCGGGAAACAATTGCTAACGGATTAATGGTTGCTGCAAAAAGCGGTTTCACAGGTATTGCTTTACAACCCCATTCTTTCCCGATAATTGACAATCAATCGCAAATTAATTTTGTAAAAAGTAAAGCAAACTCAAGTGCTACGGAACTTTTCCCAATTGGTGCTTTAACTAAAAATGCCGAAGGAAAAGACATGGCTGAATTGTTCGACATGAAACAAGCCGGTGCCATTGCCTTTGGCGATTACAACAAGAGTTTTGAAAACGCTAACTTGCTTAAAATTGCACTACAATACACTCAGGATTTTGACGGATTAGTAATCGCTTATTCGCAGGATTCTAATATTAAAGGAAATGGTGTTGCTAATGAAGGGATTGTTTCAACACGTTTGGGGCTGAAAGGAATTCCCAATTTAGCCGAAGAATTACAAATTGCCCGAAATTTATTTTTACTGGAATATACTGGCGGAAAAATGCATATTCCAACCATCTCTACAGCAAAATCGGTAGCTTTAATCCAAGAAGCTAAAGCCAAAGGCTTACAAGTAAGCTGTAGCGTGAGCGTACATCATTTAACAATGACAGACGAAAAATTAGATAATTTTGACACTCGTTACAAAGTAACTCCGCCATTAAGAACGGAAGCTGACAGACAGGCTTTAATAAGCGGAATTCTAGACAATACGATTGATATGATTACTACGGACCATAATCCAATTGATATCGAACATAAAAAAATGGAATTTGATACAGCAAAAAACGGAACAATTGGTCTGGAAAGCGCTTTTTGTACATTGACAAAAGTCCTTCCATTAGAAAAAATAATAGAAAAACTAACCGAAGGAAAAACAGTTTTTGGTATCGAAAATTCGGTTATAAAAGAAGGAGCAATTGCCAACATCAGCTTATTCAATCCTGAAGGAAAAAGTACTTTTACGAAAACCAGTATTTTATCCAAATCTAAAAATTCTGCTTTTTTAGGAATGGAAACGCAAGGAAAAGCATACGGAATTATCAATAAAGGAAAATTAATTTTAGCTTAAAAACATGAATAATACCATTGAAAAAGGAAAAACTGCTGCAATAACCAGTTACATTTTAGGCGTGGGTGTATTTATTGCGATGTCTATGAATGCCGAAGATAAAAATCCCTATGCTTCTTTTCATATACGTCAGGGGTTAGGAATTACGTTAACTTTTATTTCTTTAGGATTAATCATCAGCAATTTTGACAGTATGATGATAACTGCTCCTATGTGGATTTTTATATCAGTACTTTGGGCTTATGGAATTTTAAGCGCTATAAAAGGCGATACAAAACCAATGCCGCTTGTAGGGAACCTATATCAGAGATGGTTTAAAAGCATCTCTTAAAATCACAGAAATTAATATTATGAATCTATCTTTAGAATACCTCATCAGAGAACCCAAAATAAAATCAGAAAAAAATCCTTTATTGCTATTATTACACGGCTATGGCAGCAATGAAGCCGATTTGTTTTCGTTTGCTTCTGAACTTCCGGAAGAATATTATGTCATTTCAGCACGTGCTCCCTATGATTTACAATACGGAAGCTATGCCTGGTATGCCATTAATTTTGATGCCAATGAAAATAAGTTTTCAGATCACGAACAAGCTAAAAAATCAAGAGATTTAATAGCTACATTTATTGAAGAATTAGTTACTATTTATCCAATAGACCCAAATAAAATTACATTATTAGGCTTTAGCCAGGGCGCTATTTTAAGTCAGGCTATTGCATTGTCACATCCTGATAAAGTTCAGAAAGTCATTGCATTGAGCGGATACATTAGCGAACCTATATTTGAAGAAAATTATAAAAACAATGATTTTTCTAATCTGAAAATATTTGCTGCGCATGGTACCGTAGATCAGGTGATTCCTGTAGAATGGGCCAGAAAAACAAAATCTTTTTTAACTACTCTGGGAATTGAATCCGTTTATAATGAATATCCTATTGGTCATGGCGTTTCTCCTCAGGTTTTTAATGATTTCAGTAACTGGCTGAAACAAAATTAATTTACCCCTAAAAAAAAACATAGTTACATAAAAAAAATCCCGCCTTTTTTTTTAGAACAAGACGGGATTTTTTATAATTTTTAAAGAATTAATTTAGTAACAATTTTTATCTAAATATTTCTTTTTTCTATCTGGGTTTGTTGTATTTCCGCTACAATCAGGAATTGATTCAAACGGAATCAGTTTTCCATTTACAGTGATTTCTCTTCTGGTCAAAAAACCATCACCATCATCATCAGCATCTAGATAATCAGGAATGCCGTCGCCATCAGAATCATCTTTCATATCAGCACTTGATGATAAAGGCAGATAACCATCTCCATCAATATCTTCCAGATAAGAAGGAATTCCATCGTTATCATGATCGTATCGTCTCAACTCATATAATTTAAAGCTAAACAATATTGGAGTATAACTAGGTATAGAACCGCTTCCTGAACCATAATATGCTAATCCGGAAGGTAAAAACATCACTCCTGCTCCAAAATCTTTATAGACTAAAGTTCCGTCTCCTAAACCTGATTCCTCATAATTCCCTGTTTTAAATTCCGGAAAAACCTCACTCCATCCTCTAATAACTGGTACTCCTGCTGTTTGAGTATAACCATCCAAATTGTATAATCCTTGAGGATTCATCGATTGATCAAACACAGTTCCATCTAATAATGTTCCTTTGTAATCGGCAAATACACCATCTACATTCGTAGGTTTTTCTCCAACTCCTTCTCTTAAAACTAAATAATACAATTTATAGGTAATATCGTGTAGCTTAATTTCTTTCTCCAGTAATTTTGGAAAAGTAGGACTATTTAAAAGTGACATTATTGATTCCTGTGTTCCCCCTTCAGGAATTTTAGTCATTTTGATATCCTGATCCTGCGGTTCTCCCGGCGCATCGGTAATTTCTTCTATATAATAATTGTTTAAATATTTTTCAATACTATCATTATCTTTTGCATGTTGCTCGCCATAATCTCTAAGGGGCACTTCTTCAATAGTATTATCGTCTTTCGAACATGAAAATAACGAGAGGGTTGTAATTATTAAAATAAAATAATACCTAAATTTGTTCATTATAACTGAATTTTAAGTGCGCAAGATACAATATTGATTTATTTTTGTAAACTATTTAACTCTGATTTTAGAAATTTTATGCGAATAGATAAATATCTATGGTGTGTCCGATATTATAAAACCCGAAATATGGTTACGGAAGCCTGTAAAAAAAATCATATTACTGTAAACGGTATCGTTGCAAAGCCTTCCAAAGAAGTATTTCCTACCGATAAAATTACATTTAGAAAAGATCAGATTACGCAAACCATTACGGTATTAGATATTCCTGAAAATCGTGTAGGAGCCAAACTGGTTGATATTTACCGCAGAAATGATACCCCTGCAGAAGTATACCAGCATTTAGAATTATTAAAATTATCTAAAGAACATTATCGTAAAACAGGAACGGGTAGACCTACTAAAAAAGACCGAAGAGATATTGATGATTACGGAAATGAAATTCATCACGATGACGACGAGGAAAATTTGTAATTAAAAAAAACAATTACATAATCTAAAATTTTAAACAAAAACAAAACCATGAGTAAAAATATCATTCTGACAAATCAGGAAATCAAACATAAAACCAAACGAATTGCCTACCAAATCTATGAAACTTTTATTGATGAAGACGAAGTAGTCCTTGCCGGAATAGCAACTAACGGTTATGTATTTGCACAAAAAATTGCCGAAGAATTAAAAACTATTTCTGATTTAAAGATTATTCTATGTGAAGTTCATGTAGACAAACAAAATCCTGCTGTTGCCATTAAGACTTCTGTACCGGCTGAAGAATACGCTAATAAAGGATTAATTGTTGTAGATGATGTATTGAATTCAGGCACAACCTTAATTTATGCTGTAAAACATTTTCTGGATGTGCCATTAAAAAAATTCAAGACAGCGGTCTTAGTTGACCGTAATCATAAAAAATATCCTGTAAAAGCCGATTTTAAAGGGATTTCACTTTCTACATCCTTGTTAGAGCATGTACAGGTAGAATTTGACCATGATGACAACAGCTGTGCCTGGTTAAGTTAAAATTGCCAAAATTTCTTCTACAGTCTGCGCAATAGTTTGTTCATCTACAACAATTTTATATTGCGCCTGATTGTAATAGTAGCTTCTTTCAAATAAATGAGTAGCAATAAACTCTTTCATCTCTTCATCATTTTTATTGGCAATAAGAGGTCTATTGTTTTTATTCAATGATAACCTGCCAACTAAAGTATCTATAGAAGCTTTTAAATAGACCGACAATACATCATCCCTTTTAAGTAATTCATGATTATTAGCATAACAAGGTGTTCCTCCACCTAGTCCAATTACAATAGGCTCTGTAAAATTCAATAATTCCACAAAACATTCGTGTTCTAATTTCCTAAAATAGATTTCTCCTTTTTCGGCAAAAATCGATTTTATGCTTAATCCCAGCTTTTTTTCGATAAATTCATCTAAATCAACAAAAGGAATTTCCAGCTTTTTTGATAATTCTCTGGCAACAGTTGACTTTCCACAACCCATGTAACCTAGTAGTATAATTTTCTTCATAGAATAAAACCCTATAAACTAAGGTGTTAAAATTTATTATTAAAAAAAGACAAATTTATAATAAAATAGCTTGGAAATAATAAAAAAAACGCCTTATATTTGCACCCGCAATCAGGGAACGATGCAAGACTCGATAGCTCAGTTGGTAGAGCACATCACTTTTAATGATGGGGTCCTGGGTTCGAGCCCCAGTCGGGTCACAAATTAAGTGATTCACTTGAAAAACAAACGTTCTCTGATGCAATGACTCGATAGCTCAGTTGGTAGAGCACATCACTTTTAATGATGGGGTCCTGGGTTCGAGCCCCAGTCGGGTCACAAAAGGTTAAGTAATTATTACTTAACCTTTTTTACTTTTAGGCCATGTGGAGAAACGGTAGACTCGCCATCTTGAGGGGGTGGTGCTCGCAAGGGCGTGAGGGTTCAAATCCCTCCATGGTCACTACAAAAAAGGAGCTAAATCAATTGATTTAGCTCCTTTTTTATAACTATTCACTAAAATTAATTACAAAAAAGCATTTTAACTTAATGTGTTGTTTTTATTTGCATATCCAAATGCATTTTTATTCAAGTTATTGTATTCAAAATTAAGGGAAATTATTCCCAAATACGATTAATGTTATATACTTAGCTTTCTATCTTTAATGTGTTTTCGGTGAGATATTCCCCATTTTATCATTTCGACAATAATGGGACCAAAAGATTTACAATAGTCAGTAGACTCATATATAATTGTAATTTCTGCATCATGATCTTCAGTTCTTTTAACCAGATTATTAATTTCCATGTTTTTTAATTCTTTGGAAAGCATTCTGGAGGTAATACCAGGAATACTCTTTTGAATTTCTTTAAATCTTGTATTCCCATTACAAATTGAATTAATGATTGGTAACTTCCATTTACCACCTAAAACGTATATAGTGTCCTGAAGTGCGCGAACTTCTTCTTGTTGATTTCTTTCCATAACCTTTTTATTTACAGGTATAACCTTTCATAAAGGTACTAAAGGCATGCAATATATAAAAGAACAATTTATTGACTATTCAAATTTTCAGTATACTCCATGATACCATTAAAAAAGTAATAGTGTTTCATTTTTAAATTTGTAGAGTTAATTTAAAAGACATAAAGATGGATAATTTAAAAAATAAAGTTGTGATTATAACGGGTGGAAACAGCGGTATTGGTTATGCAACAGCCAAACAATTAAAAGAACAAGGAGCAACCGTTATTATTACCGGGAGAAGAAAAGAAGCTATAGAAAAAGTTGCTACGGAATTGGGAGTTTATGCTATTGTTGCTGATCAGTCTCGTATTTCAGACATTGAAAATCTGGTACTAAAAGTAAAAAACGATTTTGGAACAGTTGACATTCTTTTTATCAATGCTGGAATTGCAGGGTTAGGATCAATTGAGCAAGCAACGGAAGAGTTATTTGACAACATTATTGACATCAACTTTAAAGGCGCTTTTTTTACATTAAGTCGCTTTATTCCGATATTAAAAGACGGCGCATCAGTTGTCTTTCTTTCTTCCAATACAGCAAGTATGCCTGGACCTGGTTCATCTATTTACTCCTCTAGTAAAACAGCATTAAATTCGATTATGAAATCAGCTGCTTTAGAATTAGCGCCAAGAAAAATCAGAGTTAATTCGGTTAGTCCTGATCCAACAGAAACAGAAGTAATGAAAAAAGTGGGACTAGATGAAACAGCCGTAAAATCAATTATGGATATTGTAGTAGAACAAAAAGTTCCGTTGAAACAAATGGGAACTGCGTCAGATGTGGCAAAAATGGTATCTTATATAAGTAGCGATGCTTCAAAGTTTATAACTGGTGCGAATATCATAATGGATGGAGGAATGGTATTAGCATAACAAAATTCAATTTTTATCCTATAAAGAACTTGCAATTGACACTATCCCAAAAGTGTGTAAGTTTAAAAAATAACGGGTTTGACTTTTACTTTAGTCAAACCCTAGTATTGTTTTTCATTATCACTTATATTTTTTCGAAAATTACTTTTTATCAATCATCTTAGATATAGTGAAAATCATCTTTATAATTTAAATTCTAAAAAACATTCTATTCATTAGAAGGTTTCCCGATAGTAGCTAAAATACCACCATCAACATAAATCACCTGACCGTTAACAAAATTACTGGCATCTGAAGCAAGGAAAACTGCTGTTCCGGCTAAATCTTCCGGATCTCCCCAACGACCTGCAGGCGTTCTGCCGATAATAAAATCATTGAAGGGATGACCATCCACACGAATTGGAGCTGTTTGAGAAGTAGCAAAATAACCCGGACCAATTGCATTAACCTGAACATTATATTTCGCCCATTCCGTTGCTAAACTGCGGGTCAACATTTTCAATCCTCCTTTGGCAGAAGCATAAGCACTCACATTGTCACGACCTAATTCACTCATCATCGAACAAATATTAATAATCTTACCCGATTGGCGTGCAATCATTCCTTTGGCTACTAATTTTGACATGATAAATGGTCCGACCAAATCTACATCAATCACTTTTCTGAAATCAGAAACAGGCATATCGATAGCTAAAACACGCATGATAATTCCAGCATTGTTAACCAAAATATCAATTTTACTATGATTGGCTTCAATTTCTGCTACTTTCTTTTCAGCGTCTACCTCAGCGGTAACATCAAACACATAACCTGTAGCTTTATATCCTGCTTTCTTATATTGTTCTATAGCCATTTCTAAAGGCTCCTGTACATTATTGGTAATAATTAGTTCTGCTCCTGCTCTGGCTAAACCTTCTGCCATTGCCATTCCTAATCCATGTATTCCTCCGGTAACCATTGCTGTTTTACCTTCCAGGCTAAATAAATTTGTCATTTTTTGTTTTATTTATTAGTTGTTAGTTGTTAGTTAAAAATTATTTTGTTGCCAGACTTTCTGACAATTCCTCTAAAGTTTTCCCTTTAGTTTCCGGCATTTTAAAGAATACCCAAAGTAATTGCCAAACCATCATCAGACAAAAAATAGCAAACACTGTTGTAGAACCAATTTCTTTGAACAAAAAAGGAATAAAAGAAGGGATTAAAGCAGCCAAAACCCAGTGAACTGAGGTACCAAAAGAAGTTCCGGCTGCTCTTAATTTATTTGGGAATAATTCAGAAATAAATACCCAAATTACAGAACCCTGGCCTACTGCATGAGAAGCAATGAATAAAAAGAAAAATACTGGAACTGCCATTCCTTTCCACTCGAAATAAAAAGCCAGTGTTACTAATCCTAAAGACACTATATAACCAACAGATCCTAAATACATTAATGTTTTTCTACCATACTTATCAATCAAGGAAATACCAATTAAGGTAAAAATCAAATTAACAATTCCAATTCCGATACTACTGAAAAAAGAAGCTGATTTTTCCAAACCAGCCAATTCAAAGATACGTGGCGCATAATACAGGAAAGCATTAATACCTGAAAATTGATTAAATAAGGCTATAAAGAAAGCCAGCATTAATGGCTTTCTGTATTTTTTCATAAAAATGGATTCATCCAATACTTCATGTTGCTTTTCATGCTCCATGGCTTTTATCTCTTCAGCTACTTCATCATCTGTATTGACCATACGCAATATTTCAACCGCTTTTTCCTTATCTTTTTTATATTGATAAATCCAACGTGGACTTTCAGGAATTCCAAAAACTAATAAAGTATAAATTAAAGCCGGAGCCGATTGTACTCCTAACATCCAACGCCAGGAATTCTCTCCTATATCCTGCAACAAATAATTGGATAAAAAAGCAATCAGAATGCCAAAAACAATATTAAATTGGTACAAGGCTACCAATTTCCCTCTGTCTTTTGCAGGGGCAATTTCCGAAACATAGGTTGGCGCTGCAATGGTGGAAGCTCCAATTCCTAATCCTCCCAAGAATCTGAAAATTGAAAAAATGATGGAATCATTAGCCAAAGCGGTACCTACTGCGGAAAGGAAAAATAAAACTCCTATCAAAATTAAAGTTTTCTTTCTACCTAAAGCGTTTGTAGGTATAGCACCAAAAATAGCACCTATTACTGTTCCCCAAAGTGCTGATGACATCACCACCAAACCGTGATACAAATCGGAAGAATTCCATAATTGTTGCAATTGCTTATCGGCACCTGAAATCACTACGGTATCAAAACCAAATAGAAAACCGGCTAAGGCTACAACTATAGACCAGTATATTATTTTTTTATTGTTCATTTTTAATTTTTATTTTTTGGATTGGTTATAATTTAATTTTTCTTAGTCAAAACTATATGTCAATAAAGGGGCATTACCTGCTTTCATTTTTTTATATCTCAATAAGGCTTCTACATAATAATAATCGGCGTAAATAATCGAATAATCGATTTCGGAACCAGCCGGTTTATGTCCTGTAGAATGTAACAATAACGCAGTATTTTTATCTCTACTTAGATAATGCTCTGACAGTTCTTTCAACATAGCTTCTGCTTTATCAAAATATTCTTTGGCTAAAACAGCATCCTTTGTATAGGTTGATAATTCTAAAAGTGCTGAAGCTACTACTGCAGCTGCGGAAGCATCTCGAGGAGCCTTAGGAATTGTTGGATCATCAAAATCCCAATAAGGAATCAAATCTTTTGGCAATCGGTCTAAATACACTCGAGTCACTTTATGTGCAAAATCCAAAAATTTAGGATCTTTCGTTTCTCTGTAAACCATAGTATAACCATAAATTGCCCAGGACTGACCACGTGCCCACATACTACTGTCGCTATAGCCTTGATGGGTAACCGCTTTTATTTTTTTACCAGTTTCTTTGTCGTAAATCACTACATGATACGAGGTATAATCCGGTCGGAAATGATTGTTCATTGTTACGGTGGCGTGACTTACCGCCATATCGTATAACTTTTTACTTCCTCCATTTTTAGAAGCCCAGAACAATAATTCCAAATTGATCATATTATCCATAATCGTATTATGCTGGGGCCATTCCATATTAGGTACTTCTCTTGGCCAGGACAAAATGGTTCCTACTTTGGGATTAAAAAGTGTTGCCAGAGTATCGGCTGTTTTTAATACAACAGATTTATATTCCGGATTTTTAGTTAAACGATACCCATTCCCGTAACTGTTAAATACCTGAAAACCTAAGTCGTGATCTAGTGCCGGAGTAACTGAAAGCGGTTTCAAATAAGCGGTAAATTTATCCGCAGCTGTTTCCCATTTTTGATCCCCTGTAGCTTCGTATAAATACCATAGTTCTCCTGACCAGAAACCACTGGTCCAGTCTGTAAAATCCACATATTTCCATTGTTTACTATCCGGAGCAATATTCCTGAGAATAGATGAGCCATCATGGGGTATTAATTTCAAAGCATCTGAAGATTGTTTGACACAATAAGTTAATTGTTGCTCAACATCAAATCCTTTATCTGATTTGTAATTTATAATAGTTCCACAACTCACCAATAGTAAAGTTGCAAAAAGAGATCCTATAATTTCTTTTTTTATGTTCATATTTAGGTAAAAATTATTGACATTATCTAGACATTATTTTTAAAATAAAGACTACCCCAATGTTAGCTAGAAAAATTATTTTAAGCGATAAATTATAATGCAATCAGTATAAATTATCGCCCTTATGCTCTATAAAAGCCCGCAAATACAGCCATTTATCCAATCACCCCACACCATCATAAAAAAAGCAGCTAAACTTTACTGCTTAACTGCTTTTCTTTTTATATGCTGGTACCAACATCTTATAGATAGGGGATTTATTGCAAAGCCTATTTTTGGCATTAAGAGAAGCAACAAAAAACGGTCAATGCCTATTCAAATGGGATATTATTTTAACCTATTTACTCTTATATTTGAAAAAAAGCTCCGATTATTAAAATTGAAGCCTTGACTTTTCAACTTACACACTTTTTGGGATAGTGTCTTTTTTCACCTTTAATAAATTTACTTTTTGACAACTTCAGTAATAATTAAAGCTACACCACCGGAAGCTTTAACATCAAAATTCAAAACTTCTCCTCCTTTAATCTTTTGTTCTGATACAGCCACTTTGGTACGCGTTGCTACTTTGTCATCGTCCTGAAATGATTTCACTACATATTTTCTTCCTTTTACAAGAAAATCTGTTGGAATAGTTATTTTACGTGCCTCAGCATTCGTAATTGCACCTACAAACCATTCATTTCCACTTCTTCTGGCTACACTAATGTTTTTTCCTATTTCTCCATTCAGCACTTTAGTTTCATCCCAAACCGCTTTTACTCGATCAAAAAACTCAATCTCCGGCTCTCCCTGATATGCTGAAGGCTGGTCGTACCAATACATAAATTGAATCGGACTATAATACACCGCTGCTAATGCCAATTGGTGGGCGTGCGTATTTTTTATTCGCTGGTTATAATAGGCAATCGTATAATCAGCCGGTCCTGCTAAGAAACGTGTAAAAGGCAAAATGGTATTATGATCGGCATCGGGCATTTCTTCGTTGCCACGAATTCCTTCCTGAGTCATTAAATTAGGATACGTACGACTAAAACCGGTAGGACGGTATTCGTCATGTATATCCACCATTAAACCGTATTCTGCACATTTTTTTACCGCTTCATGCATCCAAGTTGACCAACGCTGATTGCCTACCTGCACAAATCCAAATTTAATTCCTTTCAATCCCCATTTCTTATATAATGGCAAAATCGAATCCAATTGCTGAATTAAGGCACGCTGATTGACATACACCCAAAGTCCTATTCCTTTTGAAGCAGCATAAGCTGTCAATTCAGGCATATTAAAATCTTTGGTTTCGGAAACTGTAGTTGCATCGGAACTCATTTTCATTTCAGGCCCGTACCATCCCGCATCCAAGTGGATGTATTGTAAACCTCTTTCGGCAGCAAAATCAACACACTTTTTAGCATCTTCCTGAGTCAGCTTAGCCACACGAATCACTTTCCCTGGTTTAATCCAGGAAGCATCCTTAATTTGATTTTCAGGATTAAGATTCAAAATGATTGTGTTGTTTTTGATTAAATCGATATCCTTATCTGCAGCCATAATCACACGCCAAGGTGTACTGTATGCAGGAATTACATCCACGCTGCTGTATAATGAAGCCTGTAAGGTATTTGGTTTTGTTACATTTAAACTGAATTTCATTCGGGCATAATCGGTCATTTGCGCCTCAGCAATGGCTACTGACAAGCCGTTTGTCAGTTTCATAGTTAAAGGACGTTCACTTTGCCCTTTCCAATCTGTAAGAGGCAATAGAGAATAGGGACCTTGTGCCCAAGGCTCGTAATACGCCAAAGTGCCTTCTGGCATTGTAAACTGGGTTTGTTCTCCTACAATATGCAGAAATAAACCGTTTGAAGGCTCTGGAAAATGGTATCGAACAGCTACACCTTCATTGTAGGCACGAACCACTACATTCATAAAGTAGCTTTTGTTCTTATCGTAACCATCTGTTAATTTTTGATTATCCAAATCTCCTTTTCGAAAAGCGATGGTCATTTCATTATAATTATTGCTTATTGTCGAATTTTCACCGTAAACGGGTTTCCAACTATCATTTACCTGATTGCGTTGAATTCCTGTAAAATTTAGATTTTCACCCCATACTTTACAACTGTCATTTGGAATACCCAATGCCGACTCGAAAGTCTGATTTTCAATCAACACCCCAAGCTCTGATTCTTCTACAACCTTTTTCCCTTTGAAAGAAAGCGAATAATACATTTGTTTCTCTCCCACATTATTCAGCCTTTGATAAAAAGCAAATTCGTAAGCACCGTTTGGTGAATTCAGTTTTTGAACCGTTTCATCAATAATAGACTGCGCCTGAATAGTTAATGCACACAGGAGTAGCCCCAATAAATGATAAAATTTGTTTGCTTTCATTTTTGTATTTTTATTTCCTTGTTCTATAAATCAGTCAAAATTGGTATAGCCATCTATTCTTAGCTTGGATTCACTTTTGATAAAATTCTGTTTTGGCTAAAATTCATAGGTTCTTTAGTTGTCCCAGAAGGCTCAACAGCAAAATTGACACTAACTTGACCAAAATTGAATTAATAACCCATTCAATATTAATATCCACTTACCATTTACCTCTTCCACTCATCATTTTAACCTCACTATTTTTCAACTCTGGAGATATTGATTTTATATCAAGGTTTTTCGCTTCATCGCTTTTAATAATCAATTTATTTTCTAATTCATTAATCAACATGATATTTTCAGCTTCCATAGGTCGAATGGCAGAACTCATTTCTGCATGAGCCGGCATTCCAAATCCCAGCATAATAGGTAAGGCTGGTGTATTTATCTTTGATTCGTTAGTATAAAGCCTTATACGGTGATTTTTACCTGCAATAGTTGCAATTGTATGTACTAATGATTTGGGCATAGAGGGTATCAGTTCTAATTCGACATCAGTGCCTAAGGTATTTTCACGAAGATATAGCAGTGGTCCGTATTGAATATCACCCCTGCAATTTCGCACAAGTACATTTGATCCCAGTAAAAAACCACGTTCTGTCCCAATGGCCTGACATCCTTGAAGTTCTGTACGATTTACAGCATCGTTAGTACCACCAATTTCAAAACCGGAACGCGTGTTTTTTGCAATACAATTACGAAGTGTCACTTTACCAACCCCTCCATAGGTACGAAAACCATCCTCGCTCAATGATTTTGTATATCCAGGACTTATTATATAATATCCATCACGGTTTTCATATACACTGCGATAATTTAGCTTTTCTGCAAGACCACCTCTTTCAGCTAAAATATCATCTGTGGTTCGCATTGCCCCCTCAGCATAACAATCCTCCAATACAATATCTCGTGTATCATGACCTTGGGTTTGAATGTAAAAACAGTGTCCAAATGCACGGCTAAATACTTTACATCGCCTTAAAATATTGTTTTGACCGGCAACCATTATACCGCTTTGTTTTTTAAGTGTAGTCAGCACTGGGCCTCCTTTTCCAAACAAATCACCATAACCGTAGGAAGAACCACTCACATACAACATAACGTCTTCTAATACCGTATTGTTACCAAAAACAGAGAGTATATTACCGTTACTGCCTATATCAGGAGATCCGGTATTTTTTATTGTCAATCCTTTTAATGTATTACCGTTCCCATCAATGAAAAGGCAGCGCATATAACCATAAGGCAATTCTTTGTATAATTTAGTATCAATTTCTATTGTCACTCCTGTAAAGTCAAATGTATTATTGTTTCCACTAAATCTTAAAAACCAGCGAGGCTGACGCTTTTGTTGCTCTGTTTGTGCAGGTAGCTCTGTTAATAATTTAGTAATCCGTTCACTGTTCAAAAAATTGGCTAAATCATAGACTCCCGGTTTCATACGAATTTGTTGTCCATTTTTAGACGCAAGCTTTACCAAAGCTTCAAGAGTTTCAATTTCTTTAATTTTATTCTTTGCCTGAACAGTAATCAAAGCAGAAAAAAACAACAAAACACATAAAACATCAATTCTTTTTATTTTCATTACATCAATTTTATTTAGTTATTCTAAACCAGTCGAAATCGGCATACCCTCCCATTCGTACATTTGGTTGACTTATGGCAAAAACTCCAATTTTGGCAGAAATCCATAAATCTTTTTCGGCTATCGCTTCTTGTCCAATTTCAAAAAAATCGATTCCGTTTTCACTATAACTAAACTTACAGGCTGCATTAGGAGCTTTGATTTTCATACGCAAATGCACTTCATTTGAATTTAAAGGTTTTTCTTCAATTAGTTTTTCCAATGTCCCTTCATTAGCATTGATACAACTAGTTTGTTGCACCCAATATTTCTCATCATGATAAGCAATTGCAGCATAAGCATAGGATTTCCCCATCAACAACATGCCTGCCTTTTTATCTGGAGTATCCCATTCGGTAGTCAATTTCACTTTGGTTGTTGCCGTAAAATTAGGAGCCGGTAATTTTTGTAATAATAGATTAGATACATTCCAAAGATTGGGTTCTTCTTTCTGACTTATGGCAAATAACCGTAGATAATCAGAACCCGGAATTTGTGCACTCCACTTTACAGATGAATTAGCATACCATTGCCATTGCAAGCCCGGTTTTCCATTCTCAAATTCATCACTTTCAACAGGATGCATAATTGGTAAACTATTGCCATTTACTGGTTTCACCCCAGAGAGTATCGGTTCTCCAACTCCGTTCCCATCAAAATCTTTTCCAATTAAAGGCCAATTGTCTTTCCATTGCATCGGTTGTAAATGCAACACACGTCCGTAAACACCCTGATCCTGAAAATGGATAAACCAGGAAGCATCATCAGGAGTCGTTACCCAAGCACCCTGATGGGGACCATTTATTATAGTACTTCCTTGTTCTAATACAATTTTATCTTCATAAGGCCCGTAAATATTTTTAGATCGCATCACTACCTGCCAGCCATTTTCTACACCTCCTGCCGGAGCAAAAATATAATAATAGCCGTCTTTTTTATACAGTTTTGGACCTTCCATGGTATGGTGTTTATCATGTCCATCAAAAACATTTTGACCTTCATCAAGTACTTTTGTTCCTTCAGCATTCATTTTATTTATAGTCAATACACTATTAATTCCGGCACGACTACCTGCCCAGGCGTGAACTAAATAAGTATTTTCACCATCCCACAGCGGACAGGGATCGATGATTCCTTTTCCTTCCATTACTAAAACTGGTACTGACCATTTACCATAAATGTTTTTGGTTTTAACCATATAAACACCAAAATCAGGATCGCCCCAGTAAATATAAAATTCTCCTTTATGAAACCGAATTGCAGGAGCCCAAACTCCTTTACTGTGTTGTGGAATATTAAAAACAGCTTCGGGAATTTGTTTTTCCAAAGCATAATTGACAATCTGCCAATTCACCAAATCCTTAGAATGTAAAATAGGCAAACCAGGAACACAGTTAAAACTACTGGCTGTCATATAATAATCCTTCCCTACCCGAATTACATCCGGATCGGAATAATCGGCATACAAAATTGGATTGGTGTAAGTACCATCACCCCTATCAGATTGCCAAACTTGAGAAATGTAATTACCTTTCTGTTCCTGCAATTCCGTTTTTTTAACCGATGTACAGGCACCAAAAAACAAGCCTAACACTAATATATATGTATATTTATTTGTAAAAATCATTCTCTTAATTTCTTACGAATTCCTTCCTTATTTTATTACCTTAACCTCTAAAGGATTGGCTATAATTTTTGCCTGTTTATCAAGCATTTCATCCCAGTCCATAACATCTCTAATCTGTTTACTTCCCGTCCAGGCAAAACCAGCATAATAAGTTATTTTGTCCTTCGGATTGGTTAGAATTAACAAATTACTTTGATCAGCTGTTTTGGAATCATGAACAAAAGCAGTATCAATTAATTTTGGACTTAAGACAATACCTTCACCAACAAATGCACTATCTATTTGTTCCCAATGACGAAACCATCCCTTGGGTTTGTTGATATTCACTTCTCCTTTTTTATCATGAAGTGTAATCCCTACTGTATAATTGGGAATCATTTTATTTGAACGATAACTAATTTCAAATTTTGAAAAATTAGAATCTAAATCCAATGAGATTCGTTTTACTTCCTGAACACCGTAACTACTCCACGGCGCATAAGTCAATTCAAAAACAGTTCTCAAAGGTCCTGTGGCAATGGTTTTATAGTTCACATAATTTTTAGATACCTGTAAACTATCTTTTTCCCAAAGTCCTGTACCACCAGTACCACGACTGGCACCTACATGGTAAGGGTCATAACCTTCACCATGCTCAATATGATAATATCCCGGATTGGCTACATTTTTTTTATACCAACTGTCAATTATGGAATAGTCCACTTTTTTTAACCATAAGTCGATACCACTGGAAAGTGTTCCACCTTCTTTACCTTCTTCAACTAATTGTTGTGCGAAAGGACCATAAGCTCTGAATGCCACTTTATTATTTTCCCAGGCGTAATCATCAATACGTTCCGGAACAAAACGGGAGTAGGTTTTCGCCTTTGGCTCAGCAACCTGAATTGTATCCAGCATAATTACATATTTTGCCGTTGCATTGGCCGCTACATTGGCCTGAAAAAGCAACTCATCTCCTTTTCCGTCCCCATCATTATCAACCCATTGTGTGACTAAATATTGATCAGCTCCCTGCTCCTTGATACGAATGTTTTTTGGGTCGTTTTTATCTAAAAGAGGTTGCAATTTATTACGTTGCAGGCTAATAATTTCATAACGGCTAAACCCCAATGTATTTTTTATTTCAATATTAATTTCTTCATGTTTATTCGTTTTTGTACAGGCCGTTAAAGTTATCAACTGAAAAAAGCCTGCTGCAAAAAGTGCTCTTTTGAAATACTTATATCTCATAATATTTACTTAATTCATTTTAAAAGTTATTCCTTCAACATGTTCTCCTACAAAAATGTTGGCCATATCAGAAGTCTTATACCATTTGGGTTTCCCTATCATATCATCAGAAATTAAAAGACCGTTTATTTTTAAGTTTTCAAAACTGATACTTTTTATTTTTCTGTTTTCGTTATAACCGGCAATTATTGAAGTATTTGCATTCTTTCCCTTGTATTCAATATTGCGAAAGACTACATTTTCTATTCCTAAACCGGGTGCTGTACAATACTTCGCATTATAAAACACTCTCAAATTAAGCAATTGTCCTTCTCTGAAATCTTCTACTCTGATATTCTCAAAAAGCACATTTTTAGCCAGATTATTATCTCCAACATTAATACTCAAACAACCCTGATAATCGAGTTGTTTTTCTTTATGATCTAAAATATCAATATTTTGATATTTTAGATTTTCTAATACATCCGGCTTTTCACTATTACCATGTGTCCCAATTAAAATAGGGTGTCCAACATCAGCCCAAAGGGTAGCATTTTTCATGGTTATATTTTTAGCTCCTCCTTTAAACTCTTTACGAGTACCATATACCGTTGTACAATCGTCAGAAGAACGAATGAAAACCCCATCAAACAAAACATTATTAGCAGCCATCACATTCATCCCGTCGCCCCAACCAAAAAAACTGATTGTTTTTACATTTTGAATAGTTACCTGATCCGATTCGCCTGTTAAGCATTGTGAAGCGAAAATATCCTGAACAGTGATGTTTTTAGAAAATGCTATTTTAATGCCCAGTCTGACTTCCTGATCAACTATTCCTCTGCCGCAAACTTTCACATTTTGAACATTGTCAATAAGTATTTGCCCTTTTACTACAGCACCTCCTGCCAAATAAAGGGTTTTATTAGAAGGTACTTTTAAGATTTGATTCGGAATTTCATGAATTCCGGGACCAAAATAAATTACATTTTTATCTTTAGGATTAGGTAGATTTTTTTCAATTGGGTTAGCAAATAAATGCAGATTATGAAAAATATCATCATTGATTTCTACCGATAGATTCGCAGGATTTGTTAAAGTAAAATATAGCGTATTCTTATTTATTTGAATTTTTATTTCTTTAGATAAAGGTCTTACTCTGGCTGTATTAATATTACCTTTATTAGAAGTAACCGCTACTTCAACAGTTCCTGAAAAATCAAAAGAAGCCATAGAGGCATTTTGTACTGAATGTCCGGTTCCAATTATCTGATCTACTTTTACATTATACTCAAACAACTCTTTCCAATCGCCTCCCGGTTTTCTAACCTTTACTGAAAAATCCTTATTATGCATCGTGTTTATAATATCCTGAGACGGATTATAAACTACTAAATCCTGAGCTGACATTTTCAAACTCAACACCAAAACAAATGTTATTGCTATTATTTTTTTCACGTTCTTTAATTTATTCTTTAATTAATTTCAATTTTTATTATCTGATAAGTCAATACAGGTAGTTTAAAACTTAACGTATTTTCATTTTTGTTATACATCCCTGTATACTTTGTTCCGGCTGCATCTGTTAGAATTCCTTTTTTTATTTTTCCTTCTACTGAAACTGTCAAAACCGATGTCTTTTCAGTACTGAAATACATTGTTCCATTTTCGCTTTTAAATACGGCTGAGGCAACTTCATTACCCAAATCAAGCGTATAATTCCCATTGGAAATGTTTATTCCATTACCTAAAAAGAGTGTAAAACCATCCACTTTTTTACTGATTATTCCATAAGTTCCTGTAACTGAAAATGAATTAAAATTCATTTTTTTATCGGTAGTTGTATTCGAAAAAATAAAATCTTCTCTTCCCGATTTATTATTCACATGAACTCCAACAAACTCATTGTTTCCAAAATAATCCACTGATTGAATATTCGTTTCATTATTTAAAGCCGGTTCGTAAACAGCAACAAAGGGTCGGTTCCAGGCTTCACCATTTTGTCTCACTACCAATGTAGGTATCGGATTCTTATTGATGTCATCCGGCAATAGACCATGAGACAAGGCAGTGGATTTTGGCGAAAGCACTGAGAATACCTCCCGGTCTTCCTGCCCTTGAACCCAAAGGTTCATATTTACTGTTTTGTCCTGAAGTTTTAAATTGAATCTCCCTTTAAAATCCTGTGTAGTTTCCATTGATTTTTTGTCCCACATATAATCGTAAGCCATCAAATCACCATCACCAAAAGCCAATTTTGTAGTAGGTTTTAAATCTAATGGAGTCCCATTTGTTGCTGTTAATTCTAAATTTTGTCCCAGATTATGGAAGAAGTATTCATTCTTTATGTTATTACCGTCTTTCTGATTGGAACGAAAAATATCAATATAATAACCCTCTTCTTCATTATCTTTTACAATTCCAATAACTCTGCGTTGATCACTATAAGTTTCAGGCTCTAAAAAAGAAACATCAGAAAAAGTAATTCCAGAAGCTATTCCTGAAGTAACCCCACTTTTAGGATAAGCTGCATTTAAGCTAAAAGCGTGATTACTTTTCATCTCAGGATATTTGGATTTTCCATTTACAATTACGGTATTGTGTGCTGGAAACTGAGTGTAATATTCGGCATATTCAATCGAAAAATAGCTGGACCCATGACCCATTTCAGGAGCTAATGGTAAACCTTTTCCATATAATTCCATCGCAATTCCGTTAGAATGCATGTGATTTCCTAAGGAACCTATTTGACTAATCATTAAAGCCGAATCGCCTTCGCCCTGACGTTGTACCAGCCAACTTGCATGAGGTACATGAAATAAGGGTGTTGTAAAATCAGTGAGTCGAGCCGCTTTTATTTTAGTATCAAATTGTAGTGGTTTTTCAGCAAAAAGATCCTGAATAGTTTTCCCAATAAACTTTCCTTCTCTTGCTTCATCGCTATAAATCGTTTGATACATTTTGGTAAAATACTCCTCATCGTCTTTTTTACCATATTTCTGAGCATTTTCAATCAGGTAAACAATAGGTTCTTTGCGCAGTTTGTTATAATGACCGTCACCAAAAGAAACCATATATTTATTTGGATACAGGTATTGCGCACTTGACTTTACGGCTTGTTTTAATATTGGCATTTCTTTTAACAAATCGATATCAAAATTACGGTCGTAAAACTCAGCAAACGAAATGAAATCGCTCAAAACATTCATCGAATATCCCGGGCTTTCGTTCCAAACTCCGGTTTTTTTATCATAACCATAATCCATTAATTTATTCATAGACCATTGTCTGGTTGAAGTTTGATTCATGATTTGATCCAGGTAATATTGGGCTCCTTTTCCGTTTTTGTATGCCGAATTATTTTCTAAAACCAAAGCAATATGCGAAATATGAGCTGCTTCTAACAAATTCCAATTGTTAAAACTTACTCCGTTTTTAATTTGTAAGTCGGCCCATTTTTGCAAAGTAGCATTATAAATCGCTAAACTTTCCGGATTTTTATCACGAATGAAATCATGTAAGAAATCATAACATTGTGTTATTTCATTTAAAATATGATCCTGAATAACTTCAAACTGAATGTAGCTTACCAAAGTTTGATGGTGGCCATGACTTAAATCAATAGGTTCATTCAAATAGTAAACCCCTTTTAAATATGTATCCAGAACATCGTATGCTAAATTTGCATATTCTTCCTTTCCGGTGTACCAATACAGAAATGCAGCATCTCTGGCAATACTTAAAATTTGTCTGTTAATAGCATTTGTAATACCACTTGTAGCAGCTATTGGTCCCCATTCCCAAACATTAGTAGTACTATTTTGAAGATACAAACCTCTCGGATCATCCATATAAGGCTTAACATCTTCTAATTTTGGGGTTTTATAACTGGATGGTGTACCACGTCCGCCAATAAACTTTACAGTAGGAACCGGAGCTTCTCCATCAGCATGGTCGTATTTCCCTCCATTGATGTAAACCTGTGTTGATTTGGTTTTCCAATACATCTGCAATCGGGAAACTAACCAGGTTTTATCTGTTTTATAATGGTCAATATAGGGTGCAATATTATTTTGAGTTTTTGTAATAATGGCTGCAGCCCAATCTTCTTTTAGTACCAGTTCTTTTAGCTGATTCAAAGACATATCTTTCCCAAAAACGCGCGGATGTTGTGTTCCTATATTCTTTGGAACAGGTAATCCCTGCGCATTTACAGCATTCATTGAAAGCAACAGAAAAAACAACGACAGAATTTTAATTCGCATAGTAATTATTTTATATTCAAGTAAGTTATAAAAATTTGATTAAAGGTTGCTGAAAACCACCCAGCAACCTTACTACACACTAATCAAACTAATTACAAACTAACCAAAATTTGTATTTTACACCACGTTCTATATACCTTAAGGAATACGTCAAAAATGGATTTATTGTTATTTTTTTAAAAACTCATTAACACGTTTAGAAAGACTGAAAGTTCAGATCTAAACTTTTTCAATATTACTAAGAATAGGGCTTTTTAAAGATAACTTATCATTCATTTACTATAAATTATAACCCAAAAACAATCGAAACCCCTCGAGATCATTGACTATTTTTATTTAACACTTAAAAATCAATAATTTTTTTAAAGCATGAAGATTTTAATTTATTTTATAAATAACAAAGCCGACAAGAGTCGGCTTTAAAATTAATTGATTTATTTTTTAATAACCTTTTTCACAATACTGTCACTTCCATTTGTAATATACAATGAATATAAACCTGAAGGTAATCCTTGTAAAGACATATATCCTAAAACATTAGTCAAAGCTTGTGTTTTTACCTTTATTCCTAAAAAATTATATAGGTCAAGTTTTGCATTCGTATGTATTTTATTCACTTTTACATTTAATATATCTATAACAGGATTAGGAAAAAGCATAACGCTTTCTGCTTTTTCTTCATTATTATCAATTGTAATGTCTTTTAATTGCTTTTCTGTTGAAGTTTTGCTACTAGTTGTAATCAATGGTTCTGTTCCATAGATTAATTGACCTTGATAATATATTGTCACTTTATCATTCAATGCCATTGTTGTGTTATTTTTATATGAATAATCATCTGATTGATCAAAATTTGACCAATCTGTTTTGGTAATTCTATATTGAATATTAGCTGTACTGCTTGAAGGATAAAAAGTCCCCAAACTGGCTTTCAATCCTAATTCTAAGTAGGTATTAGCCCCATTTTGAATAGGATTCAATACAACAAATCCAGATTCTATATTCGAATTACCTAAAGCAGAATAATCTAAATAGTAATTTAAATTCGCTGTACCTTCTTTGGTAAACCAGTATCTCACTTTTAAATCTCCATAAGCAACCGGAACATTACCTTCGTTATTAATTTTTAAATAGGTACTTATAGTATTTGTTGAAGCATTTGATTTTGTTTCAGTATATGCTTTTAGTTTTACTACTGCAGGTATAACGTCAGGCTCAATCCCCAAAACTAATTGTCCATTACGATACATTGTAATACGCTCATTAAAACCATTAATATTAGAATAAGAATAATCATTATTTTCATTCTGATTAAACCAATTATTAGTAGCAAATCTGGACTGTATTTGACCCGAATTATCGCCAGCTAATAAATTTCCGGCAGTCGTTTCAAAACTATACTCTACATAACCAAAAGCACCGTTTCTTGGTTCAGGTAAAGCTATATATTTCATTTTCACTTTGCTATTGCCTATTTGAGCATAGTCAACCCAGGTATTAATACTCGTGTAATTTTCAGGAGTTATCCAATAACGAAGAGTCAATTCATCATAAGGTATAGCAAGAGCACCTTCGTTATAAATAGTTAAATTAGGTTTAATTTGATTGTTTGTCAAATTATTATCTCCATCTTGGTATTTCACTTTCAAAGTAGCAGTAACTGTTAAAGTCTGACTAACATCGGCTGCCTGATTATAAGTTTCATCTCCCGATTGAGAAGCAGTTACACTGGTAATTCCAGTACCTACAATATGGATTTTACCATTTACAATTGTAGCAACTTCCGAATTAGAACTTGTATAATTTACTGTCAATCCTGAACTAGCTATTGCGGGAGAATAATCAGCATCACCCATCTCTTTTTGAGCAACAGCAGCCAATGATATCGTTTGATTTAATTTAGCGCTTTGAGCTATCTCTAAATCACTTAATGCTCTGCTGTAAATTTTAAATTCATCAATTGCTCCTTTAAACATAGGATCATTCCATTGAGATTTACCTAAATAATTTAGATTAGTACTTCCTATTGTTGCAGGTTTTATAGTAATTCCAGTGCTATTGGCTACTGAAATTCCATTAATATATAAACGACAAGTATTGCCTGACTGAGTTACAGCAAAATGTGTCCATGTATTAATCGGCGTAGTAAAATTATGAGTAATTCCCTGCTCACTACCTCCATTTTTAATTGCATAACGAATAGAACCAGCACTTCCTGTTTGAACTGATAAGAACATATATTTTGCTGTTCCTGTCCCGAAGTCAAATACTCGCATCCAGTTGGCCAAAGCATCCATTTTAACCCAAGCCGAAATTGTAAAATCATTCAATGTACTTACTATAGCAGTTGGAAGGGTAGCATAAGAGTTCGCAGTACCATCCAATTTAAGTGCTTCTTCATATTTACCTGTACTACGACTTGCAGTACTTGCCAATATTCCGTGATTCGCTCCCCAACTATCAATACATTTTGTACCGCTTAGCTCATCAAATTTTAGATAGGAAACTTGCCCTAAATTTGGTGTAGCAAGAACTTCTGTACTATTTGGTTTTTCTCCAATAGCATCAACAGCAGAAACTACATAATAATAAATACTGCCGTTATTGACAGCTGTATCTGTATATGCTGTTCCTACAGTAGTCCCAATAGTAGTGTAAGGTCCTCCCGAAGTAGTTGAACGTTTAATATTGTAGCTAAAATCCTGAATAGGATTCCATTCTATAGTATTTTTAGCATCCCCTGACGCCACAATAACACCATTTACAGTTGTACTTTGTACTGTTAACTTAAAGGTAACTGTAGCAGTAGTGTTCTCATTTGAAGCTGTTAGAATAATAGAAAAAATACCTGACTCTGTTGGAATTCCTGAAATCACACCAGTAGTTGTTTCAATATTTAATCCCATAGGAAGTCCCGTAGCAGTAAAACTGTTAGGTGATTTAATTCCTGTAATAGTATAATTAAATGGTTGCCCTATTAATGTAATATCTTCAGTAGTACTAGTAATAACAACAGGCACAATTCGATCATCCAATAATTGAATGTCATTACCAGTACCCCCTTTATAAGTAATTCGAAAATCATATCCATTAATACTTATCAAAGTCATTTCTGGCAAATCCTTAAATATTCCTACTACATCATCAGAACCAGAGTTCTCTAAAATGGTGTATGTTGTTCCCAAAGGCAACTCTCCTGCAACAAGGTTATTTAACACCAAATTGGCTTGATTTAATGTAATATTAGCAGCAATTACTTTGTCACAACTAACAGCTGAATTATTCACATCAACTTTATAAGTAGCATTAGGATTAAGTGTAACAAGTCCTGTTGTTGTGAAAGTCCCGATTGTTCCGTCAATTCCAGGTGCTAATATGGTGTTAGCTCCAATAGTTACAGAATTTGTACTTCTCCCGTTTCCGCCAAATGTTCCGTTTTGAGTAATAATGGGACTGTTGTAAGTACCCGTTGAACCATTGTTATTCAACAAAAATGTTCCATTTAATATTGTAGTTGCTCCGCCAAAAGTGCTATTTCCAGAAAAAATTAAAATTCCTGTTCCTACTTTTTCTACGGACAATGTTCCGGCAGCATTAGCTATTGTACCACTAAAATTTGTATTCGTATTCAGTGCTCCAATTCTAATAACAGGTGTTCCCGCTACATTACAACGAATTCCTCCCCTTCCTGCAAGAGAACCAAACTCCAGTACTCCTGACCCAAACATAATTCTATGACAATCAGCACCCTGAGCATCTAAAAGCCAAGCCGCATTAGCACTTCCTGATTCAGGAACCATAAATGCCATACGATGATTTCCACTACGTAATTTTGTTATGAATGTTCCAGTGAAACTACTATTATTAGCATAAAGACTAATATTAGCATAATTATCAGAGCCATCATTGTAAATTGTACCATTACCCAAAAGTTTGCCATACAAATTCAAATTCCCTTGACGCTCATAAAAATAGCCTGAATTTCCTGCAGTTACTTCAATATCATTATAAAGTGTAGCTGCAGCTGTAGTTGAACCAGTATATAAAGCACCTCCTTCTAATATAATCTTTCCAGTACCTAAAGGACCTGAAGTTGGAACTCCAGATACACCAGTTCCAATACCTAACACTTGAATTCCATCTGTAGAACCCCAAACATATCCTCTTGTTCCACGAATAATAGTATTACCAGAATAAGTATTTGTTCCTGACATTATAAGCGCTGAAGTACCTGTTTTAAGTAAACTACCTGTCCCGCTTACCACACCATTAAGCTCAATACTACTGTTTTTTGAATTTACATTCAACTGATTGTCAATAACAATAGGTAAACTTAGTGTTTGATTTTGGACTGAATTATTGATTAAATCACTTTTCAAGTTGATACTGTTTCCTTCAATATTATAGTTTACAGCATCGTCAGCAAACATAATTCTTGAAACATCTAAAGCTGTTATATCATTGTTTATCACATTTGTTTCCGTATTCTTAAAAGTCAAAATAGCTGGACTTGTAGGAACAACATTTTCTACCCAATTATTTGGAACATTAAAGGTATTGGTTGATGGAGTATTATTCCAAATTAAGCTACTTGTCCCTGGGTTACCAAATACCTCTGATGAAATTGCGCTTTCTAGAGTAGTTCCTTTTGAACTAATTACATAATAATAAGGAGTACCATTAGTAACATTATTATCCGTATAGGCTGGTATTGATACAGAAGCAATTTCTGTGTAAGGACCTCCGCTAGTTGTAGCACGCTTGATATTGTATACTGATGCCCCATCAGCACTATCCCAAGTTAAATTAACATTCCCATTATTATTTACAGCAGCTAAATTAGAGGGAACCGCAGGAGCAATTGCTCCAGAAACTTCATTGGATATTGTACTTTCATTTTCACCTATCCAAGCTGTTACTACATAATAATTATTAACCTCATAAGCTGGTGATGGATCAATAAATGAAGTACCTGTAATATCAGCTTGAATGTTTGTATAGGGACCTCCTGAAGTCAATGAACGCTTGACAACATAGCTCGTAGCATTAGTAGTGGCAGTCCATGAAAGTTTAATCATAGAATTAACAGAACTTACCGATAAATTGTTAACAGCAACTGGAGTCTGATTACTTAGAACATTAATAACAAGTGCTGCTTTACCAGTTCCACTAGTATTTGTTGCTTCTAAAAGGACTATATTTTGACCAACAGTAGTAGGTGTTCCAGAAATAATACCCGTAGTTGAATCAATACTTAACCCATTAGGTAAAGCTGTTGCAGCATAAGAAGTGGGAGAATTAATAGCCGTAACATTAAAATTAAAAGAGGTTTCTAAAGTAGCTGTTGCTGAGGTCACACTATTTATTTCAGGAGACCCCACAGCATAAGTATTATTGAGAGCCACATTACTAAATGTAGCTGTATTTAAAGCCGAAGTATTTCTTGATGCTGTATAAAAACCTATATAAGCATCTGTTGGAAGTGAAATAATCGATAAAGCAATATTTGTCCATATATTTCCATCTGCTGAATGATATACAAATACTCTGTTTCCAACTCTTTCTAATTTAAGCCACCAAGATGAACTGGTACTATAATGTGTGTAAGCACCACTTGATGCCGTAGCTCCTGAACTACTTACATTTATAGTATTTGATGGATTGAAATTAATCGACACATATTTTGAATTAGTTGACAGCGACTCCCGAATCATTAATCCAGACACCGCATTACTAATAGAATTATTTTCAATTTTAGCAATAATGGCAGCATCTCCTTTTATAGATTTAAAAGTAAAGTTATTGGAATTAGCTGCTGATGAACCTGCCCCCTTTGCTGTCCAAATTCCTGCATTAGAAGTAACACTTCCTTTGATACCAGTAACACCAATGTCAGTATTACTAAAGTAATTTGTTGGCACAGCGTTTTCAGATGGATAAACAATTGGAGTCATTGCGGTCGCTGTAGAATTATCCGATGATTTTAAGTATAAAAATGACCATGCACCTTCACCAACTAATGTTCGCATTTGATCTGTATACGGAGTTGGAATTCCTTTACGTAGTGAATAGGCAGCTTGTATAACGTTATTGAATGGGTGTTGTTTGCGGGATCCTGTACTTATTCCCCAGCCATTGGTCCAATACACTGAATAACCACCATAAGGAGTAAACGTTAATCCGCTGGGATCTATAGCATAATGATTGTATAACTCTCCTATAGCCAGCATACGATTATCAAGTTCAGCAAACATATCCACACCTTGTTTATAGGCAACCTCAGCATCCCAAGCCAATGCCCAGGCCTGTCCAAACCAGTGATCATCTCTGCCTGTATCTCCTAATTGACCCGATGGCAAACTATTTCGTAAAGTTGCCCCCGCTTCCATTCTATATGATTCAATTGCTTGATTCCACTTTACTTCATCGTCTAAAAAAGCTGCAATCCCTAAAGCAATTTGGATTTGGATAGCTCCTTTATTGCAATCCCTGAGTGGATTTGGCACCCAAGATGCCGGATAGAGTACATTTTCAAAATAATTATTAACATGAGTAGTATTAGCAGCTGTCCATCCGGGATAGGTACTCTTTAAAATATCAGCAGCTGTTATAAAATAAGGTGCATAATCTCCAATATCAAGCATGTTCTCTCCACCACCCCAAACAGTATTTGTAGTAGCCCAAGCATCTAAAATTTGAGTAGCTTTAGCGGCATAAGCTTCATCATCTGTAAAAACATACATAAAAGTTAAGTTATGGATAGCAATCATATCTGTTTTCCATGCACCATTGTTTAAATCCGGTGCCCGGGTTACTGTCGCAAAAGGACCTCTCATTGTGTAAGAAAGCTGCGATCTATAATCATTTTTTAAAGCATTATAGCCCGAAAGCCAAGGCTCTTGGGATATATTTGTTTTCAACTGATCTAAATCAGATTGGGTAAAAGGAATCCCTGGATGGACAAATGTCTTTTGTGCTATTATGGATGGATTAAATCCAAAGAATAGCAACAAAATTCCAAGTAATAGAATTGGATTAAGTTTTCTCATGGTTTTAAAAAATTATAATTTGTGGTTTATTAATAGTGAATTCTATATATTTTTAAAATAATACAATAGATAAGAGATATTTTACTTTTTATACCCTAGTAAAGAGAATTTATGGACTTGATACTTTGTTCTTGAAATAAATTAAAAAGTGGTCTGTTCTTAAACAGATTTTAATATCTAGTCAGTATTTTAAAACTATTAAAAAAGACAATGATACTATTCATTAAAAAAATAAATAGTAATTAAAGTAGTTGTTTTTGCATATTGTTAAAGGTAAAACGCGGTTAATAATTAACTAAAATGAGACTATTGAGTTATTTTAAAACCCAATAGTCTTACTATTATCAAATTATTTCAAAGTATAAATTAAAGTACAATCACATATCCCAATTAGCTCAATAATGAGAAAAACAAGCAGCATTGTGTCTTTCTAAAAAATCCTGACTATTTGGTAAAATCAACGGTTCAGTATTGGCATCCACTCTACTTTTTATCCGATTAAAATCGGCTTGAGTATGTAATAACCGTGGATGTAAAATGTCTTGTTACGGTTAATTGGGATAGGAGTAATGCGGAGGTACTACAGCTGGCGGGTGTGTTTTTGGATTATCTTCATCCAAAGAATTACTACCGCATAAGACTTAATATCATTATAGTTTTAATAAAAATTAAAAAAAATCATGATGCTATTTTTCATTTAATTAAAATCCAACCTACCTTATTAACCTGATAGGTTGGATAAATTCTAGAGATTCTATTCTTTTTTACCATAAAATTCTATTTCAGCTACATTATTACCATTTCCAGCAGTATCATTGAAATAATAAATGTAACGGTAACTAGTTGAAGTGTCTGAAATTACTAGTTGATTCCATGCATACAATGGTAATACTGAAATTGTAGCTAAAAGAGTTCCTCCATTAGTTCCCACCTTAGTAGGATCATTTGTACCATAAATTTTAGCATTTAACATTCGAGAAGCAAAAGTTGCTCTAGGATAAAAACGAACTGCTTTTAGTTTTGCCTTAACAGTTGCTCCAAAATCATATCCCAAATAGTAAGTTGTCCCTGCCGCTCCATCAACAAACGTTGAAGTGTTTCCATCAAATGCTGCAGCAATTGTAGCATTAGCATTATTGTTCCAAGATCCAGGCGTACCAATGATAGTAGCTGTTATCTTTTCAGCATCTACAAGAAAAAATCCGGCATCAATTTTTTGTAAACCAACATATACATTCATAGTACCAGTAATACCGCCTACTGGAATTTTTGCTTGAATTTGGGTATCAGTAACGGAGATAACTTCTCCATATACTCCACCAAAAGCTACTTTTATATCATTTTTTACGGTTCCAAAATTCTTCCCAACTATAGTAACTAAGTCTCCCTCTAGACCTAATAATGGTGAAACACTAGTAACTTGTCCTCCGGTTATAAAAGTAAAATCGCTTGATAATAATGGTTTAGTATATTTCCAAACCTTTACCGTTATTTGACCTGTACTTTGAGTATTATCAGGAACGGTAACAATAATTTTATCATCTACAACACTCACTATATTTGCCTGAGGTACAGCTATACCATTAAAATAAACAGTTACAGCTGGTTTTAATGTTCCAAAATTAGAACCATTAATTGTCAATTCTTGTGTAGGTCTGGCAGTTACGGGTGAGAAATCTGTTACTGAAAACTCTGGATACTCATAAATTTTAAAATTGGCATCTTCTTCCTGACAACCTGTAAAAGTAATCAGAGTCCCAATTAACATCATCAATTTGATGCTAAATTTTAATACTATTTTCATAATTAAAAAAAATTAAGTTGGATAATTATATTTTTTAGAATTGGCAAGTTTACCCAATAGTAAACTTGCCAATTTCATATTGTTAGTTATAGCCTGGGTTTTGTTTCAGAGCAGGATTTAAATCTCTTTGTTTTTGAGGTAAAGGCCATAAATAGTTTTTCTTTGAAAAATTACGGTTTAGTTTACTGTCGATAACCACACATTTTAAAGGTCCTTTAGCTGTTTGAACAATTTCTTCTCCCCAAACATAAGCTGACGGATTATAAGCAGCAGTTGCAGCACCTGTTCCGTCTCTGTATGCTGTAGTGTAAGAAGCATCACCTACTACCTGACCACAAGTAGATTGATTTAACTCTGCTTCGGCTATACCCCAACGTTTCAAATCATCATACCGAAATCCTTCTTTATACAACTCTAAAGTTCTTTCTCTTCTAATTTCAGTTAACATATCTAAACTATTAGCTGCAACCAAGGCATTAGTTAAATTGGCAACACCTGCTCTTGCTCTAATTTTATTAATTGATAGATTTAAATCAGCATCTGAAATTGTTCCATTTTTTTCAAACAAAGCTTCTGCATACATTAAATACACTTCTGCCAACCGGATAATAGGATAATTAGGTGACTCTTGATTTGCATTTCTATAGATTCCATATTGATACGAAACAAATTTTCTATTTCCATACCCCGCCACTCCATTAGTGATAGGTGCTGTAGTAGGAGTAACGCCTATATAGCCTAAAATTCTCAAATCTCTATTTTTATATTCATCCCCTATTGCATGATATCCTTGAAACAATGGAGATTTAGAAGCTGGTAAACCATCGGTGCACAAGAACATATCCATCATTTTTCTGCTTGATCCTGAGTTTTGAGATGTTAGGGATAAATTTTGATTTCCTGTTCTCAAAACAACATCATATACACCATAAAGAATAAATTCCTTGTTAGTCGCTTTGGTAAATCCTCCAGGATTACTTCCTGCATCTTCTAAGTTGAATAAATAATAATAACTCTGATTTGCAATAGAGGTATTACTGTTATAATTCCACAACTCATACCCTCCATTATCCATGATATCTTTACATTGATTGACAGCATCAGTTAAAAAAGTATCAATCTGATCTGAAGCAGGACCTGTAGAACCTTCAAAATCAGTTGAAGTCCCATTGTATTTTCGCCAAGTCGCTTCGTACAATTCTACCTCTGCTTTTAAGGCTTTGGCAGCCCATTTACTAATACGTCCCTTATCTGCACCAGGAATAGATTGTTCTGTTGGCAGATTCGCTATAGCATTATCTAGATCCGATAAAATTAAATCCACCACTTCATAACGACTATTACGTGGTCCGAATAATTCTGGTGAATTAACCTCAAGTACTCCTGTTACAATAGGAACACCACCAAAAGTTTTTAACAAGCTGTAATAAGCATTTGCTCTAAAAAAATAGGCTTCTGAAACATAAGGTGCAATATCATTAACGTTACCAGGATAGGAATCGACTTTTGACAATAGTATATTGATTTTTCTAATCCATGAATATGGATTATTCCAGCGATTATCATCATTTACTATTTGTATTGTACCACGACCTACATCCGCTTGAAAATTAAAATAATTAGACAAATCAGAAGAAAAATCCATATTATTATAAACTGTATTACCTCCATAAGGTGATCTCCATCCCATCAATTGGCTGTAAAAATCCCCTGTATATGCTTTAAAATCAGATGGCTTTTTAAAATAAACTACATCTGTAAATTGATCTTGAGGATCTAAATCCAAATAGTCATCCTGACATGAGAAAAGCCCTAATGAAAGCCCTCCTATCAAAGTCATATATATAAATCTTTTCATATTATTTCTATTTTACTATTAAATTAATTTGCTTATAAACCTACATTAATACCAAAAGACAGGGTTCTGTAAAAAGGATAACCCACATTTTGAGTAGTCTCTCCCATCTCAGGATCATAACCATCTTTAATTTTAGAGGTTTCCCATAAATCATTTCCTGAAAAATAAAATCTTACTTTTTCTAATCTAATTTTATCTGTAATAGTTTTAGGTAATGTATATCCTATAACCAAAGATTTCAAACGGATATAAGCATTGTTTTCTAACATAAAATCATTGTTTGCATAATTCCATCGGGCTCTATTTGAATTTACTGTCAAACGAGGATATTCGGCATTCGGATTTTCTTCAGTCCAAGTTCGTCCTTCAAAACTAGTAGGTTGATTAGTTGAAAGTACCGCAAAAGGATAGGCTAGAAAACCGGAACGCATAATTTGCTGTTTACCAACTCCTTGAAAAAAAGCATTTAAATCAAATCCTTTATAGTTTCCTCCTAAATTAATTCCGAATGTATAATGTGGATTAGCATCTCCCATGTACTTGAGATCACTTGCATTATTAGTGTTATTACCCCCATTTCCCGTAATAACGCCATCACCATTCAAATCAATTCTCTTAGTATCTCCTGGTCTTAAACCAGAAGCTGATCCTACTGGCACAGGAGATAAATCTGCTCCACCTGCAGCATATTGCGCATAATAAGCATCTACTTCAGCCTGATTTTTAAAATAGCCATCGGTTTGATACAAAAACCAAGAATTTAATGGGTATCCTACTACATTGCTAATTTTTCCTGGCGTATAATTATCTCTTCCTTGCATATCTTTCAAAAGACTACGCGTATCACCTATATTGAAAGACACATTATATGAAAAATCTTTAATTCTGTCTTTCCATGTAATTACTGCTTCCCATCCTTTAACATTCAGTTCTCCATTATTCGTTCTAGGAGCTGCACCACCTAATACTGATGGATAGTCTACATTTACTAACATTCCTTTATTGTCTTTAACAAAATAATCAAATGCCGCAGAAAGTCTTCTATCTAAAAAACCCAGTTCAATACCAATATTCTTTTGAGATACTCTTTCCCATTCTCTATCTCTACTTATTAATCCATTAGCTGCTAAAGAAGAAGATGCTTGCGAAGATGCAGGAAGTCCTAAAATAACTGTACCATTATTAATGGCCGAGATATAGTCATAATTACCAATACCTACATTATTTCCTGATACTCCATAAGTTGCTTTAATTTTTCCAAAATTTACAACTGAACTAATACCTTCTAAAAATTTTTCTTTAGTAAAAACCCAACCTACTAATGCTGATCCAAAATTTTTGAATTTATATCCTGGAGCAAATTTTGAAGAACCATCAATACGCCCTGTTACTTCAGCAAGATATTTTTCATCATAATTATATTGTAATCTGGAAATATAAGCATATTGTCCGTTATGAAATTTACCTCCTCCATTACCTAAACTGGTTGCTGTAGCATCAGCAGCATTCAAATCATAAATTCCCAGATCGGTAAAAAAAGCACGGCTACCGGATAAAGTATTTACTTGCGTATGTTCTGCATTAATTCCTACCATAGCAGCAAAATTATGACGATTATTCAATGTCAAATCGTACCTTAATCTTCCTTCATAATATTGATACAAAGAATTGTAAGTACTACTTTTATAACCTACATTAGAAGCGCTTTGTACAGTACTGGAAAGGTTCTCTACTGATTTGTTACCATACCAATCATACAATTGCACTGGATTTACATATCTTTCATCTCTATACTGTTCATTTTGAAGAGAAGCTATACCTTCAAAATTTAATCCTTTAACAATATTCACAGTAGCTTTCATATCTAATCTGCCTGTTAAAGAATTTTTGTCAAAACGTCCCCCATCTGAAGTAGCTGCAGCTGCATTTCTATTTCCTACATTACCAAAATTAGCATTCCATTGTCCGTAAGGATTTTTAGCTGGAAAGAAAGGCATGTCTTGAGCATAAAGGGAACCGTCCAATCCTACTGAAGGTGCACTAGTAATGGCATTAACAAAACTAATTCCTGTTTCTAACTTTACTCTTTCTGACAGTTTATAATCGTAATTAAAGCGGAAGTTGTATTGCTTTTGTCCATCATAAGCTGTTGCTAAGTTTCCCTGATTGTCAGCAAAAGCAAGAGACAAACGATATCCCATAGTGTCAGTATTATTAGAAATACTTAAATTATGCTGATACGAAACGCGTTGAGCAAACATTTCATCGATTCGATTTCCTTTTCCTATAAAAACATCCCCCCAAAATTGAGTGGTATAAATGCCTTCGTCTCCAGCGGCCATTTTCTCCATATTCTCTTTAGTAGCCCAACCCCACCAATTTGGTATTGCCTCTTCCTTATTTGCGGCTAACCAAAGAGAGGCATACTCTCTTCCTGTTGCTGAATATCCAGTAATCCCATTTACCGTAAAACGAATGTTATTACTATAATCAATTCTTACCTTGCCTTTTCCCTTCTTAGTAGTTACTAAAATAACTCCATTAGCTGCTCTAGCACCGTAAATACCCGCAGCAGCATCTTTCAGTACACTAATACTTTCGATGTCATCTGCATTCATATTCTGGAATGAGTAAAAATTAATTGCAGGAACTCCATCAATAACTACTAAAGGCTCTCCTCCATTTACTGAAGTTGCACCACGTATCTGAAAATTTATACCTTCATTTCCTGGTCTAGAGGAAGATCTGGTAACCAGTAACCCTGGCGTTTGTCCTTGCAGAGCTAAACCTACATTCGTAACAGCACGATCTTCAAAAGCCTTAGAGCTTACTACTTCCACAGCACCAGTTAAAGTAGCTTTTTTCTGAGTACCATATCCTACAACTACTACCTCATTTAATGTAGAAACATCAGCAGCCATAGTCACATTCATGATTGTTTGATTTCCAACTTTAATTTCCTGGCTTTTCATACCTACAGCGCTAAATACTAAAACGGCATTTGATGAAGGCACACTGATAGTATAATTACCGTCGATATCTGTACTCACTCCGCCAGCTACTCCTTTTATATTTACATTCACTCCCGGAATACCCATATTATCCTCGGCAGATAGTACTTTTCCCTTAATTGTAATTTGTTGCTGAGCGGTATTTAAAGAAAATTTTTCGACCAGATTAAATTTCCCATTATTAACAGCAAATGACTGGGAAGAAACACAAACCAGAAAAGATAAAACCAAAGACGGTTTTAGTCTGTTCCATAATTCGGTTTTATTCAAAACATTTATTCTCATAATGAATTGTTTTTTTCGTTATTAATTAATTGATTTAGTTATTAGTTTTTTTATTAGAATTCACGTTTAAATTAGTGAATCGAAATTGGTAATGAAATTTAGTCCTTTTTACATTTAATTATTTTTTTCAGGTTAATAATTTTAATACTCATAATTTTTAATCATTAATTTTATCATAATGACTGGAATAGCATTACAATATTATATATTAAAAAAAAAGCAGTGTATAAGCTATAATCCAAACTGTATAACTTATCGACCATTTCTCTGTTTTCTCTTGTTTTACAAGACTTCCAAGCTTTCAAATCCTATTAACTTTTGAAAAAATAATTTTAAAATCTTTTTTTATATGAAGGATTTTCCAGTAAAACACCTTAAATAAATATTAAAAAAAAGGCTCCGTTTTTGAATTAAAACGGAGCCTTTTTAGCAAAATATTATGTTATTGAATTTATTCTTCAGTAGTTTCATCCAGATTTTTTTGATCCTGAATATACTGTGTAGGGGTTACTTTAAAAACTTCTTTAAAGGTTTTTGTAAAATAAGCTGTAGAATTAAATCCGCAATTTAGTGCCACTTCTTTTATCGAATATTGATTTGTTAACAACATTTCGGAAGCATATTTTAAGCGAATAGTTCGAATAAAATTACTCGGATTTTGTCCTGTCAAAGAATTAATCTTTCTGTAAAATTGCGAACGACCCATTCCCAGACTTCCTAATAGATCATCCAAGGTAAAATCGATATTACTGACATTATCCACTACTACTTTGGTAGCTTTATCCAAAAAGTGTTCATCTAATGAGTTAATCGTAATTTCAGAAGAAGCAACTATCCCTCCAATAGCAGCAAAACGCTCTCTGGATCTTTTTCTGGCTTCAAGCAAATTATCAATTCGGGTTTTAAGTACTGCCATATTAAAAGGTTTAGACAGATAAGCATCAGCTCCGGTTTGATAGCCTCTAATCATATCTTCATCCAGATTTCTGGCTGTTAATAATAAAATAGGAATATGACTGATTTCAAAATCATTTTTAAGCTGTTGACAGAGTTCAAACCCGTCCATCTTTGGCATCATCACATCACTAATAACCATATTTGGCTGGTACCTTCTGATTCTTTCCAAACCTTCTGCTCCATTCGTAGCTTCTTTTACCTGATAAAACTCTTTTAACTCACTCTTAAGATGATTACGAAGCACTTTATTATCTTCTACAATAAGAATCAGTGGTTTATTTTCACTTTCAGAAGTCAGTGAATCCGGTTTCATTTTTTCGTCTGAAATAGCAATTTCATATTCTGCAGATTGAATTGCATTCATTTCTTTTCCTTGTGAATTCCAGCTATCCGACTGCTTTTGTTTTACTACTGCTTTTAAATCAACAGGGAGTATAATCGAAAAAGTAGTTCCTTTTTTATACTGACTTTCAACTGTAATATTTCCTTTATGCAATTCGACTAAGCTCTTAGTATAATTCAACCCAATACCTGTACCTGTTTTACTGGAATCAGCATGAAAAAAACGTTGAAACACTTCCTTCAATTGTTTCTTTTTAAAACCAATACCTGTATCGGAAATCTGAATTCGAATCCCTTTTACCTGATTTGTTGGACTAAAGAACATTTTTTTATATTTCTTTTCTGAAATCATCACTTCGGATAAGGAAAGGGTAATCACCCCTCCATTATCAGTAAACTTTATCGCATTGGACAACAAATTAGCCAGCATCTTTTCTATTTTATCCGGATCAAACTGTCCGTAATACTCTTTCAATGCAGTTTGAAAAACAAAACGGATTTGCTTCTTTTTAGCTAAATCTTCAAAAAGTGAAAAAGTATCTCTGGCAAAAGCGACAATATCTATATTAGAAAGTTCCAAACGGGACTTACCCAAATCCATCTTTCTTAAATCTAATAGTTGGTCTACTAAATATAATAATCGTTTACTACTCTTTTGAATAATCAAGGCTGACTTTTGAACCTCTTCTGCATCATTAAAATGAGATAATATCTTCTCGACCGGATTCAAGATTAAAGTAAGCGGGGTTCTGAATTCATGAGAAACATTGATAAAAAAGCGTAATTTCATCTGATCTAATTCATGTTCTTTCTCTTCATTAATTTTATTGGTATAATAATCAAGTCCAAACCATATTAAAGCAACAAGAAATGTGAGATATAAAATATATGCCCACCATGTTTTCCAAAATGGAGGAAGTACCCTTACCAAAATACTGGTTTTACCTGCATTTTTCCATTGCCCGTCAATGGCTGCCATAACTTCAAAGGCATAAAGCCCCGGAGCCAGATTAGCATAATTAGCAACTCTGTTATTATCCACATTTACAAACTCTTCATCCAAACCACTCATTTTATAGGCATATTTTACACGTTCCGGATTTTGATAATTCAAAGCCACAAATCCAAATGATATATAACCTTCATTATATTTTAATTCAATTTCTTTAACATTTGAAATTGCTTGGTTGTACAGTACTCTTCCGTTTACAGAATCACCAGCATTTATTCGTTTATTAAATATTTTAAGATCTGTAATAATAGGTTTTACTTCATCTGAATTCAACGAAATATCATTAGGATAAAATATATTAAAACCATTAATTCCTCCCACTATGATTCGACCATCAAAAGTCTTCACAATCGATTTACTTTGAAACTCTAAACCCTGTAATCCATCATGGATATTAAAGTTTTTAATATTCTTTGTTCTAGGATTTAGTAGTGATAAACCACTTTTGGTACTTATCCAGATATTCTTATTATTATCTTCCTGTAAGCCTACTACTAAGTTATTTGGAAGGCCGTTTTTAGATGAATACGCCTGTTTTAATTTTAAATCAGTATCTAACTGACACAATCCCATATCAGTAGCCACCCAAATATTGCCATTATAATCTTCAGTTACCTGGTTAACCCGGTTACCCTGGATATTTTTTAATTTTATTTCTTCAAAATTGATATTTTTAGGAATCCTGCTTCCCAAATGATTAAGCTTTACATAACATAATCCTAAAGAGGTTCCTACCCAAAGACGTTGTTTAGAATCTACAAATAAGGAAAAAACAAAATTACTTATTAAACTTTCCGAATTGTTAAGTTGGTTTTTATATTGGTAAAACTTATCTGTTTGAGTATCCAAAAGATTTAATCCGGCTGTAGAAGTACCTACCCAAAGTCTTTTTTGATTGTCCTGAACTGCGCACCAAACTGTATTTTGACCGATAGAAAAAGGATTTTTAATATTGTTTTCATAACGCTTTACCGTTCCGGATTCAGTATCAAATCTGTTAAGTCCACCATCCCAGGTACATACCCATAAGTCATTATTATCTCCGGTAGCCAAGTATAAAATTTTATTAGAACTTAAGGTGTTTGCAGCACCAGGAACCGATTTGAAATGCTTAAAAGTTTCCGTTTTACTGTCAAATAAATCTAAGCCTCCTCCATCAGTACCTATCCAAATACGTTGTTTACTGTCTTCTATCACCGATTGGGCAATTTTAGTACTCAGGCCTTTATTACCACTATTGGGTTTATAAAAATGATGTCCGAAGGATGATTTAAATAAAGCCAGTTTATTAATCCCTTTATTATAACTGGCAATCCAGTAAATTCCGTCTTTATCTTCTAATACATTTGAGGGCTGGTTATTAGGTAACGAAAAAGGATCATCCTGATTTTGCATCAGATGCTGTATAACCCCTTTATTTCTGTCTAATAAATAAAGACCACTTCCGTCAGTAGCTGCCCAGACTGTTCCTTTTTTATCCTGAAATAAATGAAAAACCGGGGTGCTTTGACCTACGGGTGCTATTTTCTTAGTCGTTTTAGTAATTGGATTATACAAATAAAGATGTGACAAGTCGTTGCCAATCCAAAAATAACCCGAATTATCTAAAAGAATTTGTTTTGGTAAATGATCCAGATACTGATTTGCTTCAAAAGCTATGTTAACTCTTTCAAACGTATTGGTCTTAAAATTATACTTATGCAAATTATCCCCTTCAGTCCCAATCCAAACATTTCCCTTTTTATCCTGTATAACACTGGTTACATTATTATTATCAATAGATTTTACATCTTTTGGCTTATGGACATAACGGACAAAATCGAGACTTTTAAATATAGAATAGTCTACCGATTTTAAACTGATTTTTACCAATCCATTTTTAGTTGCCACCCAAAGCAGGTTGTTTTTTCTATCAAATAGCAAACTGTTAATTTCCTCTCTTACACTGAATTCTTTATCATTCTTTTTATAAAGATTTATTCGATGAAATTTTTGGCTTTTTTTATCAAAAACATTCAAACCGTTGCTGGTCCCCACCCATAAAAAGCCTTTGTCATCCTGTGTAATGGCATTAATCCTGTTATTACTTATTGAATGAATATCATTTATAACCGGTCGGTAAATTTCAAATTCATAACCATTGTATTTATTCAAACCATCAATAGTACCAAACCACAAAAATCCATCACTATCCTGAAAAATTTCCACACTGGTACTACTGGAAAGTCCTTTATTAGTATCAAAATTTTCAAATTTCAGATTGGAATATTGCGAGTAACTTAAATGGCTGACTAATAACACCACCACCCAAATGATGATTGTATTTTTCATTAATGGTTAATTTAGTTTGGTTTATCTTGGTATTTTAAGAAGTTTTCAAAATTATAAATTAAAAATTAAAAGCGACTATTTTTCTACTATAGAATTAAATATTCTTAAAATTTTATAACATCTACAATCTGTTAACACTAGTTTCATTGTATACACTCTTAATAATTGATTATGAGAAAGGGATAGTCATAATCAAAAAAATTACAACTAATAAAACGACTCTAACTAATTAGAGTAAAAAAACTTCATCAAAATTTGTCATTTTATTACAACCAATCGCTCCAAATCCTCTACAAAATAGTTCGACATTTGTTCGGTATTGGTAACCGTTTTATATTCATAAAAATACTCATCCATCTATTATTAGGGGTATTTTACCTTACTATTTTCCATCAAATAGTAATTACAGATAACTTTAAAAAAAAATTATTTATATTAAATCTAAATAAATTGCAATAAAAAGATTTAAAAAGTATATTTGCGTTTATTTTAAACAATCTAAAATTTTCAATTTTATGAAATCAAACTTTTTTAAAACAATAACGGTTGCGTTTTTATTGTTAGTTACCAGCCAATCATTTGCTCACGCTTTATGGATCGAAACTAAAGCTACCGGAACAAAAGGAAAACCTCAGGAAATATCCGTTTATTTTGGAGAGTTTTCGGAAAATGATATTACAAAAGCAGAAAAATGGTTTTCGGATTTAAAAGATTTTACTCTGGTGGTCATTAGTCCTTCTAAAAAAGAAATCAGACTGAAATCGACTCCATTAGAGAATAAATATCAGGCCTTTTTTACTCCTGAAGAAGATGGGGTTTATACTGTTGTCATGCAACATACCGTAAAAGATGTTTACGGAACCATGAAACTGGATTATAATTCCAGTGCCAATATAGTGGTAGGAAATAAATTAGCAGGGAACGAAGCTGCTGCTAACACTAATAAAATTTCTGTATTTGCTGAAAATGCCTCTTCACTGGCAAAAAACACTAAAGTTACGGCCGTTGCTACTTATAATGCAGCTGTTGCCAAAGAGCAAAAAGTAAAAGTAATTGCTCCGAACGGCTGGGAAAAAGAATTATGGACCAATGAAAACGGAGAGTTTTCATTTACTCCTATCTGGTCCGGAAATTACATGGTTGAATTTTCTCAAACAGAAAAAGCCGGAGGAGAACACAATGGGAAAAATTACAATGAGATATGGAAAATGGCTACCTGCCACCTGACTGTTAAATAATTACCAATCATTTTACCTAAAAAAAGGTCTTTAATCAACGAATTAAAGACCTTTTTTGTTTTACAGAAGATAAAATCTACTCTTTTTTCTTAGCTGCTTTCTCCGCTTTTATCTTTTTAGTGTAATCACTATACATTTGGCGCCAGTTACGACCGTGGTTATTCAGATATTTTTCGGCTTCTGTTTTGTAAATTTCGAAAATAGCCGATATCTCTTTCATGCTTTTATAATCTACCGCCTGCTCACGTGCTTTTTCCAGTAATTTTCTAATTTCGGCACTTTCGGCAGCAGTTAAATTAGGAACGATAGCTTCATATCCTTTCATCGTAAAGGCAACTTTTCCAATCGTGTATTTGTCTAATACTGCCGCTACTTGTTCTTCCGTTAAATCTTTTCTCAGTCCGTTCATCAAGTCTTCATGTATTGTTGAAGGCATTGCAGAATCGGCAATAATTTGTCTATGCAAATCTGAAAGCGGCTTACCGTCTAACGGATTAATACCGGCCGGAACGGTAGAAAAAGGATGCGTATTATGCCAGTCTTTGATTGTTGATAGATGTGTAGCTACTACCTTTACTACTCTGTCTTGTTTCTCAGCATTATTCAGATTCAATTCACTAACCCATTCCTCTGCTTTTTTAATGTCATCAGCTGTTGCCTCTACAGATTGGGCTTTTACAAATGAACCTGCAGTCATGAAAGCAATAAGTAATGCTATTTTAATTTTTTTGGTTTTCATATTATAATTTAAAATTAAACATCCGGCAAAATAAGGCTTTCTTTTTAATTTTTCTTTTATTATTTCCAAAAAAATACACTTTGACTAATCCTGACTGATAAAATAAAGCGGCTGATCATAGTTAGCAATTGCCTTTAAAACTGTATAAATATATTGAGAAACCAATGCACCGCCTTCTGTATTTATCAGTTCAATATCATCTTCCGGAGTATGATACTGCGGATGACCTCCTGTATGAAATCCCACCGCAGAAATTCCTGCTTTGTAAAAAGAAACATGGTCTGAACCTCCTACATCTCCGGAGTGGACAACAGGATTAAGACCGCTGTTTTCGCCTGTTTTTTTCATTAGTGCAACGCCGTCAGGAAAAGTTCCTGCTCCACCCATATAGAGTTCTTTTTCCGAATTTAATCTGCCTACCATATCCATGTTCAACATTACTTTTACTTTCTTTTTGTCAAAAGGCAAATGCTGAATAAAATATTTGGAACCTAATAAGCCTTCTTCTTCCCCGCTGAACGAAATAAAAACAACACTTCTTTTAGGTTTGTTTTCCGGTTTAGATAATTCTTTTAAAATACAAAGCAGTGCCGCAACACCAGATGCATTGTCATCGGCACCATTATGAATTGCTACCGTATCCTTTTTTTTACTGCCCGAAGTTCTTCCTCCCCAACCCCAGTGATCATAATGTGCGCCTATTACTACAAACTCATTTTTTAAATTTTCATCAGAACCTTCCAGATAACCCACCACATTTTGTGTAACCACAGTATCTGATTTGACTTTATTGAGTCCTTCTTTTACAAAAAGACTAAAAGACTGATAGTAATTATCATTAAACTTTTTTAGATCATACTTTTTAAAATGCTTTTTTATGTATGCTGCTGCATCGTTATTTCCTTTAGTTCCCGGAAATCGTCCTTCCATTTTATCCGAAGACAGAAATTGATCATGTTTATAAAATGTCTTACTGCTAATATCAGTTTGAGCATTTGTAACAACATTAAAAAGTAGTGTACTAATTAAAAAAAGCTTATTCATTGTCTTTATATTTTCAAAATTCAATTGTAATTACTGTTGATCTAACTGAAATATTTTTTCCGTTAACAGCCATTTTTCTCCCTCCTTTGCCTGAGGAAGCGCTTGCTGAAATTTCCACATCAATGTTTCCCATTCCTGAACTTTTGGATTTTCGGCATCCATTTCAGCTTTCTTTTCGAAAGAAAAATCAGCACTAGCTTCAATTAGCATCACCAGTCGGTTTCCTGCATTATAAATTTCCAGATTTGTAATTCCGGAGTCTTTTATACTTGCTATAACCTCAGGCCATACATGTTGATGTAATAATTTATATTCTGCAATTAAATCAGCATCTTCTTTTAAGTCCAGAACCAGACAATATTTTTGCATAATTTTTTATTTTTTCTTTAAAAGGAATTTATATTTTTAAAATCGGTTTTCTATTTTCTAATATTAAAAGTTACATGTTTAATGTATTTTCGATTATAGGTATACAAAACATGTATTTTTTTATCCTCAGTCTGAATAACAGCAGGATAACTAAACTCTCCTTCTTTTTGATTTTCCAAATCGAATAATTTTTCCCAACGTAAACCGTCTCCTGAATATTCTACGTCCAGAATATTGCGACCGTTAAACCAGTCTTTTCCCTGCCGTAACGGATTGTTAACTAATAGAAACAATTTTGGTGACAGCGTAAGGGCATCAATCCCTGAATTAGAATTCACAACCTCAATACTATCAGTATTTTTCCAGCTTTGTCCGTAATCTTTAGACCAGCTTGTGATTAGTTTGTTGTGCTTACTTCTGGACAAAATTTGAATATTTTTTTTCGAATGCACCAAAAATGTGGGTTGAATAATATCAAAATTTTTCTTGTTTTCAACCGGGATTTTTTTCCAGTTGTTCGTTGCTTCAGTATAAGTTTCGACATGTACCCGCCATTGATTATCTGTAACACTTTCAGTACTGCTTCCACATAAAATTGTACCGGGGACCACTTCAACAGGTTTATTTTTAATAGGACCTAAAATTCCGTTTGGCAGGTATTCAGGTTTACTCCAGCTCATACCGTTGTCATTTGAAACAATCATAGCTCCAAACCATTCCCTTGGATTTTTACCAATTTTATAAAACAAATATAATTTTTCACTCTTACTTTTATATAAAACCGGATTCCAGCAAGGCAGAGTATCGCCGTCTTTTACTAAAGGAGCAATACACATTTGCGGTTGGGACCAGCTTTTCCCATCATAATTTGACGTATAAATACCTACATCCTTAGCGCCTTCATGTTTTCCGCCAAACCATGCTACCAGAAGGTGATTGGGTTTTATTTCCTCAAGAGTCGCAGCATGACTGTTAGCCGTCAGAGGATTATCCGTAATAAATTGTTCCGTTTTATGTTCTGCCTTGATTTTTTTAGAAACAGAAACACAGGAAAAACAAAATCCTGCCAGCACAATTACTACATATTTTAATTTAGAAATCATGATTTATTTTTAATTTTTCTTTAACCCTAATTTATGTCCTGAAATAGCATAATACAAAATCACAACATAACAAGGTAACAAAATCCAATATCCTTTAGTAGAAGCTGTAGCTGTAGCTAATGCTTCATTCATTCCCTGTGCGATATATGTTGCTTTGTTGCTATCAACTAATTTTCCATATAAAGGCGGAATAATAGCTCCCCCGGAAATCGCCATAATCAATAATGCCGAAGCTGTTTTGGTGAATTTCCCCAGACCTTTTAATGTTAACGGCCATACTGCAGGCCAAACTAAAGCATTAGCAATTCCTAATGCAGCTACAAACAATACAGAAGTAAATCCGGTGGTGAATACAATACAAAAAGAAAAGACAATTCCGATTATAGCACTTGCTCTCAAAGCCAAAGCCTGACTGATGTATTTAGGAATCAAAAATACACCTAAAACATAAGTAAGTACCATTGCTAATAAGGTAAACGTGGTGAAAAACTTGGCATCAGCGGCAGGAAATCCTAATGAGATTCCGTATGCAATAATAGTATCTCCGGCTATTACCTCCACACCTACATACATAAAAAGTGTAAGTACACCCAGCCATAAATGAGGAAACTGGAAAATACTGCTTTTTGTGGTTTCACCCGCCTTAGATTCATCTATAGGTTCTGCTTCCACATGAGGAAGAGGAGCTTTTCTTATTAAGATGCCTAAAATAAATAATACTACTGCCATAATAATGTATGGTAGCACGACACTATCGGCCATGGTGTCTAACAGCTGTATTTTTTCTGCATCTGAAACCGTAGTTAATTTTTCATTTATTTCATCAATTCCGGATAATAAAATAGCTCCAAAAATAAGTGATCCTAAAGCTCCTGCAACCTTATTAGCGATGCCCATAATAGCGATACGCTTGGCAGCACTGTCGATAGGTCCCAGGATGGTAATATAAGGATTTGACGCTGTTTGTAATAAAGTCATTCCGGCTCCCTGAATAAAAATTCCTGCCAGAAAAATCCAATAAGTTCTTGCTTCAGCTGCCGGTATAAAGACTAAGGCACCTGCACCCATAATAAATAATCCCAGTGACATTCCTTTTTTATACCCTATTTTAGACAAAATATAAGATGCCGGTAAAGCCATTACCACAAACGAAATATAGGATGCCGAAGCTACCAGAAGAGACTGTGCCGAGGTTAATTCGTTAATTGTTTTCATAAACGGAATTAAGGCTCCGTTAATCCATGTTACAAATCCGAAAATAAAGAATAGTCCAGATATAATCAGAATCGGAAGTAATGCATTGTTTTTCTGCTGAGTATGTAATTGGCTCATATTTAAATATAATTATTTTAATGTGTTGTAAAAAGAAGTCTAAAGTTAAAATTTGCTTAGGAGGCCATACACCTAATAATTGCTTTTATTTTATCAAAATCAGAATGAACAATAATGCGTTCATCAAATAATTTGGTGCTGTTCATCGGGATTTTACCTAAATGATGGTCATAGACAATGCTTGTTGCCGAACAATGAATTTCGCCAAATCCATTTTTTTTAAATAAAATGACATTGTCACTATTTATTCCGCTTCCAGGTAAAATAGTGATAGTATTCCCTGCTTTTTCTTTTAAAGCTGTAAGATGGGAAATTCCTTCTACGGCAGTTATTTTAGAACCTGAAGTTAAAATTCTGTTTACTCCGATTTCTTTTAACTGTTCCAATGCTTCGAAAGAATTTTCAATCCAGTCAAAAGCGCGATGGAAAGTAAATTGTAATGGTTTTGCCAGTTCGATTAATTCTTTTGTTCTTTGAATATCAACAGTATTATCAGCATTCAGAACCCCCGAAACAATTCCTTGGCATCCTAAATCCTTACACAATTGAATATCGGTTTTCATTACATCAAATTCTTCTTCTGAATACGTAAAGTTCCCACTTCTGGGACGTATTAATACAAAAACCGGAATAGTAATATGTGTCAATACATTTTTAAGCAATCCGTATGAAGGTGTTATCCCACCCAGTGCAAGCTCTGAGCATAATTCTATTCTGTGAGCACCTGCTTCCTGAGCATTTATTGCAGATTGATAAGACGAAGCACAAATTTCTAGTAGCATTTTCTCTTACTTTATAATTTTAAGTACTTAAAAAAACAAAAGGAGAGTTACCTCTCCTTTTATTTATTATTAAATGAAAGAGATTTATTTATCTCTATTATTTTGTTTATTTAACATCCCACCAAATCTTAGATCCACCTGTATCAGGACCTCCTAATTTAGAAATTCCATCTATAACGGCCTCTCTGTTTGCAGAATATTCATTCGTTGTATAGATAATTCTTTTCATCAAAGATTTACCAACTCCAGCATCATTATTATCGGTATTAAGCGGTGCATAAATAACTTTAGCATCACTTCGGCGCAAGTCTGCCCAAGATTCCCAGGATTCCGGAAAAATTGCCAGGTATTTTTGAACCGCAATTTGAGTACGTTGATTTGTAGCAACAGCAGACCAGGCTACAGGTAATTTCACTGGAGTATCTTCTAAACCTAAACCTGGATAAACAGTAGCAATATTTGGTACAGTAGGTAATGTGTTTCCTGCTACATATGCATCTATTACTGTATTATCTGTAATTCCCCATTGTCTTAATGACATTCTGATACCTTCTTCATACAGAGTTTGAGCAGTTCCACCCATATTCCATCCGTTTAAAGCACCTTCTGCTCTGCTGAAATAATTTTCAGAAGCCATAAATACTTCTATATTTTTAGACTCACTAAGATTTCCTGCAGCACCATTCCCCATAACATCGTTATTAAAAGCAGAGAATTTAGTTGTTCCAAACTGATTTTCTAATCCCCCAACAGGCTGACCACGATACTCACCGGTATCAATTGTAGCAAACCATTTAGCTAATCGTGGATCATTATATCCTACAAGAATACTTTCCATAGAAGCAGTCATCGTATACCCCCAGCTGTTTACAATCATGTTTAAGTTATTTGGGGTAATATTACTTGCCTTAAAGAAAGCTCCCTGCTCATTATTCACCATAACTCCCGCAGCTACCGCAGCTTCAGCTTGTGTTTTTGCTTTCTCAGGCTGAACATCAGATATTCTTAATGCTAGACGTAATTTTAAACTGTTTCCAAATATTCTCCAATTATTAACGTTTCCTGAATAAAGACGGTCATTAGGCTGAAATGAAGCTACTGTTGATATAGATGCAGCACTTAATGTAGTGTTTGCTTCGTCTAATAATTTAAAAAAGTCTTCATAAATAAATTCGACACTATCATAAGGCACTTTTTCCTTACCATTTCCGGCTTCTGTATAAGGAATTGGTCCGTAAGCATCTACCATTTGGTTATACATAAAAACTTTCCATATTTTTAATATTGCAAGTGCTTCAGCATTTCCTTCAGATGCCTTAAAAGCATTATTTAAAGCAGGAACCGCAACAGTATAAAACCTTGTCCATCCACGTCCTTCATATCCATTTACAAATGCATTTCTTTCAGTACCATATCCACAATTTAAATAATGAATAAAAGTTGATGATAAAATTCCTGTAGCAATTCCCCAGGTTCCCTGATCATCTACTCCTGGTGATGAATAAGAACCATTATGAATACCTGCATATAATGCTGAAGCAAAAGCAGGTCCTGCTAATGTAGCATCTAACTGATCTTCAGTAAGAGAATTAGGATCGGTATTTATCTCATCAAAATCGCCTGTGCAGCTTGATAAAATAGAAACTGCTAATAATGCAACTCCTAACGTTTTTATTTTAAAACTATATTTCATGATATCTTTTTTTTTAATTAAAATCCAAATTTTACATTCACTCCATATTCTCTTGTTGAAGGAATATTGAAAGACTCTATACCTTGTAAGTTTCCTGTACCGGCTCCTGCTTCAGGGTCAAAATATTTTGCTTTATTAACAAAGAAGAATAAATTTCTTCCCACTAATGAAAAGTCAATACTTGACAAACTTGATTTTTCAAGCAGGCGTTTTGGTAGTGAATAACCCAAAACAACTTCCCTTAATCTAATATTGGTAGCATCGTAGATAAAAGGTTCTGCAACAGGTGTTCTTTGTCCAATTGCTGTCCAGTATTGCTCAGCAGTAATGCTGGTAGTATTTGGAGTAAAAGTTCCATTTCCGTTTGATACAACACCTGGAACAACAATTCCGCCTTCTCTTCCTGCCAGAGTGATATCATTTACCCCTAAACCGGCCTGTCTTGCCTGAGTATAAGAGATAACTTCTCCACCAATTCTAAAATCAACAAGGAAACTTAAATTAAAATCTTTGTATTTAAAGTTATTTTTAAAACCTGCTGTCCAGTCCGGGTTAAAGTTACCGGCACGAACATCAAAACCGTTTGTTGCTAATGGAATACCAGCGCTATTTACAATGATGTTCCCATTTGGATCTCTTTGAAAACCTTTAATATATAAATCACCATATTCTCCACCTACGATTACTTTACTTCTGACTAAACGTCCTTCACCCAGAACTAATTCGTCTCTTCCTTCGAAAATAGATTTCACTTTTGATTTATAAGAAGCATAGTTTGCTGTAATATCCCATGTAAAATCTTCTGTCTCCACAGGAGTTGCTGTTAGGGTAAGTTCAATACCTTCATTTTCAATATCTCCACCATTCACAATCGCTCTTGAATAAGCAGAAGATTCCGGTGTATTGATATAGAAAATCTGATTATCCGTTAATGTTTTGAAATAAGTGAAATCTAATCCTAAACGATTATTAAAGAATCGAATGTCTGCACCAAATTCTGTAGAAGAAGATATCTCAGGTTTAAGGTTGCGGTTTGCTGCAGTTGTTTGTCCGTATAACATACCACCGTTACCTCCGATATAGCTTAGCAATGGTAGTGTCTGATAAGGATTGGTATCATTCCCCACTTGTGCATAAGAAGCTCTTAATTTTGCAAAACTAATTACCTCAGGCAAAGCAACCATGTCTGAAATTACTGCTGAAAGACCAACAGACGGATAAAAATAATCTTCAGGTAAGGTAGATGACCAGTCGTTTCTGGCCGTTAAATCTAAGAACAAAAAGTTTTTAAAACCAAGTTGTCCAAATCCGTAAACAGAGTTAATTCTTTTTTCTGAAACTGTAGAAGTAGATTGAATTGTCTGTACGTTTGATAGAGCAAAAAAGTTTCTTTTACTTAAAACCCCTCCTGAATTCAGAGCAGAGCTTTTTTGTTGCAATGCACTTGCACCAGCATTCAATCCAACAGAAAAATCTCCAAATTTTTCATTATAAGAAAGTAAAGCATCAACATTAAGCTCGCTTACTGTTTCATAAGACTCACTGTATGAACCTAGGTTGTTGTTAAAAGCAATTGTAGCATATCTGTTTCTGACATTTTTGTTTGTCATTTGATCTAAACCGGCTCTACCTTGCAAACTTAATGTTTTTGTAAACTCATATTTAAGAGAAGCTAAACCTATGAATCGGTTTCTTTTATCTGTACGCGCATCATCTCTTAATGCTGACCAGTAAGGATTTCCTCCCGGAGAACCAGTTTCATCAATAAAATAATTCATCTGTCTTTGTCCGGCAGCATCAAAATATTCGAAATTTTTATAGTCATTGAATGCAATACTACGAGGTAATAAATAAGCTGATGTTCCGATAGACTCTTCTCCTGTTCTCAATAGGTTATCAATATCCTGAACAATATAATTTGTCTTTGCATCTAATGTCAGCTTATCAGATATTTTACTTGTCAACCTTAAATTAAGATTGTGTCTGTCTAATTTATTTCCTCCAACAATACCTTCTGCTTTTGTATTGGTGTAAGAAAAATAAGCTTGTGCTTTTTCAGTTCCGGAAGTAACGGTTAAGGTATTAGCTAAATTATAACCCGTTTTATAAAAGTCAATAACATTATCCGGTTGTGCAGAATAACTTTGTGTAGCAGGTCCTTCAAAATTAGGATTACGAACTAACTGCCAGTTTGAAACCTGACTTCCGTCTAACTTTCCACCCCAGCTTGAGCTGGAAGTAGGATTATAAACACCATTAGATCCCTGACCATACTCATTTTGTAAATTCATCAAATTATAGGCAGAAGAGGCCATAAAATTGGAAGACAACGAAACTGAAGTTTTACCTGCTTTACCAGATTTAGTTGTAATTACAATAACACCATTACTTGCTCTGGAACCATAAAGAGCAGCAGCAGATGGTCCTTTCAATACTGTCATCGAAGCAATGTCTTCAGGATTGATGTTAGAGATACCATCAGGTTGTGTAGTTCCTCCTGTATCAATATCCGGATTACTATTTGTTGTTCCATTACTAATTGGTACACCATCTATTACATATAACGGCTGATTATTACCGTTAAGTGAACGGTTACCTCTCAAAGTAATCCTTGATGAACTTCCTACCCCGTTAGAAGTAGTAGAGAAATTAAGACCCGCTACTTTCCCCGAAAGAGAATTGGCAACGTTTAAGGATCTTGCCTGAGAAATTTCATCCACATCTACATTTTGTGCAGAATAAGTAATGGCTTTTTTCTCTCTCTTAATTCCTAATGCAGTTACAACTACCTCCCCTAATTGTTCTGCATCTTCTGTTAACGATACATTAATAGCAGTCTGATTTCCTACAGTAACTTCTTTTGAAACTGATCCTATATAGGAAAAGACTAAAATGGCCGACTGACCCGGAACACTTATACTGTATTTACCATCCATATCGGTTGAAATACCATTTGTTGTTCCTTTCACAATGACATTTGCTCCAGGCAGTGGAAAACCGCTCTTAGCTTCTGTAACTGTCCCCTTTACTGTTATTTGTGCCTGAGCCTGATGAAAACCAAACAAGCAAAATACAAACAGTAGCTTTAATACATTTTGAATCATAATTTTGTTTTTGAGTTAGTAATTTTGTTTCTGATAAGTTAACCTTAAGTTAATGCTTAGTTAAATGTAAAGAGAAAGATTTGTTTGTATTTCATAATTTCGACCAATGACAAATTTGAAAAGGTGTTTGTCAATTTTAACTGTTTTTTCATTAAAAAAATCATTTTGATACAAATTTAATAAAGAAACCAACCACAACCTATTTATAATTTAATCATTAAACATTTGCTTACTTCAAATACTTTTTACTAAAAATGTTAAAACAAGAATGATTACGCAACAAAAGATAAAATTCCTAATAAAAAAACGCACCCATATTTTACGGGTGCGTTTTTTTATTATCTGTAATTTTGTTAAAACGTTTAATTATCCATAATGAAAAACTTTTCTGTGAGTAAATCTGTTGAATTTCCTCCAACCATCACTTCAAAATCGCCCGGCTCTACGACATTTTCCATTTTTCGGTTCCAAATAGCCAATTCCTCAGGAGTTAATATAAATTCCAGCTTTTTTGTTTCTCCTTTTTTGATAAATACTCTTTTAAAACCTTTTAATGTTTTTTCCGGAGTTGTTACAGAACTGTATACATCATTAATATACAATTGTACCACTTCGTCACCATCATAATTCCCTGTATTTTTAACATCAACACTTACTTTCAGACTTCCGTCAACTTTAATTTCCTGAGTATTTAAAGTTAAATTTGAATATTCGAATGTGGTATAACTTAAGCCATATCCAAAAGTATATAACGGATTTTCACTTTCTGAAACATATCTGTGTATTGCAGATGGTTTTTGGTTGTAATAAATAGGCAATTGCCCCACCGATTTTGGAAAAGTAATTGGTAATCTTCCTCCCGGATTGTAATCCCCAAACAACACATCGGCCACAGCCTTTCCTCCTGCTTCTCCCGGAAACCAGCCTTCAACAATGGCTGGAATATTTTCATTGATCCAGTTTACAGAAAGCGGACGACCGTTTAACAACACACAAACTACCGGAGTTCCTGTCTTTTGAATAGCTTCAATCAATTCCTGCTGCATACCGTGTAAATCTAAAGTAGCAACATCTCTGTTTTCTTCAACTAATTCATTCGATTCTCCTAAAACAACCACAGCAACATCGGCTTTTTTAGCTATATCAATTGCTGGTTGCAAGTCTATTTTTTCAAGATTCCATCTCAAATGCGCCCGGGCTCCCCAGCCTCCTTCCCACATTTCAATACGGACTTTATATTTTTTTCCTGCTTCAATATTTTTTGGAGTTGTAACAATACTCGTTGCTCCCTTTGTCCAGTTGTCAATCACTAACTGATCGTCAATCCACATTCTGATTCCGTCATCAGAACTTAAACCTAACCAACCGTCAAATGATTTTTCTGATTGGATATAACCTGTCCAGCGAATAGAAAAATCGTCATCATTAACTCCTGCACCCGGATTCCATGGCCAGTCAAATTCCAACTGATTGTCAATACGCGTTAATGCCGGAGTTCCTTCGACATTTCTGTTATTGAAATATTCTCCTTTCAATCCGTTTTGAGATCCATCTGGTGTCCATAAATATCTGGATGGTATGATTTGACCTTTTACAATTAATGGGACACCTTCTTCATAAATTACGTTTGTATTTTTACCAACCACCTGTTGGATTCCTTCAAGGACTGTAGTTCCTACTTTGTTGTGAACAGAATAACCTCCCAATCTGGACGCATTGGCATTAGGACCAATAACAGCAATAGTTTGTAAATCTTTTTTAAGTGGTAAAAGATTGTTTTCATTTTTCAGTAAAACCATCGATTTATGTCCTGCTTCAAGAGCAATATCCTCATTTTCTTTGGTATGAAAACGCTCTTTGATTAAATTTTTATCCGTATATGGATTTTCGAACAGACCTAATAAAAACTTCAATCGTAATATACCACCGGCCGCACGGTTAATTTGCTCCATCGTCAATTTTTTCTCATTTACCAATTCGATCAGACTTTGTTGCCAAAATTCATTGGTAAAATCATAAAATTGCATATCCACACCTGCAGCAACTGCTTCACGGATACTTTCTTTTGGTGAGTTAGTAACATAATGTGTGGTTTGAAGGTATTTGATAGCCCCTAAATCGGATACTACAATTCCTTTAAAACCCCATTCTTTTCGCAAAACATCAGTCAATAACCAATGATTAGCAGCACATGGAATTCCGTCTAATTCAGAATAAGCACACATGGTTCCCAATGCTCCTCCTTTAGTAAATGCTTTTTGAAAAGAAGGAAGATGATCTTCACGAGCCGAACGTTCTCCTACTAAAATAGGAGAAGAATTTCCTCCCGCCTGAGGAATTCCGTGAACGGCAAAATGTTTGGGTTCTGCAATGATAGAACGATCTGATGTTAAATCATCCCCTTGCATTCCTTTAATCATGGACAGACCAAGTTCGCTGTTCAAATATGCGTCTTCTCCAAAAGTTTCAGCAACTCTTCCCCAACGTGGCTCACGGCCTAAATCTAAATTAGGTCCTAAACCAAAATGAACACCATGCGCTCTGGCTTCGGCAGCGATTACTTTCCCTACTTTATCCATTACACCAGTATCCCAAGTCGCTCCAAGACCTATATTCATTGGGAAAGCTGTACTTCCATCGTCAAGATAACCGTGAAGCATCTCGCACATAATCAATGCCGGAATTCCCCAACGGTTGTTTTTAATTACTTCTTTTTGAAGATCATTAATCATTTTTGCAGAACGCGGATAAATATCATGAATGGCTCCAATTCCTAATTTTCCAATTTTAGCATCCGCTTTTGTTTTAGAAAAATCTTCTTTTTCTTTGAAATATTCGCCTTTGTACATATCCATCTGGCGTACTTTTTCTTCTAAACTCATCCGGCTCAACAAGTCAGTTACTCTGTCTTCAACAGCTAACTTTGAATCCTGATAAGGATATTTTTTTTGGGCAGATCCCTGGTTTATCAAACCAAAAAATACCACTAAAGCAATTATTATCTTTTTCATCTTGTTTCTTATTTTTATTCCTGAATCACTTTTAGTATTGTCCCGTTTACAAAATCATCATGAGTGATAAAGTAACTCTTATACTCCTTTCCGTTTAATTCCATGCTTTTGATTTTGCCTTTATTATTGGATTCTTTTTCGATTATTATCTTTTTATTTTTATAATATTCAGAGTCTAATTCGATAGTGATTCTATCAAAAACAGGTGGCGTTATGGCATATTTAGGTTCGCCCGGAGCCAGTGGATAAATTCCCATCATCGAATACACCAGCCAGGCCGACATCGTCCCTGTATCATCATTTCCGGGTAAACCGTCGGGTTTATTCTGAAAATACTGTTTTATCAGTTTTTGCACCAATTCCTGACTTCTCCATTCTTCTCCTTTGATATAATTAAACAAATAAGGGTAAGCAATATCCGGTTCATTAGCCATGTCAAATTGTTTGCTGTCAAAAACCTTTTGCAGCTGACTGCTAAATACTTTTTTGCCTCCCATTAATTTCATGAGTCCCTCTATATCATGTGGAACCATAAATGCATATTGCCACGCATTTCCTTCGATAAAACCAATATTTTCTTCAAAATTAGCTCCTGATAACGGATCAAAAGGTTCATAAAAACTACCGTTTTCTGTTCGTGGTCGCAATAATTTTAAATCCTTATCATACAGTTTTCGATAAGATATCGAACGGTTTTTAAAACGCTGATAATCCTTTTTATTTCCTAAGGCTTTCGCCAAAAGTGAAATGGCATAATCCGAAGCGTTATATTCCTGCGTAGTGGAAACGGAGCCTTTGTCTTTTGTTGTCACATAGCCTTTCTCAATATACTCTTTTAGTCCGGGACGCAATGGATTATTTTCTAACTGATCCGCACCTTTCAGCATCGCTTTGTATGCTTTTTGGACATCAAAATCCTGAATTCCTTTTAAATAAGTGTCTGCAATAACAATGCTTGCCGGATCGCCCACCATGGTAAATGTTTCAGTCGAATTTAATTCCCATTTAGGCAGCCAGCCGTTTTCATCATACATTTCGAGCATACTTTTTACCATATCCGACTGCTGTTTGGGGTAAACCAAGGACATCAGCTGATGTAAATTGCGGTACGTATCCCAAAGCGAAAAAACCGTATATCGGGTTCCGTTAGTTTTACCTGTGTTACCCGTTTTGATTTCCGGAAACTCTCCGTTGTAATCATTGAGCGTATTAGGATGAATCAGCGTGTGATACAAAGCCGTATAAAAAACCGTTTTGTCTGCTGTCGTACCACCTTCTGTTTTTATTTTGGAAAGCAATTCATTCCATTGCTGATAAGTTTCTTTATAAACTGCATCAAAGGATTTATTCCCGGTTTCTTTTGCAAGATTTTCTCTCGCATTGGCAATACTTACATACGAAATACCAATTTTAACTTCTACTGTTTCTTCTTTATCGAATTGATAGCTGAAATAACTTCCGATGCTGTCTCCCACTACCATTTTAGTATTGTTGTCCATCATTCGGGTTTTACCATTGTAAGTCATCCACTGTGCTTCGGCTCCATCATATTTTGCCGGCTTTTTCCAGACACCGAATTGATCGGCTGGTCTTGAAAATTTAGCTACAAAATACACCGGATAGGCATCTTCGGGACTGTTGTAACAAAATGAACCTACACTTCGCATGCCTTCAATCTCAGTTGCTGAAACTATCTGTAACATTCCGCCTTCTTCATTGGTTAAACCAACGCCCAGATTCAACAGAATATTAGATTGCCCTTTAGGGAAAGTAAAGCGGCTGACTCCTACACGTTTTGAAGCTGTAAACTCCGCTTTGATATTGTATTTATCAATTTTAGAACTGTAATAGGCTGTTTTAGCTATTTCTTCAGAGTACACAGAACCGTATTTTAAATGATTGGTTTCTACTTTTCCTGTAGTGGGCATTAGTAATAAAACACCTAAATCAGGACAGCCTACTCCGCTTAAATTTACCTGAGAAAAACCGGTTAAAAAAGTATTTTCATGCACATAAGGAGTAGACAGCCACTGACTGTCTTTTTCCAAAGGTTTATTTTGAGGCCCCGCAACATTAAACGGACTAATACCTGCCATTCCTCTGGGCGCAACAGGTCCGGGATAAGTAGCTCCAAAATTAGAAGTTCCAATAAACGGATTTACATAATCTGCAGGCTGTTGCTGTGCATAAAAAACAGAACAGCACATATATACCAGCGCTATAAATATGAATTTTACTGTTACTGCGGTTTTTTGTCTCAAAAGCATATCAATTGATTGTTACTATCTGTTTATTTTTTCAATTTTTAAAGTCCAAGCTTCTTTTGAAGGTAGATTATTTCGTAAACTTTCAGGAATAATCACTTTGAAACCTTCGGAAACTTTTTCCCATTTTAATTTGGTTTTAGAGCCAAGCATTGTGATAGCAGTTCCTTTTTTTGGACTAATTGATTTTACAATTACTTCAGCAGGAATTTTGTTTTCACCTTCTTTAGCCATATAAAACAAAAATACATTTCCGGCTTTATTCTGAGTCATACAAATATTATTTTCTTTAAAAGGAGCAATTGGTTTGGTGTTATAAATTCCGCTTCCGTTTATTTTTAACCAGGCACCATATTCTGCCAATAAATCATAAGCGCCTTGTTGCCATTCTCCATCCGGTCCCGGAGCAACATTTAAAAGTAAATTTCCGCCTTTAGCCACAATGTCAATTAGCATATGAATTCCTTGTCTTCCTGTTAAATATTTAGCATCAGGAGTGTAAGACCATCCACCGCCTGAAGTAATACAGGATTCCCATGGATAAGGTAAGGTTTTTTCAGGAACACGGTTTTCAGGAGTCAAATAATTTTGATTTTTACTGTGTACCGCTCTGTCTACCACAATTAAACCCGGTTGTTTCTTACGTGCTTTATCAACCAATTCGTCCATTTTGATATCCTGATCTACTACTCTGTGCTTTATGAATCCATTTCCTGATTCATTCTCAGCAAATTTTGCCTCATATCCTTTTTTTATTTCTTCTTTATCTAATTTCTGAACCCATCCGCCATCTAACCATAAGATGTCTATTTTGCCATAATCCGATAATAATTCTAAGATTTGATTGTGCGTAAAATCAGTATATTTTTTCCATTTTTCAGGATAAGCAACCGGATCATAGTTTACATTTCTGTCAAATGGAGGAAAATAAGGATCCCAGTAATTCTCATTATGCCAGTCCGGTTTAGAGAAATAAGCACCAATCCACATATTTTCTTTTCTAAAAGCATCAAAGACTTCTTTAGCAATATTTGCTTTTGGATTTGTACTGAAAGGCACATCTTTATCAGTAACCTTATAATCTGAATATTTTGTATCAAACATATTAAATCCGTCATGGTGTTTTGTAGTGAATACCATGTATTTGATTCCGGCATTTTTAGCTGCTTTTGCCCATTTTTCAGGATTAAATTTTACCGGATTAAATGTTTTTCTCAAATCTTCATAGTCCTTTACATAAGCATTATAATCAGATGGATTGCTTCCTTTTTTACGTTCGCACCATCCATAATCTTCAGGACAAATAGACCAGGATTCTACAATTCCCCACTGACTGTAAGTTCCCCAGTGCATTAACAAACCAAATTTCTGGTCCTGCCATTGCTCTAATTTAGCTAAAACTAAAGGATCCGTTTCCGGAATATAACGTTCGTCTTCATAAATGGCTTGTGAAAACAACTGTACGGAAAACAACAGGGCTATTATTGCTATTCTTTTTTTCATTCTTTGTTTATTTTAATTTATATCTATTATCTTTTTTATTAATTCACCAAAATTTCATCTGCAAACAACCATGAGCTGCCTCCCGAAGCGGTCTTTTTTAAATTCGTTGCTACTACTTTTATAAATCGTGCCTGAGTTTTATCAAAATCAACTTTAAAGTCCAACAACTCATCGTTTACATTAGGAGCAAAAGCACGTTTTATTTTACCCACTTCCGTGTAATTTTTCCCGTCATTAGAAACAAAAACTGTAACTGCTGTTGGAAAATAAATTCCGGATCCCTGGCTCTCTAAACTTCCTAAAATTACTTGTTGAATTTCTTGATTTTTTTCTAAATCAATAACTACTTCCATGTCATCCTCCAGCCAGGCCTGCCATTGACCATCATGAAAATTTTTAGTTCCCCGGATAACATTCACTAAACTTAAATCGCCATCTCCTTTGTAATTTTTATTAAACGGAGTTTTAAAAATCAGCTTCGCCGCAACAGCTTTATGAAATTTAATTGTGTCGATATAAGTTTTACCTACCGGTTTGTCATTTTTAAACAACGAAGCTTTTATCAAAGTTGTTTCTTTTATTTCTATTGGATTTGTGTATGGAACAGCCTTATTATTAATATCTTTATCTGCTGTTACGTAACGAATATCAGGATTAGGAAATTCATTTTTTAAACTCAGGAAAACATTTTTGGATTTTAGATCCACTTTGCTTGAAGCGGTAATCAGATACGAACTTTTGGAATAATTAATTCCTAAAACATCATAACGTCTGAACATTGTTTCTAATCTTGCCGAAAAATCCTCCCAGTTACGGGATTCTTTTGTACTCCATAAAACCTCTGATAAAGCGGCTAATCTTGGAAAAAGCATGTATTCAGAAAGTGCATCAGTATCAATATGTTCTGCCCATAAATTAGCATGTGCTCCTAAAATGTGCTTCGCTACTTCCGGACTCATCGCATCGGCAACCGGATCAAATTCATATACTTTACTCAAAGGCAAATAAGCATTAAAAGCTACCGGTTCCTCATTTTGTGGTCCCTGATAAAAGTTAAAATAGCAATGAGATTCAGGAGTCATAATGACATCATGTCCTTGTTCAGCAGCTTCAATACCACCTTTTGTGCCGCGCCAGCTCATTACAGTCGCTTCGGGAGCTAAACCGCCTTCGATAATTTCATCCCAACCGATCATTTTTTTGCCTTTGGAATTAATATATTTTTCTACTCTTTTTACCAAATAACTTTGCAATTCATTGACATCTTTTAAACCTTCTTCCTTAATTCTTTTTTGGCAATGAGGACAGGTTTTCCAATGGTCTTTTGTAGCTTCATCCCCGCCAATATGAATGTATTGAGACGGAAATATAGCAATCACTTCATCAATTACATTCTCAATAAATTCAAAAGTGTTTTCCTTTCCCGGACAAAAAATATCCGTAATGGGCCAGACACCACCGGAAGGCACGCCAATAGGAGTCCCAAAACAAGACAGTTCAGGATAAGCGGCAATAGCAGAACTCACATGTGCCGGCATTTCAATTTCCGGAATGATTTCCACATTCTTTGTTGCAGCATAAGCAACAATTTCTTTTAATTCCTGCTGAGTTAAGAAACCTCCGTAAGTCCCTTTTTCATTAGGATCATTAACCGCTCTGGCATTCCAGGCTTTATCTTCCTGATTGACTCTCCAGGCTCCAATTTCAGTTAATTTTGGATATTTTTTAATCTCCATTCTCCACCCCTGATCGTCTACCATATGCAAACGCAACACATTCATTTTATGCATGGCAAGGCGATCAATCGTTTTTAATATGTAATCTTTACCAAAAAAGTGACGCGATAAATCCAGCATCAGTCCGCGTTGCTGGTATCGGGGTTTATCATTTATAGCAAGAGTAGGAATTTCCCATTTTACATTCGTGATTACTGTTTCACTTTCTATTGCAACAGGCAATAATTGTTTTAGTGTTTCCAGTGCATACATAAAACCAATACTGCTCTTAGCTGTAATAATTATATTTTTTTCAGATACTTTTAAGCTATAAGCATCTTTAGCCATCTTATTATCAACTATAAACTGTACAAAATTGTTTTTAGATTTTTTGGTTACGCGCTTTAATCTGAATCCAGATGCCTTTTCAAATTGATCTAAAAAATAAGCAACACTTTGTTTTGGTGAATCGTCGGTTACCACAAACTTTGTTTGTGCTGAAAATTCAAACGTTCCTTCCGAACGCACTAATTCAGTTGGTTTTGGAATAATATGAATTTCTTTTTCGGTAAATACTTTCTGAGCCATAGTCAGGTTACAAATGGCTAACAGAAGTACAACAATGCTTTTATTTACTATTTTCATTTACTTATTTTTTTAAACTTGGTGTAATTTTAAACCGGTACTGATAGTTTTTTGCTTTAAGCAAATAGTTCTCCATGGGCCAGGCTCCCCAGCTGTCAATGCCACCTAATCCCATTTGTTTACTATCAATTTTCAAACTCGTTAAATCTCTTTCTTTAAGATCAGCTGCGTTTCTTTGTTCTTTTTCTAAACCATCATCCAAATCTTCCGTCAGATAATGTAAGGCGGTCATATTGAATAATTCATCGGATTCTACTTTTAATTTTATCTTATCATCAGATAATTCCAGCCATCTCAAATCGGTTTTATTTCCTGTTTCCTGAGGACGGATATAAGGATAGTATTGCTCAGAAACCGTTTGATGATACAACCCCACTTTAGTATTGTATTTTCTGTCGGCATAATTTTCAATCGGACCCCGACCGTAATAGGCTATTGTTTCAAAATTTTCAGGCAAAATCATTTCCATTCCAAAACGGGGCAACATAGGTACTTCCTTGTCTTTAGCAATAGTTAGCGATTGGTTTACCAGCAATTCTCCCTTACTGTTAAACTCATAAGTCAATACTAAAACAGCGTTTACAGGAATGAGTTTATAAATTGCTTTTGCTGTCATTTTATTATTTTTTGCAACAGCATAATCAAAACTCACCAAATCCGGATTTTCCATAGCCTGTTTCCACACTAATAGATTTTTTTGAAAATTAGCGCCCATATCATTATCAGTAGGTGCTCTCCAAAAATCAGGTCTCAACTGAAAACCTTCTTTTAAAATGGCTTCTTTGTTAAAAATATAACCGCTAATAAATCCTGTTTTTTTATCGAATGTGATTTCCGACTGATTGCTTTTAAAAATAATTGATTGATCATTTTTGGCTACAGTTATTTTTGCATCACCGGCAACAGCAAGATTATTCTCCCAATTGCCTTTTAGATGCAATTGTTCTGATGCAATTTCAAATCCTTTTGTTAAAAAAGGTTCTTCTCCTTTTAGAGTGTAACTAATATTTACAAAAGCTTCTTTGTATTCTTTCCCTTGTAAATCAACCGGCAATTGTACGGATATTTCCTGTTGCGGATGGATTGCTAAATCTTCGATAGTGCCTTTTGTATCTTCCACACCATCCAAAACTAATGTCCAGTTTAGTTTTACATTCTTCAGATCTCTGAAGAAAAACTCGTTAAATATTTTTATCGAAAACCGTTCTTTATCTTCCCATGAAGTCAATATATTCTGCAATACATTCTTAGCTTCAAAAGCATGTGGATTGGGTTTTCTTTCCGGATTAAAAACGCCGTTATTCAGAAAATTATTGGCACTTGGTCCTCCTTTAGGTCCAAAATCACCACCATAAGCAAAAACTTTGGTTCCGTCTTCTCTGGTTTTATAAACAGACTGATCGATCATGTCCCAGATAAATCCTCCCTGAAAGTTTTTTTCCTTTCGAAACAAATCCCAGTAATCTTTAAAATTCCCCATAGAATTTCCCATTGCATGGGCATATTCGCTTAAAATATAAGGCCTGTCGGGATTAGGAATTGCAGCAATGTATTCCTGCATTCCCTTAGGCGAACTGTATTGCGGATCAATAATATCCGAATTCCATTCAAATTTCATACTTTTTCCTTCCCAGCCTGAAGTTGAAGCTCTTTCATACTGAACAGGTCTTGATACATCTCTGTTTTTCAGCCACAAATAAGCACGATAAAAGTTATAACCATTTCCGGCCTCATTTCCCATACTCCAGATAATTACCGAAGGATGATTTTTATCTCTTTCTACCATCCGGCTGATGCGCTGCCAGTGTGCGAGTTCCCAATTGGGATTATTCCCCAGGGTTTTAGTGATTTCATACCCCATTCCGTGGGATTCTAAATTGGCTTCATCAACTACATAAATCCCGTATTTATCACATAATTCATAAAAATATTCGTCATTAGGATAATGTGACATTCTAACCGCATTGATATTATACTGTTTTAAAATGCTAATATCCTGCTCCATTCTTTCTCTAGAAATGGTTTGCCCCGTAACCGGATCTGTTTCCTGGCGATTCACTCCTTTTATATAAATGGCTTTGCCGTTAACTAAAAGTTGGCCTCCTTTAATTTCTACTTTTCTAAAACCAACATTCTGTGGAATTACCTCTATAATATTTCCTTTCTTATCTTTTAAAAAGAAATAAACCTGATACAAATTAGGAATTTCGGCACTCCATTTCTTTGGATTTTTTACCTCAAAATTAAAGACGTTTTTCTCTGTCGCTGCCTCTATTTTAATACTTTGAGAAGCAATCAGCGTTTCCTTGTCTTTTAACTGAACTTCTAAAGTGTATTTGTCTTTTTTGTTTATTTCAGAAAAGGAAGTTTTTATTTTCAAACTCCCATCTGTGTAAGATTTGTCTAAATCAGAGATAATCTCGAAATCAACCAGGTGCGAATTATTTCTTGCATATAAATACGTATCTCTGGTAATTCCGCTCATTCGCCAGAAATCCTGACATTCTAAATAAGAACCATCATTCCACTTCATTACTTTTAAAACAATACTATTCTCACCTTCTTTTAAAAAAGCATTGAGTTGAAATTCCTGAGGTAATTTCCCATCTTCTCCATAACCCACATATTTGCCGTTAACCCAAACGCTAAGGTTCGATTTTGCTGCACCTACATGCAGCAAAATCGCCTTTTTCAACCAATCACTCCCAATTATAAAAGTCTTTCTGTATATTCCAACAGGGTTATAAGTTGTAGGAACAAATGGTGGATTTACTTTAATTACAGGTTCAAAATCGTAAGTTGTATTAGTATAAACAGGGTAACCATAACCGTTTACATCCCAGTTTGCAGGAACTTTAAAATGATCCCAAGCAGAGTCATCAAAATTGATGTTCTCAAATCCTTCCGTTAAATCATTAGGATTTTCGAAATATTTAAACTTCCAGACACCATTTAAACTGATATAATTTTTTGACTTTTTCCATCCTCCTTCTTTGGCTACAGCCTCATTTTCATAAACATAATATGATGCATGCATAGGCAGCCTGTTGTCCTCATTTATTTTTTCATTTAACCAGAAAGGAGTACTTTCCTGTGCTAAACATGACAAAGAGACTGTTAAAAGTAATAGTATTGCTGAGAAACTGATTTTCATCAAATGTATTTTATAATTATTTCCAGGACATTTTAAATTGAGCATCTTCCATTCGGTGCCCTTTTTCATTATCAGAAACGGCATAATTAAATCCGGAACGTAAGCTGTAAGCTCCGTATTCACCATTTTTATTTAATGCGATGAATCCCACCTGTAAATATTCCATATCCTTATGATTTTTATGCTTATTATAAATACGCTCTGTGATTTCTTTACAGGCTTCAAATGGTGATTTTCCCTGTCGCATCAATTCGACCACCATAGCACTTCCTGCGGTTCTTATGACTGCTTCCCCTAAACCTGTTGCTGCAGCAGCACCTACTTCATTATCCAGAAAAAGTCCCGCTCCGATTATGGGAGAATCCCCTACACGCCCGTGCATTTTCCAGGCTGCTCCGCTTGTGGTACAACCTCCGGAAAGGTTTCCATCAGCATCAATAACAAGCATGCTTATCGTATCATGATTTTCTATATTGATAACGGGTTTGTATTTAGATTCTTCCAGCCATTTTTCCCAGTCTTTTTTTGATTCCGGAGTTAGTAGATTTTCTTCTTTAAATCCTTCTGCTAAAGCAAACTGTAAAGCTCCCTGACCGGATAACATCACATGAGGTGTATTTTGCAATACTCTTTTTGCTACTGAAATAGGATGCTTAATGCCTTCAAGAAAAGAAACAGAACCACAATTACTGTTATGATCCATGATGCAGGCATCCAGGGTAACTTTACCTTCTCTGTCAGGATAACCGCCATACCCTACACTTCTCACATTGGGATCGGCTTCCGGTATTTTCATTCCTGCTTCTATAGCATCCAGAGCGTTTTTACCATTCTTTAATTGTTTCCAGGTTTCAGCATTAGCCGGTAAACCATGATTCCAGGTTGAAATTATTAGAGGTTTCTTTTTAGATTTTGCCATGATACTTGTAAAGGGAGCCTCCGGCTTAACCATACCGTTGACTCCCAGAAAAGTACCTAAGCCTATGGTTCCTAAAGTCGTTTTTTTTATAAAATTTCTTCTGTTTGACATAGTCTTAGTTTTAGTTAGGGTTTGTGTTTAGATTTAGTTTGCAATTATAATTTCAATGCCTTTTTTGTTTCTTTGATTGTTTTCAGATTTTCTGCTGTTAATGCATTCCCGTCAAAAAAAGAAACGCCTTTGGCACCGTTCTCTTTGGCAAGAAGAATAACATCTTTTAACTCTTTATCAGATTGTAATCCTGGTATATAAATCCCTGTATTTATTTGGGCTTGTTTTCCTTGTAAATCCGTTACCCCTTGTTTTGTAGCATAACCAATCCAGTTTATTTCTTCATTGTAAAAATTATGGTAAATCATAGGATATACTTCATCAATATTCCATTTATCCCAGCGTTGACGCACCATGTGATCAGCCATTTCCGGATAAGGAAAAACTGCCGCTGTTAATTTTTTTCCGTGTTTGTGTGCAATTTCCTGAGCGTGATCTACTATATTTTTAATCTGATTCAAACGAAATTGCTTCCATTCCATATCAATTTCAGGATGTTCCATTTTTCTTGGATCTCTGCCAAATTCCTTCATAAAAGCATTTACACTGGCATCGGAATAATCAAAATCATAATCAGGAAGTTCTGTATTTTGTTCTAAATTATATTTAGGCAACAATCCAACAGGTAAAAACACATCAGGGTAACGGATGTAATCCAAGTGTACACTTTCTATTCCTTTAACCTTAGCTAAAGCTTCTAACAAATCATAAATATGCTGGCGGGCTTCGGGATGACTTGGCGACAACCACTGGTAATAATCCACATACGGACGGTCGTCAAAACAGGATTTCCCGCTTCGGCTCACCATGTACCAATCCGGATGTTGCAAGGCAACCGAATCACCCGGTCGGTTCATAGTCATAATCCAGGCATGCACTTTTAAACCTTGTTCCTGAGCTATAGGAACTAATCTGTTTAGTAAAACCGGATTTGTGTTCGTATTTATTAACACCTCATCAATTCCGGCCTCTTTGTATTTTTTGAATTCAGCTGTATACTCTTCATCTGTTTTTTTAGAATCGGCTGTTGTCCATACACCAAAGTCAAAAGTTTCTTGTGCTGTTTCTTTGCCGGAGCAGGCTGAAAAAAGTACCGCTATTACGAATAGTATTGTATATTTCATGTTTTGCTGATTTACTGCATATTTTTAAAAAGTGTGTTTAACAACTCCTGATTATTATCCAGACTATATTCCCAGAACATAGCACCACCCAGACCTTTACTTTTTATAAATTTTGACTTTAATTCAATTTCTTTTGGTGTTTCGTAAGACATAAAAATCTTGTCCTGAGCATTCCATAAATAAGAGGCTTTCGCCGAATCATCGTATAATTTTTCAAATTTTCCGGATTTTAATTCCTCAGCTATTTTCCAACTTGCAATAATTTCACTCCCTGAATGTGCAGACTGATACAAACCGTTATTTTGTGGCTCTACTCCAGTCCATTTTCTTCCGTAAAACGGAATTCCTAAAACTAATTTGTTAGCAGGAACAGCTGTTTTCAAAAGCATTGTAATTGACTGACTGATACTGTTTCCTCCAAATTTTTCATATTCTGAAGGAAATAAATTGGCGTGATGTCCTGTTTGATACATCCATCCGTTATAAAAATCGTAGCACATCACATTAATAAAATCAAGATACTGATGTGCTTTTCCCAAATCAGTGTGATTGATGTATTCCTGATCTGCGGCTGCAGCAATAGTTAACAAATAAGGTTGGTTATCCCGTTTCGTTTCTGCGTTTAACTGTGTTCTTAATTCGGCTAGCAGTAACGTAAAATTCTCTTTATCTGAAGGCCGGAACACATTATCCTCTGCCCGTTGTCCCGGAAATTCCCAGTCAATATCTATTCCGTCGAAACCGTACGATTTCATTAGTTTCACTGCGCTTTTAGCAAATTTGACTCTTGAATCATTATAAGCAGCTATATTGGAAAATTGGTCTGACCAAACCCAGCCTCCAATAGAATATAAAATTTTCAGTTTTGGATTTTGTTTTTTCAGCTTCATCAGACTCTCTATTTTAGCTTTGTCTGTAGCCAACTCAAACTGTACATTTCCATCAACAATATTGGCAAAAGCATAATTAATATGCGTTAGCTTAGTCGCATCCACTTTTGCCGGATCAAAATCCTCATAACCTGCAACATAAGCTATTTTTTTTAAATCTTTTGGAGTGTTTTTTTGTTCCTTTACAGCAGAACAGCCAACAAAAATGCTTACCAACAGTACCAAAAAACTGAACTTTTTTAAAGGTTTAGAAATAGTCATCATTTAGATTTATTTTATAAAAATTTGCTTCGATTAATTGCTCTGTTCCAAAAACTGACCATCTTCTTTAATAATAAATTTTTTATTAGAAAATGGACTTTTTATCGAAATGGAATATCCGGAAGAATAATGCTCTAAAAAAGGTTTTACAATAACTGTATCTATAGCAATAGTCTCTTTAGAAATATCCTTAATTGATTTAGCCCAGGATTTATGAGTTTTATAATAAGATTTTTGCTTTCTGTACAGATTAAACAGCTCCCATTTTATTTTTTCATCTTTCGGAATGCTAAAGTTATCGCTATTTCCAATTTCTTTTGAAGAAAAATACACATAGGCCCATTTTTCCGGCTCGTGCATATTGATTACTCCTTGCGGCGACCAAACCCAGTTATACTCCGGAAGGAATTTTCCCTTAATATCTTTCTTGCGTTCGTATTTTCCGTTAACAATAGTATGTTGCCAGTTGACTCTTGAGAAATTGACTCTCCAGAAATTATCTCTTGGCACATTGTCTTCTCCATAGGATTTTTGATATACAGCCCATGGAATTGCAATTTCTAAAACCCATCCTTCATCAGTATCCGATGGATTATTGAGGGTTCCGTGGATTTTAACTGCTGATTTTAATCCGCTCATATTCCAATCGTTCAGAACAACATTTTTTTCTCTGTAAGGTTTGCTCAAAAATAAATCCCAGACTGTATTCAATGCATTAATTTCCAACTCATAATAGTTTTGAGCATCGCCATCAGGATCTATAAAAACCTCAAAATCATTGTTGTAAAAAATAATAGTATCGCGTTGTTTTAGATTTGCCCAAACATGCGGTTCATCTATTTTTGCCAGTATGTAGTAATACTTCTCATCCCAAAGCATTTTTACTTTGGTATCATATTTGGGTTTAATAATTCCTTCAATATCGATAAAAGAAGTTGTCCATTCTGCTTTATCCCAAGCCGATTCAGAAGCTTCTCCATCAATTACAATTGTTTCAGAAGTTTTATAAGCTACATATTTTTGGGGTATCATTTCGCCATTTGCCTGAGCAAAACCCAGCAAAGAGTAAAAAAACAAAAGCGAAGACATTATTTTACTACTTTCTTGCATCATTTTATAAACTATTATCTTTAGTAAATTGAATCACTTCACTTAGTTTTCCAAAAGCCATTGCTACCACAGTATCAGCTGCACCGTAATAAACAGCTAATTTGTCCTCTTCAGTATCATGTAAAGCAGCACATGGAAAAACCACATTAGGTACATCTCCGGTTTGTTCATAATCTACTGCCGGTCCTAATAAATATGGCTGTGTTCGGTACTTTACAGTATCCGGTTTTTCGGTATCTAAAATAGCTGCTCCCATCGCATAACGGAAACCGTTACAGGTATTAATTACTCCGTGGTAAATCATCAGCCAGCCTTCTTCAGTTAAAATAGGAATAGGTCCAGCTCCAATTTTGGTACATTGCCAGGCACTGTCTTCAAATGGTGTTGGTTTCATCACTAAACGATGCTCTCCCCAATATTTCATATCCGGGCTAAAGCTTATCCAGATATCCCCAAAAGGAGTATGTCCGTTATCACTGGGACGGCTTAACATCGCATATTTTCCATCTATTTTTTGCGGAAATAAAACACCGTTTCTGTTAAAAGGTAAATAAGCATTTTCACATTGAAAAAATTCTACGAAATCAAAAGTATAACCAATACCAATTGTTGGGCCATTATACCCGTTACACCAGGTAATCCAGTAACGGTCTTCAATAAAAACTACACGAGGATCATATTTATAAGCAGATTCAATCATTTCGGTATTACCGGCCTGCATTACGATAGGCTCATGGTTAATGTCCCAATTGATTCCGTCTTTACTGAAACCGGCAAAAATATTCATCTGAACCGCTTTGTTATCACATCTGAAAACACCTGCAAAACCATCTCCAAAAGGAACTACTGCGCTATTGAAAACACTGTTAGAGGATGGAATCGCATAACGGTCAATGATTGGATTATTAGAATATCTCCACATTACATCGTTGCTATTTTCAGGTTTATCTTGCCAAGGAATAGTGCTCATTTTATTTTTGTTTTAATTATATTGTTTTTGTTTTTCAGCTAGTTGTTTATTTTTCGAACCTTATCTAACCAGGTATATTTTAATATCACAGAGGTTATTAAAAAGATAAGTAATGACACAAACATTTTAGGATAATCTCTAATCAGTAAAAAAATAGGAAGTACAATCATACTGGACTGCCATACAATTCCGATGACACAATTAATCATATCCATTGCAAACTCAGTATTTTTTTCAAAAGCCTGATCTTCTTTTTGCAATAAACTATAAACAGGTTTCCAGAAACCCCAGGGTCTTACATTCGCATAAAAAGATTTTAAAACTTCGGTATCTGTCGGTTTTGTAAAAAAAGTCCCCAATACACAACCTAAGACTGAAAAACTAAAAATTATAGGAAACATATAAATATCCTGCATTTCTGATAAATCATAAAGCCAGGTTCCCACTTCAAAACTCCCTTTACTTTGCCCTAAAATGAATTGTAATGAAGCAACAATCAATCCGGTAAACATTCCCCAGAAATAGCCCCAGCCGTTAAAACGCCACCACACCCATTTTAGAAAATTAGCAGCTACATAACCACCAAATAAGGCGCTGGTGATCCATAAAGTCAATGAGTTAATCGAATCAGCAAAAAATCCCATGAAAACCCCAAGTCCCACAATAACAAAAGAAGCAATATGACTTATCTTAATGTAATGCTCACTGGTAGCAACGGGCTTAAAGTATTTTTTATAAATATCATTTACGATATACGCAGGTCCTGCATTTACAAAAGCAGAGAAAGTAGACATAAAAGCCGCTAATAATCCGGCTAACAACAAACCTTTGATTCCTACCGGTACGTGGAAATTAATAACTGTAGGTAATAATATTTCTAAATCGGCTCCGCTTAATTTCGGATTGGCAATCATTTGAGGAGCAAGAGTTACTAATGCAATAACTACAATTCCGCCAATTAATAAATACCTTGGAATAAAAAGAATCAAATTAGTGAAACCACTCATATATGCTGCTTCTTTTACCGATTTTGTAGAAAGAATACGTTGTAAATCATAACTTGGTGTAGGACCGGCAATACTGGCAAAGAAACCTTTGAACAAAGACATTCCTACTAATGCTCCAAACATTTTATACCCTTCGGTGTTGATTAATTGATCAAAAGCTTCATATTTTCCTGACCAGTGACTTCCTAATTCCATATCAAAGAAAACATTTTTCCATTCCTCTGTAATAATCGAATTGATCTGAACATCTGTATAATTAATAAGTGTATATCCGGCAACAAGAACACCTGATAAAATCATGATTCCGTATTGCAATACTTCGGTAGCAACTACCGAAAACATACCTCCTTTGATAGTATAAAGAGTAGTCATGAAGATGATAATTAATGCATAAGACTGCTCCGAAGTAAGTAAAACATCTCCATTAAAATGCAAAGCCAAATCCCAGGGTAAAATAACAGTCATAAACTTACCAATTCCTTCAAAGAAATAAGCAATAAAACCTATAGTAGAAATAATTGCAAAAACAGCAACAATAATATGCGATGCTTTTCCTGCTCTGTCATTCCCAAAACGGGTTAAAATCCATTCTGAACCCGTCATTATATTGGAACGTCTTATCCAGACAGCCAGAAACATCATGACAAAAATCTGGTTCCAGATAGGCCATAACCACATAAACATAAAACTTTTAACGCCGTATAAAAACAAAATCCCCACCATCCAGGCTGTTCCTGAAACATCAAACATACCAGAACCGTTACTCAGGCCCAGGTAATACCATTTGATGGAGTTTCCTCCAAGAAAATAATCGTCCAGACCTTTAGAGGCTTTTCTGGAAATCCAGATTCCTATCCCGATAGTAATAAGAATGTAAATTATAATGATACTCAAATCGATGCTGTCCATACTTACTTTTTGTTTTTAATAGTTAAACCCCAATTTTCATTTGGCTTAGGTCCCATAACAAAATGCAGTATCCCACCTTGTGTTATTTGTTTGTGCGAAATAGTTGTTTGGTTAAATGGCTTTCCGTTTAATGTTGCCGACTGAATGTAAAAATTGGCTGCCGAAACATTTTCGGCTTCAATTACAAATGTTTTTCCACCTTCAAGTGTAATAGTAGCTTTTTCAAAAATCGGACTTCCTATTTCATATTCTCCCGAAGCAGGGTTCATAGGATAAAATCCTAAAGAGCTGAAAATATACCAGGCCGACATTTGTCCGCAATCTTCATTTCCACTCAGTCCGTCAGGTGTAGTATTGTATTGCGTATCTAAAATATGACGTACCCAATATTGAGTTCTCCAGGGTTTTCCGGCCTTATTAAACAAATAAGCAATATGATGACTTGGTTCATTTCCATGAGCATACTGTCCTATTAATCCCGAAATATCAGCTGAAATATTATTTCCTGTAATCTCTGAACTCTCCGTGAATAATTTTTCTAAACGTTTCGTAAAAATGGCATCACTTCCGTGCAATTTTATAAAATCATCTACATTATGAGGTACAAACCAGCTGTGTTGCCAGGCGTTTCCTTCGGTATAATCGGTATGTTCTCTGTGATTGGAATGTTTGGGATCAAAAGGTTCATTCCATGATTTTCCATCTTCTGATTTCCCTCTCATGAATCCGGTTTTCGAATCAAATAAATATTGATACGCCTTAGAACGATTCAGGAAATAATTATAATCATCCTCTTTGCCCAATGCTTTAGCCATTTGTGCCACACACCAGTCGTCATAAGCATATTCTAAAGTAATCGTTACCGATTCATCCAGTAAATTATAAGGAATGTATCCAAATTGTTTATAGAAATTTAAACCTCGTTCGTTTTGCATCATCGTCGCTTTCATCGCTTCGTATGCTTTTTGGGCATTAAAACCTTTAATTCCTTTTAGATAAGCGTCCACAATTACAGGAATTGAATGGTAGCCAGTCATCGTGTTAGTTTCATTTGCAGAAAGTGTCCAAACCGGCAATATTTTTCTGGTTTCGTAATAGGCCAACATGGAGTTAACAATATCGGAAACTTTATCCGGAGCCAGTAAAGTCAATAAGGGATTTTCGGCTCTAAACGTATCCCAAAGTGATAATGTGGAATAAGCTGTATAATTTTTAGCGGTAATAATGCTGTCGTCTTCTCTTCTGTACTGACCATTTTTATCACTGTAGGTTACCGGTGCTACCTGAGCATGATACATCGCTGTATAAAAAATAGTTTTGAGAGAATCTATTGGAGTTTCAACTTCTATTTTTCCTAAAGAAGTATTCCAGCTATTTATTGCTTCTTTTTTTACACTATCAAAATCAAAGTCATCTGAATCTAAATTATCTTTTGCATTAGCAATACTCACCGATGAAACGGCAACTTTCACTAACAGCTCTTCTGTGTTTTCGGTATCAAAAAAGAACTGAGCCGAAGTTTTTTCTCCTTCAGAAGCGATTCCATCAACAGCTTTGTGATTGTCTGCTAAAAAATATTCGCTTATTGGTTTAGAAAATTTGGCAACAAAAAATACTTTTTGATTTTTAGCCCATCCTGTACTATAACGATATCCGCTTACAGTATGTTTATCTTCAATAGATACTGCTGTTTTTACAGCTTTGTCCCAATTAATTGCATAACCTAAATCCAGAATTACAGCCTGAGGTTCTCCTTTTGAAAAAGTATATTTATGATAAGCTGTACGCTGGTTTGCTGTTAACTCTGCGGTAACTTTGGAATCACTTAAAAATACCTGATAATATCCAGGACTTGCTTTTTCTTTAGCGTGACTAAAAGAGGATTTATACGGAACCTCATCTCTCGATGCAGGATTAACCGTCAGATCGATTTTTTTACTAACGGGCATTAACAAAATATCCGCTAAGTCACCAATACCTGTACCGCTTAAATGCAAATGAGAAAAACCTACAATCACAGAATCAGAGTAATGGTATCCTGAACACCAGTCCCAGGCAGAAATCCCATTATCCGGACTTAACTGCACCATCCCAAAAGGAACCGTAACACCAGGATAGGTATGACCATGTCCGCCTGTACCTATAAAAGGATCAACATGATTGACAAAAACCGGTTCTTTATGCTTATTTTTGTCTTCATTCAGTTTGCAACTGCTGGCTAAAATCAAAAACAAAACAGCTATTTTTAAATCCCTCATATCTATTAATCTTAATTTAACTTTAAATTTAGATAAATTTGATTTCCACCTGAATAATTTTAGACGGATGACACATAAACTTAGTTAAACATCAAAAAAAACTAACAAACACTACATTTTCTTATGCTCTTTAACAATAACAAACTTTACCGACTGCCATTACGATACCATGTGCTTTTCTGGTCAGTGTATTTTATATTTAACACTTTTCGCTGGGGAAGCTATTTTAACGATTATATCTATTCGTTAAAAACAAATCTGCTGGGTTTTCCTATACATATGAGTTTATGTTATCTCAATATTTTGATTTTAATGCCCAATCTGGTTTACAAAAAAAAATACCTTTTATATATAGTCTCCATTTTAGCGGCTATATTCCTTATGGTTCTTGTCAAGTTCAATCTTACTTATTTTTTGATTAACCATAATGTATGGCCGGAAGGACCAGAATACATGGACACTTTTTCGCTGAATTATTGTATTGACATGATGCTGGGCGAACTTTACGTAATCACTTTTGTTACTGCCATTAAAATAACATTTGACTTTTTAAAAGAACAAAAAAGAGTAACCGATCTGGAAAAGTCACAATTAGAAACCGAGCTACTTTTTTTAAAATCACAAATCTCACCTCATTTTTTCTTTAATACCCTCAATAACATTTATTCTTTATCTGTCGAAAAGTCAAATAAAACTCCTAAAGTCGTCATCAAACTTGCTGAATTGATGCGTTACATGCTTTATGAAACAAAAAACAAGAGACAAACGCTTGAAAACGAGATTGTATGCATCCAAAATTATCTGGATTTGGAAAGAATCCGAAATGACGAACGACTAGAAATCGACATGTCTATTTCCGGCGACATCCATGATAAAGAAATAGCCCCTGTGTTATTGCTTACTTTTATTGAAAATGCGTTTAAACACGGCGTTAATAAAAATACCGGAAAAGTAAAGATTTCTATCGATTTTAAAATAAAAGACAACATACTGGATTTTAAAGTCAGTAATCCGATGCCTGAAATTACAAAACACAAAGAGAATTTTAAAATGTCTAGCGGAATAGGGATTGAAAACGTAAAAAAAAGACTTGAGCTAGGATACAATAAAAACGATTATAAGCTTTCATTTAAAAATAAAAAGAATATTTTTGTTGTAAGGCTTGTAATTAAGGTGTCTGAACCTGATTAAAGCCCTTTTTATAAGGCTTTACCCCCCTAATTATTTCGTTATAAAAAAATTATTCTCAAATGAAAGTAAATTGTTTAATCATAGATGATGAGCCACTAGCTATTAATGTTATTAAAAATCACATAGAACATATTGAAAATTTTGAAGTAATAGAAACCTTCAGTAATTCGATAGAAGGTTTAAATTATTTAAAAAACAATGCTATTGATGTGGTTTTTTTAGATATAAATATGCCGGTTCTGGATGGTATTAATTTTATAAAAAGTTTAGAAAATCCTCCGCTGCTTGTAATAACAAGTGCCTATGATCAATTTGCCATTGAAACTTATGAACTGGATGTATTAGATTATCTGGTAAAACCTATTGAATTTCCAAGGCTGATGAAGGCCATTAATAAAATTAACAAAAGACTCAGTAATACAAATAAAGTTCCGCTGGAGGCAAACAAAGAAAATCCTTTTATTTTTGTCAAAATCGACAAAAAGAGAATGAAGAAAATTTTTCTCAATGAAATCTTAGTAATCGAAAGTTTAAAAGACTATCTGAAAATAAATACTTTAACCGGAAAATATATTATTCACAGTACCTTGTCTGACTTCACCGGTTTATTACCTGAAAAAGATTTTTTAAGAATACACCGTTCTTATACGATTGCTATTGATAAAATTGATGCTGTTGAAGGCAACAGCATTGAAATCGAAGGTCTAAGATATGTTATAGGAAGATCGTATATCGACGAAGTAAAACAGCGAATATTAAATGCATCTATATAATTTTAAAAACTGTAATAAATAAAAAAATGCAATCAATTAAGATTGCATTTTTCATGTAGTAACCCAACCAAAACAAAAGTTACCACCACTTATGTAGTTAAAAGAAAATTAAAAATGATAGCGCTTGAATGCTTCAATAGCAGCATATTCAGCCAAACCTAAATCATTGTATTTTTTTGCCGTAGCCCTGTTTCTGTCTTCAGCTCTTACCCAGAATTCTCTCGAATCATCTCCCTGAAACATTACACCATCTTTTTGAGACTGATGGTAAAAAATAGCATAACGCTTTTTAAGTACCTGATCCGGACTCATCGGTACAGCCATCTCAATTTCATAGGTTTCCCATTCATGCCATGCCCCTCGGTACAACCATACCCAGCAATCATCCATGTAGCTGTTACTTTTTAATCTTTTCAAAGCTTCAAACAAACTATCCAAACATACTTTGTGTGTTCCGTGCGGATCAGCTAAATCTCCGGCTGCATATATCTGATGTGGCTTTACTTTATCGATAAGATTACACATAATATCAATATCAGCATCGGTAAGATTTCCTTTTTTTACAGTTCCTGTTTCATAAAACGGAAGATCTAAAAAATGAACATTTTCATCCGGAACTCCCATGTAGCGGGTGGCGCCTAAGGATTCGCTTCTTCTGATTAATCCTTTTAATTTTCTGACTGCTACAGAATCAATATCGTTTTTAGACTTATTTTTTAAGAAATCAATAATACTGTCTGATTCTGTTGAAGCTGAATTTAAAACGGTAGAAACTTCAGCAAATTTCAGCGCTTCATCATTAGAAACAGCAATATTTCCAGAAGTCTGATACGCAATATGCACTTCGTGCCCCTGCTCTACCAGCCTGTCAAAAGTTCCTCCCATTGAAATCACATCATCATCAGGATGCGGACTAAAAATGATAATTCTCTTTTTAGCTGGCTCTGAGCGTTCCGGACGATAGGTATCATCTGCATTCGGTTTTCCTCCAGGCCATCCGGTAATCGTATGCTGCAAGGTATTGAACATCTTAATATTCAAATGATAGGCTGTTCCTTCTTCGGCTAATAATCCGGACATTCCATTATCATTATAATCTTTATCTGTCAGCTTTAGAATAGGCTTATTAGTCAGCCCGCTTAACCACACCACGGCTTTCAGTTTCAACTCATCAGTCCAGAGACATGATTTTACTAACCAAGGTGTTTTTACTCTTGTCAGCTCTGATGAAGCTTCTGTATCCAAAACAAAAGTTGTATTGTTATGCTCTTGCAAATATGTCGCAGGTACCTGAGAAGAAATTTCTCCTTCGATAGTCTCCTTAACAATATCCGCTTTACTGATTCCCCATGCCAGAAGCACAATGCGTTTAGCATTCTTTACTGTACCAATTCCCATTGTAATGGCTTTTCGGGGCACATTATCCACACCTAAAAAAGCCGGAGCCGCATCAACACGGGTAATATGATCCAGAGTAATACTTCTTGTGGCCGAATTAACGTGTGATCCCGGCTCATTAAAACCAATATGTCCGGTTCTTCCAATTCCTAATAACTGAAAATCCAAGCCTCCGTAAGAGTTGATTTTCATATCATAATCAATGCAATACTGACGCAGCTCCTCAGCACTTACTTTTCCGTCAGGAATATTAATATTTTCGGCTTTTATATCTACATGATTAAAAAGATGTTCGTGCATAAAATAAAAATAACTCTGAATGTTATCTTTATCCATTGGGTAATACTCGTCTAAGTTAAAGGTAACCACATTTTTAAAACTCAAACCTTCTTCTTTATGCATTCTGACAAGCTCTTCATATACCTTTATTGGTGAAGATCCAGTTGCTAATCCCAAAACACATGGTTCATTTAATTCTTCTTTTCTTTGAATCAAATTAGCTATTTCCTGCGCTACTAACAAAGAGGCTTCTTTAGACGAATCAAAAATTACATTATGAATTTTCTCAAAACGCGTTTCTTCAAACCTACCCGCTTCTTTAAAATTGATATCTTCTTTAATCATTTTTATTGTTGAATTAAATTATTAAGATAAAATTACACATCTTCTGTTCCGGAAAATTAATTATTCGACTAATAACCTATGTGCGTCGGCAAAAAACACAATTAAAAACATTAAGATTATTTTTAATATTCCAGTTATTCTTCTAATACATTTATTTCATTTATTGAAACTGTTTCTCCGCTTCCTATAGCTGATAAAGCTACGAAACGTAAATATCTTGCTTTAACGCTATCAAAAGTTTTAACTTGCTCAATTGGATTATTTTTTATGTTGGAAAATTCTCCCTGAGACTGTTTAGTCCATTTTTTAATATCAGTGCTGGTAAAAAATTCATAATTGGCTATCAAATTAAGATTGTTTCCCAGTTGTTGCGGAAGGTAACTAAAGCCTTTTATGTTTTTCACGCTTCCCATATCAATTGTAATTTCTTGTGGCAATGGATGTTTTTCATTCCCAAAAGCCCAGATAGTTTCAGGATTACCGTCAATAATTCTTTCCGCTGATTGAATATCACCACTGGAAACTGCAATTATTTTCCAATTCTCTTTAGATGCGCTGTATTTTACCGTTGCAACGGCACTGCGGATTCCTTCTGCTTCATTTCTGGCGATAGCTTTAATGGTTACTGCTTTTTCACAATTAAAAACGCCCTGATATAAGTTGCTTTTTTCCGAAGGGATACTTCCGTCGAGCGTATAATAAATCTGACTTGCTTCTTCGCTTTTTATAGTTATCGCTCCTTTACGATCTCTTTGTATAACCGGCATTTTTACAAAAGTGGGCGCATTATAAGCTTCTATGTTCGAAAGCAGCACACTGGCTTTAGCATCCAGAATATTTATTCTGATAGCAGAAGCAATTACTCTGTCCATTCTTAAAATTCGTTTATAACCAATAGTCGTTTCATTTGCGACTGTCTGCCATTTTCCATCCACTTTCGCTTCAACAGAAAATGCTTTGACCCGTTGCCCTGACTTTATATATTCCTGAAGCACAATTCTGTTAATAGCTGTAGGTTTTTTAAATTGAAATTCAACACTTGCTTTTATAACCTCATCATCAGTTGCCCAATACGTATTTTTATCGCCGTCAATCAGGTTTTTAGCACTAAACCGAGAACTGTTTGCTCTCACATTATCTGCTTTGGTTTTTGTATGGGCTAACAATTCTGTTTTAAAATCTGATTTTATAACAGCCACTAATTCTTTCAGTCTCTGAATATCATTTTGATGAATCAAACCTCTTTGATCCACAGGCAAATTGAGTAAAAGAGTCGCATTTCGGCCTATCGAATTATAATATATATCAACCAGTTCGTCCAGCGACCGTACTTTATCATCTTCAACAGCATGGTAAAACCATCCGGGTCTGATAGAAACATCAGCCTCACCGGGAACCCATTTTTCTCCATCTTCATGACCGGACATATAGTCTGTATAATGTACTTTCCCGGCTAAGTCATCTTTTTGACGTAAAAGACTCCAATTGGTTTTATTAGCATAACCTTCCTCATTTCCTATCCATCTTGCCTCAGAAGGTCCTATTCCCCAAACCAGTGTTTCAGGAGCTATTTTATATATTAACTTATAGGTTTCTTCCCAGTTGTAATATTCTAAAGTATTTATTTTTCTAATTTCATTGGCACCGCCATAATAGCCATCGCCTCCATTAGCCCCGTCAAACCACATTTCAAAAACATCTCCATAATTAGTCAGTAATTCTTTTAATTGATTTCTAAAATAAGTTACATATTCCGGTTTACCATAATCGGCACGACTTCTGTCCCAAGGAGAAAGATACAACCCCAGCTTAAGATTGTATGTTCTGCAGGCTTCAGCCAATTCTTTTACCACATCTCCTTTTCCTTCTTTCCACGGAGAGTTTTTCACAGAACGTTCCGTATAAACTGAAGGCCACAAACAAAAACCATCGTGGTGTTTTGCTACTAAAATAATTCCTTTCATTCCGGCCTCTTTAACCGTACGGGCCCATTGTTGTGCATCAAGAGCGGTGGGATTAAAAAGTTGCGGAGATTCGTCTCCATATCCCCATTCTTTATTGGTAAATGTATTTAGAGAAAAATGAATAAAAGCATAAAATTCCATTTCCTGCCAGTCAATTTGTTTTTGCGTAGGCAAAGGACCAAAGGGTTTGGGTTGGTTTTTTAGTTCCTGAGAATTACTAAATTGGATACCTAAAAAAAAGCTTACTATAAAAAAAATATTTCTCATCCGGTTGCTTGTAATGATTTATAAAACAATTTAATTATAAATTTAGAGTTATTTATTATAGCTGGAATCACTATTTCGACCAACAGCTGTTGAAAAAGGAGTTTTGTCATTTTTTCATTAAAAATGGCTTAAAAACCAATTTGAAATGATATTTTTATAAATAAAAAAAAGTCTATGAAAAATCTACTATTATTTTCCTTCACATTATTATCAATATGCGGATGGAGTCAGACTGCCGAGAATTATTTTGATCAGGCAATGAAAAAATCAAATGCGGGAAACACACAAGGAGCGGTGATGGATTATACTAAAGCCATCAATTTAAAACCTGAGTTTAGCCAGGCTTATTTAAACAGAAGTATGGAAAAACTCAAAATAAATGACCTTGATGGAGCCTTAGCTGATGCTAATAAAACATTAGAACTGCATGAAGACAATACGTATGCTTATACAACAAGAGCTAATATTTATTATAAAATGAAGAATTACAAAGCAGCTCTTCAGGATTGTAATATTGCTATTAAAAACAACACTAGTGATTATGTTGTTTATAATTTAAGAGGATTGGTTTACAACCATCTCAAAGACAAACAAAGTGCCTGCGATGATTTTTCCAGAGCTATGGGATTAGGTAGTGAGAGTGCTGCCAAAAACTTTAAAACTTTTTGTCATTAAAACTAACAAAGCTGCTTCATAAAAAATGAAGCAGCTTTGTTTCTTAAAACGGATTTACTATTATTTTTCAGTGAGTTTCTTTAACTCAGTACCTCCGGGAATTTGCATTTTATCTGTTAAGATTGAAATATCATTTAAATTAAAAAGACCTGTTAATGACATTAAAACTGAACGATTAATCCCATTTGCATCATCATCAATAAACATTAAAAATTCTTTCAGCTGATTACCGGAACGTTTTACATCTATGGTAACTTGTTTTCCATTTTCATTTACTTTCTTTAATTCCTCTAATGCAGCCGTTTTGATATAATTATCAGCAGCATCTCTCATTTTTTGAGCTGCAGCGGTATTAGTAGTTGAATACACTTTTAAATTATCTAAATTTTGAATTAACTTCAAATATTGATGTGTTTCTTTATCAGAAGCATCTACTTTTACTTTACTCATTAACTCGAACATTTTCTTATTTACAATTACGGAAACAATTTCTTCCTGTCCGTCAAACTGATCAAAAACCGTTTGCCCGTAGAATGTTCCGGAAGCAAAGGCAGCTACTAATACAATTAGTATTTTTCTCATTTTCATATCTTTATATTAAAATTTAGGTTCCTATTTAACTATGCATTACCATTTCTATGCCAAAAAAACAGCACAATTATAACTCTAACGTTAGATAATACGATTTATGCAAAAAATCTATTACTATTTTAATTAAAAAAGCAAATAATAAAACTAAAGATAGTATTTTTACGTTAATAGCCATAATCATTAACAAAATATGAACACTTTGTATAAACACATAATAGCACTGATTATCCCATTTTTGTTTTTGCAAAGTTGTCAGGATAATGATGATACCCTACCGGAACCAACAGCCATTGATGTCAACAATTTTATATGGAGAGGAATGAATTCCATGTACTTATGGCAATCTGAAATTCCTGATTTAGCCGACGACAGATTTACTTCTGGTGCCGAATATGAAAGTTATTTACAAAGCTTTTCTTCTCCGGAAAATTTATTTGAAAGTCTGCTGTATTTTCCTTCCAATCAAAAAAATATCGCTGATAATACTGTCGTAGACCGCTACAGCTGGATTGTTAATGACTATCTTTCACTGGAGCAACAACTACAGGGAACTTCTAAAAACAATGGAGTAGAATATGGTTTGAGTTTAGTTTCTTCAGGAAGTAATCAGGTTATTGGTTATGTACGTTACATTATTCCTGGTTCAGATGCTGCTACAAAAGATATTAAACGTGGTGAAATATTTTACGGAGTGAATGGAACCCGCCTCACACTAAGCAATTATCTTAGTTTATTAAGAAGTTCTGATCTGGATTACACCTTAAATTTTGCCGACCTTACTTATGACAACAATAGCAATCCTGTAATTACTCCTAATGGAAAAAGTTTAACATTGACAAAAACAACATTAGCTGAAAATCCTGTTTTTATCAAAAAAGTCATTAACAATGGAACTCATAAAATTGGCTACTTGATGTACAATGGTTTTTATGACAATTATGATTTAGAACTTAATGATGCCTTTGGGTATTTTAAAACCGAAGGAATAACTGATTTGGTATTAGATCTAAGGTACAATGGCGGAGGTTCTGTACTGACAGCTACCCGATTAGCCAGTATGATTACAGGACAATTTACAGGACAGATTTTTAGCGAATTGGCATACAATAACAAAAAATCTTTTCTCAACAGAAAGTACACTTTTACAAGTACTATTGACAAAGCGGGTATCAATAGTTTAAATCTTAACAGGATTTATGTTTTAACGACCAGAAGTACCGCTTCGGCAAGTGAACTCATTATTAACGGTTTGGATCCGTATATCAATGTAATCCAGATAGGAGATAATACTGATGGTAAAAATGTGGCTTCGGTTACTCTTTATGATTCTCCTACTTTTTCAAGAACTAATGCAAATCCTTCTCATCGTTATGCAATGCAGCCTATTGTTGCCCGTTCGGTAAATGCAGCAGGCTTTGGCGATTATTTAGAAGGATTAGTTCCTGAATATCCCTTATTTGAAAGAATTAGTACCATGGGAACTCTGGGAGAACCTAATGAACCTTTGCTGGCAACTGCCATTGGAAAAATTACCGGTACAGCTAAAAATATTCCACAAAAAACAACAGCTGATTTTCCTTTTATTGATGATTCTAAAACACTTAGAGGACTTAATTTGATGTATTTTAGTACAGAAGAACAATAATTCACAATCCATTTGAGTTTATAGCAATAAGAACCAACCATTTAAAAAACCAAGTTTATGAAAAAATTATTTTATTTTTTACTGATTATCACCATGATGGTGTCTTTTGGATTTGAAAAAACAACTGATGCAGTTGCAAAACCCATTAATGTTGTTATTGATGTAGCTCACGGTGGCAGTGATTCTGGTGCTGTTATAAAAGGTATAAGCGAAAAACAATTGGTGGAGCAACTTTCTAAAAAGATAAAATCCTCTAATCAGAATGTGCAGCTTCATTTCACCCGAAATGATGACAAAACTTTAAGCCTTCAGGAAAGAGCCGCATTCATTAATACTCTTAAGCCTGATTTAGTATTATCCATTCATATCAATTCTAATAGAGACACTAATAAGTCAGGACTTGAAATCTTTACTGCGCAAGAAGAAAATGAATTTTCTCAAAAATCAACAGAAATTGCACAAAAACTAAGTTCAAAACTATCTGAAAATGATTTTTTAAAAGGAAATGAACTTAGAAAAGCTCCTTTTTATATACTTAAAAAAACGAATGCTCCTGCTATCCTTATAGAACTAGGTTATTTATCTAATGAAAATGACTTTAAATATCTAACGGATACTAACACACAAAATAAAATTGCTAATTCTATTTCTGAATTCATTTCTGATTTAGGAAAATAAATCTAAGCTTTATAAAACAAAAATCCCATCTCCTTATTTAAAAAGAGATGGGATTTTTTAATTGTATCAGCGGTTTTACAAAGTAATATTCAATCCTAATTTAAAGTTTCTGCCTTTGGTACTAAAACCTCTGGCTTCTACAAAGTCTTTATTCAAAATATTATCTGCTGCCGCAAAAAGGTTTAGTCTGTTTTTAATAACGGTATAACGGATATTGGCATTTACTAATTGATAATCTTTCAGTATTTCTGAGTTAACAATAGTTTCAAAATCCGGCGCTGGTCCATAAGTACTATATTCTGTATATCTGTCAGAGACAAATTGATAAGTAGCACTAAAAGCTAAGCGGTCAGTTGCCTGAAAATCAATTGCCGAATTTACCTTATGCTTCGGGTTTAAAACTCTTGACTGCTTCTGCATTTCTGTAAAAGTGTAATTAGCACTCCATTTTAATTTGTTTGTCAATTGATACGAAAACATAGTTTCAAATCCTCTGGCTTTATTAATTCCTGAAATATTATAATATTCATAAGTACTCAAATCAAAACCAATAGCGTCAGTTTCATCTCTCAAAAAAGCTATAGATGTGAAAATCAGTTTTTTATTTAATAATTCTAATTCCACTCCTGCTTCCAGTGTTTTATCTTTTTCAGCAACCAAATTCTCATCACCATAAGAAGAATATAACTGATACAAACTAGGTGCTATAAAAGCGGAACTGTAAGAAGCCAATAATTTTATTGGTGTATTTGGTATAGAATACGAAGGATTTAAGTTAAAAACCCAATTATTTCCAAACATACTATGAATGGTATAACGTGCTCCGGCATTAAAATTGAATCCAAAATCAGAGTTATAAACTGCAGTTAAATAAGGATCAATCATATTAAAATTAGCTAATTCAGTACGAATATCTACATAATCACTTTTATTAGACATTTCATGAAATTGAAACTGAGCTCCGGTTACCAGAAATAATTCCGGTAAAATGCTGTATTTATTAAATAAATCGGCATTCACGCTTCTTGATTTATAATACGAAAAACTACCATAATTAAAAAGAGCCCTGTCCATTACATTTGCACTCGAGTTAAGGACAATTTCACCATTGGTGTACTTGTATTTTGGAGAAAAACCAATTCTGTATTGTTCTGAAGTGGCAAAATTCTCGATATTATCAGCAAAAGAACCAGCATCAAAATCATTTTTAATTTTATCATAACTGGCAAAGAAATCCAATGCTAATTTGTTATTTGGTGTAAAACCAAACTTTACAATAGAATTTACTCTGGAAAAATGATCAGCTTCAAAGTTTTCAGTATCCAAGGCCGGTTTAGCTTCAGAAATTCCGGTAGTTTCAGTACTGTTTAAAGAGGCAAAATAATTGAACTTCTCCGATTTTCCGTTAAATGAAAATCCCTGATTGTAATCCTGAGCTGAATAATCCTTATCCTTAGCTGTAGTCTGAGTTCCTACATTCATATACACATTTCCTGCAATGGATTTTTTAGCTGCCTTTTTCAAAGTAATATTAATTACTCCGGTAGCTGCCCCAGAACCATAAAGTGTACTGGCCGCCCCTTTCATTACCTCAATACTTTCTACCTGATCGGCTGAAAGTAAACGTAAATCATAGGACAAACTGATTCCGGAAGCATCGGTAACAGGAACACCATCAATTAAAATTAAAGCCTGATGTCCTCTTCCTCCTCTGATATAAAGACCTAAATCTTTCCCATTTCGGCTCTGATTCCCATTTACTTCTACTCCCGCAACTGTACTCAAAACTGAAGCTACTGATTGTCCGGGTCTCTTTTTTAAGTCATCAGCAGTAATCTTTACAATTACTTTTCCGGATTTTTCTTTTGGTAAAGCAAATTTAGAATCAGAAATAACCACTTCTTCTAATTCATTCGTTCCGGAAAGAACAATTCCTTTTTTTTGCGCCATTGCACAGGTACTTATTAATACGAATAACGCACTAATACGAACGATTTTTTGGTTCATTTTAATAAACATTTAATAACAGCTATTTGCTGTTACATGACTAAAAATGGGAGAAAAGCATAGAATGACCCCATACCCAAACCTTTTTTCCCGAAAGTTTGATACTCGATGTATTAGGCAGGTCTCCTGGCTTGCGTCTTGTTGTTTACCTTCCCATTCCATTTTAGATTTAGGATTTTTGATTTTAGATATAACTAAAATCTGAATTCTAAAATCTACAATTAAAACAGTGGTTTTGCAGATAACAACAAGCTTGATAGCTTACAGTTGCGGGTACAGCTTAGGATTTTTGATTTAGATATAGATTTACAATTTCTGATTGCTTACAATGCGGAAATCTGCTTTCTAATTTCTGTCGCCTTTCACCTAATTCCCTTTTAATGCTGTTTTCTCATAGAAAACAGCAACCTCAATACGGCGGCAAAGATAAAACTTAATTCAGCTAAAAATCAAATTTAAAGTACTATTTGGCCTTACTAATACAAAACACTAAAAATCAATTAGTTAAAAACATAAAACAAAATCACAATGTTATTTTTATCACTGCTCCAAAATCGACTTTATTAGTAAAAGCATCTTTCAAAGGTAAATTAGTCAGCTTGCACAAAATACTTCTAATTACTCCAGCATGAGTAACAAGCACTATTTTTTCTGATTCCTTTTTTGCAACAATTGAAGTTAAAAAATCACTTACACGCTGATGCAATACAACAAATGATTCGCCGTTAGGAACAGCGACATTTACAAAATCGTTCATCCAAGGGCTATAATCGGCTTTGGGAATGGCATTCCAATTTTTTAATTCCCAATCGCCAAAATGCATTTCCATTAGTCGGGAATCGGTAATAACTGTATCTGATAAATACTTTGCTAATTGGGTACAACGCAACAACGGACTGGAATAAACAATAGCGTCAGCAGGGATTTTAAGTTTAATTCCCTCAAATTGTAGTTCAAAAGGTGTTTTTAAATCAACATCACTTTGTCCGTAGCAAACGCCTTTTTCACAAACTGTCTCCGTGTGTCGGACTAAATAAATTTCCATAATGCAATTGCTGATAAATAAAAAACTACTTCGCAAACTTGCTGTGTTGCCCCCAAACAATCGCCAGTGTAACCATCAATCCATTTTTGGAAATAGCGAGCCAGAAAATAACGGAATATGAAAACAGGAATAACAACTAGCAAGATTTGTCCGTAAAAGAATGAAAGAGTAAAAAGTGGTAACAATCCAAAAAAGAAAGCCCCAACAACTTCTCTCCAGGTAAACTTTTGCGCTATGGGTTTGCTTTTACTTGTGGCATCTTCTCTGGAATATTCATGAGTAAAAACAATAGATACAGCAGCTAATCGACTTAAAGCATGTCCCGAAACAAACAACAATAAACCTACCACTATCGAATTTGCCTCTGCAAGTAACTGAACTACGCTCTGGAATTTTAACAAAAACAGCAATACCAAACCGATAGCTCCATAAGCTCCGATAGCACTGTCTTTCATAATTAGAAGAATCTTTTCCTTAGTCCATCCGCCACCAAAACCATCGCAAACATCGGCAAAACCATCTTCGTGAAAAGCGCCTGTAACCAGAATACTGGCAATCATTGATAAAATAACCGCTATTTCATTTGAAAAAACAAAAGCCGAAAGATAATAAATCACAAAGTTTATTCCGCCTACAATCCAGCCGATAAGTGGAAAATAACGGGAAGCTTTGTTTAAATAATCCGGATGATGATTGATATTTTTAGGACAGGGAATTCGGGTATAAAATAGTACTGCGGTAAAAAATATATGGAGTTCTTTTTTCATTTTGTTTAAATATCAATATCATTTTGGCTAAAGCCAATAAAATTCACAACCTACAAACCAACAGCTAAAGCTGTTGGCAATTCAAGCTAAAGCTCCTACCTTTGAATTGTCTCCAGCTTTAGCTGGAGAAACCTTGATTAAAATCATTAATGGCTTCAGCCAAACTATTTATCATTAACCTTCTTAAATCCATATTTATCAATGAATTCATCATATTCTTCCTGAAATGTTTTCTTTTTATGATGCTCTTCTTGATTTTTGATATAATCTCGAACTTTGTCAATAATCGATTCCGAAACAGAAACGGCAAAATATTCATCTTGCCATTCAAACTTTGCTTTAGTCAAACCGTTCTTATTTATCCAGAATGAAGACTCTCCTTTTATTAATTGCATTATTTTTTGAATATTTTGATCAACACCCAATGAAATAAGACAATGACAATGATCAGCATATCCATTTATAAAATCTATAAAAATCCCTTTTTGAACTGCATTTTCTCGTATATGCTGCCAAACTTTTTGACGCAATTCTATTGAATCTAAATAAGGAAATCTATTTTTAGTACTCCAAACACAATGAATATATACTTTAACAAAAGGCATAATTGTATTTTTAAATTGTTTTATTTTTTTGGCTAAAGCCAATGATTTATCTTTCTCTCTCCAAATTCATTAAAAAAATTCTAATTGCTTTAAATCTCGGAATATCAAATCTCCTTTTTAATTGCCTCCAGATTTATCTGAAGATTTCCAAATTTCTTTTATATTGGCTTTAGCCAAAAAAATCTACTTCTCACTCACTCCCGCACTTTCAAAACTAGCCATATCATTTAAAAAAGCCACAGCCGATTCTATTATTGGGAAAACCAAAGCACAGCCAGTTCCTTCGCCCAAACGTAAATCCAATTGTAAAACAGCTGGAACATTCAGATAATCCAATAATTTTTTATGGGCTTTTTCCGCTGATTGATGACTGAAAATGGCATTTTTTAGTATTTCAGGATTCTTTTTGTACGCGACCAAAAAAGCCACACTACAAATAAAACCATCCACTAAAAAAATCATATTTTGACGATAAGCCTCCAGCATACCGCCAGCCATTTGCAAAATTTCAAATCCGCCAAAATAAGTCAGATAACTATCTAGATCCTTTTCTCCATCGTAATTTACAATGGTTTTTCTAAGAATGTCTATCTTGAATTGTAATTTTTCATCATTCACTCCTGTCCCTCTGCCCACACAATCTTCAATAGAAAAATTACACAGCACACTCATTAAAACTGAAGCTGTAGCGGTATTTCCAATTCCCATTTCGCCAAAACCAACACAATTACTGCCCTGTTTTGCAAGGTTTGCTACAATTTCAGTTCCTTTGGTAAAACACAATTCCATTTGCTTTTTACTCATCGCCGGGCCGTTTAAAAATGAATGTGTGCCTTTGTCTATCTTAGCCGAAATAAGTGCTGTATTAGATGGAAAATCATAATTCACACCAGCATCAACTATTGAAAGTGCAATATTATTTTGATTGCAAAACACATTTATCGCTGCTCCACCATCCAGAAAGTTACTCAACATTTGGCGGGTAACATCCTGCGGATAGGCACTAACACCGTGCTGAGCAATGCCATGATCGGCAGCAAAAACCACAATGTGAGGTTTAGTTATTTTAGGTTCCAAAGTTTGAAAAACAGTACCAATTTGCAGTGCTATTTTTTCCAAAACACCTAAAGAACCTGTCGGTTTTGTTTTTTGATCTATTTTATGTTGCAAAGCAGTTATAGAAAAAGCTGCATTAGATTTTGCAACAGCTTTTACTTCCGTTTGTTTTTTATCAATTGCTGAAAGTTCGTTTATTTCTGTTATACAAAGTGCATCTGATTTTTGTTTCCAATGCAGCTGTTGTAACATGGGTTGGTTGTCATAATTGGTTGCAGGTTTGCCTACGCAAAAATATCCCAGCGGTTCAATATATTCTGGTAAACCCAGTATTTTTTTGAATTCGTAATAATTCAAAATCGAAACCCAGCCCATAGAATAGCCTTGCTCTGTAAGTGAAAGCCAAATGTTTTGCGCCGCACAAACCGCACTAAACTTTATCGCTTCATTACTCCCCACAGTTCCAATAGTGAAATGATTCAGCACCGAACGATCGTAACAAATTACCAATCCCAACGGAGCGTCCTCAATTGCTTCGAGTTTTAAATTTTGATATTGTTCCTTTTGGGATTCATCATCGGTACTTTTTGCTGCTTTTTTATCATATTCTAAAAATAATTCTTTGATGGCTTTCTTAACTTCAGCTGACTTGATAAGATAATACCGGGTTGCTTCGGTCAAACCAACAGAAGGCGCCCAATGTCCTGCCTGCAATGCTTTTTCAATAACAGCATCAGGAACGGCATCATTGGTAAAATGACGGGTATCACGACGGGATTTTATTATTTCGTCTAATGTTTGCATGGAATATGATATTTTTTTTCATCGTCTTAGCCCTCTCAGACTGAACTTGAAAATTTTGACTTAATTCTAATTTATGCTTTCTGAATACTGCTCACTTATTCCCAAACTACAAAACAATAGTCATTATGCTCTACAGTTTTAAAAGCGGGCAATGTTATTTTATCTGAAAATAAAGGACAATAAATTACCATAGTGTGAAACTCTCCATTTTCACCGCAAGGATCAATACCTTTAGCTGCTAATTCGAGCGCTAATTCTTTGGTTAGAATCTTTCCTAAATAAAATTCTCCCATCATTGTATTACAGGAAACAATCATCGTTTCTATCCCGCTTTCAATCATTTCATTCACTAAAATAATGCGATCTTGTTGCCATAAAGGCAAAATAGCTTCTAAATCAGCCGCTTTACAAACTTTCTCTTCCCAATCTCTGTGAGGCTGCAAATCGATATCTCCAAAAACGGCAGCATCTAACTCAAAATTGGCTTTCAACTTTTTTAAAATACCAATAAACTTTTCCTCATAATCGCCCCAGGTTGCAGGAACCGTTTCTATGGGCAATTGCATTTTTTGTGCCTGCTGATGCAAAATGGATAAAGGCAAACCATGCGAACGCGAAATCTTTCCGTTTTCATTCATCATATTCAGTAAAACCTTTGGCTTCAATCCTAGCTTTACTGCCTGCATCATCGCATAACAGCTGTCTTTTCCACCAGACCATGAGGTTACAAAATTCATAATCCTCCTTTTATCGTTACCGGAATTCCGGAAACCATTAGTACTACTTTATCTGCTTTTTGAGCTAAATACTGGTTCATCCAGCCTTGTAATTCGGTAAATTTTCGACCAATATGTGTATCAGCATGAACACCCATTCCTATTTCATTCGAAATAATGATAATAGTTGCATTGGGTTGATTGGCAACAGATTCAAATTCGGATTTGGCCTGAATCAAACTCGATTCCACATCATTTTTTGTATCTACAAAAAAATTAGTCAACCATAAAGTTACGCAATCAATCACAGCAACATGCCCTGAAAAATCAATTTCACTCAGAAACTTTTCTTTTTCAATATTAATCCAACGTTCGTCTCTGTCTTTTTGATGGCGGTCAATACGCTTCTGGAAATCATCATCCCATTTTCGTGCTGTAGCCACATACATTGGTCGTTCTGATAATTCTTTGGCTAAATTTTCGGCATAACTACTCTTTCCGGAGCGTTCCCCTCCTGTTACAAAGTAAATCATTTTAATTGTTAATGATAAATGGTTAATTATTAATTCTAATTGTTTTTTATAATGAATGTTTCTGTTCGCATAACTCATAACTCATAACTTTTTTAATACGGACAATGACGGCAACCATTGCCACAACAATTCCCTCTTTTGAGATGAAACCAGGCTTTGAAAACATAATTTCCGTTTTCCAGATAGTAATCAATTCCTTCTATTAAATGAGTCGTTTTGGGTAAATCTTTGGCTTTGTTATCTAATGCATTTTCCGGTGAAACCGTAGTTATGTATTCCTCAATTTTAAGCGAACAGCTCTTTTTAAAACAATTGGGACAAAGACAATCTCCTTCTTCGGAAAAATTAAAAATGGGTGGAAAATCATTGCACCAACATTTCTTCTGTTCCGAAATATCTCCGCAATCAAAGGAAGTTCCACAACCGGAACAGCATTTTAGCTTTATAGTATTCATGAGGTAAAGATACCATTTGTTCATTTTTTTATCCTAAAAAATAAACAGTAATTTTTACAATTTCATATACCTTTGCTTGCAAATAAATTTTGATGATGAATTCTTTTTATAATAAAATCCTGTTTATAATATTCTTTTTAAGTTTTACCGCTTGCAAAAAGAATGAAAAAACAACCTCTGTTTCAGCAGCAACTGAAAAAAATGAAATTGAATATTCGACGAATCTTTCTATTCATAAATACGATGGTTATTCGATAGTTAAAGTTTTAAACCCCTGGCCGGATGCCAATAAAGATTTTTTGTACATCCTCAAAGAAAAAAACACAGCCGTTCCAGACAGTTTACAAAAGTATACCCAAATCACAGTTCCTCTGAAATCCATTGTAGTGACTTCAACAACTAATATTCCGTTTTTAGAAATGCTGGGAGTTGAAAAATCCTTAGCGGGATTTCCCCATACCGATTATGTTTCTTCTGAAAAAACCCGTAAATTAATTGATGCCGGAATTGTTAAAAACGTGGGACAAAACGAACGCCTAAACATGGAAAAGCTGATTGATTTAGCTCCTGAAGCTATTATAACTTTTGGTATTGACAACAACAATCCGATGATTGCCAATTTAGAAAAAAATGGTTTAAAAGTACTCATTCAGGCCGATTGGATGGAGCAATCGCCACTGGGAAAAGCCGAATGGATTAAACTTTATGCTGCTCTATTTGGTAAAGAAAAAGAAGGCAAAATACTGTTTGACAATATTGTAAAAAGTTATAACGATGCTTTGCGATTAGTTGCCGGTGAAAAAGCTGAAAAAACAGTTCTATACGGTTCAATGTACCAAAACCAATGGTATGTGGCCAAAGGAAACAGCTGGGTAGCGCAATTTATGAAGGATGCCAAATCCAATTATTTATGGGCGGATACAAAAGGAAGCGGAAGCTTAGGTTTATCATTTGAAAATATATTAGAGAAAGCCAAAAATGCTGATATCTGGATAGCCACAGGCTCATTTAAAAACACGAAAGAATTAGGTTACAGCAATCCGCATTACGAGCAATTTAATGCTTTTAAAACTAAAAATGTATATACTTTTGAAAGTAAATTAGGTGCAACAGGAGGAACTGTTTATTACGAATCAGCCCCTAGCCGTCCCGATTTAGTTTTGAAAGATTATATCAAAATCTTTCATCCTGATTTACTTCCGGACTACCATTTTACATTTGTACAAAAACTAAATTAGTCTGACTTGAAAAATCAAAAAAGAAATACTATTTTATTCTTATACCTGATAACAGGGGTGCTTTTTTTGTTTTTTGCAAACATTAGTCTGGGATCTGTAACGATTCCGTTCAAAGAAATTTTTCAGAGTTTAACTGGCGGACAAGCCAGTAAATCTACCTGGGAATACATTATTATCAATTATCGTTTACCTAAAGCTATTACAGTCGTGCTGGTGGGAACCGGACTTTCAATAAGTGGTTTATTAATGCAAACCTTATTTAGAAATCCTTTAGCCGGACCTTATGTTTTAGGATTGAGTTCCGGTGCAAGTTTGGGAGTTGCTTTTGTGATTTTGGGGGCGGGCTTACTTCCCGTTTTTTTACAGCAAATAGTACTCTCGTCCTACGGAATTGTTTTAGCTTCAACGCTGGGGAGTTCCTTTGTATTATTAGCCGTTTTATTGGTTTCCGTGCGATTACGCGACACCATGAGTATTCTGATTGTAGGCTTAATGTTTGGCAGTTTAAGCACAGCCATCGTAGGAACATTAAGTTATTTTAGCACTGCCGAACAATTGCAGAAATTTACTTTCTGGTCGTTAGGAAATTTGGGAAACCTTTCCTGGACATCCATTAGCATTTTAGCCCTTTGTGTATCTGTTGGTTTATTATTGACTTTAGGCAGTATTAAATCACTGAATGCCTTGCTTCTTGGCGAAAATTATGCCCGGAGTCTGGGCATGAACTACAAGAAATCCCGATTGATTATTATTCTGGCCACCAGTATTCTGGCAGGAAGCATTACTGCTTTTGCCGGTCCAATAGCTTTTATAGGTTTGGCAGTTCCTCATATTGCCAAATTGGTTTTCCAAACCAGTAATCACAAGATTTTATTCTGGAGCAGTCTCCTTTTTGGTGCCGTTATCATGTTAATCTGTGATACTATCTCACAGGTTCCGGGTGGCGATATTACCTTACCAATTAATGCGGTAACTTCTATTTTTGGTGCGCCAATAGTGATTTGGTTGTTGCTAAGAAAACAGAAAATGGTGGGTTAATTTTCTTTTTATTCACTGATAATTTACCGCAAATTCGCAAATTATTTAATTTATTAAGATATTTCAAATTGGCGAATTTGCGGTAAAAAATTAAAGTTTAACCAACAACTCCTCACACAAAATCATTGACATATCTCTAAAAATATATAAGAAACCGAATCTATTTTGTTAGATTTTGAAAATTCAGGCTTTATAAACCGCATTCTGTTAATATTTTGTGCTTTTAGGAGTTTTAAAAACAGAATAAATCCTTAAATTCGCAGTCTCAATTAATTTAGAAATACATACAAGGTCAAAACTGCTTGTACAAATTTCATTTTGGACAACGTAAAAAATAAATTAGAATAAAAAGGCTTGAGCTTGCTCATTGCATTTCAACAATAAAAAACAAAAAATACATAGAAATGAAATACGACGTTATTGTTTTAGGAAGTGGTCCGGGCGGATATGTAACTGCTATCAGAGCATCACAATTAGGCTTTAAAGTAGCCGTAGTTGAAAAAGAAAATTTAGGTGGAGTTTGTTTGAACTGGGGTTGTATCCCAACAAAAGCTTTACTGAAATCCGCTCAGGTTTTTGATTATCTAAAACATGCTTCCGATTACGGATTGACGGTTTCTGAATTTGATAAAGATTTCCCTGCTGTAATTCAACGTAGCCGTAATGTTGCCGAAGGAATGAGCAAAGGAGTTACTTTCTTGATGAAAAAAAATAAAATTGACGTTATTAATGGTTTTGGAAAATTAAAACCAGGTAAAAAAATTGACGTTACTGACAAAGACAATAAAGTTACTGAATACAGTGCAGATCATATTATCATTGCTACCGGAGCTCGTTCTCGTGAGTTACCTAACTTACCTCAGGATGGTGTAAAAGTAATTGGTTACCGTCAGGCGATGACTTTACCGGAACAACCTAAAAAGATGATTATCGTTGGTTCAGGAGCAATCGGGGTGGAATTTGCTCACTTCTACAACTCAATGGGAACTGAGGTTACTATCGTTGAATTTATGCCAAATGTAGTTCCTGTGGAAGACGAAGATATCTCAAAAGAATTTGAAAAATCTTTGAAAAAATCTGGAATCACTGTAATGACAAACTCTTCTGTGGAGAAAATCGACACTAAAGGAAACGGAGTTAAAGCATTTGTAAAAACAGCTAAAGGAGAAATTGAACTTGAAGCTGACATCCTGCTTTCTGCTGTTGGAATTAAAACCAACATCGAAAACATCGGTTTAGAAGAAGTAGGAATTGCTACTGACAGAGATAAAATCTTAGTAAACGCTTACAACGCAACAAATATTCCTGGTTACTACGCTATTGGTGATGTAACTCCGGGACAGGCTTTGGCTCACGTAGCTTCTGCTGAAGGAATCAACTGTGTGGAGAAAATTGCTGGAATGCACGTTCAGCCTATCGATTACGGAAACGTACCGGGTTGTACGTATGCTACTCCTGAGATTGCTTCAGTAGGTTTAACTGAAAAAGCAGCCAGAGAAAAAGGATACGATTTAAAAATTGGAAAATTCCCTTTCATAGCTTCAGGAAAAGCAAAAGCTGCCGGAAATGCTGACGGATTTGTAAAAGTAATCTTCGATGCTAAATACGGAGAATGGCTAGGATGCCACATGATTGGTGCCGGAGTTACTGATATGATTGCTGAGGCAGTTGTAGCCCGTAAACTGGAAACTACAGGTCACGAAATCCTGAAATCAATCCACCCACACCCAACCATGAGTGAGGCTGTGATGGAAGCAGTTGCTGCTGCTTACGGTGAAGTTATTCACATCTAGTAATCGGTCAACAGTTAGAGACTAAAATTATAGAATCCGATTGGTGTAAACCAGTCGGATTTTTTTTTTTGGGTATTTTTTTTGGGCGTGCCCCTGCTTCCACTCCGTTCCATCAGCGTCGGGCTGTACGCTCCCGCTTTTATAGTTTCCATAAAGAAGGAAAACTATAAAGAGCTCCACTCCCATCCCTCACGCAAACGCTGATACAAGGAAAATTCTTTTTTAAACAGATTGTTTTGTAAGAATATTTAAATATATTTGAAAATAATAAAAGCGAAACAAACCTTCGCTAATCTACCCGATTTTGGGTGTATATACGAAGGTTTATTTCGCCTATATACTAGTTGTGCGTCAGTTTGCAGCAGAATCGCAGAAAAACATATATAAATGACAGAAAAGAAATCAAATAGAACAAATTGAAAACCTACAGATAAAAGATTTGTTGCTTTTATTGATATTTTAGGCTTTAAAGATTTAGTCTCAAAAAATAATCACGCCGAAATTTATGAGCAATTAAGTAAAATTTCAAAGACTAAAAAATTTTTAGAAAATATTGCTGAAAATGGAAAGCTATTAGAAAAATATAAAGATGCTGAAATTTATATAGTTAGTTTTTCAGACTCAATAGTTATTTTTTCTAAAAATGATGACATCAATAATTTCTATTTTTTCCTAATAGCTGTTAGATGGTTATTTGCTAGAACTATTGAAGCAAAAATACCAATTAAAGGAGGTTTAGCTCACGGAGAAATAAGCTTAAATAAATCAGAACAAATTTATTTTGGACAAGCAATTATTGACGCTTATATGATGGAAGAAGATGTCAATTATATTGGTGCTGTATCACACAATACAATAGATAATTACATAAATTTAAATAAAACTGAGCTTGAAAAAACTAAAGATAGATTAGATGAATTATTATTTGAAGATAAGACACCATTGAAATGTGGGAATCTTAATCATCTAAATTTGAATTGGTTTTCTAAAGCGTCACTTTTAAAAGAAGAACTTACAGACGAAGAAAAAACGAAAAAAATAAATGAATTAATTACACATTTTAAATACAATACTTCAGGTTCACCACGAAAATATATAGACAATACTATTGAATTTTTCAATAGGAATTATGAAAACAAAAAGATACTGTTATAAAAAAAACCAAACGCACAACAGCAGTTACAAGAAATGGCAAATTATGTGTTAAATTCACGTTCACGTTTCGGAAGAAATTTAGTAATAACCGAAAGTATTCGGTTACAAAGTTTGCAACTTCTTGTAGCTGCAAAACGTTACCAGCAAATTAACATATAACGAGTTAAAAATATGAAATTTGAATTAAATTTTGATGAAAATATTTATATAAAACAAATGGATTTGCTTCGTGATTTAGCATGGAAAGAAAAAATTGCATATTATAAAAACTCTCATTTTCTTGGTCTAACTTTATTAATAATCGGTTCTCTTATCACTTTTGACAGACCGAGCTTTTTTGGATTTGCATTTATACTTTTTGGATTAGGAATTTTAATCCCATACATCTATTACTATTTTAAAATAAAATCATCATATAAAGGATTTGAAGAAGTTAAAACTAAAGAAATTGAAGCGTGCCGAAGCATAACTAATTTTACTTATGAATTTACTGAAGAAAGCTTAATTACAAAAGTTCAAGAAACAGAAAGAGTCTTTGAATGGAAAGAATTTAGAACATATTTAATAAAAGAAGATAACTTGCTTATGATTACAAAAAAATACGAACCTTTAATCTTAGCAGAAGTAGAAGTTGGGGAAGAAAATTTTAAAAAAATATTAGATTTCGTTGAAAATAAAATTATTGTGAAGAAATAATCTGCTGGTAACACACGTCTTGCGCCATTTGCGAATTTAGTGGAATTACCGTTTTTTATCATATCTTCGTTTAGCCGAAAATACTCGTCTTCGTAAGTCGCAAACGGCGCAAGGCGCGAGAACGTTAGTAGCTATTGCAGAAACAAATTCTATAATATGGAAAGAAATCAAAATGTAAAAAGACTTTATTGGTGGGGTTTAGTTGGACTAATGCCAAACTTTGGTCTGATTGCGGGAATAATTTTACTTTGGAAAGGAATAGTAAAATACAAAGACCGCACATTGATTTTTATTGGTTCAGCTTGCATAGCTTTTACATTCATTTTTTGGTTATTTATTACAAAAATGATCGAGGAAAGTCCTGTGTTCAACGATGCTAATGTTGAATTTGCTAAAAATAATTTAAATTCATCTGTTAAGAGTATTGAATTTTATAAATATAAGTTCGGTGAATACCCTGAAAAACTTCAGCAAGCAAGAGAAAAAACAGAGTTTACTTGGGATCCTTTTTTGAAAGGCAATCAAAAGATGGGAGATTTACAGTACCAGAGAAGCAAAGATAAATACATACTATTTTCAGTAGGCGTTGATGGAATTCCTAATACGGCTGATGATATATTTCCTACCATAACTAAAGGAGATACGATAAAGTTTGGTTTGATAAAAAGCAACAGCTACTAACACACGCTACAAGCAATTTGGGTATTAGGCTTAATGGAAAAATTGGTTTTGTATTTGGGATAAAGGCCATATTTAAACCTCACACACTTACGCAAGAATCCCACTTATATCTAAAAAAAAAACGGCAAGTTAAATTAATAACTTGCCGTTTGTTTTTTATGATGCCAATGGCATTTTATAAAGCAATTCTATCAGGGGTTCGTGAATGTCTGAATTTTTATGTTTGTAAAGTTCAATTTTCAAACTGGATACAATAGTATTTCTCTTTTTTTCGTCCAGATTTTTCAATCTGCTTCTAAGAACGTCAACTGTTGGATATTTAAAAAGGGTCGATTTAAGTCTATTGATAATGTAATTTGAATCCATGGCTTTTATAATTAAATATTAATACTAATTGTTATTATTTACAATTGCCAAATTAGAGACGAAGCCATAAAATCCTGTTACATGATTATCGCATTAATTTATATAATTTTATAGACAGCTGTTGGATTTTGCTTTCCATAAAGCAGTTTAAAAATGAATCAGTTGTATTTATCGCCTCCACATCAATACGAAAAATCGTATTTATAAATGATTTTATTTTTATATTTGATACTTTTCAAAACAGATTTTGTTATCTGTAATTGAAAGATTATCAATCGATAAGAAATTCATTAAAATCAGTTCACAAGCGATCATGAAAAAATCATCCAATAAAACTGGTATAAATATGCCAACACTCCTTCTTCAGCTTTTACTGCTATTTCCACTATCTTTTTGGGCACAGGAAAATAACTGGGTTGTTTCCAATGCGTCTTTTGCTGAAAAAATTTATCTGCAATTGGATCGAAAAGTATATACTAACGGGGATACAGTCTGGTTTAAATGCATTGTTTCAAATGCTTCCGAACATATTCCTTCCTCTTTGAGCGGTGTGTTGCATGCAGAGTTAATCGGTGCTGATGAAGTGATACTGCAAAAAAAATTAATCAAAATAGAAAACGGAATTGGTCATGGGAATTTTGATTTAGATAAAAAAATACAAAAAGGCAATTACCTAATCAGAGCGTATACGCAATGGAATCAGAATTTTGATGATGCTTTTTTCTTTGAAGAATACATTCAGGTATTTCCAACAGAAAATCAAAATACGGCTGCAATTCAAAACATCAGACTAATCAAAGAAGAGACAGCCAGCGATCATCTGGAAGTAGTTTTTAATCCGCAGCTTATTGATTCCCTTCAAAAAAACAAATTAAACGTATATATCAGTGTTGATGATAAAAAAGACAGTTTGCTTATTAAAAAAGGAAAAAATGAGCAGTATATTCTGGACTATCCTATTGAAAAAGAAAGCCAGTTCGCAACTTTAAAAATAGAAACTGAAAACCAGAAAACGGCTTCCAAAACATTTGTTTTAAACCAGAAATATACAGACCTGCAATTTTTCCCGGAAAGCGGAGAACTGGTTCACGGACTGAATAGTAAAGTGGGTTTTAAAGCCACAGCTGCTACCGGAAAAGGAAAAATAATTGAAGGAGATATCATTGATGAACAGGAAAACCACATCACAACGTTTAAAAGTAACAGCCTCGGAATGGGAAGTTTCTTTATTACTAACGCAGATAGTTCTAAAAAATATTATGCCCGATTAAAACCTTCTCTGAAAGACAAATCTTTATATCCTCTACCTGATGTGGCTGCCAGCGGAACTATTTTATCCGTTTACAAACAAGGTAATAAAGTGGTGCTTAAAGCCCTATCCAACTACATGAAAAACGACAGTATTTTTGTTCGGATTTCATTTAGAGGAATTGATTTGTATGAAAAAAAGGTTCGCCTTAATCAGGGATTTTACCAGTCCTTAATCTCTACTACTGAAATTCCCGAAGGGATTATTGCATTTAGTATTTTAAACAATTCCAAAAAACCAATTGCAGAAAGACTTTATTTTAATGAAAAACCGGAAAGCCGGATAAAAATCAATCTTACTACTGACAAACAAAATTACAACAAACGGGAACGGACTAATCTTACTATTCAAACTACTCATAATAACGGAGAAGCTGTACATGCTAACACTTCTGTACTGGTCGTCAATAAAGAAGAATTAGGAAAGATGCAAAACCTGCGTCAAAATATCCTATCGTATTTTTTAATAGACTCAGAATTAAAAGGAAACATCGAAAATCCCGGTTATTACTTTAAGAATGACAGTAGCATGCATGAAGATTTAGAGGTTTTAATGCTTACCCAGGGATGGAGTAAATACAATTATTCGAAACCTAATAAATCTTCTCTAAGCATCAATCCTGAAAAATCGCTTACCGTATCAGGCAGAGTCAATAATCTTTTTTCAGCAAAAAAAGGAAAAAAAGATGTCGAATTAACCATGATGACTTCCGGTAGGGATAAATCATTTTACAAACAAAAAACAGACAGTCTGGGGAAATTTAAATTTGATTTAAATGACGAATACGGAAAAGAAATAGAAGTCCTTATCCAGACTGCCAATAAATCAGATAAAAAAATAAGCAATTCGGTTGTTTTAGACCAAAAAAAATCACCTGCAATTACTTTTGAACCTACTCAGGCTATTGAACAACCCGACAGCATTGTAGTGAAATTCATTGAAAAAAGTAAAAAACAAAAAGAAATCGATGAAAAATTCAATTTACAGTTTGGCGGTATTCTTTTAGATCAGGTAAAAGTGAATGCTAAAATGACGCCTAATAAACAAAAAGTAACAGAGAAATACGGCAAACCAAAAACCATAATCAAAGGAAAAGAAATTCTTTCCAAAGAAAAAAAATGGTCCTACGGATTATACAGTGTGCTGTTATTTAATTATCCCGATAAAGTAAGAATAGAAAGAATGCCGGATCAAAATTTATATGCCACAGTGAACAACGAAGCTACCCTTGTTCTTGTTGACGGTATTGTTATTCCGCATTATGATTATATGCATATTCCTAACATCTCACCGAGTGAAGTAAGTAGTTTTGAAATTATCGAAAATGCCAAAGGTTTTACCACATTGTATTGTGAGGTATTTAATGACCTTCCCAACTGTGCTTTTGTAGCTCCTCCCTGGGGAAATGTCATAGCGATTTATACCCATGCCGGAATAGGTCTTGGAGGTGCGCAAAAACCAAAAGGTTTAACCCAGACCACTGTTCCTGTCTTTGCTACAGCCAAAGAATTTTATGCTCCAAAATATGACAACATTCAGCCGGATGATTGGCAGCATACTGACATCCGCACACTGATACACTGGCAGCCCGTACTAAAAACAGATGAATCAGGTAAAGCATTTACTTCTTTTTACAATACAGATAACAAAGATGAAATGATGATCATCGTAGAAGCCATTTCCGACAAAGGAGAAATTGGTTATCAGGAACTTAATTATGAAATAAACGACAACATCAATAAATAAACCTGAAAGAAGAACTGATAAGTATTATTGAAAAAGATATATTTATCATGAAAAACTGACCATTGTTAAAACATTAGAATTAAATGATTACCGGGTAGGTTCCTGAACAAACAAAACATCAAAAATGAATTTACAGCAACTGCTTATACTGTTTTTCTGCATTTCGATAAATGCTCAAAATACTGAAAATAAAGAATTTGACATTCTCAATGAGTCCAGACAATGGAAATTAGAATTTCAGGATAGCGGAACTAAAAACTGGCAAGCGAAATGGTTTCTGGACGGACTTCAGGCCTCTGTCAAAAATACCAAAGCCGGAATGCTGTTGAATGCCGGAGTAAAAGCAGCATCCGATTCGGATCATGCTGTTCTTTGGACAAAAGAATCTTTTAAAGGCAATGTCAAAATAGAATATAATTTTACCCGAAAAGATTCCGCTACCAAATGGGCAATTATTTTGTATCTTCAGGCAACCGGAACCGGCAAAATACCTTTTGTGAAAGATATTTCAAAGTGGAATTCGCTAAGAACGATTCCCGCCATGAAAACGTATTTTACCAACATAAAAGCTTTACATATTAGTTATTCTTCTTTCGAAAATGACAATACTAACAGCGAAAAAGATTATATCCGAGTCCGTCAATATCCTGTAAAGAAAGGACAAAACTTCAACACTACCACAGAAATCCCGAATCCCTATTTTGAAACCGGACTTTTTAAAACGGATGAAACTTATACAATTACGGTTATCAAAACCAACGAAAAACTCTTCTTTAATGTAGTGGAAAAAAACACTTCAAAGCTTTTCAGTTGGAATCTTAAAAATCAGCCTTCGCTTCATGAAGGTCGAATTGGTCTAAGACAGATGGCGAGCCGTTCAGCACTTTATAAAGATTTTTCTGTTTACACAATGAAGTGAGAAAATTACACTTTATAACTAAAAAAACTTAGATTTGTAATTATCTATTTCCAAACCATATCATTATGAACCAAAAAATAACCCAATGCTTTCTGGCATTACTACTGTTGTGGACCGCAGCGACTTTTGCTCAAAAATTAGAAAATTTCTTCCCTTCCAAGGATTTAACTTCCGTAGGAGTGTATTATTATCCTGAACATTGGGATCCGGCGCAATGGGAACGCGATTTTCAGAATATGGAAAAAATGGGCTTTGAATTCACGCATTTTGGCGAATTTGCCTGGGCACAACTCGAACCCGAAGAAGGAAAATACGATTTTAAATGGCTGGACAAATCCTTAAAATTGGCTAAAAAATACCATCTTAAAGTGATTCTGTGTACTTCGACTGCTACGCCTCCGGTCTGGCTGGTTCGCAAACATCCGGATGTTTTGGTAACTAATGAAGACGGCACGAAGATGGATCACGGAACAAGACAACACGCTACTTTTTCAAACAATTATTACCGTTCGTATTCGATGAAAATGATTGCTGAATTAGCCAAAAGATATGGAAATGACAAAAATGTAATCGGCTGGCAGTTAGACAATGAACCACGTCGTTTTCTGGATTACGGAAAAGATGCTCCACAACGATTTCGCAATTGGTTAAAAGAAAAATACAAAACTATCGATGCCTTGAATGAATCTTGGGGTAATAATTTCTGGAGTGGTACTTACAGTACTTTTGACGAAATTAATCTTCCGTTGCATTCGTTATGGGGAATGAATTTACACGCCCAACTGGATCATTACCGTTTTGGTGATCATGAAACAGCATCATTTTTAGATGAACAGGCTAAAGTGATTCGTCAGTATGTCAATCCAAATCAATGGATAACTTCTAATTATATCCCAATGTACGATGTGGGTTATGTAGGAGCTAGCAAAGAATTAGACTTTGTTTCTTACACCCGTTATATGGTTTATGGAAGTGATTTAGGCATTGGACCAAAAGGGTATCGTGTGGGCGAATATTCTAGAATTGCGATGTCGAATGATTTTTTCCGTCCCATGAAAGGCGCTTATGGTGTTATGGAATTACAACCTGGTCAAGTGAATTGGGGAAGCATTAATCCGCAACCTTTACCAGGAGCCATGCGACTTTGGTTGTGGCATGTTTTTGCTGGCGGAAGTAAGTTTACTTGTACCTATCGCTATCGCGCACCCTTGTATGGCTACGAGCAATTTCATTACGGAATTGTGGGTCCTGATGGCGTTACGCCAACAACTGGCGGATTAGAATTCAGCCAATTTATCAAAGACATTAATACTTTGCGTAAAAAACAAAATCCCAAAGCCCAATTGCCAAAGGAATATGTACAACGCAAAACAGGAATCTTATTCAATGCCGATAATGTAATGGGAATTGATTTGAACAAACAAACCAATCAATGGAATACTGAAAAACATTTTTTAAAATATTACAAAGCGGTGAAATCCTTTGGCGCTCCGGTAGATTTTGTTCGAGATACGACTGATTTTTCTAAATACCCCGTTTTAATTGTTCCTGCTTACCAAATGATCGATCAACAAATGATTGACAAATTAACGGCTTACGCCCAAAACGGAGGGAATTTAGTATTGAGCTGTCGTTCAGGAATTCAAAATCGTGAAGGACATCTTTGGGAAGCCAAATTCTACGAACCGATGTGGCAATTAATTGGTTCCGAAATTGAATCTTATGATTTATTGATGCCGCAATCTCCCGATAAAATTAAATTCAACAATCAGGATTTTGAATGGGTTTCTTGGGGCGATTTATTAAAACCAAACAAAGGAACTGAAATCTGGGGTACTTTTCAGGGGGATTTCTATGCCGGAACTCCGGCTGTAATTTCCCGTAAAGCAGGTAAAGGAACGGTGACTTATATTGGTGTGGATTCTAAAAAAGGAGATTTGGAAAAACAGGTTTTGACCAAATTATACCAACAACAAAATATCGCTATTGAAAACTATCCGGAAGGAATTATGGTTGAATACCGTGATGGTTTTGGGATTGCCGTAAACTATTCGGATAAAGTGTATGAAATGAAATTGCCTGCCAATGCTGAAATTATCATTGGAACAAAATCCATGAAAACGGCTGATGTGTTGGTATGGAAAAATTAGGCCACGGATGACACTGATTTTAACGGATAGTCACTGATTTTTAAATCAATACCTATTTTAAAGTATGAATTGGGTCGGGCTTTAGCCCGATTTATAAAATAAATTTCCAAAAGTCTTTAGCAAAAATCTAAATTAAGATTGGGCTAAGGCTTTTTTTATTAATCCTAAAATCACAATTTAATTAAGTAAAAAAATCGTCACTTCGAGTGAATTTTCAGAAAATGCGAATCGCTTTTTCTGAAAATTTGTATCGAGAAGCCTTATTTTACGCTACTAAGCTCAAAAAAGACTTAACTAATTAAAATTCTACTTTGTAAGTATTATTTTCTATATTTGAAAAAAGAATAAACGCTTGTGTTTTTCAGACTTAACAATCAAATTCAAGTAATAATAAGTCTGACAACATAAGTGTATATATAAATTGTTAGCAAGAATAGAAACAAAAATTTATAAGTCAATTTTTATTAAAGCATACATGAGTCATTTGTATAAAATTTTTATTTCACGTCTTAAAGCTCTCAATTCAATCGTAAAATATATATTCATAATATGTTTTATTTCAATTGTTTTCACAGAATTATACTTTATAAAAATTGAGTCCTTTAACGAATTACAATATAGTATAGGAATTATTTATATTAAATTATGTTACTCGTATTTTTCTGCTTTTATCTTTTATTACTTAATTGTTTTCAATCCTAAAGAGAATCGAAAAGTCATTAGTTTTATGCATATAACTAATAAAATAAGATTCCTTGCAATTTTGTTAAATAAAATATTTGTCATCGTTTTAAAAAATGATATCGAATTTACCAATGAAGTTACAAGAGAAAACCTAGATATTCAGATTGACCTTTATATTAAAAGTAAATGGCCAAAGGAAGATGCCAATAGAGGTAGAACATTTCAAAATATTTCTTTCAATCAAGAAAACAACTATCTCTTAAATTCTATTATTGATAAATCAATTCAAATCATTGATGAAATTCTACTGATAAATGATTTAATTGATAGTAAAACCCTTTATTTTCTATTACGCATTAAAAATGACTTACAACTAATTAAAGACATGAAATTTTTTCATATCCCAGATTATAATTCTATGATGTCAGAAATAAATATTTCACTATTAGAGCTTAGTGAAATTAAAGATTTAAGGAAACAATTAATAGATAATTATAAAAACAAAATGGAAAATATCTATGGCTATGAATCAAGAATTCAATACCATAAAAATAGAAAGGATATTTTTAATTCAAATATTATCAAATCCGATAGCCCAGATAACGTGGATTTGTAATCCGTGCCCACAAAGATGAGCAACTTTATCGAGTTGCTTGATGAGATCCTTCCTTCGTCAGGATGACAAGTTTACGGTAAAAGTCCTAGTGTGGTAAAGTCTCCTAACTTCGAAGAAAAGAAATTAGTTTTAGCTTTTACCCGCAGCTATTTCATTCCAAACTCAAAAAAGCTTCCCCAAGATTTTCAATTATATCCGAAGCTATAAACGATTGAAATCCGGTTTTGGGTACAGCAATATCAGCTGTTAATCCGTGTAAAAAAACACCTAAAATCGCAGCCTGAACTGATTCATAACCCTGTGCCAAAAAACTCGTAATGATTCCGGTCAATACATCTCCACTTCCGGCTGTAGCCAGAGCTGGATTTCCAGTGGCGTTTTTATAAACAGTTTCGCCGTCAATAATATGTGTCGGAGCTCCTTTCATCACTACAATCACATGGTATTGCAGGGAAAAAGAAATCGTTTTTTCGAATTTCTCTTCTTCTGAATTCCATTTTCCTATCAGGCGTTCTAATTCTTTGGGATGTGGTGTCAATATGGTTTTAGGTTGCAAAAGCAAAAACCATGTTTTATTTTGAGACAAAATATTCAGTCCGTCAGCATCAATAACCAGAGGAGTTTCGTTTGTTTTCAGAAATTTCAAAAAAGCCTTTTGAGTCAGTTCATCCTGTCCTATTCCTGGGCCAATTCCAATAGCATTGGGTTTAAAATCAAAATTGATGTTAGATATGCATTTTTTCTTCACATCCGTCAAAACCATCACTTCGGGAATAAATGTTTGAACTATTTCATAACCGCATTTAGGAACAAAAGCTGTTACTAATCCGCAACCTGTTTTCAAAGCGGCTTTGGAAGACAAACAGACAGCACCAATTTTACCGTAACTTCCCCCAATAATCAAAGCATGTCCCTGAATCCCTTTGTGGGTATCCACAGCTATCTTTTGATAATGTTTTAAAATTTCCCTTTTATCAATTGAAACAGAAGTGATCATATCATTTTCATTAGAATATTTTCCTCTAATTTAGTTTTATTTCACCGAATAGAAAACGTGTTCTCTTTATTTTTATAAAAAAACAATGGCTTTATTCACAGTAAACTTTGACTCTCACACCTTTGTTACTCAAAATAAAAGCAATAAATTAGCGCCATCAAAATTTACACAAAATCATAATGAAAAATACTGCGCTAACGCACATACACGAAGCTTTGGGAGCAAAAATGCTGCCGTTTGCAGGATACAATATGCCTATCACCTATGAAGGAATAAATGCTGAACACGAAACCGTACGAACGGCTGTTGGTGTTTTTGATGTGTCGCACATGGGGGAGTTTTTACTTTCGGGACCTAATGCTTTAGCGTTGATTCAAAAAGTAACTTCAAATGATGCTGCAACATTAACCGACGGAAGAGTGCAATATTCTTGCTTGCCTAATAACGATGGCGGAATTGTAGATGATTTATTGGTTTACAAAATCAAAGACGAAAAGTATTTGTTAGTAGTTAATGCATCTAATATAGATAAAGACTGGGATTGGATTTCAGCTCACAATGATTTAGGAGTTGACATGAAAAACATTTCTGATGATTATTCCTTATTGGCTATTCAGGGACCTAAAGCAGCAGAAGCTTTGCAATCACTGACATCAGTTGATTTAGCAGCTATAAAATACTATCATTTTGAAGTGGGTGATTTTGCCGGAATCGAAAATGTAATTATTTCGGCTACAGGATATACCGGTGCCGGAGGTTTTGAAATTTATTGTAAAAATGAAGAAGTAGAACAAATCTGGAACAAAGTTTTTGAAGCCGGAGCTCCTTTTGGAATTCAACCCATTGGTTTAGCTGCCCGTGATACTTTGCGTCTGGAAATGGGATTCTGTTTATATGGAAATGACATCAACGATATTACTTCGCCAATAGAAGCCGGATTAGGCTGGATTACTAAATTCAACAAAGAGTTTACCAATTCAGCGAACTTAAAAGTACAAAAAGAAGCCGGAGTAACTAAAAAATTAGTTGGTTTTGAAATGCAGGAACGTGCTATTCCAAGACACGATTACGAAATTGTGGATGCCAATGGAAATCCTATCGGAATTGTAACTTCGGGAACTATGGCTCCTTCTTTGAACAAAGGAATCGGAATGGGATATGTTACAACAGAAAATGCTGCGGTTGATTCAGAAATCTTTATTCGAATCAGAAAAAAAGATGTCCCTGCTAAAGTGGTAAAAATGCCATTTTATAAAAACTAAAAACTTTAAAAAAAACAAAATAATTGTAATTTTGCATCGTCAAAAAATAATCAGAAATGGGAAGAGCATTCGAATTTAGAAAAGGAAGAAAAATGAAACGTTGGGCTGCAATGGCAAAAACGTTTACAAGAATAGGTAAAGATATTGTAATGGCCGTAAAAGAAGGCGGACCTAATCCTGAAGCCAATTCCAGATTGAGAGCCGTTATTCAAAATGCTAAAGCGGCGAACATGCCTAAGGATAACGTGGAACGCGCTATCAAAAATGCAACAAACAAAGATACTGCCAACTATAAAGAAATTTTATTTGAAGGATATGCACCTCACGGAATCGCTATCCTTATTGAGACGGCTTCTGACAATAACAACAGAACCGTAGCTAATATTCGTAGTTATTTTAACAAATGTAACGGTACGATGGGAACACAAGGTTCGGTAGAATTCATGTTTGATCACACTTGTAATTTCCGAATTCCAAAAGAAGGTCTGGATGCCGAAGAATTAGAATTAGAATTCATTGATTTTGGTGCCGAAGAAGTGTTTGAAGACGAAGATGGAATCTTAATATATGCTCCATTCAACAGTTTTGGAACTATCCAAAAAGAATTAGAAAACAGAAACATCGAAATACTTTCTTCCGGTTTTGAAAGAATTCCACAAATCACTAAAAAACTGAATCCGGAGCAAATTGCCGATGTGGAAAAACTGATCGAGAAAATTGAAGAGGATGATGACGTGATGAACGTTTATCATACCATGGAAGAAAATGAAGAAGCCTAATCTTCAATAAAATTATATTAACAAAGAAAGAGTTTAGCATCATGTTAAGCTCTTTTTTTATGGCGTTCCCTTGTTGCAGCACTTTTTCGTAAAACAGCCTATTTTTATCCGCAACAAGGCCGGGCTGTACGCTGTATCTTTTGTTCGGGCACTATAAGTTTAAACCTCAGAATCACTACTCTCACAAAAGGATGCCGCTTCCATCCCTAACGCAGTCCGGAATAAACAAAACTATTTAGTTTGCTTCCACGTCTTGTAAAAAATAGGTGTTTCATAAGATAACATACAAATCCATCCCACTAAACACGCCAGAGCAATTCCTTTAATCCCAAAATAAGGAGCTAGAAAATAAGCGGCAATAACTCTGCCCGCCATTTGAGTAAAAGTAGCATTCAAAGTGACTTTCATCTTCCCTAAGCCTCTAAAATAACCCTGAATCAAATTCGTAATTCCCGGTAACAGATAAAGTAAAATCATTATTTTTAAATACTGCTCACCGGCATTAACCACTTCTGATTCTTCTTTCCCCATAAATAATGAAATTAACGCTCTCGAAAAGAATAACACAATAAGAGAAACCAGTACCGTATAAATCACTTCCATTTTCAATCCTGTTAAAAAGCCTTTACGAATGCGTACAAAATTTCCTTTACCATTATTCTGAGCTATAAACCCTGTAGTTCCATGAGCAATATTCTGCTGAACAATCATCACAAAATCATCGATTCGGCTTACTGCGTTAAAAGCAGCTATAGCAACCACACCCAAAGGATTAATAGCGCCCTGAATGAGAAATTTACCTAAATGCAACGTAATTTGCTGCATTGCTGTAACCGAACTGTAACTAAAAATAATTCGGAATAAACCGCGGTCAAATACAAACTCTTTACTGCTAAATCTTAAAACAGGAATATAAAACCGAACATACAAAATACACAACAAAGCAGCTACGGCTTCGGCAACAACGGTTGCCCAGGCTGCACCCTGAATTCCTTTCTCCCAGACCACAACAAACAGAATATCTAAAACAATATTAAGCAATGCAGAAGCAATTAAAAAATAAAGAGATGCTTTAGAGTTTCCCATACTTCTCAAAGTAGAAGCATAAATATGATAGATAAAAGTAAAAACAAGACCCGCAAAGATAATCTGAAGATAAGAAGTAGCATCATCCAGAATCGCTAATGGCGTATTCAAAAATAAAAGTATAGTTCGGGAAAAGAAAAAACCCAAAATTATTAGCACTATAGTAAACAAACCTCCGGAAATTACAGAAGTGGAAATAACACGTTTTAGTTTATCAAAATTTTGTTCTCCAAAATACTGCCCCATCAACACTGACATTCCCAGACAAATCCCGATAATCAAAAAAAGCAAAACATTCATCACCGGACTGGCAGCACCAAGTGCGGCTAAAGCATCAGCACCAATAAAACGACCCACAATCACAGAATCAGCTGCATTGTATGTTAAAACAAAAAAATTACCTATTATTAGTGGTAAGGTAAAATGAATAATTTGCGGAACAATAGGTCCACGGGTCATATCCACTAGTTTTTGTTTTCCCATAATAAAATTAATATTCTTTACAAAAATAGTCCAAATATAAACCCTGTTTCTATCGAAACAGGGTTTATAGAATCTGAAACAAGTTCAGGTTAAAGAAAGGAGACGAACCGAGCCGTTAGGCGAACACGTCGTACCTATAAAAAAAAGAGCCCCAACCTTTTCAGGTTGGGGCTCAATAAAGAAAGGCGACGACATACTCTCCCA